>NZ_JBHTHZ010000014.1:0-825336 GCF_042676805.1 Mucilaginibacter litoreus | reverse complement strand
CTGGTCAGGATCATATTCCTTAAAGACTACCTTGCCTCCCATGCCTTTAAGTTGCAAAAAATACACCTGAAACTAAAAGAAGCTGCCCTTTTGAGACAGCTTCTTTTGTTTTTGCCCTCTTTTGATTGGTGTAATTATTGCATGTTCCGATTTGAAACGTAATCGACAAAGATGCTTTTCTTAACTGGTTGCTTTAATTTTTATTACTGATTAAGAGCTATTTATTCTCAAATGACAATATGATTACAAAATTAATCAATCGCTTGATTAATTTTGCATGGGACAAAAAAAATGGAAAAGGAAAAAACAGATAAAAAGGACCATATACTCGACGTAGCCGAACGTGTGTTTGCAGAACACGGCTATGATGGAGCATCAACCCGGATGATATCCGGTGAAGCTGGTGTTAATATGGCGATGCTTAACTATTACTTCGGCTCGAAAGAAGGAGTTTTCCTGGCCATCTTTGAAAGAAGAATATCCACTTTTCAGGCTACTTTATTAGGTATAGGTAACGATGAAAGCATCAATGCATGGGAAAAGCTGGAAAAATTTATTGACAGTTATATAGAGCGTGTTGTAACTAATAACTGCTTTCATATCATGCTTAACCGGGAAATTTCCAAATCAAAAAAAACAGAGCTTACCGACCAGATTACCAGTATTGTAATGAGAAATGTTTTTGTATTTCAGGGTATAATAGAAGATGGTATAAAAAGCGGTGAGTTTATTAAAGATGCTGACAAGGAGCTTTTAGTAGCTACCATGTTTGGTACTAAAAACTATTTAATCAACACCCCTCATATATCATCGGCTGTATTGGGTTATGATGTAATGGATGTAAAACAACAGGAAGAAAAGCTAAAGCCGCGTTTTAAAAATTACATGAAAAAGCTGTTAAAATCTTACTTACAGAATTAAAATGACAACATATAATAATTTACACTTGAAACCTTCCAGAACAAGCAAAACCTTTAAGGCCGCATGTAGCATTGTCGTAATGTTTTTGGCATTGCTGGTTGCTAATCCTGCCGCCGCACAGGACAAAACAATCACTTTAAATGAGGCGCTTCAGCTTGGCTTGGCAAACAGTAAACAGCTCAAGCTATCACAATCTCGCATTGACCAGGCCGTATCACAGTACGAGCAGGCAAAAGACCGTTCGCTGCCAACAGGTAGCGCCAGTTTTGGCTACAACCGTGCACAAATACCGGCACACACCCTTAAACTTGGCGAAGAAAGCCTTAGCCTGCCAACAAGCGCTAACGCGTACTTAGGTACTTTATCATTAAACCAGGTAATTTGGGCTGGTAACAAATTGCGTTATGCCCGCGAATCAACCACGTTACTCACTGAAGTAGCACGCCTTGACGCCGAAAACGACAAAGACCAGATCGCTTATGCAATAATCAATGCGTATTACAACTTGTACAAAGTGCTGCAAAGCCAAAAGGTTGTACAGCAAAATTTAAACACCATTGATGCACAGATCAAGCAATCGCAGCGCTTTTTTGAACAAGGGCTTGTGACTAAAAATGATGTTTTACGTTTTCAACTCCAACGTTCCAATATCGAACTGAATGGTATCGACCTGGAAAATAACCGCAAGATCATCAATTACAACATGAACATCCTGTTAGGTTTACCTGAAAGTACCGAGCTTAACATTGCACAGATCAATGAAGGGGCACAAGCTATAGGCACATTATCTGCCTATCTGGATAGCGCCATGGCTAACCGGGCAGAGTTAAGACAGGCAGATGTACGTGCCAAAGTTGCTGAAACCAATGTTAAAAGTATTAAAGCCAATGCTTCGCCAACGCTTTCAGCATCTGGCAGCGCCTATTATGTTGGCGTTTCTGGCAATCCGCTTCCTAAATCCGGAAATTTTATAACGCCGATATCAATCGGTTTAACATTAGGCTGGGACTTTGGTACACTATGGAACAATAAAAACAAAGTAAAAGAAGCCCAGTTACAGCGCGAAGAGGTAGTAATTAATAAAGGCATCACTACAGATAATATCCGCAATGAGGTAAATCAAAGCTACCAGAACTATAAAATGGCTGTAGAAAAAATAAACCTGCTACAAACCTCAATAAACCAGGCGCAGGAGAATAACCGCATATTGGAAAATAAATATCGCAGCAATATATCATCAGCTACAGACCGTGCAGATGCCCAAACCCTGCTTTACCAGGCTGAGATTAACCTGGAACTGGCTAAAGCCGATGCTGGCCTTGCATATTATACATTATTAAAATCAACAGGAAAACTTAACAAATAACAGAATAACACAATGGCAACTCAGGAAACAGAAGAAACTAAAAAGAAACCGAATAGGGTACTTCCTATCATATTAGGGATCATACTTATTGGCGGTGCTATTTTTGGTATAAAAGAATATATATACTTCAGCAAGCACGTTGATACAGACGATGCGCAGATAGACGGCGATATAAGCCCCGTTGTTGCTCGGGTAGGTGGATATGTAGATTCAATTTTATTTGAAGAAAACACTCACGTAAATAAAGGTCAGTTACTGGTTAAAATAGATGACCGCGATTACAAGGTTAAAGTTGAGCAGGCTTTGGCTGCACAACAAGGTGCAAGCGCCGGTATTAATGTTGGTCAATCGCAGATCTATGCTACTGCCGCCAACTCATCAAGCGCTAAGGCAGAGGTTGCATCCGCAAAGGCACGCCTTGAAAAAGTACGTAAAGATTATGACCGGTATGCTAACCTTGTCAAAGATGGGTCTGTTACACGCCAGCAATTTGATCAGGCGAAAGCAGATTTAGCTGTTGCCCAGGCTAACTATAATGCTGCCCGCGATCAGTATAAAGCTGCCCAGGAGCAGGTTGGTACAACACGCAGCCAGTTAAAGGTTACTAATACCGGCGTAACTGCCCGCCAGGCAGAGGTTGACTATGCCAAATTGCAATTATCTTATACCAATATTAAATCGCCTGCGAGCGGCCTTGCTGCCAAAAAGAATGTACAGGTTGGGCAGTTGGTACAAGCCGGGCAAACATTATTTTCTATTGTAAATGATAACAGCCTTTACATTACTGCCAATTTCAAAGAAACTCAATTAGAGGATATTCGTAACGGACAGAAAGTGGATGTTGAAGTGGACGCTTACCCGGATCTGAAAATTGAAGGCGAAGTTTACAATTTTTCGCCCGCTACAGGTGCAAAATTCTCTTTGCTTCCACCAGATAATGCTACTGGTAACTTTGTTAAGGTTGTGCAACGTGTACCTGTAAAAATAAAACTTAAAGGCAGTAAAGAAGATATTGCCAGATTACGCCCAGGTATGAGCGTAAATGTTTCTGTAATTACCAAAGACTAATAAAATGGCTGAAACTGGCTTTAAAAAGTGGATAATTACCATTACGGTGATCATGGCGTCGTTGCTTGAGCTGATCGACACCACCATCGTAAACGTGGCTATTCCGCACATACAAGGTAACCTTGGCGCAACTCTTGAGGATATTGCATGGGTGGTTACCGGTTATGCCGTAGCAAACGTTATCATTCTCCCTATGTCGGGGTGGTTGGGCGGACGCTTCGGCCGTAAAAACTATTTTATGGCGTCTATAGTTGTTTTTACTATAGCATCATTCCTTTGCGGTAACGCAAGTACGTTAAATGAACTGGTTATTTTCCGTATACTACAAGGTATAGCTGGCGGTGGATTAATATCTACAGCTCAGGCTATATTGATTGAAACCTGGCCACGCGAACAAATTGGTACCGCTACAGCACTATTTGGCTTAGGCGCAGTAGTTGGACCTACTGTAGGGCCAACTATTGGGGGTTGGATAACTGAAAACTATGCCTGGCCGTGGATATTTTATGTTAATATACCAGTGGGGGCCTTGGCTCTCTTTCTCACCTATACATTTGTTAGGGAAACACCAAAAGATGCAAAGAAGCCCATAGATTGGTGGGGTATTGCTTTACTTGCTGTTGCAGTAGGTAGTTTACAAACTATTCTGGAAAAAGGTGAATCGGAAGACTGGTTTGCAAAAACCTACATTATTGTATTAACCGTAATGGCTGTAATAGGCACCATATTATTTATATGGCGCGAGTTAAGTACTGACCACCCTATTGTAAATTTTAGCATAATGCGACACCGAAGTTTTGCCGTAGGGATGTTCACATCCTTTATCCTCGGTTTTGGGTTGTATGGTTCGGTATTTGTATTCCCGGTGTTTTGCCAGAATTTGTTAGGCTTTAATGCGCAGCAAACCGGCGAGCTGCTGTTTCCGGGTGGTTTGTGTACCATTGCCATGATGCCTTTCATAGGTAAAATGCTTAACAAAGGTGTTCCTGCCCAGTTTATGGCTACCGGTGGTATGTTCCTGTTCTTTGTGTTTACCTGGATGCTAAGCAACTCAACACTGGCCACAGGCGAGAAAGACGTATTGGTACCACTACTTGTACGTGGGGTAGGTATGGCGTTGTTATTCGTTCCTTTGACCACTTTGGCAATGGCCGACCTGAAAGGCCCGGAAATTGGCCAGGGTTCGGGGTTGAATAACATGATGAGGCAATTGGGCGGTTCGTTTGGTATTGCGTCGCTTACAACACTTATACACGTTCGCCAGGGTTTCCACAGATCAAACCTTATCACCAATATCAACCCTTATAACCCGGCATTTAACGAACGCTTTAATTTGTTGATGCATGGATTTATGGCTAAAGGCAAATCAATGATAGATGCTACTCATATGGCTTATGCGGCAATTGAGGGAACTATAATAAGGCAAACGCTGCTTTTAACTTATGATGACGCTTACTGGGTATCAGGTTTGATCATGCTATTTTCGATACCGTTACTATATCTGCAGCCATTTAAAAGGCTAAAAGCGGTGGCAGATGCCCACTAAAAAAAGCAAAGCCGTTCTGTTTATAAAAACAGAACGGCTTCTCCAAAAAATCAACAATTAAATTCCAAATCCCCCTGGGATCTTTAACTATTACAGGATTGTGATTGATTATTGATAACAGGGGTATTGGTTATCTTTAAGCCTTAAAATTAAGGCTTTTAAATTAACAAACCCAAATTTATTGAACATTATTTTTTAACCTTTCATTTTTTTGCTTAAAAAATAATTTTACCTGTAGCAGTTACCAATGATGCAATTCTTACAGCATCAAAAATACGCTCTTCTGTAGTTCCCAATTTTATTAATGAGTCTTCATGTGCGTTTACACACATTTCGCAGCCGTTTACGGCGGAGATAGCAAGGCTCATTAATTCAAAAAACTCTTTACCTGTAACAGGTTTCATCATTAACTGCATGCGTATGCGGGCAGGTATCTGCGTATATTTTTCCTTTTGAGTGAAGTGCCTGAAACGGTAAAATACGTTATTTGAAGCTAATAAAGAAGCGCATCCAACAGCTTCGGCCACTTCTGCATCTGTAGCATCATTTTGTTTAGCTACATTAGTATAATACTGTATCAGCGCTGTATTTTGGTTATTTACAACTGTGCTAAGTCCTAAAAGGGCACACTCTTTTGCACTTAAATGCTCTGAAGTAAGGGTGCTGGTAAAATTCAGCTTAAAATCGCGCAGGTAACGAGATTCGCCTGTTTCTAAAAGTTGTAGGGCGTCGGTACGGTAATCAGCCGGCTGGCCAACGGTTTGTAATATTTCCTGGATTAATTCGGTGCTTTCGCTCATGGTAGTTTTATTATTAAAAAGAAAAACCACAAAGGTCACCAAGTTTCACAAAGGGCGCAAAGTTAAATTTCTGTGCATCCTTGTGTGTTCCTTTGTGAGCTTTGTGGTTAAATAAGTTATTTTATTACCTGATTAAACAGTTAAGGTTTCCTGACCTTTTTCCCAATTGCAAGGGCAAAGCTCATCTGTTTGTAAGCCATCTAATACACGTAATACTTCTTTTACATTACGGCCAACGTTAAGATCGTTAACAGATACCCAACGGATGATACCTTGTGGGTCAATAATGAAAGTAGCACGGTAAGCTATTTTCTCGTTTGGCTCAAGGATGCCTAATTCTTCAGCTAAAGATTTTGAAGTATCAGCAAGCATCGGGAATTTAAGATCGCGAAGGTCATCGTGATGAGTTCTCCATGCAGCATGAACAAATTCGCTGTCAGTAGAAGCGCCGATCAAACGGGTATCGCGGTCACGAAATTCACCGTAGTTTTTGTTGAATTCGGCAATCTCGGTAGGGCACACAAAAGTGAAATCTTTTGGCCACCAGAACATTACAGTCCAAACATTATCTTCATTAGTCAGATACTCAGAAGTAATAGTTTCAAACTCTTTACCTTTTTCTAAAGAAACTACAGCGGTTTTACTAAAAGCGGGAAATTTTTGTCCTATCGTTAACATATATGTTGTTTTTTTATAATTTATGCAACAAAGATAAGATAAAATCCGGCCCGGATTTATTTTAAATATCTATACCATTATAGCTTTTATCTATTTAAACCATTAATTTGTTAACTCATAGTTATAGGTTCAAAACAAGAAAGGACGCTATAAGCGCCCTTCTTATCTTTAAATTATATTCACTTACAAAATAAACTTTGTACTCAAGAAGTTGGAGTCGTTATCGTTAACAATTTCGTTGATCAATTGCTTATTGGTGTCGTTAAGTTTAGCGGCTACCAATGAACGAATAGAGAACGAGCGTAAGGCATCATGAACAGATAATGTGCCTTCGGCACTGTCCTTACGGCCAGTGAACGGAAATACATCTGGCCCGCGCTGGCACTGGCTATTGATGTTAACACGGCTTACCAGGTTAACAAATGGATCAATCAGCGCCGATATCTCTTTTGCATCATTACTGAATATACTTACCTGCATGCCATGCGGAGAATCTATCTGATACTGTATCGGTTCCTCAATATCATTAAAAGGAATAACCGGTATTATTGGGCCAAACTGCTCTTCGCGATACAATTTCATTTTCTCATTAACAGGATAAACCACTGCCGGGAATACAAATGAGCCGGCTGTTATGCCGCCGTGCTGATTTACTATTTTAGCCCCGTTTGCAATAGCATCGTCTATGCAATCTTTCAGGTAGTCGGGCTTATGTGGTTCTGGCAGAGGCGTAAGTTTTACACCTTCGGTCCACGGTAAACCCGGTTTCATTGCTTCTACGGTATCTGCCAGCAATTTAAGAAAGTCATCGGCAATAGATTGATGTACGAATATTACTTTGATAGCTGTACAGCGCTGACCATTAAAGGACAGGGCGCCTAAAATACATTCACTGACTGCCAGTTTAATGTCCGCATCTTTGGTAACAATCGCCGCATTTTTTGCATCCAGGCTTAATACAGCACGTAACCTGTTTATTTTAGGATGGCGTTTCTTCAGGTCGTTTGCAACCTTGCTACTGCCAATAAAAGCCAATACATTAATTTTGCCAGTTGCCATAAGTCCTGGTGTTACTACGGCGCCCCGGCCATAAACCGTGTTGACTACCCCTTTCGGAAAGGAATCTCTGAATGCGGCTAACAGTGGGTAATGCAAAAGCGTACCATGCTTTGGTGGTTTAAACAATATGGTATTACCCATTATCAGGGCAGGTATAAGTGTAGTGAAGGTTTCGTTCAGCGGGTAGTTAAAAGGGCCCATACATAGTACTACACCCAATGGCGAGCGGCGTATTTGCGCTACCAGGCCCTCAGCCATTTCAAAGCGGGATGATTGCCTGTCAATGTCTTTAAGCTCGTCGATAGTAGCATTGATATATTCAACAGTACGGTCAAACTCTTTAGCGGCATCTGCTAATGATTTGCCTATCTCCCACATAATGAGTTTAACAATTAACGTGCGCTGCTCGCTCATTTTATAAACAAAACGCTCCATGCACTTAATGCGGTCGGCTATACTCATAGTAGGCCATTCACCCCGGCCGTTATCATAAGCTTGCAGCGCGGCATCCAAAGCCTCCATTGCCTCGGTTTCGGTACATACCGGATATGTTCCTATTAGTTTGCGTTGTAGGGTCCCGTCGGCAGCAGGTATCATAACGGGTGAGTAAACCTCGCTTACATCGCCGCTCCACTGGCGCAGTTCGCCATTGACCAGATATTCGCGCTGGTGTATCTCCTCAATGCGGTGCTCGGCGGGTATATTTGCCTCTGGTACAAACATAGCCCGCAGGTTATCCTTAAAGTTATCCATATATAGATAGATTTTGTGTAATGCAATTTAATGTATAAAGTAATTTCGTCCCAAATTTTTATGGTTGATAGTCTGCTTTTTATAATATTCACAATTGTTGTAAATGATATGACAGGCAGAATACTACATTTGCAATCCAACCAAATATAAATTTAAGTCCTGATGTACGATATTTGTTGTATAGGCCATATTACCCTTGATAAAGTTGTAACACCCAAAGCCGAAAAACACATGGCCGGCGGCACAGCTTTTTACTTTTCGAACGCCATCCGTAATATGGATGTTAAATATAAACTGGTTACTGCCGTTGCCGGTAACGAACTGCCTAATGTTGCCACGTTGACCGATAAAGGGATCGATGTAAAGGTTATGCCAAGCGCTCACAGCGTTTACTTCGAAAATATTTATGGCGATAACCAGGATAACCGCACGCAACGCGTTTTGCAAAAGGCGGATGCATTTACTACCGGGGACCTGGAAGATGTTGAAGCAACCATTTTTCATTTAGGCGCTTTGCTGGCCGATGATATGTCTACAGAATTTATCAAATCGCTTTTTGAGCGGGGGAACGTTTCTGTTGATGCCCAAGGCTACCTGCGTGAAGTTGTAAACCAGCAGGTGAATGCTATTGATTGGGCCGACAAGCGCGAAGCCCTGCAATATATTGATATATTAAAGGTAAATGAGCATGAATTAGAGGTACTTACCGGCATTCCCGATATTAAACAAGGCGCAAAAGTATTAGCCGAATGGGGCGTAAAAGAAGTGGTAGTTACCCTGGGCAGTATGGGTTCAGTTATATTATCTGACGATATTTTTTATACTATACCGGCCTATAAGCCCACCGAAATTGTTGATGCCACAGGTTGTGGCGATACTTATATGGCAGGCTACCTGTATAAACGTGTTAAAGGTGTTGATATACAACAAGCCGGGGAGTTCGCCGCCGCCATGGCAGGGCTTAAGATTGAAACTTCCGGTCCGTTTGAGGGTACAGAAGAGGAAGTGTTGGCGATGATGAAGCGGGGATAAGCGAGTATGATGTGGTTAAGACACTCAAGAGCTTTGATAAAGCGCTAACAAAAGGCAAGCCTATCAGCATTGTTACCAATAATACTGATAGAGCTCTTGATTAAATCAACTACGCTTGTAATTACATCCCCAACTGGTTCATCACATACTCGAATATAAACGTCCAATTGTCTATGGCTTGTTGGGTGCTTTGCCCGCTGCCGTGTCCGCTGTCAAAATCCATGTGCAGGATAACAGGGCTGGTTTGACCGAGATTATTTTGCAATGCTGCAACAAACTTTTTAGCGTTCATGGGGTCTACACGGGTATCGTTAGCTCCGGCAGTTACGAGCATAGGCGGCAGGTTTACACCCGCACGTATGTTGTGGTAGGGCGAGTAGCGCAACAACCATCTGAATTGTTCCGCGTCTTCTGACGAGCCATACTCCGGTATCCAGTAACGGGCAATCAAAAACTTATGGTAGCGCAGCATATCTAATAAGGGTACTTCACATACAATGGCTTTAAACAGATCGGGCCGCTGCGTAGCCGATGCCCCCATCAGTAAACCTCCGTTACTGCCGCCAAGGGCAACTATTTTACTTTCTGTGGTATATTTTTCTTTTATGAGCCACTCGGCGCAGGAATAAAAATCATCAAAGCTGTTTTGCTTTTTGGCCAGCATGCCATCCAGGTGCCACTTTTCGCCAAACTCGTCGCCACCGCGAATGCCCGGCTGAACTACTACTCCGCCAGCCTGTATGAAAGGCGCGTAAAAACCAAAATATCCCGGCTTGATACCAGATTGGAAGCCGCCGTAGGCAGTAAGTAGTACAGGGTTTTTGCCGTCTAACTTTATATCCTTACGGTGTACTACAAATACCGGTACACGGCTGCCGTCTTTAGAAGTATAAAATTTAATCTCGCCGGTTATCTGGCTCATGTCCACAGGCAAATGGCGCTGATAAAAAAGTTTCCACTTATAATCTGCCGGCGAGCATACGTAGGTTTTTGGGGTAGAGGTAAAGGTAACCAATGATATGTAGAGCTTATCTTCTTCCCTATCGTAACTGATGCTGCCAATACTGCCTTCCTCGGGCAGTGGTACTGGGCGAAGCTTTTTGCCATTAAGGTCATAAATAGTCAAGCGGCTCTGGATATCTTTTTTATCCTGAACAATGATGCTGTTTTTGGTCACCACGTAATCTTCCATGACCGAGCTGCTTTCCGGTATAAGCACTTTCCAGTTTTTATACTCAGGATGCAGCTTGTCAGCTACCATCAGTTTGCTGTTTGGCGCGTTATCGTTTGTTTTAATATATAGCCTGTTGCCTATAGCTTCCGGATAAGCCTGAAACTTTTTACTGTTGTAGATTAGCTTACCCTCTTTAAGGCTGCCGATCGCGCGCATTTTAAGGCTGTTGGAGTAAAAATCGCCCTCGCCGCTAAAAGTTACATCGCTATATCGGTTATCGTAAATAAAAAAGCTGTTTTTAGCGTCAGCGGTTGTACCAACAAAAGTTGCTTTTTCTATAGGGTCACCTACTTTAATATGGTAAGTTTTAAGGGGGCGTTGCTTATCTACATCCTCCTGGCTGCGCAGGGTTACGTAGGCATGCTGCTGATCTTTTGTCCAGCTAAAACCAGATGTATTTGTGATCGGCTCATGTATCTGTTTACCTGTACGTGTATCAATGAAATACACGGTATTAACTTCGGCACCGCTCCTTTGCGCACTTATTGCAGCCCTTTCGCCATCATAAGTATAAGCAACACCGCTGGTAGAAATTTTACCTGCCGAGTCCAGTTTTACAGGATCCCATATCAATATTTTTTTTCCATCTAATATGGTATATATTTTATATTGTTTGTCGCCCTTCTTTTTAACAGTCTGAAAAACACGTTTGCCTACATTATTTAACGGACCTTCATAGTCCATGTTAAGATAGGCAGCAATCCCCTTCTTTAAATCGGGATGTTCTTTTTGAGTTTTAGACAAGTATTCAACACCGTAATCATGTTGCTTTTTTGTCCATTCAATAACTTCAGGATTAGTTTTATCCTCAAGCCAACGGTAATTATCAGTTAACTGTACGCCATGCAGCGTATCAATTACAGGTATAGCCTTAGTTTTAGGCGGATTAAATTTAGTTTGTGCGTTTACAGCTATAGCGGCAGTAGTCATTAAAGTAATCAGGGAAGTTCTTTTCATTGTGATTAGTTAGAACGAGCTAAATATAAACAATTTGATAAGCTTATTATCCTTCATGTATTACCGCTTGTTCCGGGATACTTACGTTTTTACTTTCCATTCGCTTTTTAGTGAGGTTGTTTACACGCCACATCAGTAAAATACTAATAAGGGTAATGCATACTACTACATATCCTACAATATTATAATGTTGCAGAGGGGTGCCTTTACCGTTTTGAGTAACTATCATACCCGCTGCGGCCGCAGCTACACCTCCGGCAATTTGCTGCATTGACGAGTTGATACTCATAAATGCCCCACGGTCGCTCATCTCGGGTATGGCACTTACTAATGCAGATGAAGGTATCATACGGCTCATAATACCAATCATCATGCATACGTTAAATATCATTACCAACCACAAGGGGGTTATTGTACGGTTGGTATATATAATGCAGATGACCATCATCCATACGCAGGCTCCTGCAAACAACTTAAACTTATCAATCTTATCGCTTAGCTTACCAATCATAGGCATTATTAATAAAGAACTAACTCCCGACACCATAAAAAGCATTGGCAATTGCCGGTTGGTTAGTCCCAAATTATTTATGGCGAAAGCGCTGCCAAAGGGCATCATCATAAAACCGCCTATAGAAAGTAAAGCTGTTGCGGTAAAGCCAACGCGGTAATCTTTTTTTGCTACGGTATGCCATAAATGAGTAAGGGCCGATCTGTCTTTTTGTATTGATAGATGTTGTGTTACCGGTTTTAGTTTTATGGCGATTAAGCAGGCTATAGCTATGCTTAGAACAGCTACCATCCAGAATGGTGCTTCCCACCCCCATAAGTTTGCCAGATATAAACCTATCGGGACGCCCAAAACCTGGCTTCCGCCAAAACCCATCTGTATAAAGCCCATTACCCGTCCACGTTGCTGCAAAGCAAACAGATCGGTAATTATTGCCATGGATATAGAGCCTATCACGCCGCCAAATAACCCGGTTACAATACGGGCGGCAACAAGTGCTGTATATGAGTGCGCCAATCCGCAAAAAAGGGTACCGATAATAAACCCGGAATAAAAGAAAAGGAACAGCTTTTTCCGATCGAATTTATCGGCAAATCCTGCTGTTAGCAGGCCCGAAGCACCAGCGCTGAAGGCGTACGCTGATACTGCCACCCCAAAGGCTGACGGCTTTAAACTAAGCGATTTCATGAGCATATCGCCCAATGGCGACATAACCATAAAGTCAAGTATCACGGTAAACTGAGTGATAGCTAAAATAAATATTACAAATTTCTGGTAACTGGTTAGCGGTACCGTTTGTTCATTTTTCATTATGTGGGTTAAGTTAATTCACAGCACTGGAAGCCATGATGGTTTAGTGTTTTGATTATATCATTGTGTGATAGATGGTAGGAAACTATCCGCAATACACAATCTTTATCTTCCATATCAATGCTCCAGCAGTCGATAGCCGGATTTGTGTCAAATATTGCATGCAGAAACTTTTTGTTTTTATCGCAATTAATATTGGTTTTAAAGAGCAATATGTGATCAAAGTTGTCCATGATAGAATCTTATTTTTTAAGCGCTCTGATTACCAGATCAAATGTTTTCCAGAGTACTTTATCTGTCATTTTAAAAGGTTGCCCTCCCAGGCTTTGCCCTTCCTGATCAAACCTTACTAATGAGTATAGTGGAGAAAAGGCAACAGACCAGTAGGCTTCAAAAGGCATTTCTTCCACCTCGCCACGGGCTATTACATTCTGCATGAACTTACCCATCACTATTTTAAAGTCTGATAAAAAGCTTTTTAGAAATTTCTCCTGATAGCTTGAACTTCGCAATTGATCGAAGAATAAATTCATGGATGGGTTTTCCTGCATGTACTGATAGCGGTTGGTCCATTGTATACGCAAACCTTCTTCAAAACCCATTGCAGGGTCAAAATTCTTCAATAATGCTTCGCTCATTTTTTTGCCTTCTTCCACTGCTATGTTAATAATAAGATCATCCCGGTCCTGATAATATATGTAAAGCGTAGCTACAGAAATTTTGCAGGCCTTGGCCAGTTTATTCATGCTGAAGCCCTCCAGCCCATCTTTCACTATAAGTTCAATGGCCTTTTGTTTTACTAACAGTACTTTATCAATATTCCTTATCCTCATATATAAACAAATATAAATGAATATTCATTCATTTATATAAAAGATAAATTTCTTTTATACGGATGGTCAATTAAGGTTAAAAAAAAAATGAAAGGAAAGCAGGATAAGTAAAACCTTACGTGGCCGAAGAAAGCCCATGATACTGCAAACAATTCTAAACCGCCTGATAGTGTTTGCTTGAACAAAACACTAAACATCCCACACCTTATCGGACATTGCGCCCGATAGGTGATGAAGATGCACATAATTGATTCAGAAAATCCCCCTTCTAAATCGTATTAATCAGTGTTTTCTTTTGATCCGGGTCTTCCCAAACAGATCCGTATACGTATGATTTTTTATTGCAAAAATTGCAGGAATACCTTTTAATAGGCAGCCAGAATAAAAGAGTTTTTATTAATACTGGTCTGCGTGTACGGCTGCTAAGTCGTCCTTTTTGGCAATGTGGGCAGTGCTTTTTTTGTTTTGTTTCCATTTTAGGGGTTTTTGTAAACGTTAAACAAATAGTAAAATCGTTTTGGCAAACATTATAGCATGCATAGCAACTTAATTACAAAGCATGTTTGTAATTAAAACGATACTTTAAAGCGCGGGTAAAGGAGTATATTATATCTCCTACTACACTATAAATGTACAGCTTTTACATTAAATTAATGTAAAAACTTTGTTTTTTAATTGCAAATACAGCACATTGTGCTTTTTAATCAATAGTTATACCCAAAAATGCGTTATAAAAAGCCATTTTAACAATTTACGGGGTGGACAAAATCAAGACAAATAATTTATTTGAGTTTTTATCTACGTTTTTAAAGATTATTTACAAATTTTCCTATTTCTTCATCGCTAAACAGGTTTAATTTCTTACGTAAACGTTGCTTCGCCTTTTTCACCCCGTCAATAGTAATACCTAACATGCCAGCCATTTCACGGTTGTTAAGTTTTAATTTAATCAATGTAAGCAACCGCGTGTCAGTTGTAGATAGACCATCATATTGCCTTAAATTATATAAAAAGCTATTGTGTGCTCTTGAAAACAATTTCTTAAACTCAGTCCAGTTTTCTTCTGTCATGATATGAGCTTGTACCATTTTTTCGAGATTAGCCATAATTTCGACGGTATCAGAAGGTGACTTTAATCGCTCAATTTCAATTTTAAACTGCTCTATAATTGAGTTTTTTTCCCTCAGGTTTTCAGTGTAACCATGTAGAGCGTCTATGGCATTCTCAAGTTCTGCGTCCAGCCTCAATTTTTCTGAAGCTAACAACTCTTTGTCTTTTTTTGCCTTTAAATTCTGCCTGTTATATATAAGTATTATAATTATTAATATCAGCAGTAATACAATTATTATGGCATTTTGCTTAAAAGCTGCGTTTTCCGCAGCTTTTCTTAGGGCGTTAAACTCTTGATGGCTCTTCTCTTTTATCCATTGCATTTTTACACGATCAATAGCAGCTATATTATCGCGCTTATCCACACTATCCCTTAGGCTTTCAGCTACGTTATGATATTTTGAAGCTTGAGAAAAATTACCAGTGTGCTCATTGACAATGGCTTTTAATTCATAATAATGCACCCATTCTATTAAGGCATTTTCGCCGGTATGTGATAATATACTATAGGCAGTATCAAGTTGAAGTGACGCCTCTTGAAATAAATTATACTTGATATTGATCTGTACAAGGCGTAAAAGTGCTATACCGGAGTTTAAAACCTGCTTATATTTAACAGATTGCTGATAATCTTCACGAATAAGTGGTAACGCCTTTGCGTAATTTTGCTGTAAAAAGTAAACTGAACCTATATTGCCTTTTGCAATTGCAGCCCATACACTATCGCCAATTTGTTGTGCCTGGGAAAGCGCGCTATAAAAACACTTAATAGCAGGTTTGTACTCTTTAGCACTACGATAAGACAACCCAAGTGTATTAATAATATTCACCCTTGTACGGGATGGTTCGGGCTGGTACTTTAAAGCATAGCGTAAATTTTCACGTGCATTATCCTCATCACCTACTGCGTAGTAAAAGTTCGCAGTTTCAGAAAAAAGATTACCTATATCGGGCACCTTGCTAAACCCAACTTCACGTAGGTTTTCTTCAGATAGCAGATAATACCGGCAAGCCTCAGTATTTTTTTTGTATAAAAACAAATAATTAGCCTTGCGGTGCTGATAAATTCCGGCTTCCATTCGCATGTTTTGCTTTTGAGCGAAGGCAATAGCCTGATCATAGTATTGGTTACTTAGTTGGTTATATCCGCGGTTGACCGAGTAATAATCGGCACACATATCATATACCGCGCATTGCAGGCCCTTATCGTTAAGCTTAGTTGCAAGCCTTATCAAATCGTGCAGGGAATGCATTGCATCCGCCCGATTCATTTTACGGCAGTTTGATTTATAGATAGACCTTGCGGCTTTGACACGGCTATTCTCTGAAGGATCTTTTAATGAGGCAAATAGGCCAGGCTGATAGAAAGGATGCTGTAAAGATTGGGCAATGGCAGGAAATGCACCAAATAGCAATACAAAAATAAAAGCAAACATACTCCGAAAGCGAAGCATACTCAAGTGGGTACAGATTAGTTAATAGTTAAACTTAAACAGGGGGATGTTTAAGATGCTAAATATAGGAAAGAAAAAAGTCAGTTTAGATTAAAAAAGAGTTAAATTAAATGATGTTTAATTAATTACAATTGTTGAGCCTGGTTATCTGGGGCATGAATTTCTTTTAGTGATAATGGTATTAGCTTTTTTGTTTTTAACCAGGTAACAGTTACAATCAATAAAGTCATGCTGCCGCCAAAAATAACAGCAGGCACTGTACCTAAAAGTTTTGCTGCCATACCCGATTCAAAATCGCCAATTTCATTGGATGACCCTATAAACATGGAATTTACGGCTGATACCCGGCCGCGCATGTGATCTGGTGTGAGTAGTTGCATCAACGTACCCCTGATAATAACACTTACACTATCAAAAGCCCCCTGTAAGAACAAGCACACAAGCGACAGGTAAAATACCCGGGATAAACCAAAACCAATAATGGATAAACCAAAGCCAGTTACCGCTATCAGCAAGTTTCTCCACGGGCGGTTCATCGGTGAAAACCTTACCATGGTTATCATGGTTAAAGCTGCTCCTAACGAGGTTGCCATACGCATGATACCTAAACCTTCTGAACCTACTTTTAAGATGTCCAGGGCGAAAACAGGTAACAGGGCCACTGCACCACCAAAAAACACAGAGAAGAGATCTAAGCTCATGGCATAAAACATTACTTTGTTAGTAAACACAAAGTTCAAGCCTTCTTTCAGGCTTTTCCAGATGTTTTCTTTTGGTATAAACACAGGTGGAAATTTACGAAGCAGGTAAACCAGTACAAGCGCTACAAGTAAAAACAAAAGTATAAAGGCAAAAGTTGCGGTAATACCACTAAGGCCTGGTATAATATGGCCTGCAAAGCCGTAAATGGCACCGCCGGTAAGCGGCCCTAATATTGATGCTACCTGAAAGCTTGAGCTGCTCCAGGTACTGCCGTTAGGATACAGCTCTTTAGGTATACTATGCGCATATATTACAAATGTGGCCGGCCCATAAAACGCACGTGCAAGTCCATTGCAAAATATCATACTATATAACACCGGCAATATCCACCCCGCCGGCACAATATAACGCATGCTACCAAGTGTTACTATAAACATGGTAAGCGCCGCTAAAAAAACTCCAGCAAAAATTATCAAAAGCATTTTACGCTTTTCGTACTTATCAGCTATATAGCCACCATAAAGCGCAATGCCTACTGCAGGTATAGCTTCGGCCAGGCCAATAAATGCTATGGCAACTTTGCTATGCGTTAACTGATAAATATAAAACCCCAGTACGGTGGTTTGCATTTGGTAGGCAAACGTAAAAAAAAAGCGCATGCCTATGTAAGAACGGAAGTCTTTGTAGCGCAGGGCTGCAAAAGAATCGGTTTTTTGTATAGATTGGTCGTCGTTTGACACTATAATTTATTTGAAGCGCAAAGTTACAGCAAAACCCTCCTCAAATGCATTTTTAAATTTAGAACCTGAGGCCATGCTGATCTATCAGGTAAACCAACGATGTGATAGCTGCTGCACCTAAATGTAACTCACGCTTGTTAACATTTTCAAACACATCGTTTGGTGTGTGGTGGATATCGAAATAGCGTTGCGAATCCGGACGGAAACCTATTAACTGGATTGAAGGAAGGGTTTCTTTCAGCGGACCGATATCTGTACCACTACCCCCGGCTACCAGCATGTCGGCTTCGTAAGGCTCAAGCAAGCCTTTCCATTGTTTATTAAGTTCTTTTAAGAAAGTGGGTGAAACACCTTCAAAGCTGAAGCCCCGTGGTGTAAAACCGCCTTCATCTGTTTCAATGGCAGCTATATGATCTTCCTTATTGGCTGCGGCCTGTTCAGCATACTTAATGCCTCCTTTATGCCCGTTCTCTTCGTTCATAAAAAACACCGCCCTGATTGAGTTTTTTGGTTTATAACCTGTTACTTTCAGGATGCGGAGTACTTCTACCGATTGGGTCACACCCGTGCCGTCATCGTGGGCGCCTTCTGCAAGGTCCCACGAATCAAGGTGCCCTCCAACAGTAATGTACTTATTAGGGTTTTCGCTACCTTTGATTTCGCCTATAACATTGTATGATTTTACATCGGGCAGGGTTTGGCAGTTTTGCTTAAAGTAAAACTTAATAAGCGGCAGTTTACGAAGTTTAAGCATAGTGCTTAATTTATTAGCCGCAAGTGTAGATATAGCAGCAGCCGGAATTTTTGGTACGCCATCCATATATACTGTACCACCAGTATGAGGGTAATCGTCCAGGGCTGGTGTGATAGACCTTACAATGGCTCCAACGGCACCATATTTAGCAGCTGCAGATGGCCCGGCAAAGCGCTGAATGCCTGCGGCACCATATCCATGACCAGTTTCTATAAATCGCTGATCGAACGCACCGTTGAAGAAAACAATTTTTCCTTTAATAGCGGCCTCACCTAAAGTTTCCAGCTCTTTAAGGCTTTTTACCTCTACTATATTAGCTGTGATGCCTTCTTTTGGTGTTGCTACAGACATGCCCAACGCAGCTATTGGAACAGCAATCCGTTTATTGCCATCTATAATATAAGCCTGCTCTTTAGCACCACGAACCCAGTGCGGCACCATTACCTCCTGTAAGTAAACTTTATCGAAGCCATAACTATCCATCAGCTTTTTACTCCATATAACAGCTTTTTCGGCACCGGCAGAGCCGCTTAAGCGCTGCCCAATGTTTTTACAAAGAAAGCGCAGATTATCATAGGCCTGGCCGTTAACTAAGGCCTCGTCATAAAATTTACGAAGCATTAATGAGTCCTGGGCTTTAGATGATAGTGTAAAACCTAATAAAGCAGCTAAAAAGAGCGTTTTTTTCATAATAGGCGAAGTATTAAACAAATGTAATAGTTGACAGGACAACCCAAAGAACACTATGAAATTTTATCCCAGCTTAAACCACCGTTTTTTTGCTGAAAGGCCTGATTCAACAATTGATTTTCGGGTGCCGCCAAATGCGGATCTTTCTCAAATATTTCAATAACCAGGTTGCGTGCCTGCGTTAATATTTCATAATCGGTAGTAAGATCGGCCGCTTTAAGATCAAGCACACCGCTTTGTTGGGTGCCTTCTATATTACCAGGCCCGCGCAGCTGCATATCTATCTCGGCTATTTCGAAACCATTATTGGTTTTTACCATTGTGTTTAAACGGATGCGGCCATCATTGCTGAGCTTTTCCTTACTCATCAATATGCAATAAGATTGCTCGGCACCACGGCCTACCCGACCGCGTAACTGGTGCAACTGCGACAAGCCGAAGCGCTCGGCATTCTCAATGATCATTACGGAGGCATTCGGCACGTTCACCCCAACCTCTATAACAGTGGTAGCCACCATGATCTGCGTTTCGCCTTTAATGAAACGCTGCATTTCATATTCTTTTTCTGAAGCCTTAAGTTTTCCATGCACAATACTGAGTTGATATTGAGGTTTGGGAAACTCCCGTGACATAGTCTCAATCCCATCATCCAGGTTTTTAAGGTCGAGCTTTTCACTTTCTTTTATGAGTGGGTACACAACATAAACCTGTCGGCCTTTAGCTATTTCCTGTTTCATAAAACCAAACATACGCAGGCGCTGGGCTTCATAAAAATGGATGGTTTGTATGGGTTTACGTCCTGCGGGTAGCTCGTCGATCACAGAAATATCCAGATCGCCGTACATTGTCATGGCAAGTGTACGTGGGATAGGCGTAGCAGTCATTACCAGAACATGTGGTGGCACAATGTTCTTTCTCCAAAGCTTGGCGCGTTGTTCCACCCCGAAGCGGTGCTGCTCATCTATCACAACAAAACCAAGGTTTTTGTATTGTACCTTATCTTCTATAAGCGCGTGGGTGCCCACAAGAATATGCAGACTACCATCTTCTAATTGATGATGTATGGCTTTACGCGCTTTCTGAGGAACAGAGCCTGTTAGTAATGCTACCTCTATAAAGCCATCGTCCACCAGGCTTTTAATAGTTTCGTAATGTTGCGTCGCTAATATTTCTGTTGGGGCCATTATGCAGGCCTGGAAGCCGTTATCAATGGCAAGCAGCATACACATCAGGGCTACAACGGTTTTACCGCTGCCTACATCGCCTTGCAAAAGCCGGTTCATTTGCACACCGCGTTGTGTATCCTGCCTTATCTCTTTTAATACCCGTTTTTGGGCATTGGTTAGCGGGAAAGGGAGCTTATGCTGATAAAATTCGTTGAAGTAGTTGCCTACCTTGTCAAATATATTACCCTTAAACTTTTGAGTGCGCAGCAACTTGTTTTTTAGTAGCTTGAGTTGCAGAAAGAATAATTCCTCAAACTTTAATCGGTACTGTGCTTCCTTTAACTGATTACTATTATCCGGAAAGTGAATATATCTGCAAGCCTCCTGACGGTTCATTAGCCTGTAACGGTTAATGATGTAAAGCGGCAGGTTTTCATGAATATCTTTTGCATGCTGCTCAAGCAATGTAGCAATCAATTTTTGAATGCCTTTGCTATCTAAGCTAAACTGCTTAAGTTTTTCGGTAGAATTGTAGGCTGGTTGTAATGTAAGATTACCTTTTTGCTGGTTAGCACCAGAAAAATATAGTTCCAATTCCGGATGCGACATTTGCGCCTTGCCGTTAAAAAATCCCGGTTTGCCAAATATAATGTAAACCTTACCAGGAATGATAGTTTTTTCAATCCACCTTATACCCTGAAACCATGCCAATTCTAAAAAGCCTGTTTCATCTTTGGCCTGTACAATAAGGCGTTTAGAATGTTTTTCGCCAAGTATCTCTTTTTGGGTTACGCGGGCCAGCACCTGTACATAAGGCATGTCCGGCTGAATATCCTTTATCTTGTAAAACCGTGTACGATCTATGTATTTGTATGGATAGTGTTTTAAAAGATCGTCAAAGCTATATATCTGCAACTCTTTTTTCAGCGCCTCGGCACGCGATACACCAACACCTTTTAAATACTCAATGGGTGTTTGAAATTGCTTACTCTCCAATTTGCAAATAGATCAGTCTTTTATAGCGATAACAGATATTTCTACATTAACGCCTTTTGGTAAAGCAGATACCTGCACTGTTTCCCTTGCAGGAAAATCAACTGAAAAGTATGAACCGTATACTTCATTTACCTGGGCAAAGGTTTGCATATCTGTAAGGAAAATTGTTGATTTCACTATTTTATCAAAACCGCTACCTGCTTCTGTTAAAATAGCTTTAAGGTTTTCCATTACCATTGTTGCTTCATCGGTAATGCCGGTTGTAATAATTTCTCCGGTGGCCGGGTTCATTGGTATTTGGCCAGATACAAAAAGTAATCCGTTTACAGCAACCGCCTGGCTGTAAGGACCGATTGGAGAAGGGGCGTTGTCAGTGTTGATGATAGTCTTCATTGTGTTATTTGCTATTTTGAAAAAAAGAACCACTGCACAAGTTTATAGATAATGCCTGCCAAAAACAGGATGATGGCAATAGCATTGATTGTATGCATAACCCTTAAGTTGAAACTGGTAGGTCTGTTTGGGTCTTTTTTTCTAAAAAAGTACATAAAACAAATTTAGTAAAAAAAAGAAAGCCCCCCGAGTTATTCGGGGGGCTTCTGAGATAATATTAAGTAATATTATTGTTTGAAAGAAACACGGCGGTTAGCTATGCGGCCTTCTTCAGTTGAGTTGTCAGCGATTGGACGAGTTTCGCCAAAAGCTTTAACTTTCAATTTAGAAGCAGATACACCTGAGTTAACTAAGTAAGTTTTTACAGAGTTAGCACGGTCACGTGATAAAGCCATGTTGTGAGCAGCAGTACCTTCTGATGAAGCATAACCTTGAACCTCAACAGTTTTACCAGATGAACGTAAGTCAGCTGAAGTAGCATCTAAGATTGGGTAAGAAGAAGTTCTTAATACTGAGCTGTCAAACTCGAACTGGATGTTAGAGTAAGCAGTACCTGTAGCAGTTGAATCAGCTTTAGGGAATACGATAACGCAACCAGAACCGTCAACAACGCTGCCAGCAGGAGTGTTAGGGCATTTGTCAAACTGATCAGATACACCGTCACCATCAGAATCTTTCTTAAGATCATTAACAGCGTTTTCAACGTTAGTTACACGGCCTTTAAGAGCCTCAACTTCTTGGCGTAAAGCTGCATCGTATAATTCATCATACATTAAAGCAACTGGGTTAGCCCACTCTAAGCTTGGTTTTGAGCTTGAACCAAGGGTGAACTCTAAACCACCGTAACCATAAGAGTATTTATCTTTAGTAGGATAAGCTCTTTTGTAACCGTCAAAGTTATCGCCATCAACAAAGTTAACAGTATAACCAAAGTTTAAAGCAACCGCATCGCTCAAACGGAATTTAACGCCTGCACCAACAGGTATGATTAATTCTTTAGTGAATTTGCTGTCACCGTTTTCGCCATAAGTACCTTCAAAGTCAACACCGTCAACTTTAGCAGAATACATAGCTAAACCAGCACCGGCAGTAGCGAAGAAGTTAACTGAATTTGTACGGTGTAAGAAATCGATAGTAGCGAAGTTCCAAACACCACTTAAAGTACCTGACCAGAATTTGGTTTCGAATTCTTTAACTGGGTAAACTGGATCGGTAGCATCAAGGTCATTATTGTTACCACCAACTTTACCGCCATGTAAATCTAACTGGATACCAAAGTTGTGAGCAATTTGATCCCTGATAGATAAACCGTAACCTAATTTAAGATCTGGTTTCAGGAAGTCGTTAGAGCCACCAAGTGCGCTGAAAGGCGAAGTTACGCCGGCATTGATACCGATACTCCAAGTTTTGTACTGACCAGTACCACCAAATACTTTTGGAGTAGTGGTTCCAGATGACATTGTTGTGTCTGTGGTCATGGTTGTGGTAGTAGTGGCAGTAGAATCTGTCTGCGCCAAAGCTACACCGGCAACCAGCACAGATGCAAATGATAATGCAACTGATTTTCGTAATGTAGAATAATTCATAGTTTTAAGATTAAACGATTTAATTGTGATTTTTTTCAAAATTAGTAATTATGTTTGAAACAAATACCAAATCTTGTTCCAAAATTCACAATATCTATTACAAACATTAAAATAGTTTGTTTTAATAAAAATTAATATTTTATTATTTATGAAGTACCTACCTGTTGACGAACAGTTATTTACAATTAATAGAAAAAATTTCGTTTCGCGATTAAAATCGAATTCTATAGCTGTTTTTTATTCAAATGATGAATTTCCAAGAAGTGGTGATCAGAGCTTCCTTTTTAAACAAAATGCGGATTTTTACTACCTGTCAGGTATCGATCAGGAGCAAAGTATATTGATTTTATATCCAGATTGTCCTAATCCACTATACAAAGAAGTACTATTTTTAAGACAAACCAACGAGCATATTGCCGTATGGGAAGGGCATAAGTATACCAAAGAAGAAGCGCGCAAAGCATCAGGCATACAACAAGTATTTTGGTTGCATGAATACGAAAGTATTTTGCATAGTATTATTAATTATGCTGATAATATATATATAAATACTAATGAAAACGATAGGTATGCGCACACAGTGCCTTATCGTGATCTGAGATTCCTGGAAGAATTGCGCCGTAAGTATCCTTTACATAATTATATGCGTTCGGCCCCTATTTTACGCGATCTGCGCGTTGTAAAATCAGAAATAGAAATAGCTTTAGCTCAAAAAGCCTGTGATATTACACGTGATGCATTTATGCGCGTACTGAAATTTGTACAGCCAGGTGTAACTGAATATGAAATTGAAGCGGAAATCACTCATGAGTTTTTAAGGCAAAGAGCAACAGGGAATGCTTATAGCCCGATTATAGCTACAGGTAAAAATGCTATTGTATTGCATTATGTAGAAAACAACCAGGTATGCCAGGATGGTGAAGTGATACTGTTTGACTGGGCTGCAGAATACGCCAATTACAATGCTGATATGAGCCGCTCCATACCTGTTAATGGCCGTTTTACAAAACGCCAGCGTGATGTATATGATGCCGTTCTGCGTGTTATGCGGGCCGCCACCAAAATGCTGGTTGCCGGTACTGTTTGGAACGAATATCATGATGAAGTAGGTAAAATCATGACAGGTGAATTGATTGACCTTGGCTTGCTTAAAAAGCACGAGGTTGAAAAGCAGGACTCTAAAATGCCTTTATATAAAAAGTATTTTATGCATGGTACATCCCACCACTTAGGTTTGGATGTACATGATTACGCCAGCCGTTACAAGCCTTTTGAGGTTGGAAATATCCTGACCTGCGAACCTGGGATTTATATCCCTGAAGAAGGTTTAGGCATCCGCCTGGAAAATGACATATTGATAACCCATGATGGCAACCGCGACCTAATGGCCCATATACCAATTGAGGCTGAAGAAATTGAGGAAATAATGAACGCTAAATAGTGATGGCTAATTAAGTGAGTGGTTATTCAATTGGTTCAAGCTTTTGATTTAATTTAACTATTCACCCGATATACTCAGATGCAAACCTGTACATATTAAAGTCAGCCTTTTTAAAAGCTTCAGCAATATCCTGCTGAAGCTTTTTTTTATCTATACCTGCCATCTTTTGCTGTTGGATGATGTTATAGGTTTTTTGTGTAAGTAAAGCCAAGCGCCGGCCATTGTCTTTTTGAGGATTTGACAGTATGAACCGAATAATTTCGTTTATACCCTCTTCTTTTAACGCTGATGTTTTATATACAGGCAAAACCTTGTCTTTATCCTGGTGTATGATCTTTTTTAGGTTATTGACAAAAAGATCAGCCCCGTCACGGTCGGCTTTGTTGATGATAAAAGCATCGGCAATTTCCATTAAACCGGCTTTAATGTTTTGTATTTCGTCGCCGGCTTCAGGTACAAGCACTACTAAAGTTGTATCGGCAAGACCGGCAATTTCAACCTCCGACTGGCCTACGCCTACAGTTTCAACAATAACATGGTCAAAGCCCGATGCCTTTAGCACATCTGTCAATTCTATGGTTTTGGCCGACAATCCGCCTAAAGACCCACGTGTAGCTAAAGAGCGTATAAAAACGTCCGGATGGTTAAAATGAGTAGCCATACGTATACGGTCTCCTAATAGTGAACCAAAGTTGAAAGGCGATGTAGGGTCAATAGCCAATACGGCTACTTTTTTTTCGTTTTCCAATAATCCAGAAATTATTGCGTTCACCAGCGTACTTTTACCTGCACCCGGAGGGCCGGTTATGCCAGTTACAGGCACATCAGACTGACCAAGGCCTTTAAGCAGTTCTGCATACCCATTAAGGTTATTCTCTACAATGGTTAATGCACGGGCAACCGACCGGAAATTTATATTGCTGTTTGGCATTGGCAAAGGCTTACGCCTGTTAAACGTTTTGCAAATGAATAAATTTATAGAATAATATACGTAAATATCTTTTATAATTGCAGCATCTGGCTAAGGCCCGTATCATTTAATGCCTGTGAAAACTGATCCCCAGCATATATTAATTAGCCGAACAGATGCTATTGGCGACGTAATGCTTACGCTGCCTGCTGCCGGTTATTTAAAAAAGCTTTTTCCGCAAAGTAAAATTTCTTTTTTAGGCAGGGATTATACTGCACCGGTAATTAAGGACTGCAGTGCGGTAGATGAATTTATTAGCTACGATGAGATAAAGGCATTACCTGATGCAGAGCAGATAACTTGTTTTAAGAAAAAAAAAATTGAAGCAATAGTACATGTTTTTCCAAACAAACATGTTGCACAACTGGCCAAAAAAGCAGGCGTAAAACTACGGATTGGCACAACTAACAGATTGTATCATTGGCTTACCTGTAACAAACTGGTAAAACTAAGTCGTAAGAAATCAGACCTGCATGAGGCGCAGTTAAATTTGATTTTGTTAAAACCCCTTGGCCTTGGGCAGGTGCCAGACCTGGCATCGGTAAACCAACATTATTTCTTTCAGGATCCTGGTAAATTACCCGCTGAAGTCGGGCAACTTTTGTCGGAACAAAAATTTAATCTTGTTATTCATCCAAAATCACATGGCAGCGGAGCCGAATGGGGGCTTGATAAATTCTCTGCGTTAATTAACCTTCTTCCGCCCCAAAGGTTCAATATCATAGTAACAGGTTCGGAAAAAGAGATGGTGTATCTGGCAGATTGGTTAAAAAAACTGCCCGCGCATGTTGTTAACCTTACCGGGCGTCTAACATTAACAGAACTTATATCGTTAATTTTTCAAACCGATGGATTAATAGCCTCCGGAACAGGGCCATTACATATAGCGGCGGCGGCAGGGATAAATACACTTGGGCTTTTTCCGTCTGTAAGGCCAATACACCCTGGCAGATGGGCACCGGTTGGCGAAAAAGCAACTTATATTGAAAGCGGGACAGGTACCCTTGACACAATTAGCGTCCATATGGTTTTAAACAAAATTGACGATTGGATATGAGCCAGCCGCGAATATTAGTTGCATTGGATTCGATGCGATATCCTAACACCGGATTATATTATTTTGGTAAGAGCCTGGGTGATGCATTGATAAAAAATAACCATTCGCAGTTTGATCTGGATTTTTTTTTATACTCAAGAACTACGGACTGTTTTGACAACGCTCCTGTTCATCGCACCTATTTAAAGCAGTATAATAAGTTTTTTTTTATCAATACAAATAACGTAGAGCTATTTCATTTTACAGATCAGCTAACCCGCTTAAATCCATCAGGAATCAGGGGGAAAAAGAAGATACTTACTATACATGATATTAACCAGGTTCATGAGAATATCAGTGCCGATAAAATAAAACGATATTTAAAAAAATTGGGTGGTCGTATTGACGCCTGCGAGCGTGTTGTCACTATTTCAAATTTTGTTGCTAAGGATGTATTGACATACTTTCCGCATATCGCTGATAAATTAAGTGTAATTTATAATGGTGCCGACAAGCTTGAAGTTAAAAGTAGGCATATACCAGGATATATACCGCAAGAGCCGTTTTTATTTACCATTGGTATCGTTTCTGAAAAAAAGAATTTTCATGTGTTGCCGGCTTTGTTGGAAAACAACAGTCTGGAGCTCGTTATAGCAGGGATAACAACACCTTACCAAAACAAAGTGATGGAACTTGCAAAAAAGCATAACTGCGAAAACCGAGTGAAAATAATTGGACCTGTAAGTAATGACGACAAAGCCTGGTATTATAAAAACTGCGAAGCGTTTGTTTTTCCATCAATAGCCGAAGGCTTTGGGTTACCTGTTATTGAGGCCATGCATTTCGGCAAGCCGGTTTTTGTTTCAAATCTTACTTCTCTACCCGAAGTTGCCGGAAATGTAGCTTATTACTTTAACAGCTTTGATGCGCATGATATGCAAAGTGTTTTTAATGACGGCATGTTGCATTATAAAAATGAAAATACCGCAACGGCAATTATAGCACATGCACATCAATTCAACTGGGATAATACAGCAAAACAATATCTGAAACTTTATAAAGAATGCTTGTGATAGCACTATCTGCGTTATCACTATTTTTTAGCGTCAGTGCCTGGTTATAAGTATGCCTTTCGTAAAATTTATGCAATTAATTATCATTTGTATTTTATAATACTATGCGTTTATTAAAAATATATGGCAATTGTTGTAACATTGCTTAATAAATGTGCGTAGTTCTTATAAAAGATGTAATGAGATCCTGCTTTTTAAGAAGTATCTGTAAAAGGCGCAGGATTTTACACTCACAAACTATAATATGTTCAAAAAAAAGAACCTGGCAGCAAAGCTTTGGCTTAAACATACTAATCGCGAAAAATATAAAGAGTACAAATGGAATCTTGCCAATCAAAAACTTATCGATTTGGCAATGCAGTTCAATGCCGGGAGCAAATTAGATACGTTACACAAACTACGGGCGTTTTGCCTCACTAATAAAAACCTTAACGTTTTACATAGCGGTAATTCTGGCGATATAATCTATGCATTGCCCACGCTTAAACGGATATATGAACTTACCGGAGTGCAGATCAACTTTTACCTTAAGCTTGATCAGCCTATGCATCTTTATCCGGGCGCTACTCATCCGCTTGGTAATGTAATGCTTAACCGCAAGATGGCTGAAATGCTGTTCCCTTTAATCAGATCTCAGGAGTATATTCATAGCTGCGAAATAGAAGAAGGGCAGCGCATAGATGTAGACCTGGATGATTTCAGGCGTTCACCTATCCCGCTGGACAGGGGCAATATCGCTCGTTGGTGTGGTTATGTTACAGGTGTCACCCCTGAGCTATATAAACCATGGCTAAAAGTTGAACCTGATAACACCTTTAATGATAAAATTGTATTAGCGCGAAGCGAGCGGTACCGAAACTCTTTTTTAGATCATAACTTTTTAAGTAAATACAAAAATCTGGTGTTCGTTGGTGTTGCTTCCGAGTATAAGGACATTAAAAATTACATTCCAAATGTTGAATGGGTACAGGTTGAAGATTTTATGCAACTGGCGCGTATCATTGCAGGAAGCAAATTTTTTATCGGTAACCAATCGTTTCCATTTTCGGTTGCCGAGGGTTTAAAGGTACCCCGCATACTTGAAACATTTTATGGAGCAGCAAATGTTATCCCTGAAGGAGAAAACGCCCACGAGATTTATTTCCAGCAACATTTTGAATCGTTGGTTATGGATTTAAATGGGAATGTTCCGGTGTGAAATTTATACCTTCGTTTATCCAGTTAAGTTTATTATGCTTTTAATAGGTTATTAAACACGGCTGCCTTTAATCCTTATCAATTTACTAATTTTGCAGCTTATATTTTTGAATGAAAACCTATTTTCGTTTACTTTCATTTGCCCAGCCGATAGGAAAATTTGCAATACCCTATGCATTTTTCACTATAATTTCTGTCATATTCAACACCCTTAATCTGGCACTGCTCATCCCGCTGCTGAATACGCTTTTTAATCCGGAAAATATAACCAAGGGGGCTGCTGCTGTATCAGCTAAAGGGCCGAGCGGCCTCAACTTTCTCGAATATTTTAACTACTACGTGAAGCATTTCATAGATCTGTATGGAAAAGAGGGGGCTTTACTTTTTGTATGTATAAGTATTGTTGTATCCGTTTTATTAAGCAATTTATTCAGGTATTTATCGCAGAGGGTGATGGAAAATCTAAGGATACACACCTTGCTTAACATACGCCGTACAGTGTTTGATAATGTGATGAACCTGCACATGGGCTATTTTAACAACGAGCGTAAAGGAAATATTCTTTCCAAAATAGCTTCTGATGTACAGGTAGTGCAATTTTCGGTCACAAGTACCCTGCAGGTAGTTTTTAAAGAGCCTTTACAGTTAATAGCATATGTTGTCAGCCTGCTCATTATGTCGCCAAAGCTTACGCTGTATGCACTTTTGGTTATCCCGGTTTCAGCTTTTATCATATCCAGGATCGTAAAGCAGTTAAAAGAACAGGCCATCGCATCGCAACAAAGCTACAGCAACATGATCAGCTACCTTGACGAGGCCTTATCCGGAGTTAAAATCATAAAAGCATTCAATGCAACAGAATATATTAAAAAACGCTTTAACGACGAAAATAAACGTTACTCTGCCATAACAAAGGCTATGGCCCGCAGGCAGCAAATGGCTTCGCCGGTCTCGGAGTTTTTAGGCGTTTTTATGGTATCGTGTATTGTATTATACGGCGGGCACCTGGTGCTTACTAACGCATCATCGTTAAGTGCTGCCAAATTCATAGCATATATAGCCATTTTTTCTCAGGTTATGCGCCCGGCTAAAGCTATCTCCGATTCGTTTAGCAATATCCACTCGGGTATAGCGGCAGGAGAGCGGGTACTTGAACTGATTGACGAAAAACCTAAATATACCGATGTACCAAACGCGGTTGAGGTGAACGAGTTTAAAGATGCCATCACTTTTCGTAATGTTTCATTTGCTTATGGAGAGCGCCCGGTATTATCCGGCATCAACTTAAGCATCCCTAAAGGCAAAACCATTGCATTGGTTGGGCCGTCGGGTGGAGGCAAATCTACCCTGATGGATCTGATACCTCGCTTTATGAACCCGGATGAAGGGGCCATATATATTGATGATAAAGATATCAAAGATATCAAAGCCGACTCGCTCCGTGCCTTAATGGGGGTGGTTAACCAGGAGTCGGTTTTATTTAATGATACCATATTTAATAACATTGCATTTGGTAAAACCGATGTACGGAAGGAAGATGTAGAGGCTGCAGCCCGTATTGCCAACGCTCATAACTTTATTATGGAAACGCCTAATGGTTATGATACCAATGTGGGCGATAGAGGAGCAAAACTATCGGGCGGGCAACGCCAGCGTATATGCATTGCAAGGGCTGTATTAAATAATCCACCACTTATGCTGTTGGATGAAGCCACCTCCGCGCTGGATACCGAATCTGAAAAACTGGTGCAGGAAGCTTTAAATAACCTGATGAAAAACCGTACATCACTGGTTATTGCGCACCGGTTAAGCACTATTCAAAATGCGGATGTTATCGCGGTATTAGAAAATGGTAAACTGGTAGAGCAGGGCAGCCACCAGGAGCTTTTAAACCGAAATGGCTTATATCGTAAGCTTATTGATATGCAAACCTTTAATGCTGATTAATTGCTGCGTGCAGCTAAACCAGCGTATCGTAAAAATCGTTTTGCCTTTGTTGCCTGTCTATGTCTTTAATGTGCAGCAGGCACATTCTGTAATTTTTATCGGCAATAAAATATTGGTTTTTGTAGCCTGTAAAAACTTCATGAACCTTATTTTTCCACCTAATTTTACCATTTAGTCTTACAACTCTTGGCTGATAGTCAGGAAAATTAATGTATCCTTCAGGGTTAACGTTCCAGTTCCACTTTTCCCTATGTTCATTGGTGTATCCGTTCACAATGTTAATTCGGGGTATCAAAAAGCAATCAAAGTCGCGCTTTTTAAATAATTTCCTTTTTAAGTTTTTTAGCAGGTATACTTTTGGCAACTCGTCTGCATCTATCTGAAACAGGTATTTACTTTTGGCGTGTTTAATAAGCAGATTCTTGAATGAAGCAAAATCATTATCAAGCTTAGCTTCAACGTGCTTAATTTTACCTCCATATTTTTGAATTACAGCAGTAGTAGCGGCGTCTTTTTTAGTAACATCCTGTAATACTATTATTTCATCGTTGAAATTAATGTTATCTACCAGGCATTCAAGAAGCTTGTCGAGTTCGGCATGTTCATTACATACAGTAACACCATAGGTTATACTTACAAAAAATGTGAAGATATTTAGAGCCATTATTTTAGGTTAATCAGCGAATGTTCTGAAGATCTCAAATTGATAATATGAATATGTAAAATATCCGCTTGAAATCTGAAATTATTTTTGCCGATCAGTTTTTCAAAAATATTGAATTGGCGGTTAACGTGTCTATCTATTATTTCAACTAAATGCCGCAGTACATTAGTTGTTTTATTTGAAAATCTTTTCGCATCAAGGGATATTAATATATCATTGCCCTTTACAGCATTAAAAGGCAGTAAACGTTGCTTAAGGTTTATACCCGTATTTGGTTGCTCATGCTTGATGTAAGCGAGCGGATCTATATCCAAATAAACCTCACTTGCGTATGGCTCAACCTCGGCAACCACTTCAATAGTCGCGTTTTTTATAATGAAGCCCGTATTAAACTTCTTTTTCACAGGGGATGAAACCGGAAAACCCCATTTGCGAATAAAGTTCTTATTTGAGTTTTGCTCTATAATTTTTGTTTTAAACTGATACTCTTCAGAGAACCTTGAAGTTTTACTTACAAAATGATAGCACAGGGTGTTAAGTGATATAAAAAATTTCAAGCCTTTAAGCCTTAACCTAAGTACAAGGTCATCGTCTTCGCAAAACATTGGATTAAAAAGCCGGTCGAGGCCACCGGTTTCTAACAAGACCTTTCGGGGAAGGCATAAAAAGAAACTTACACCACTGTTATATTCAACCAGATCATTGCTTGCATTACGGTTAGCAGCAAAATCATAAAAAGCCTGTATGTTTAAAGACAAAAGATCTTCGCCAAAATCCTTTATAAGTTTATTCGGGCGTTCGTCTGAAGCAAATATCGGCGGCTCAACAACAGTATAAGATATAACCCGGTCTTCACGTAATTGCGGGGTTAGTGTTTCTATAAAGCCCGGTGAAAGCACCATATCATTATGTACAAATACCACATGTGATTTTGTTGCAAGCTGAGTGCATTTATTATAAGTATCTGAAAATGTTTTTTGCACGGGCTCGTAGTAATAAATCACGTTGGCATCATTCAGGCTGTCCAGCCATTCATGTGTTCCATCAGTGCTGCCATAACTAACAAACACAATCTCTGCATCCGGATATAAAGCACGGGTTGTAGTATAAAAATTTTTACTATACTCTATATTGTTTTTTAAACCTACTAATAAAGACAGCTCATTTCTCATAATAAAAAGGCCTGCAACATCATTATAATTAATGTTGCAGGCCAAAGCTAATATTTTATTTATTGAAATTTGAAACCTAAGCCCAGTTGAAATACCTGGTTGCGGTAATCGGGCAACAATGAGGGGCCGTTGGTACGGTTACGGTCCAGATCAATGGCATAGCGACCCCTTAGCTCAACATTACGATTAAGATTAATGCCGACCCCTATAACACCGGCAATAATGCTTTTATCCCCATTGTTATCATACTCTGTTTCAACTACACGGTTAAAGCCGTCATCATAAATATTACGGGTTGAGGTTTGAAACGTAAACTGGGGCCCTATTACAAAATTAAAACCCGGCACCACCCTGAACTTTGCCAGCAAAGGCAGATCAATGTAGTTGGTACGTTGCTTAAACTCGCCATCCGGTGTTTGTGCCTTATAACCTTTTTGGGAAAAAAGAAGCTCAGGGGCAAAAGAGAACGAGTAAGATACCGGAAGCTCAAAAGTTAAACCCGCGTGCCAGCCGGCAATTGTGCTGGTACTAAAGTCGGCATTGTAAGAATCTACCGTGTTAGAAAAATTAATACCTGCCGCCACACCAACAGATGGCCGGAAATAATCGTTCGCGGGCCTTGCATAGCGTTGCTGTACTGGCGGCGGCCTGCGGTATACGCGCCTTACAGGGCGCCTTCGCGGATAATATTGAGCGCTTACCTCGCCGGCAATAAACAGGCAAAAGGCCATAAAAAGTAGTTTTTTCATTGTTTCATAAAATTTAATTATCAGTTGCCAAATACTAATTGTAACCATGCGGGTTATTTAGTATTTTACGATATAGAGCACAAAAAATTCAAAAGGTTTATTTGCCCGATTTGGTTTATATTTTGCAACCCAAAAAACAATTAGCCAAAAAGCGTATTAAAGCTACATTTGAACTGTAAATGAATATAAAGAAATACATAACCGGCCTTGGCATTTGTTTGCTCGCTCAGGGGGTGTTTGCACAAAACGGAGATTTTATTGGTTCACTGTCCCGCCAAAATGCATGGGTCGACTCTGTTTACAAAAGCATGAGCAAAAAAGAGCGCATAGGGCAATTGTTTTATGTAAGGGCACATACCAATAAAGGCAAAATGTATGAAGACTCTGTAGCCAAAGTAATACAGGAAGAGCATATTGGCGGATTGGTATTTTTCCAGGGTGGCCCGGTACGGCATGCAAATCTTATAAATAATTATCAAAGGCTATCAAAAGTACCTTTACTGATCGCTATGGATGGGGAGTGGGGCTTAGGAATGCGCCTGGATTCTTCAACCTCCTATCCTTACCAGATGACACTTGGCGCCATACAGGATAATAACCTCATTTACAAAATGGGGCAGATGATTGCCTTTGATTTTAAGCGGTTAGGGTTGCATATCAATTTTGCGCCCGATATGGATATCAATAACAATCCTAACAACCCGGTAATTAATTACAGGTCATTTGGCGATAATAAATATAATGTGGCACAAAAGGGTATAGCCTATTTTAAAGGCATGCAGGATGCCGGGTTAATAGTTTTTGCCAAGCACTTTCCCGGGCACGGGGATACCAATGTCGATTCGCACTATGATCTGCCTTTATTGCCATTTACCCGAAACCGTTTAGACTCTCTTGAGGAATACCCCTTTCGCCAGGCTATTGCTGCCGGTATAAGCGGGGTTATGATAGCGCACATGAATATCCCGGCGCTGGATACAACCCAAAATTTACCTTCTACGTTGTCTCGTCCAATTGTTACCGGCCTGCTTAAAGACTCCCTCGGTTTTAAGGGCATAGTAGCCTCTGATGCTATGGAGATGAAGGGAGTAACCAAGTTTTTCCCCAAAGGAGAGGCTGATTTACGCGCGTTTTTAGCGGGTAACGACCTGATCGAACTATCGGAAAATTCAAAACTTGCTGCTAAGCTTATCTTAAAGGCTATACGTAAAAAGCGGATCACCAGTGAAGAATTTGAAGCTAAGATAAAAAAGCTGCTTGCCGCCAAATATTGGGCTGGGTTAAATCAATATAAGCCAACATCACCTTTAAATATCATAAGCGACATCAACCGTCCTGCAGCGTCTCAGTTTTTTCAGCAGTTAAGCGACGCCGCCATAACCGTTGTTAAAGGCGATGCTCATATAATGGGCCAGGATCCGCTTAAAAAAACAGCAATTGTAAGCATTGGGGTTGACAGGCCAACCGTTTTTCAAAAGGAGCTATCTAAATGGTATCCAAACAGTATGATATTCCTTGTTGGAAAAAGTAACCCGGTAAATGAGCTGAAGCAAATGCTGCTTTCACTAAAAAAATTCGATCAGGTGTTTATCAGCATACATGATATGCGTACACGCCCGCAAAGCAAACTGGATTACAGCAGCGATGTAAGGCTGCTTATAGCCGACCTTGCATCCAGGCCAAACTGTGTTACCAGTGTTTTTGCTAACCCTTATACTATTGCAGGCTTGCCGGGAATTGAAAAAAGTAGCGGTTTGCTGGTTGGCTATCAAAAAGATGATGCCTTGCAGCGTTCGGCCGTAAAAGTGATAACAGGTGTTATAAAACCTTTGGGTAAACTGCCGGTTACTATAAACACTTATTTTACCACAGGCATGGGCATGCGGTTTTGATTACTGCAGAAGCGCTTTCTTAAAAGTATTGTCGTCATTATTAAGTATACGGTAATAAGCATTATTGCCCCACCTGAAACGTGCGGCGTTAGCTTTTATCAGCGTTTTAATTACATTTTTAGAAATTACCAGATCATGCGGCTCAATATATTTAAGAGTTTGTGCGGCATACATGATAAAACTATGCATGGTTTCATCGGTAATTGTGTATTTATTGATAAACCTTTCCGCCGTAGGATAACTTGCTATTGTTTTTTGTAGCCTATCAATAACATAACCTGTAAAAAGTTGATTTTGGATAAGTTGATCGATCAGCATAGTGTTTTCGGTGGTATCTGCAGGTACAAAAATATCAGGCATAATGCCTCCACTGCTGTAAACTTTACGGCCTTTAATGGTATGATAGGCGGAACCGCCGGTAAAGGCGCTGTCATTCAGGTTACTTCCGGCATTTAACAGCTCTCCTTTTCTTATCCGGTTGGCCAGTTCATCACGATAGCTGGCAATGCCGTTTTTATATGATTTTTGTATAGATCTGCCCGATGGGGTATAATAACGTGCAACGGTCAGGTTAACAGCCGTGCCATCGCCAAACGGGAACTGTTGCTGCACAAGGCCCTTGCCAAATGACCTACGGCCAATAATGGTAGCGCGGTCAAGATCCTGCATAGCTCCAGCCAAAATTTCGCTGGCCGAGGCAGAATATTCATCTATGATAACAGTAAGCTTACCGGTTTCATAACTGCCAGAGTCTGTTGCAAAATAATCGGTACGGGGCTCATGCACACCTTTTGTATATACAATCAGCTTACCGTTGGGCAAAAATTCATCAGCAAGCGCTGTTGCTGTGTTTAGGTATCCGCCGCCATTACCCCTCAGGTCAAGTACCAGCTTCTGCATGCCCTCAACCTTTAAATCTGCCAGTGCTTTTCTGAAATCAGTATCTGTTGAAGATGCGAACTTGCTGATCTTAATATACCCTGTCCCGTTTTGAGCATAAGCGGCGTCTATACTACTAAGCGTAACATGGTCGCGCTTTAACCTGAAAGCCTTTAATTGTTTGGAGTTGTTCCTGGAAATATTAAGTGTTAAATAAGTATCCTTTTCCCCGCGAAACAACTTGCTGATACGGTCAATACTAAGCTTTGTGCCAGAGAATGGTTTATCATTAACCTTAACTACTTTATCTCCCGTTTCTATACCCGCTTTGGCTGCCGGGCCATTTTTATTAACCTGTATAACAACAAGGGTATCCCTTAACAGTTGATATTCTAAACCAATGCCATTAAAGCCGCCTTCAAGCTTTTCGTTGATGGTTCGCGCCTGCTGTGCGGGCAAGTACACAGAGTGAGGATCAAGATTTTGCAACATATCGTTGAGGGTGACACCTTCCAGGCTGTCAACGTCTACTGAATCGACATACTGTTGTCTTACCAGGTCAAGTACACGGGATATTTTGTCTTGCCCGGAAAGGTTTAAACCAAGCCTGCGACCGCCAAAATTACCATCGCTTAAAAAAAAGCCGATCAGGACACCAATTGTTATAAGTAAAATTGTTCTGAAGATAATTGCCGCAGTATTTTTCATTTGAATGTGCCACGCAAATCTAATAAATAGCGGCTATTGGCTATAATTAATAAATGCTTCTTTGGTTTGATGTTTTTTAATCAATTTTGCTAAAAGTTTGTTGCCCAAAAAATGGAAACAGGTACCGAAAACGACTCCAAATACAACTCCCTGGAAACCATGACGGTTGCCGAGTTATTGCGAAACATCAACAACGAAGATAAAACCGTGCCAATAGCTGTTGAACAAGCCTTGCCGCAAATAGAAAAACTTTCTGAAGCGGTGGCAATTCAAATGCGTAAAGGCGGGCGGCTTTTTTATATTGGTGCAGGCACAAGCGGCCGTTTGGGTGTGGTTGATGCATCTGAATGCCCCCCGACGTTTGGCGTGCCGTTTGACTGGGTGGTTGGTATTATTGCGGGAGGCGACGGTGCTATACGCAAGGCAGTAGAGTTTGCTGAAGATGATGATCAACAGGCATGGAAAGACCTGCAGGAATTTGATATCAATACCAATGATTTTGTGGTAGGCATAGCAGCATCCGGAAGAACACCTTACGTTATAGGAGGCCTAAAAGCAGCCAATGAAATGGGTATATCTACCGGCTGTATCGTATGCAACAACGGCAGTGCAGTTTCAGCACAGGCTAAATACCCGGTTGAAGTAATTACAGGCCCTGAGTTTGTAACCGGCAGTACCCGTATGAAGGCCGGTACCGCCCAAAAGCTTGTGTTGAATATGCTGAGCACATCTGTAATGATACAACTTGGCCGTGTAAGGGGTAATAAAATGGTGGATATGCAGTTATCCAATAATAAGTTGATTGACCGGGGGACCCGAATGGTAATGGCCGAAACAGGCCTTAGTGAAGCAAAAGCAGCTAAATTGTTAAAAGAACACGGCAGCGTTAGAAAAGCCGTTGACAGTGTTAGATAATTAACGATGTGCAGATATGCAGGGTGCAAACTCAAATAAAAGAATAACATTAAAATAATCTGCACATGTGCAAATTTGCATATCTGCACATTTAATAACATGCACGATATAGAACCATATTACCGCTGGCGGGATGATTACATAGCATCAGAAGATGAGAATTCACCCTTTTATGCTACTGAGTATAGTGAGTTTGAATTTGATAAGCAGGTGTATAATTACCTGCTGCACCCGCAATGGGATTCATTTGGTTCAAATACATTATACCTTAAAATATTGTTTGTAGATTATGACCGGGGATACGCTATTATAGAGTTTATTGGCGAGTGGAACGATGCCATTAATAACGATATCATGCTGATGAAAAGGGAGCTTTTTGATGTGATGGTTGACCAGGGTATCAATAAATATCTTTTGATAGGCGAGAATGTTCTGAATTTTCATTACTCCGACGATAGTTATTACGAAGAGTGGTTTCAGGAAGTAGAGGATGGCTGGATAGCCGGAATAAACTTCAGGGAGCATGTGATCAATGAATTTAAATACAGCAATATCGATTACTATATTAACTTTGGTGGCGAGCTGGATGAATTTAACTGGCGATCTTTAAAACCATTGCAAATGTTTAAAAAGGTTGAAGAACAATTACAAAAGCGACTATATTAAAATTCATTGAATTTCGTTTAAACATTTTACCTTTATCACGTTCTAATATTAAATTCTATTCATAAAATGGAAACTAAAACAACAGATTACGTTTACAATAATGTTATTCAAATAGATGATGCCGATGCATCGCGTAAATTTATTGCCAAAGTATTTGCCTGGATGTTTGTAGCATTAGGTATATCTGCAGCATGCTCTTATCTTTTTGCTTTCATACCTGAGTTATCTGCTTTATTGCGCGATAACGAGACCAGCAAAAGCAATTTATTGGGCATGGTAGTAATGTTTTCGCCACTTATCTTTATTTTTATTGCAAGGGCGGTATTTACTAAGGGTAGCTTTTTTACACTTGCAATTGTGTTTATAGGCTTTTCGGCAGTTATGGGTATCAGTTTAAGCTATATCTTTTACTTTTATCCGGCAAGTACCATAGCCGGCGTATTTATTACCACCTCAGTAGTCTTCGGCGCAATGGCCATAGGCGGTTACATCACTCATCAGGACCTTACCAAATTTGGCGGTATCATGATCATGTTACTGATAGGTATTGTGGTAGCTACCATCCTGAATATGTTTATATTCCGCAGCGGCAGCCTTGATCTGATCATCAGTTATGTAGGTGTAGCAGTGTTTACCGGATTAACCGCTTACGATGTACAGAAACTTAAACGCATTGGCGGCGGTTATGAGTATGGCGATGCGACCAAAAGTAAAATAGCTTTGATGGGCGCTTTAACCCTGTATCTTGATTTTGTTAACCTGTTTCTGATGCTGCTGCGCATATTCGGCGGTAACAGAAGATAAACAGATGAGTCGGTCCTAATACAGATTGACAGATTTAAAGATCTAAAAATAGTCCTTGTGGGTTAGTACCTGCAAGGATTTTTTGTGATATGGGTTAGTGATGTTGTTTAATTGAGTACTAAGTGCAGTCTGCTTTGGCTATATGATGTACCGCTGTTGTCTTTTCTTATTAACCTTAGATGGATATAACTGATGCTACGCCCGCAAACTCATTTATAATGCAATAAATTCGTTCTACTAAAGCATTTTGAAGAACAGATTATAAAAATTGCTTGCTCAATCAGCAAGCGCCTTTTTTATTGTTGCATATACCGTTCTTTAACTATTTTAAGATGATAAAGTTCATGACCGGCCGTCATGTATATCAATGCAGCCACTTTTACCAAATGCCCGCTTGCTACCCCGGAACGCCTCAACTGCTCATCAGTAAACGACCGGTATAAGTATAAGGTAGCTTCTCTTACCGCTTTAAATTCTGCCGCGAGTTGCTGTATGTCCCGGCTGTTATAATCCGTACTGTTTACATATATATCCTGGTCAAAGCCCGGAAGCGATATATCCTCGCGCGAGAAAACGAACGCCCTGTAACTAAAAACACGTTCCGTATCAATCAGGTGTCCAAGCACCTCCTTTAACGTCCATTTATCTTCGGCATAAGCATACATTGCCTGTTCATCAGTCAGGTTGCTAAAAAGTTTAAAAGTTGATGTTTGCAACTCTGTCAGCAGTTGTAAAACGTCTGCATCTTGCGGTAACATATCTATATAACCTGCCGCATAGGGCGCATGTTCGTCAGAGTTTGGCCTCTTTATCATATCTGGTAGTTTTTAATACAATTCTAAAAGTTGTCCCCTTACCCACTTCCGAGTCCTTTACAAATATCTGCCCGTTATGATAGTTTTGAATGATACGCTTGGTTAAAGATAATCCAAGCCCCCAGCCACGCTGCCGGGTGGTATAACCCGGCTGAAAAACGGTATCAAACTTTGAGCGGGGTATACCTTTACCCGTATCTGTAATATCTATAAAAATAAGCTTCTTTTGCTTGTTACCATGAATTTGTACTTTAATATTACCTGTTCCTTCAATTGCATTAACGGCATTTTTAAGCAGGTTTTCAAGCACCCAATCAAAAAGCGGGATGTTAAGCCCGGCCATTAAACGGCGATTGCCAGTCATCTCAAAAGCAATTTTATTGCTTACACGTACTTTAAAGTAATCAACAAAATCTTTTACGACCTCATAAACCGAATGCTCCTCTAACTGCGGTTTTGAACCGATTTTTGAAAAACGATCAGCCACAATTTCAAGCCGCTTCACATCGTTTTCCATTTCGCTCATCAGCGGGTCATCATCTGCATTAAATTTTTCCTTAATCAGCTCTATCCAGGCCATTAATGATGAGATAGGCGTGCCCAACTGGTGCGCTGTTTCTTTAGCTAAACCCACCCAAACCTGGTTTTGCTCCGACTTACGTGATGAACTGAACGCCGTATAGGCAACCATCAAAAAGATGGCAATAACAGAGAGTTGTATGTATGGGAAAATTTTTAATTGGGTAAGGAGCGCCGAATCCTTATAATAAACCAGCAAGGGCTCATTAAGCATAGTGAGCCGGATGGGCTCGTGCTGACTTTTCATATAGGCAAGCTCATCCTGAAAATAGCCCGGATCATATTTGAGTTTACGTTCCTTTAATTCCTGTGGATCCAGCTTGATATAAGTCTTGGTGGAATCCAATCCTCGTGTGGTAGTTATATCTCCTTTGGCATTAGTAACTATAGCCGGCACAACCAAGCTATCACGCACAGTCAGAACATAGCTTAAAAAGTCGTTATCATACGTATTGCTAAGTTGTTTTATGCTCAGCGCCCATACCTGTGCACGCGTACGTTCGCTATGTGCAATATTTTTAACTAAGTAACTGGTATAAAAAACAGATCCGCTGGCAATAACCACGGCGAAAGCAAGTAAAAAATATTTCCAGCGGCGTTTTTGTTGGTATGGGTTCATAAACAGGTATTCAAATAACGTACATTTTTGCTAAAATTACCTGCAAAGCATTATTTAATACCCGCCTCTACCTGCTCAATAACGTCTGATATTTCGTTAGCACGTTTTATCCAGGTATTGCCTTCAGCAATTTTCAATCTTGCCTGGCGCTTTTCAGGCGTATCATCTGCAATCTCGGATATAACATACTGTAAAAATTCCTCTTTATCATCTGTTATTTTAACCACACTGGCAAAATCGGCAATATCGCCAAAGGCAGTACTTACAACAGGTAAACCCGCAGCCAAATACTCATTAATTTTCATAGGATATATACCCCGTGTAAAATCGTCTTTAACAAAAGGTATTATCCCGGCCGAAAAGGTTTTTAAGTAAGGTGGCAATTGTTCGGGCATTTTTGGCCCCTCTATTTTAACGTTCGGATATTTTTTTAGGATGTTCTGCCCGCGTTCGCTTAATATACGGCCCACAAATACAAACTCGGCATCGGGCATGTTGGTAAACAGGTGGTGCAACAAGTCGTAATCGCTACGGTCATCTACCGTACCTACATAGCCTATTACCTTTTTAGAATGATCTGGCGCACTATTGAACCCCTTTTTAAACAGATCAACTTTAACTGCGTTTTTAACTATAAAACACTGCCTGCAGTAATCCTTTTTACTGTCATACAATCCTTTTGAGGTGACAATAACTGCATCGGCCATTTTCATAAACCCTTCTTCCAAACGCAGGCCGTGCCGGCTTAACCATAAAGGGGCCCCCTTTATTTCGTCATAGCAATGGTATATTAAAACCTTTTCCTTAAAAGTACGGCCGGTCATTAACCCCATTCCTGGATTAAATGAGGTAAAATTGATCAGCTCATCTTCCATACCCAGTTGCTTTAAAGCTTTTTTAACGGAGCGGCGCAGCATCCATGCATTAAATTTTAACAGGTTGCGATATAGGAAGCCATCCGGTAAAAAATTAACCGGGAAAACCAACGGAGGAAAAAGCACATGAACACTGCCATCATTATCAGTTTTAACCGTGCGTATGCGGTTTTTAAAGCCTAAAGCTTTGCCAAAATCAATTTTATCTTTATCGCTTACACCGGTAAGCGCATCCTTATAGGTATAAGCATTCTCAACAAAAAGTATCTTATTCGTGGCCGACAAAACCTTCATCAGCTCTACAACCGCCTTTATGTAATTTCCATTCCATTCGGTACCACTTATACATAATATATTCCGGTTATTAAGCATGTGTTGATTTTGATATTGCTAAACTAACAATTTAAGCGTTTGCAGTTATATTAATCTTGCTGAAATAGAGCCAATGGTGATAAATTTAATACGTAGGGTTTAAATTATATCGCTAAAAAAAATATATCTTTAAAACCGGTAAAACCCGTTATAGGATTAAATATGTCTGAAAAACTTTATGTTCATTATGGCTGCGGCCAAACCGCTCCTCCTGAGTGGCAAAATTTTGATGTATCGCCAACGCTTGTCATACAAAACACGCCGGTTATTGGCTTTTTGCTTAAAAACAGCCTTGGACAGGTTTTTGACAAAAATGTTAAGTACGGAGACATTACAAAGGGATTACCAGGCATAAAAGATAATACTGCTGATGGAGTGTATTGCTCACACGTACTGGAGCACATGTCGCTTGAACATTTTCGCATTGCATTGCGCAATACCTACAAAATGTTAAAGCCAGGAGGCATATTCAGGATGATAATGCCCGATCTGGAAGTGTTAGTACGCGACTATATAACCGATAAAGACGTAAAACATGATCCTGAAGCATCTGTACGCCTTATTAAAAGGATGATGATGGGCGTTGAGGTGCGCCCCAGGAATTTTAAGGCTGTAACTAAGCATCTGTTTGGCTACCTGGAGCATTTATGGCTTTGGGATTGGGAGTCGACAGAAAAGGAATTGCGCGATGCCGGTTTTACTAATATCCGCCGCTGTGAATTCAATGACTCGGCAGACCCGATGTTCAAGCTGGTTGAAAACCCCAAACGCTGGGAACTGGTAGTAAAATTTGAATGCATCAAATAACTCACATTAAAAAGCTGTATTACAACAAAATACAGCTTTTTGTTTATTAGTTAATATCGGGATATTTATAGCGCCGAGTAATCAATAATTAATTAAATTAGCCGGTACTATGCCCCGGATTAATTATTATCACGTTACAGGAAATGTATTATTAATTATCCTGATAACTGCTTTTTGCACGCTTAACGCCTCAGGCCAAAAAGACACTGCAAGCCCTGTAAAAAGGATTACCAAATTTAGTAACATTGACTCGGCAAAACACTACAGCGACTCGTTGTTGATCATTGCAGAAAACAAGAAAGACAACGTTTTAAAGGGCCAGATCTTTTACTATACTTCTTTTAAATATTATCAGGCCGGGGAAGAAACAACCGCGCTTGACTATGCACGCCGGGCCGTAGCAGCCATCACACCGCAAACAGATTCTGTAACCTATATTAAATCGCGCCTGATGATAGCCTACATGCTTAGCCGCGCTGCGCAAAATGAACCGGCCCTAAAAGAAGCTTTTGAAACTTTAAAAATTACAGACAAGTTTGGCTGGAGCAAATTACGTATAGAAACAAAAGTATGTATCGCCGATATTTACCGCCCTTTAAGAGAGGTAGACCGCGCCCTACCCTTTGCGCGCCAGGCAGTAAACGAGGCCATGGCAATAAAAGATACCGGCCTTTACATATTTGCTGCAAGTACACTGTCCAACGTTTACTCCAATGCTAAAAAGCACGGTGATATACCTCGAAAAAATTTGGAACAGGCGATATTTTATCTCGAAAGGATACTTAACAAGCCATACGAAGATAAAATATCAACATTTGCAAAAGTTAATTACATGGGCAACCTTGGCCGCCTTTATCAGATGCAGAAAAACTTTGCCAAGGCAGAAGACATCCTCTTGAAATCATTAGCGGTGGCCGAAAAAAATAATTATCCATCGCTGGCCAAGCACAACTTAAATGAATTGGCGACACTAAGCCTGGATTATAAAAATTACAAAAAAGCAGTAGAATATGGTAATAGGGCGCTTGCAGTGCAACCAGGTGCAGATGGGAACCGTGTATTACAGCGTAATATCTATAATAAACTGGCAGATGCATATGCCAGCTTAGGCAATTATAAACAGGCTTATGATTTTTCTGTAAAAGAAAACCAACTTAATGACAGCATCCTCACTACTGATCAGAGCCGGTTCTCTGCCGAGTTGGATAAAAAATATCAGAATGATAAACGCTTGCTCCAGGCTGCAAACAAAAACACTTTGCTAACGCAGCAGCGTAACTTTACAGTTTTGATTGCCGCTTTTATACTTGCAGGCATAATAGCTGCCTACAGATGGCTGGTTTATAAAAAGAAGAAAGAGGCCGCGGTGCTTGAGCAGGAACATAAACAAATGGCTAAAATAGATGCCATGAAAACCCGCTTCTTTGCCAACATCAGTCATGAACTTAAAACTCCGCTTACTTTAATAGCAGGCCCGGCAGAGCAGTTGCTTGTTTCCGAATCGGTAACACCTGAGCAAAAAAATAATCTTCGCGCTATAAGCCGCAACAGTAAAAAATTACTGGATATGGTTAATGAGTTGCTTGATCTGGGGAAAATGGAACACGGTAATTTGATGGTTAAACCCCAGGCCGTTAATCTTGCATCGTTCATAAAAGTTATTTATCAGGGATTTGCTTCTGCCGCCGAATACAAAAAAATAAGTTATACGCTGACATCGGAAATTGATGCTTCGCTGCATATATGGCTGGATAAATTTAAATTTGAAAAGGTAGCTAATAACTTTATAAGTAATGCTATCAAGTATACACCTTCATCCAGATCTGTCAATGTGGTTGCAGGCATCGAAAAAGGCTCTGTTGTTTTCAGCGTACAGGATAATGGCCCCGGCATTCATCCGAATGACCTCCCACAGATATTTGACCGCTATTACCAGGGGCGTAGTTCGCAGACTAATGCTGAAGGTGGGACAGGCATAGGCCTTTCTATCGCCAAAGAATACACCGAATTAATGGGGGGCCATATAGAAGTTGAAAATAACTATGGAAAGAGTACAATCTTTAAAGCTATTATCCCGGTTAAAGAAGTTACCCTACAGGATAGCCACACCGATTTGCAAATTGATGATAACAAAATTTTACAAAAGCCGGCTCATAGTGGCGATAAACTGGTATTACTGGTTGAAGATCATGATGAAATGGTAAGTTATATTGCGTCTGTGTTATCGCCTGTATACCGTATAAAAACAGCCAACAACGGAATAAAGGCGTTAGAGTTGTTACAATTGAACGAAGACCTGCCAGACCTGATCGTATCAGACGTTATGATGCCTGAAATGGATGGCTTCACCTTACTGAGCCAGCTTAAGGCCCATCCCATTTATTGCCGTATTCCTGTTATTATGTTAACTGCACTTTCAGATAATCGAAATAAATTACAGGCGCTCAATATCGGTGTGGACGATTACCTTATTAAACCTTTTATGGCCGCTGAATTACTTGCACGCACCAATAACCTGCTTGCAAACATACATAGCCGCACTTATGATAATGATGATGAAACGTATACCCCAGGCACAAACCATACATTGGTTGTTGAGGAAATCACTAATAAAAAAGCGGAAGTGCAAATCTCTCCTGCCGACCTGGCCTGGTTAAACCAATTAGAAAAAACTGTGAGGAATTTTATTGGAAATACTGAGTTAAACCTGGCCATATTAAGTGATGAGGTGGCAATTAGCGAACGGCAACTGTTCAGGCGGATTAAAAGCATCACAGGCTTAACACCCAATAAATACATCCGTACCATACGCTTGCAAATTGCACGTGAGGCAATAGAAAGCGGCAAATACCGCACAATTGCAGAAATTGCATACATAGCCGGCTTTGAAACACCGACTTATTTCAGCAAGTTATTTAAAGAGCATTTTGGCCGCGACATAGGCGAACTTTTATAGTAAAAATTAAACTTAGTTTAATTTTTACTATAAAAGGCAGCTTTATTAAGTTATTTGGCGGTTTTGTTTACTTAAGTGGCAATTTTATTTAACAACAGCCCGCTAAATTTGAACAAAACCCTAAGATAATGGAACTAATATTTAACGAACAAAAGGCAAGCCCTGCACCCCAGGCAGAAGTTAAACAATCGGTAACATGTTCGCGGTGCAACAGTGATTCATGTGAGCGTGTAAGACGAGGTATACTGTTAAAAACATTTATGCCATGGTTAAAAATCAGGCGCTATAAGTGCTATAGTTGTTTGCGCCATTTTCATAAATTTTAAATTGACCTGCAGCCCTCTGCCTCATAATAAATTATAAAACCTGCTACATTGTTGTTAATATTACACGCGGCCGCAAGCCGCATAAGTAATATATACCACGATGAGAAATTTTGGACTTATTGGCTTTCCGCTTACGCACTCGTTCTCAAAAAAATTTTTTACAGAAAAGTTTGCCGACGAAAACATTGCCGATTGCACCTATGAGCTCTACCCCCTTGAGGATATTGACGGACTGCGGCCGTTGCTAAATGCAAATCCAAAGCTTTGCGGATTGAATGTTACCATTCCGCATAAGGTTAATGTATTACAGTACTTGGATTGGATAGAGCCTGATGCTAAAACGGCTGGGGCGGTAAACTGTATAAGGGTAATAGCAGAAAGCCCATTGCAGGCCGCTTTTTCTGGGGAGGTGGGCATCAACGGGCACAATTTACGGCTGGAGGGATACAATACGGATATTCATGGTTTTGACAGATCGTTAGCTCCATTGCTAACCAAAAACCATGATACCGCCCTGGTGCTTGGCGATGGGGGCGCCGCCCGGGCGGTTAAATGCGTTCTGGAAAACAGAGGGATAACCTACCAAACGGTCACCCGTAAACCCATTAAGGGCAACCTGCTTTTTAGCGAGCTGACCACTCAACACATCCGCGATAATAAATTGATCATTAACACTACCCCCCTGGGCACATATCCAAACGTTAATGTATGCCCGCCTATTCCGTACGAGGCCATTACCAGTGAGCATCTGTTATACGATCTGATTTATAACCCCGAGCAAACCCTTTTCTTAAAAAAAGGCACAGAACAAGGTGCTGCAACAAAAAACGGGTACGAAATGTTAGTTTTACAGGCCGAAAAATCGTGGGAAATATGGAACTCAAAAGAATAGCCTGCTTTAATTATACGATATTATTCATTGCAGCTATGCTGGCAGCCTGTGGTGGCGGCAACGAGTATTCACCCAAGCCAAGAGGTTATTTCCGGATATTATACCCTGAAAAAAAATATCAACAGTATACTGAAGGCTGCCCCTTTACTTTTGAATACCCTAAATATGCCAAAATTGAGCCTGATAAAGCGCCTAATGCCAAGCCCTGCTGGCAAAACGTACAATTTCCGCAATTTAATGCCACGCTTCATTTAAGTTACCAGCCTATAACATCAAAAAAAGAGTTTAATCAACTGATAGAGGACGCACATAAATTAAGTTTTAAGCATACTGTTAAAGCTACGTCAATTGATGAAGGCATTATTCGCTATCCCGATCGCCGGGTTTACGGCATTTATTATACCATTGATGGCAACGCGGCATCTTCTGCACAATTCTTCCTTACAGACAGCACAAAGCATTACCTGAGAGGAGCGCTGTATTTTAACTCCGAGCCCCGGTTAGATTCCATACAACCCGTACTTGATTTTATAAAAAAGGATGTAGATGTAATGATCAAAAGCTTTAAATGGAAGTAAAGTTAAGGCGGAAGCTAAAACTAAAAAGCTTATATAAGAATTCCTGCCTTAAGCTTTAATGATATGTAGAAGTAAATTTATTAGTATTTCCGCTTTAAGCTTTAAGATTTCCGCTTTAAGCTTAATAATCTACCTTTGTCACATGGCTACCGTACAATCCTTTGTAAACAACCCTTACCAGGAAAACACTTACATTTTATACGATGAAACCGGCGAATGCGCTATCATTGACCCGGGCATGTATACCCGTGCAGAGCAGGATGCAGTAGTATCATTTATAAAAGAAAATAACCTTAAACCGGTGTTATTGCTCAATACCCACTGCCATATAGATCATGTTTTGGGCAACCGCTTCGTTTTTGATCAGTATGGGTTAAAGCCGAGGTTTCATGAGGGCGAATCTGAAACCCTGGCAGCCGTTGTAGCTTATGCCCCGGCTATGGGTTTCAGGTACGATGCATCACCTTTGCCCGATACTTTTTTACCTGAAACAGGAACGGTTACATTTGGCAACACTCAGCTTGACCTGATTTTTGCTCCCGGCCACTCACCTGCACATTTATGTTTTTACGATAAGAGCGCTAACCTACTCATTGGCGGTGATGTACTTTTCCGTAACAGCATTGGCCGTACTGATTTGCCCGGAGGCAACTATAGCACGCTTATACGTAGTATCGAAGAAAAGCTTTTTATTTTGCCGGACGATTGCACAGTTTATCCTGGTCATGGGCCTGAAACAACAATCGGTTATGAGAAACAACATAATCCTTATTTATAAGTTATTAAAGGCAAGCAAGCTGCAATTTGAATACCTCTATCTACATAGCCAAACGTTACCTGTTTTCAAAAAAACAGACACATGCCATTAATATCATATCCGGTATATCCATACTTGGTGTATTGGTGGGCAGCGCTGCACTTATCATCATACTCTCGGTGTTTAACGGGCTTGAAAAAACGATACTATCCCTTTATAGCAACTTTACGCCTGAAATTAAGATAGAACCACGTTTAGGCAAAACATTCGACCCGGACCAGCCAGTGTTCAGGGAGTTGAAGAAAGACAGCAGGATTATATCGTTTACAGAAGTACTGCAGGAACGGGCGCTGATAAAATATGCTGACCGTTCTTTCATCGGCACAATCAAAGGCGTAAGCGACGATTTTTTAAAAGGAAGGCAGTTGGACAGTATCATTCAATTTGGTTCGTTCACCCTTAAAGATAAGGAACAGGAGTATGCTGTAATTGGCGCCACCGTACAGGGAAGCTTAGGTGTAAGTTTAAAAAATCAGTTTGTGGCTTTGCAGGTATTTTCGCCCAAACGTACGGCTGGCAACTCAACCAATCCTATGAATGATTTTGTGTTTCGCTCTATACAGCCATCGGGGGTATTTGGCATTCAGCAGGATTTTGATGATATCGTTATAACACCAATTGATTTTACCCGGCACCTGCTTGATGAACCAAACCGCGTATCTTCTCTCGAGATCAATTATAAAAAGGGCACGGATTTGGACGATGTGCAGGATAACCTGACAGAAATTGTTGGTGATAACTACACGATAAAAAACCGCAAGCAGCAAAATACTGGCTTGTACAAAACCATCAATTACGAGCGTTGGTCTATTTTTATGATACTGACTTTTGTGCTGATCATTGCATTGTTTAACATCATCGGCTCGTTAACCATGCTGGTGATAGATAAGCGTAAAGATATTGCCATTTTAACCAGCCTTGGCGCCGGTAAACCGCTTATACAAGGCATCTTCTTTTTTGAAGGGATGATGATATCTGTTGTTGGTTGTATCACCGGCATTGCTTTAGGTTATATTGTCTGTCTTGTTCAGCAGCATTTTAAAATTATTAAAATGGGGTCGAGCCTGTCGGTACTGGATGCCTACCCGGTAGCTTTCAATTTAAGCGATTTTGGCCTGGTCTTTTTAACAGTGATGGGCATAGCCATTATTGCCTCCGGAATCAGCGCCAGGTTAAGTGTAAAACGGCTGGATGAAATGAAGAAGGACCTTTAACAAGGCAAAAGCCTTTTCTATTTATAATAATTTGGGCAGACTACGTTAAAAGCTTAGCTTTAGACACAGCCCGAAATCAAATAAAACTCAAAAGCCGTTCAGGCGTTACAAATACTATGGAATCTAAACGTCAGCAAAAATTTGCCGGGGTAATACAGGAAGACCTGGCCGCAATATTTCAGCGAGAGGGCATGAACTATCTGCCCAATACCCTGGTAACCATAACTAAGGTACGTGTTACCCCCGACTTAGCCATTGCGCGCGTGTTCCTGAGCTTTTTTAACAATACTAATTCCCAGCAGGCATTACAAACCGTTAAATCGCATGCTTCCGAGATACGTTATAAGCTTGGCGCCCGCATTAAAGATCAGGTACGGATCATTCCGCAACTGGAATTTTTTGTTGACGATACCAATGAGTATGTAGAGCGTATGGATAAGATCTTCGATAAAATAAGCAAGGAAGAACGCCAGCCCGATACCGACAGCGAGTAATTTCATGACTGCTACTGAGCAATTATCAATACTTTTCCAAAAGCATCCGTATGCTTTTGGAAAAGTTGTTGATATTAATCCGTTGACAGATACGCTTTTTCCGCTTAACCTTACAGCCAATAATACGGAGTTATCGCCTGAATTGGTAGCTGATACCGCTGCTTTCACCAAATGGGTGGCCAGTAAAACAGCTATTAATAATTGCCGTTATGCGGTTGGCGGGTACATGGAACACAGAACCATATACGGCCGCAGCGAAATATTTGATACCGTTGACGAGCCACGGCGCCTGCACTTAGGTGTGGATATATGGGGGCCAGCAGCAACACCGGTGTATGCACCGGTTGCCGGTAAGGTACACAGTTTTGCAGATAACGATAACTTTGGCGACTACGGCCCCACTATTATACTTGAGCACATCCTTGATGATATGACTTTTTACAGCCTGTACGGACATCTTAGCCGCGCAAGTCTCGATCAATTAACCGATGGACAATCAATTGTTAAAAACCAGCAGATAGCCACCTTGGGTAATGAGCATGAAAACGGCCAATGGCCTCCGCACTTACATTTTCAATTAATGCTTGATATTGGCGAGGCCAAAGGTGATTATCCGGGTGTTGGAAAACTTTCAGAAAAAGAACAGCTTATGCAAAACATTCCAGACCCGGAACTGATATTAAAATTTGCTAATGCCACGAAAGCGTAACCTTTGTGTAACTACTTTATTATGCATACATATAGATTGTATTTTACACATTAGTGCTTATATTTGCCATCGCTTAAAAACTTCATTTTAATAATATAATGAGAGAAATTCAATTCAGAGAAGCGCTAAGAGAAGCCATGTCGGAAGAAATGCGCAATGATCAGAATATATACCTTATGGGCGAAGAAGTAGCCGAATACAACGGCGCTTACAAAGTTAGCCAGGGTATGCTTGATGAGTTTGGTGCAAAACGCGTTATAGACACGCCTATCTCTGAGTTAGGTTTCGCAGGTATAGGTATCGGCTCGGCCATGAACGGTCTTCGCCCCATCATCGAGTTCATGACCTTTAACTTCTCTTTGGTTGCTATCGACCAGATCATCAACGGCGCTGCCAAAATGATGTCGATGAGCGGTGGCCAGTTCTCTGTACCTATTGTATTCCGCGGCCCTACCGGTAACGCAGGTATGCTTAGCTCGCAACACAGCCAGTGTTTCGAAAATTGGTACGCTAACTGCCCGGGCTTAAAGGTGGTAGTTCCATCTAACCCTTATGATGCTAAAGGTCTTTTAAAATCAGCTATACTTGATCCGGATCCGGTTATCTTCATGGAATCTGAGTTGATGTACGGCGATAAAGGCGAAGTACCTGAGGAAACTTACTATATTGAATTAGGAAAAGCTAAAGTCACAAAAGAAGGTACAGACGTTACTTTGGTTGGCTTTGGTAAAATAATGAAGGTAGTAAACGCAGCAGCTGCCGAACTTGAAAAAGAAGGCATAAATGCTGAAGTGATTGACTTACGCACCGTACGCCCAATCGATTATGCAACCATTATCGAATCGGTTAAGAAAACTAACCGTTTGGTAATTGTTGAAGAAAGCTGGCCATTAGGTTCAATTGCTACAGAGGTTGCCTTTAAAGTACAGAAAGATGCATTTGATTATTTAGATGCTCCTATTTTACGTATTACTGGTGGCGACGTTCCGCTTCCGTATGCTCCTACACTTATTCAGGAGTACCTGCCCAACCCGGAACGGGTGATAAAAGCAGTAAAAGAAGTAATGTACGTTACCAAGTAATCTATACATTCATAATAATATCAGAAGCCGCTTCAATTTTGAGGCGGCTTTTTTGTGCCCTCGCTCCAAACATCATAACTGTGTCAATTTCAAATAAGCTGATTGACATATCGGGAAAATCCGATATACCTTTGCAGCATGGATCAGGTAGAAGTTTTTAAAGCGCTCTCCAACAAAGCACGACTGCAAATACTGAACTGGCTTAAAGACCCTGAAGCTCATTTTCCGGGCCAAGCCGAGTACGGTTACCAGCATGGCGTTTGCGTTGGGCAGATACATGCAAAAACCGGCCTCACACAGTCTACTGTATCGGAGTATTTGGCAAGCCTGCAGAGAGCCGGCCTCATATCATCTACCCGTGTTGGTCAATGGACTTATTATAAGCGCAATGAAGATACCTTTAAAGCCCTTAGCCAGCTTATAGAAGCAGAAATTTAACACAATATATATCATGAATACTGAAAGTTTATTTAGCCCTTTCAGGCTAAAATCATTAAATATTAAAAACCGTATTGTAATGGCTCCCATGACGCGTTCATTCTCGCCAAGCGGAGTACCCACCAATGATGTTGCCGCATATTACCGCAAACGGGCAGAAGGCGAAGTAGGGTTGATCCTTTCTGAAGGAACAGTGATTAACCGTATATCATCTTCTAATGATGCTAACGTTCCGCATTTTTACGGTGCGGAAGCTTTAGCAGGCTGGCAAAACGTAATAAATAATGTTCACAAGGCAGGTGGCGCCATGGGTCCGCAAATATGGCACATGGGCATTATGGATAACCACGCATCAGGCTGGGTACCGGCACAACCGTTTGAAGGGCCTTCAGGCGTAAACAGGCCGGGGTTTAACAATGGTAACACCATGACCGAAAGAGACATTGCCGATACCATTGCCGCCTTTGGGCAAGCTGCAGCAGATGCAAAGGCATTGGGTTTTGATTGCGTAGAGATCCACGGCGCGCACGGTTACCTGATAGACCAGTTTTTCTGGGAGGGCACAAACTTACGCACAGATGGCTACGGCGGACAAACACTGCCGCAGCGCAGCCGCTTTGCCATAGAAGTGATCAAAGAAGTACGAAGACGCGTAGGCGACGATTTTGCAGTTATCATCCGCTTGTCGCAATTTAAGCCTTCTGCTTATACCAATAAGTTAGCTGCCAATCCGCAGGAACTGGAAGCATGGCTGAACCCGCTTGCTGATGCTGGTGTTGACATTTTCCATTGTTCGCAGCGCCGCTTTTGGGAGGCTGAGTTTGAAGGCAGCGACCTTAACTTTGCAGGATGGGCAAAAAAAGTAACCGGTAAGGCAACGATAACCGTTGGTTCTGTGGGGTTATCAGGTGACTTTTTTGGATCATTTGCCGGTGAAAGTTCAGAAGTAAGCTCACTTGACGAATTATTAAGACGTTTTGATCGCGGTGACTTTGATCTGGTTGGCGTTGGCCGGCCGATATTAGCAGACCCTAACTGGGTAAAAAAAATACATGAAGGCCGCAATGCCGATTTAAGAAATTTTACACCGGAAGCGCTAAGAGAGCTGGTGATGGACTAATAAACAAAATGGCCGCTTAGTAAGCGGCCATTTTGTTTATTGAATATTTTCTGCCAACGCCTTTAAAAACTTATCAGGCACCTCTATGTGGGGTATGTGGCCGCAATCCTCAAACTCAATCAACTTGCAGTTTGGGATCTTTTTTGCCGTTTGTGGCCCAAGTATTTTGTACTGCCCGTGTTTAGCTTTTTCTTCATTGCTCAGCATCGCCTTGCCAACAATGGTTTTGTCTTCCTTACCTGTAAACAATACGGTTGGCACTTTTATCAGGCCAAACTCATAGCAAACGGGTTGCTCGTATATCATTTCAAAAGTTAAAGCTGCCACCATGGCGTAGCGTGGGAAGTCGGCGCTTTTGCTCACCCCTGCACCTATTTTGACCAGGTAATCATACTCAGGTTTCCATTTAGTGAAATACGACGTTTGATAATACTTTTTTACACTCTCAAAGCTTGTTTTTAATTCAGCCTTATAATCATCGGCAGCGCTGTTATAAGGTACAAATGTGCGGTAATCTTCCAGCCCTATCGGGTCTTCCAGGAGCAATTTTTGCACTCGGTCGGGGTACATCAATGTAAATCTTGTTGCCAGCATACCGCCCATGGAGTGCCCCATTAATATAATTTTTTGTACACCAAGCGTATCAAGCAACTGCTTATTAAAACGTGCAAGCTGATGAAAGCTGTAATGAATAAAGGCTTTGGACGACTTACCAAAACCAATCTGATCTGGTACTATTACCCGGTAGCCACTGGCCGATAACGCTTTGATAACGTTAGTCCAGTAATAACCGCCGAAGTTTTTCCCATGAAAAAGCATTACCGTTTTACCGTTAGCAGTTGCCGGCTGTACATCCATATAAGCCATTCGCAAATCCTGGTTTTCGATATGTATCGGCATAAAACTTACAGGATACGGATATTTGACATTCTCAAGTGTAATTGAAAGCGTATCCTGGGCAAATGCAGTTGCAGTAATCATAAAACTTACAACTAAAACAAATAGTTTTTTATACATATAGATAATACATTACAGCAATGGTAAAGTTTGTAACTTGCTGTATGAAGTTTATAACCATAACATCAGGGCTTTTTCTGCTTGCCACTGCTGTAACAGCTCAGCAAAAAATTGACTCAGCCTTATACAAGCAGATATCGTCTATGTATAAAGAAGATCAGAAATGGCGCATTGAAGCTAATAAACTTTATAAAAAACAAAAATCAGATTATGACCAGGCAACCGTTGATAAAAGCTGGGCCATTACCGATAGCACCAATGAGGTGGCTGCAAAACAGATTTTAGCCAGATACGGTTACCCGGGATACTCACTTGTAGGTGAAAGCGGCAGCAGCAGATTTTGGGCAATTGTACAGCATTGCGATGATGATGTAAAATTTCAGCAGCGTGTATTGGTATTAATGAAAAAAGAAGTTAAACGCCATAATGCCTCCGGCGAAGACTTTGCTTATCTTAAAGACAGGGTACTTGTTAATTTAGGCAAACCGCAATTATATGGCACACAAGCGCGCCTTAACAATAAAACAAATAAGTTTGAGCCGGTAGATTTAACCGACGCTAGAAACGTTGATAAGCGGCGAAGACAGGTAGGCCTTGGCCCGCTAAAAGATTATTTGGCTCAGTTAAATGCAAATTAAACCAGGTTTAAAAGATATAATCCTATATTAGATTATGGAAAAAGCAGCCGCACGCAAACTACTCCCATCGTTATTTATATCCATTTTCATGATAACTATGGGGATAAACAGCTTGATTAAAGGCATTGAACAACATCAAACATGGCGTATTATAGCAGCATCAGCAGGGATGCTCTTATCTGCCGCATGTATTGTGATGATACTGGTTTACACAACGAAGGTTAAGAAAGTCAATCGATAGTAAATAAGATGAGTTCCATTCTCCAAATTCTTAATGGTGATTCCACATTATATGGCTTTGAGCACACTGCCTTAGATGGCGACATATTAGTTTGGCGGGAAGTATTATCTGAAGGCCCGTTAACCGAAAATATTGAATCTGCAGCATTTTGGCAGCAGCGTGCCGAATGGATCACCAAAACCTTTGATGAAACTCCTGACGGTTACGATCAGGCTGTTATGCATGAGCTTCAAAAGATAAATCAGCCATATAATGAAATTAATCTCTGGTTTGAATTTGACCTGCACTGCCAGATTAATCTGCTTGGCGTTATGATGTTGCTATCACAGCAGACTGATTCAACGGAACGTGCGATTTACCTTATCTGCCCCGACAGTTATCCCGGCAAACCAGACTTTCGCGGTATGGGGGAGCTTACAGGGGCCGAGTTAGAATATCTGTATGATAACATACGCGTACAGTTAAGCGGATATGATTTTGACCTGGCTGCCGAAGCCTGGGATGTGTACATAACCAACGACATTATAACTTTAAAAAACTGGCTTGCCACAGACAGGTTCTGGGCTAACATGACGGCTTTAAAACCTGCGTTACAAGCTCATCTGCAACGCCTGGAAGTTAATGCCATTGGCCTCAATTACATCGAACAGAAACTTATTGATATTTATTACTCTGGCATAACTGATAAAGCAGCCATATACAATGAGTTTTGGCGAACCGAAAAGATTTATGGTATTGGAGATAAGCAACTGGATGTTTATTGGGATGAATTGAAGGATAAAGCGCTAATCTAATATTTTAATAATCTCTCCATCGCTTCCTCTAAGCGTGCCTTAGCTAAAAACTGGTCTTCCAATGCCTTGCTCATCGGCACGGCGGTATCTAAGCTGGCACAGCGCATTACAGGAGCATCCAGGTCGAAAAAGCAATGTTCGGCTATGTAAGCTGCAATTTCTCCGCCAAAGCCACCAGTTAAGGTATCTTCATGCAGTATCAGCACTTTCGATGTTTTTTTAACAGTGCTTACTACCGCTTCTTTATCCCAGGGCTGCAGGCTACGCAAATCAAGTATTTCTAAAGATACGTCCGGATGATTATCGGCATACTCAATAGCCCAATGTACGCCAAGCCCATAAGTAATAATGCTTGCCCTGGTGCCCGCGCGTACTATGCGTGCTTTGCCAATTTCAACATAGTAATCGCCATCGGGCACATTGCCGCTTGTGCTTCTGTATAAGTACTTATGTTCAAAATACATTACCGGGTTAGGATCATCAATGGCCGACATGAGCAAACCCTTCGCATCGTCCGGAAAGGCCGGGTACACTACTTTAAGCCCCGGTGTTTTCGTAAACCAGGCTTCATTACTTTGCGAGTGGAACGGACCTGCGCCCGTGCCCGCGCCCGTAGGCATTCGTATAACCACATCCGCAGTCTGGCCCCAACGGTAATGGGTTTTGGCAACATTATTAACTATCTGGTTAAAGCCGCAGCTTACAAAATCGGCAAACTGCATTTCCACTAACGCTTTATAACCATTAATAGCAAGCCCCAGTGCCGTACCAACAATTCCAGACTCGCATATTGGGGTGTTTCGAACCCTATCCTTACCAAACTCCTCTGCAAAACCTTGGGTAATTTTAAAAGCACCGCCGTATTCGGCAATATCCTGCCCCATAATAACAAGGTTGCCATACTTACGCATACTCTGCTTCAGGCCATCGCTTATGGCATCAATATAACGCTTATTAGTTACTGTTTCAGATGGGGTTCTATTAGCAGGATTATATAACCGGTACATATTCTGAACTTCGGTTCGTTCATGTGGCGTTATATCCGGCTCCTTAAATGCTTTTTCAACTTCCGTATCAATCAGTGTTGTAAATTCGTTACGCAGATAAGGCACCCACTCAGCACGCAGCACCTGCTCTTCTAACAAAAACTTTTCAAAGCAGTCCACCGGGTCTTTCAACCGCCACTGGTCAAACAAGTACTGTGGTACATATTTAGTGCCCGATGCCTCCTCATGCCCTCGCATCCTGAAAGTCATGCATTCAACCAGCACAGGTCGGGGGTACTCACGCAGTTCTCGCGCCAGTTCGTTGATGTTATAGTAAACTTCAAGCACGTTATTACCATCAATTCGCCTGCCTTCAATACCATAGCCAAGTGCTTTGTCGGCAAGCCTGGCGCAGCGGTACTGCTCTGACGTAGGTGTGGACAACGCGTATCCGTTGTTTTCTATCAAAAATATTACGGGCAGGTCCCATACTGCGGCAATGTTCAATGCTTCATGAAAATCTCCTTCGCTTGTTGCCCCTTCGCCGGTAAATACCAGGGTAACTTTTTTATCTCCCTTAAGCTTGCTGGCAAGGGCAATACCATCTGCCAATGCCATTTGAGGGCCAAGGTGTGATATCATGCCAATGATCCTGTAATCCTGGCTACCAAAATGAAAAGACCTGTCGCGGCCCTTTGTAAAGCCAGAAGCCTTACCCTGCCACTGGGCCATAAGCCGCGAGATTGGGATATCCCTTGATGTAAACACACCCAGGTTGCGGTGCATGGGCAGTATATATTCATCTGCTTCAAGCGCAAGCGTACTGCCAATGGCAATAGCTTCCTGCCCAATGCCTGAGAACCATTTGGAAATACGGCCCTGCCGTAGCAGAACAAGCATCCTCTCTTCAACCAGCCGGGGCAATAACAGTTTCTTGTAAAACGTTATCAAACCGTCGTTATCTATATTTTTCCGGTCAAAAATCATTAGGTAAATCTAATAAGTTTTTAAAACTTTGTATGTTTGAACATTACTCTTTTCGCTATGAAACACCTTTATGTTAAAGCTATTGTACTGCTGGCATTTGTTGGTTTGGTATCATTTATCCCGGATCATTTTTTGATGCCTGAGCATTTTTTTCTGAAAAAAGGAGAAAAGCTGGATCTTCATTTGCTTTTAGGCGAAAACCTGGTAAAGGACAGCGAATTGCCCTATACTGCAAAGCAGACCAGCAAATTCATGATATATGAGGGTAAAAAAAGTACCGATCTTACAAAAATTGTTAAAGATCAGTCTTCCCCTGTTTTAAATTATGAGGTAGATAATAAGGGGCTTGCCCTGATATCCATGAACAGCAACCAGTTTGATGAGATACCACGTGAGGATTTCCTGGCTTTTTTGACCGAGCAGGGTTATGATGATATTGCGGACAAACTAAAAAACAGCAATGCGCTTAATTTTACCGAAAAATATAATCGCTATATAAAAACACTTATTACCGTAGATGATAAAGGCGGCGACGATTATGAAAAAGTGATTGGCGACGATTTTGAAATTATATTAAAACACAATCCTTATAAACTGAATTACGGCGAGGGGCTTACCGCACAGGTAACTTTCAAAGGCAAACCATACGAAGGCCCTGTTTGGCTTTATATCAAAACCGCATCAGGCAGTGTATACCCACAAAGGTTTACCAGTGATGCCTCCGGCAAAATATATCTGAACATTAGCCGCGAAGGTATCTATATGATAAGGGCTACAAAATTTGAAGCATCAAAGGGGAAAGACGCCGATTATGAGTCGTGGGTATCAAGCTATATCTTCTCGTTCAGAAACCATGACGACGAGCCCAATACTTACAAAGAGTTTGGCTTCGGCGATAAACACTAATCAAACTTTTCCGGGCGTTTACCTTCTTTCCAAAGCTGGCTGAATGATTTTTCGGCCACATTCGGCATTTCTTTATAATGTCCCCATGATTTTTTAAAGAATGTGCGCATCAAAAAGTTTTTCATTTTGCCGCCAAAGAAGTCGGTAAGATTGCGTTTAAGCATCCCTTTTTTCCAGATCTCCCACCCCCATTTTTCTTTAACAGGGGCAAGGTTTTCACTTACCGCATCGCGCCGGTTTAGCAGCAGCATTTTGTGTATGTCAATTTTCACCGGGCATACTTCTGTGCACTTTCCGCACAGGCTTGATGCATAGCTCAGATGCTTAAAGTCCTGCATGCCGCGCATGTGTGGTGTAATAACCGAGCCTATAGGCCCGCCATACGTAGTTTCATAAGTATGGCCGCCAATGTTTTGAAATATAGGGCAAACATTTAAGCAGGCTCCGCAACGTATGCAATACAAGCCTTGTCGCTGTTCTTTTTGCGCCAGCAAGTTAGTCCGACCGTTATCTAAAAGCACCACATACATTTCTTCAGGCCCATCAGTTTCCTGATCCTGCCTCGGCCCACTTAAAATAGTATTGTACACTGTTACATTTTGCCCTGTACCATGCGTTGCCAGCATAGGCCAAAACAAATCCAGGTCGGTTATGGATGGTATCATTTTTTCAATACCCACTACTGCAATCTGTATTTTAGGAAAACTTGTGGTCAGCCTGGCATTCCCTTCATTTTCGCTGATGGCAATGCTACCAGTATCCGCAATAATAAAATTAGCTCCGGTGATACCCACATCGGCCTTAAGATATTTATCTCGAAGCAGTTCACGTGCTTTTTGCGTCAGTTGTTCGGGCGTAGAATCTGCAGGGCTGCCAAATTTTTCATTAAATAATTTACCAATATCTTCCTTAGAAAGGTGCATGGCAGGCGTTACCATATGATAAGGCTCTTGGCCAAGCAACTGAATGATATATTCCCCTAAATCACTCTCTAACGACTCGACACCATGCTTTTCCAGGTAAGCATTCAGATGGATCTCCTCGGTAGCCATGGATTTTGATTTGATGACTGTTTTAGCGCCGGCCCGCTCTATGATGGCATGTATTTCACGGCAGGCTTCATCAGCATCATTGGCCCAGATAACCCTACCTCCGCGCTTTTGGAAATTAGCTTCAAACTCCGGCAGCAGCTTATCCAGGTTTTCCATCACTTTCCATTTGATCACGTGAGCTTTCTTCTTGGAATTATCAAGATTGATAAAACGCGAACTGCCCCTTTCAAAAGCGGTATCATATTTATCAATATTATAATTGATGATACGACGCTGATCAATGTCGAAGGCCTTTTGCTCAGATTCTTTCAGGAATTCTTCTGACGTGCTGCTCATGTATTGACAAAGTAAATAAGTCCTGTAAAGTTTTGGATGTGTAAAATTAAGCTTAATAAATGTAAAACTGTAATATACAGCTGTGCCATCTACAACAATCCTTATTTATGCAGCTTGCTATCCTTGCTCAAAGTAGTTACTTTTGGCAAAGTTCTTTACATAAATAAAAATCTTAAAGCAGCAGTGGTTTGCGGGTAATACTGCAATTAAAAAGGAACCATGTGTAAATCATGGGCTGTCGCGCAACTGTAAGTAACAATAAAAGGTACGCCGATGTATCCATTGTCCGCAAGGCGGATGAGAAGGATGGCGTTAACCGTTACAAGCCAGGATACTTGCCATAGCTGTAAAAAGACAAATGCTTTCGCGATCTGAAGCTTAGTCAACGGTAACCTCATGCCTGTGCATATTACATGCGCCTGCCTGTGTGTATCGTCCTATTCCATTTTTCCCGAAAGCATACCAGAAACGTAAGGAGCATTAATCATCATTAATGTTTAACCAAAGTTTTATGCGTATGCTCAAAAACAACCTCGGCTACCCGCGTGTGGGCAGCCACCGACAACTCAAAAAAGCCTGCGAACAGTACTGGGCAGGTAAAATCACAACCGGCGATCTTAATAAGGTAGCCCGATCATTAAAAGAGGAACACTGGCAATTACAGCTCCAAGCCGGTATCGACCTTATCCCGTGTAATGATTTCAGTTATTACGACCACGTGCTGGATATGAGCCTTACACTTGGTGCTATTCCGCAACGCTACAGCAAAGTACTGGCTGATGTAAAAGATAACCGCGAGATCGACTTGTATTTTGCTATGGCCCGCGGCTATCAAAAAGATGGGCTCGACATCACCGCTATGGAAATGACCAAATGGTTCGACACCAACTATCATTACATTGTGCCCGAGTTTACAGCTAATCAGCAGTTCAGCATTTTTTCAGAAAAGGTATTTGCCGAGTATGAGCATGCCCGTTCGGTATGCGGTGACAAGGCAAAGCCCGTATTGATAGGGCCCGTTACTTATCTGTTACTTGGCAAGGAAAAAGAACCTGGCTTTCATCGTATCGATCTGATTAAAAAACTGGTGCCAGTGTACGTTGAAATTATTAACCGCCTTAAACTGCAAGGTGCTACCTGGATACAACTGGATGAGCCCTGCCTTGCGCTCGACATGAGCAAAAAAGAAAAAGAAGCTTTGGAATATGCCTACCAGGCGATAAGCAACCGTGTAAGCGGTATAAAGATCATGGTGGCAACTTACTTCGGCGCATTAGCTGATAACGCTCCACTGGCGCTTAATCTTCCTGTTAACGCCCTGCACATAGACTTAGCACGCGCTCCTGAACAATCAGATGAAGTTTTAGCATTGATTCCTGACAGGCTTTCGCTATCATTAGGCGTAGTAGATGGCCGCAATATCTGGAAGAATGATTATGAGCAGTCCATACAATTAGTTAGCAAAGCAGCCCAAGTCATAGGCAGCAACCGTATAATGATTGCACCGTCCTGCTCGTTACTGCATGTTCCATTTGATCTTGACCTGGAAACTGAAATTGACTACGGCGTAAAAAACTGGATGGCTTTTGCCAAACAAAAACTTGCTGAGGTAAGCGACATTTATGAGATTGTAAATGGAGATGCAGCGGCTTTAGCGGCTAATAAACAAGCCAACGCATCGCGCCGCGAATCTAAACTGGTGCATGATAAAGCTATAAAGCAGCTGCAGGAATCTGTTAACGAATCGTGGTATAACCGCTTTAGCCAGTTTCCGGTACGGCAGAAGCTGCAGCATGCAAGGTTTAAGCTTCCCTTGTTTCCAACTACCACTATTGGCTCGTTCCCGCAAACAGATGATATAAGGCAGCTGCGTGCTAAATTTAAGAAAGGTGAAATTACCAGGGCCAACTATGACGCATCAATTGAAGAAGCCACCGTACAGGTGATAAAATGGCAGGAAGAAGCCGGTATTGATGTATTGGTACATGGCGAGTTTGAACGCAACGATATGGTTGAGTACTTCGGTGAACAGCTTAAAGGCTTTCTCTTCACCAAAAACGGATGGGTGCAAAGCTATGGCAGCCGATGTGTTAAGCCACCAGTAATTTACGGCGATGTAAGTCGCCCTGCTGATATGACCGTTAGATGGAGCAGCTTTGCACAGGCACAAACTGCATTGCCTATGAAAGGTATGCTTACCGGGCCGGTAACTATTTTGCAGTGGTCCTTTGTACGCGATGATCAGCCGCGATCTGTTACTGCCAATCAGATAGCATTGGCTATCCGCCAGGAAGTTTCAGCATTAGAACAAGCCGGTATCGGGATCATTCAGATTGATGAACCCGCCATACGCGAAGGCTTACCGTTGCGCAAAGCCAACCACCCACATTACCTGAATTGGGCTGTAAGGGCGTTCCGGCTATCGGCAAGCGGCGTAGAGGACCAAACGCAAATACATACACACATGTGCTATAGCGAGTTTAACGGTATTATCAAGCACATTGCCGCTATGGATGCCGATGTAATAACCATAGAGACATCCCGCTCGCAAATGGAATTACTTGAAGCCTTCGCCGATTTTGAATATCCTAATGAAATTGGCCCTGGTGTATATGATATCCACTCACCAAGGGTACCCTCGGTTACTGAAATGGCCGGCTTACTTGCAAAAGCGGCTATATTGCTGCCAGCCCGCAACATTTGGGTAAACCCAGATTGCGGCCTTAAAACCCGTAAATGGCCCGAAACAAAAGCAGCTCTTGAAAATATGGTAGCCGCCGCTAAACAAGCACGGGAGCTAATAAGCGAAACAGTAAGCGTTTCATAAATAAGAAAGCCGCCTCGTTGCTTGAGGCGGCTTCCTTTATTGCCTTGTTTTATCGTGTCCCTTTGGGAGCTTCTGCCTTATCAACAACAGGGCGGGCATCTCGGTTGGCCAGCTCCCAACCAGTGTAAAATGCCAGTTGTGCGCGTTTTGCCAACAGCGGGAAGTTGATTTTGCTTACTTCATCCCCTGGCTGGTGATAATCGGCATGTACGCCGTTAAAATAGAATATAATAGGCACGTTAAAACGAGCGAAGTTATAATGGTCTGAACGGTAGTAGAAACGGTTTGGATCGTTCGGATCATCATATTTATAATCCAGCTTCATTTTGGTATACGTGTTATTTGCTTCTTCCCCAATTTTGTGCAGGTCTGAGCTTAACATGTTTGAACCAATAGAATATACATAGTTGGCAGAATCCGGTTTACCTATATACTCTTCACCAACACGGCCAATCATATCAATGTTAAGGTCCGCAATGGTATTAGCCAGTGGGAATACAGGATGATCTGTATAGTATTCAGACCCTAACAAACCTTTTTCTTCACCTACGTTACCCAGGAACAAGATGCTGCGGCGCGGGCCTTTACCATCTTTTTTAGCCTGTGAAAACGCACGGGCAATTTCCAGGATACCAGTAGTGCCAGAGCCGTCATCATCAGCGCCGTTGTTAACCTTATCGGTTGCGCCGGGGCGTGTATTTAAACCAATATGGTCATAATGGGCCGAAAAAACCAATACTTCATTTTTTAGTTTAGCGTCGCTACCAGGCATAAAACCTAATACGTCAACAGCCTTAACATCTTTACTTTCTGATGAAATGGCTATGTCTACATTTCCTTTTATAACCTGTGTTTGTTTGCCTGCTTTAGCGGCTTCTTTAAGTTGCGCAAAAGTTTTGCCGCTTGGTTTAAGTGCTGCATCAGCCACAGCACCTGCTGTCATGAATACGGGTGGGGTTGTATTCTCGGTGTTAGCAGTTGGTTTCTTAAGCTCTATGCGTGCGCCTCCGCTTGGGTTTACACCATTAAAGCGGGCAAGTATGGTCGACAAGCCTTCGTTAACAGCTAAAACAGCGGCAGGATTTTTAGCCTGTATATTTTTTAACAAAGCCTGGCGTGCAGCATTCATACGATAGCCGGTATTAGCGGTTTTGCCTGCTTCAGGTTTATCTTCGTTTATCCAAACTACTATCTTACCGGCAAGGTCTGTACCAGCCAGTTCTTCCTCCGTGCCAAAACCAACAAAAACAATGTCTGTTGCGGTTATTTTTTTATCAGGTGTTGATCCCTGAAAAACAAAATCTTTCCAGTTAGCAAAAGCTTGTCCGTTGATATTAAAGGCGTTGATATTAACCGAAGTTTCGCTTAATGGCACATTTAAAAAGTATGAACCGTTTACAGGGGCTTGCAGGCCCAGGCGTTTAAACTCAGCAGCAATATAATTGGCGGCTTTCTCCGCGCCTGGCTTGCCGGTTTCGCGGCCCTCAAACTCGTCTGAGGCCAGGATGCTCAGGTGCTTTTTTGCGTCGGCAGCGCTAATCAGGTTAGCGTATTTGATTGCCGTTGGGTTTTGTGCGCAGGCGGATGCCGATATGGCAAGGCCTACCACCCAAAGTGGAAATTTTTTCATTTAATTTTTAATATAGGTCAGTTATTTATTTAGCAGCTTATTTTGTCGACGCGCCTTGCATGGCGACCACCTTCAAACTCCTCGGTCAAAAAGGTTTCAATTGTTTTTTTCGCCTCTTCAAGGTTCATGTGGCGGGCTGGCAGGCATAGCACATTAGCATTGTTATGAGTACGGGCAGGTATTGCCAGTTCCTGTTTCCAGCAGATAGCAGCCCGAATATTCTGATGTTTGTTAGCCGTCATGGCTACACCATTTGCGCTACCGCAAAGCAAGATACCAAAATCGGCCTCTCCGCTTTCCACAGCTTTTGAAACAAGGTGAGCAAAATCCGGATAATCCGCAGAATCGGAGGAGTAAGTACCGAAATCATTAAACGTAATATCATCAAACATCGCCAATATGGCTTGTTTATAATCAAACCCGGCATGATCGGCGCCTATGGCTATTTTTAACCCTTTTTTCATCAACTCAAATTTATAATTAAAATTTGTAGCCGAAGGTAAATATTTTGTTGTAATCGGAACAGATAAAACAGAGGTTTACAGAGCAGCTTCTTCACGGGCTTTTTTGCGCCTTTCAACCACTCCGGCCACCATGATACCTACCTCGTAAAGGATAAATAATGGAATAGCTACAACTGTCATGGTAAGCATATCGGGTGTTGGAGTAATTACTGCTGCAACAATCAAAATAACAACAATAGCATACCGGCGCCCGCTGCGCATAAATTTAGGCGTTAAAATGCCCAAACTTGATAAGATGTAAACTAATATAGGTAGCTGAAATACCACCCCACTGGCTAAAGTAAGTGTAGCTACAGATGATATATAGGAATCGATAGAAAACCAGTTGGTAATGCTTGCACTTACGGTATAGCTTGCCAGAAAGTTTACCGACATTGGCGTAATGATGTAATAGCCAAATAAAATGCCCAGGATAAAAAGAAAAGAAGCATAAATAACGAAGCCTGAAGCGGCTTTACGCTCTTTTTCATGCAAGGCAGGTTTAACAAAGCGCCATATCTCCCAAAGCAAGTATGGAAACCCAAGTGTGATACCTATTAATAACGCTGAGTTGATCTGCAGTGTGAACTGCCCAGCCATCTCGTTGTTCATCAATTTAATGGGTATCTCCTTTACACAAAAACCCGGCTTATTCAGTGCTTCGCCCAACTTGCATAGCATCCGGTATGTCCAAAAACCGGGCTTGCTGGGGCCCATAATTACAGTCTCAAAAATAAAGTCGTAATAAGCAAATGCCCCTATCATGAAAATAACAACGGCAATTGCAGAACGTACCAAATGCCAGCGAAGTTCTTCGAGATGGTCAAAAAATGACATCTCTGCTTCCATGGTCTTTCCTTTTTCCTTAATTGCCTTAATTAACTTATTATCGCTCATGATGACTGTTTGCGCATTATAACGCCCAAATGCTATATACGTTATGTAACCTCAAAAGATTTTATCAGAATTCAAAGGTTTCCATAAACTTGGTGGTGAAGTTACCTGCACGGAAGTTAGGATCCTTCAACAATTTTAGGTGGAATGGAATAGTGGTTTTGATACCTTCTATAACAAACTCGCTCAGCGCACGCTCCATAGTAGAAAGGGCTTCTTCGCGGGTTTGAGCCACACAAATAACCTTTGCAATCATCGAGTCGTAGTTAGGAGGAATAACGTATCCGCTGTAAACATGCGTATCTATACGAACACCGTGACCGCCAGGAGAATGAAAATTGGTGATCTTACCAGGTGACGGACGGAAACCATTTGCCGGATCTTCGGCATTGATACGGCACTCGATGGCGCACATGGTTGGCTCATAATTTTTGCCAGAGATAGGTATACCTGCAGCAACTTTAATTTGCTCTTTTATCAGATCAAAGTTAATTACCTCTTCAGTTACCGGGTGCTCTACCTGTATACGGGTGTTCATCTCCATAAAGTAGAAATTCCGGTTTTTATCAACCAAAAACTCTACCGTACCTGCGCCTTCATATTTAACAGCCTTGGCACCTTTTATGGCCGCCTCACCCATTTTTTTACGCAGTTTCTCGGTCATGAACGGCGATGGCGCTTCTTCAACCAGTTTCTGGTGGCGTCGCTGTATAGAGCAATCGCGCTCAGAGAGGTGGCAAACTTTACCATACTGGTCGCCCACTACCTGTATCTCAATGTGGCGCGGATCTTCTACATATTTTTCCATGTAAAGCCCGTCGTTTCCAAACGCTGCTCCGGCTTCGGCGCGTGCGCTATCCCATGCCGGCTCAAACTCCTCATCTTTCCAAACCACACGCATACCACGGCCACCGCCACCAGCAGTAGCCTTAAGTATAACAGGATAACCTATTTTTTTTGCCAGGCCAATGCCTTGTTTAACGTCGGTAAGCAACCCGTCAGAGCCAGGAATGGTAGGCACGCCGGCTTTTTTCATAGTTTCTTTTGCCGATGCTTTATCTCCCATCGCGTTGATCTGATCGGCAGTGGCACCTATAAATTTAATGCCGTACTCGGCACAGATAGCAGAAAACTTAGCATTTTCAGACAGGAAGCCGTAACCTGGATGGATAGCATCCGCATTGGTTAACTCGGCAGCTGAAATGATATTAGGAATATTTAAATAAGAATCTCGACTGATTGGGGGGCCAATACATACAGCCTCGTCTGCAAAACGTACATGAAGGCTGTCGCGGTCGGCGGTTGAATATACAGCTACGGTTTTAATGCCCATTTCCTTACAGGTGCGTATGATACGCAGAGCTATCTCGCCACGGTTAGCTATTAATATTTTTTTAAACATGATTTTCAGATGTGCAAATTACAAATGTGCAGATGTGCAGATCAATTAAATGCGCCTTATTTGCACATTTGCCTATCTGCATGTTTACACATTTACTTAGGTTCTACTAAAAACAATGGCTGGTCGTACTCAACCGGCGAAGCATTATCTACCAATATTTTAACTATACGGCCCGATACCTCTGATTCAATTTCATTAAACAATTTCATCGCCTCTATGATACACAGCACGCTTCCTGCTGATATTTCATCACCAACATTTACAAACATCGGCTTGTCCGGAGACGCTGAACGGTAAAAAGTACCAATCATAGGCGATTTAACGGTGATGTAGTTTGCGTTTTCGGCTGCTGTTGTGGTCACCGGCTCTGCGGCTGGCGCGGCAACAGGCAGGCTTGCAGGCTGCGGAGCAGGAGCTGCGGCCAATGGCTGCTGAGCGGGTATAGTAGCGTTTACGTAAGTCGGCGCCTCATTTGTTTTTATAGTAATTTTAAAGTTTTCCTGCTCGATAGACACTTCATTTACGCCCGACTTTGATACAAAGCGTATAAGATCCTGAATTTGTTTAATATCCATAGTAGCGATAATTGGTTTGGATAAAAGTATGTAATTTAATTTGCAGATGTGCAAATATGCAGATGTGCAAATGATTTTTGATAATTAATATTTAACATGTAGAATTTCAAGATGTTTGATTTTACAATCTGCATAACTGCATATTTAAATCTTACATCTTTAGTAAGCCCATTTTAAATAAATGGAGCCCCATGTGAACCCACCGCCAAAGGCAGCAAGTATCAGGTTATCACCTTTTTTAAACTTGCTTTCCCACTCCCACAGACACAATGGTATTGTGCCGTTAGTGGTGTTACCATAGCGTTCTATATTCACAATCACCTTATCTGCCGACACACCTGTACGATTGGCAGTAGCATCTATAATGCGTTTGTTGGCCTGGTGAGGCACCAGCCATGCAATATCATCGGCAGTAAGGCTGTTGCGCTCCATTACTTCAGCGGCAACATCGGCCATGTTGGTCACGGCAAACTTAAATACCGCCTGCCCCTCCTGGTAAGCATAATGTTCTTTAGCATCAACAGTTTCATGTGAGGCCGGATGCAATGAACCGCCAGCCTTTTGAAACAATAACTGTGCACCAGAGCCATCACTTTTAAGCACAGAATCTAATATTCCAAAGCCTTCGGTATTAGGTTCGAGCAGGGCGCAACCACAGCCGTCGCCAAAAATAATGCAGGTAGCACGGTCCTCATAATTGATGATTGACGACATTTTATCTCCACCAACTACCAATACCTTCTTGTGTTTGCCGCTTTCTATAAATTGGGCACCGGTGGTTAAACCAAATATAAAGCCAGAGCACGCAGCCTGCAGATCGTACCCCCAGGCATTTTTAGCGCCTATTTTATGAGCCAGAACATTTGCCGTGGCCGGAAAAGGCATATCAGGAGTAGTGGTACAAAAAATAATCAGATCGATCTCTTCGGCAGAAATGCCACGTTTTTTAAGCAAACCCTCTACAGCCGGAACGGCCATGTCAGAGGTGCCAAGGCCTTCGCCTTTAAGTATTCTCCGCTCTTTGATGCCGGTACGGGTGGTTATCCACTCGTCGTTGGTATCAACCATTGTTTCCAGCTCATGGTTGGTTAAAACATACTCGGGTACGTAACCATTTACAGCGGTGATAGCAGCAGTGATTTTGCTCATTCTATATCTTCTTTACTGAAAAGCCAGTTTTATTTTGTCAACAAGATTGGTCTCGACCATGTTCTTAGAAAGCAGTACCATGTTTTTGATAGCCTCGGGGCTCGAGATACCGTGGCCAACAACAACGGGGGCATTAACCCCTAATATAGGGCTGCCACCATACTGCTCATAATTAAAACGGTCTAAAAATTCGTCCTTTAACTTCTTTTTGAGCGTAATAACATAGAAAGATTCGGCAAGCTTAAGTATTACGTTGCCGGTAAAGCCATCGCAAACAATAACATCGTTGTTATCATTAAAAAGGTCGCGGCCCTCTACGTTACCCACAAAATTAAAAAGATTGGTATCTTTCATCAAAGGGTAAGTGGCCTGGCTAAGCAGGTTACCCTTTTCTTCCTCTTCGCCAATGTTCATCAACGCTACACGAGGATTAGGGATACCGTAAACAGATTCGGCAAGAAGGCTGCCTAAAACGCCAAACTGCAAAAGCACATCGGGCTTGCAATCCGCATTGGCGCCAACATCCAAAATGATACCCAAACCGCCTTTAAGTTTGGGTACAATGGTAGTCATGGCCGGGCGTATAACGCCAGGTATATTTTTTACGCTGAACATGCTGCCAACCAGCATAGCCCCGGTATTACCCGCCGATGAGAAGGCGTCTATTTCGCCGTCTTTCAGCAATTTAAAACCAATGCCTATGCTTGAGTCTGGCTTTTGCACAATAGCTTTAGTTGGGTGTTCGCCCATACCAATAACTTCAGTTGTATGCACAAACTCAAAGTTATCGGCGCTAAAGTTATTTTCGCTGAGAATAGCAAGGGCAGCATCCTTGTCGCCAATAAGCACAAGCTGCTGCCCGGCCTTTAAAACTTTACAAGCTTTAATCGCCCCTAAAACTGCCGCCTTGGGGGCGTAATCACCGCCCATAATATCTAAGCCAATCTTCATTCGCAGAAAATTAAACTTAAGCTACTACTGCCTTCTCGATAAGAATTTTGCCGTTGAAGTAAACATTACCATCAACAGTATAAGCTCTGTGTGGCAAGTGTACTGCGCCGGTAGTTTGGCAGGTAGTTAAAGAAGGTGCATCGGCTTTGTAATGCGTTCTGCGTTTATCTCTTCTTGATTTTGAAATTTTACGTTTTGGATGTGCCATAACCTATTTTATATTATTTTAATTTTTTGAGCGCTTCCCATCTCGGGTCAACGTTCTCTTTCTGTTCATCATTCGCCGCAAGCTTGTTTAAGTTTGCCAGCATTTCCTCGTCACATTGTTTGCCATCGCCCTGGTTGCTGCAGTTGGCAATAAACGGCAGGGCAACATTAACATATTCATATATCAACCCGGCGATACTGATCTCATGATCGTTTTTGCCAAGCGTAATTATCTCATCATCCTCGCCCATTTCCTCTTCGGTAAAGCGGGCTATCTGCTGCTCATGCACGTTAACGGGCTGCTGATACTCAGACAGGCACCTGTCGCAGGTAGCGGTGACCGTACCGGTGATGTCAAAGTTCAGGATCAGCATGGTCTCCTGCTTCTCCAGCTCGACCTTGCATACCAGGTTTGCCTTTTTAACCAGCGAATAATCAAACTCGCTAAAAAAGTCGTCCTTTATTTCGTATTCAAAATAATGCTTACCCAGCTTAAGGCCGGTAAAAGGTATTGAATATGTGCGTAGCGATTTCAATGAGCAACAATTAGCCCGCAAATGTAGGTAAATTTATTATACCATAAAAGTGTTTTTTTAATTGGTTTTGAGGGAGTGATGAGGTGCGGGGAGCGGGACGCCGGAAGCGGGGTGACGGTTATGGATGCGGGTGACCGGTGCGAGGAGCGAGGAATGCTAAATGCGGTCTGTTGACTTGCTATTGCAGTGTTCACGAACACACATATGAACACCTTGAACATCATTAATTTGCTGATAATCTGCGATTTACTACTGACTTACTTGTGCCACCAATTATTTATAAAATACTATAACTATTTAATTTACTGAAAATTGAATTTTCTGGCGATGTTCATTTTTATTAGATATATGGACAAAGCTTTTTTGAGTATATAAGATGCTGCAATAACGTTTGGGTGCTGTACCGCTATCCGCTCATACACCTGCAGGCTTTGGGGGCAGAGCCGGTATACGCTGCTATCGGGTTTAGGGGCCATTAATTAGTAAATTCTTTGAGCAAGGGGTACTATAATCAAATGTGAATTAACTACTAATTAACTGAAAATCACGTATAAATACGTATTGTAAAAATCCTTTTATAAAAATATATTTATATAGAAATTAACATTTTTACTAAAATTTTTAGCATTTTTGATTTGAAAGATAATACTGCAAACCAGTTCGGTGGTGGCTGGACTGAAGCCAAAATGGAAATAGTTGTCAATTATGCAAAAGCGTATCTGACGATAATGAACAAACAAGATTGGGTAAAAACTTTGTATTTTGATGGATTCGCAGGGTCCGGATTAATTGAAGCAAGTGAGGAAAAAGAAGCTATTAAAGGTACTGCCTTACGTATTCTTGAGATAAATGAGCCAAAACCCTTTGATATATATTATTTTGTTGAAAAGGATAAAAAAAACAAAGAAGCACTTGATGCAACAATTAAAGAAGCGTATCCAAATAAAAAGACATACGTAGTGCAAGAAGATTGCAATGTGAAATTAATTACCATGGCCAAGTACTTGAAAAATAATAAAAATTTTAGGGCATTAGTCTTTGTAGATCCATATGGAATGTCTGTGAATTGGACTTCAATTGAAAAATTAGAAAAATTAGGAATTGATCTATGGATTTTAGTTCCTACTGGAGTTGGGGTAAATCGATTATTAAAAAATGACGGCAAAATTCCAGAAGGATGGTTCAAAAAATTAGAGGATTTTTTAGGGCTTGAGCGAAATGAAATTGTAAATCATTTTTATTCTTATAAAACAGTAAATACATTATTCGGCGATGAAACAGCAATCAACAAAGATGTTCAAATAATACAAAAAATTGGCGATTTATATTCACAGCGATTAAAAACTATCTTTGAGCATGTTTCCAATTCATTTGTGATGCGAAACAAGAATAATTCAATAATGTATCACTTTATGATGGCGACAAATAATAAAACGGCTTTAAAGCTTGCAAACGACATCATTAATCCTAAATACAAATTGTAATGGCACAGTCAAATATTGAATGGACAGAATTAACATGGAATCCTGTAACTGGATGCACGAAAATTAGCCCTGGCTGTAAATTTTGTTATGCGGAGGCTATGTCCAAAAGACTGAAATCTATGGGTATTGACAAATATAAGGATGGCTTTAATATCAGGACTCATTCAGACGCTTTAAATATTCCGTTTACCTGGAAAAAGTCTAAAATTGTTTTTGTTAATTCAATGAGTGATCTGTTTCATCCTGAGGTTCCATTAGACTTTATAAAAGCTGTTTTTGCTGTCATGAATAAAACACCACAGCATATTTATCAGGTTTTAACCAAACGTTCAGAAAGGTTATTAGAGTTATCTACCGAACTAAATTGGACAAGTAATATTTGGATGGGAGTTTCAGTAGAAAGCGAAGATTATACATATAGAATAAAAGAACTGGCAAAGACAAAAGCTAAAACCAAATTTCTATCAATAGAACCCCTTATAGCACCAATAAAAACCTTACCGCTTAACAAAATCAATTGGGTGATAGTCGGCGGTGAATCAGGTAATAAAGCACGCCCCATAGAAAAAGGATGGATCGATTTTATTAAAGTCGAATGCAATAAAAAGAATGTTGCATTTTTCTTTAAGCAATGGGGTAAACCTAAATTCAATGTTAATCCACAAGATCCAACTATTTCAACAGAACATCCACAACACGCCAAAGGGGGCTGTGAATTAGATGGGCAAATCCATCGGGCAATGCCGAGTAAAGCTGCATAATTGCTTTGTTCATGCAAAGATTACCAATCGAACAAGATTTCTCCTCGTACCTCGTTCGAAATGACAGGCGTTTTGTTTTTAAGTTCATGTGATTAATTAAAATTTCCCTCAAGCGCCCCCATCCTGTCAGCAAAACAGCTTCGGGTAAAAACGGGAAGAACAATGCTGGCCTTGTGCATGGCAAGGGGCATTAAAACTTTTGTAGAAGCCTGGGGTGTGTGATAGGGCAAAAGTTTTCCGGCCCCGTGGTTCTGAAAGATTGCGGGCAAAGGCCTTGTGCGGCAAAGAAGCCTTTTTGATGACTTGAAGTTTTGCTTCTTTTGTTTCAAGACAAAAGAAGTAGCCTCCGCGGCAATGAGCGGACTGGTGATGATAAAAGCACAAGCTTACAAGCATGTGGGATGCCGAAGTTAATTCGGCATGACTGGTCATTTTTAGAGATTGCTTCGTTCCTCGCAAGGACGGGTAGGTGGTGACGCATGGGGCTACCTATCAATCGAACAAGATTTCTCCTCGTACCTCGCAAAGACGTGATTCTTTGTCCATGTCATTGAGAACGATAGTGAAGCAATCTCATAAGACAAGTCAGTATGCTGAGATTGCTTCGTCGTACCTCCTCGCAATGACAGAATAAGGCTATAAACAAAGAAGCCTCCGCAATGCGGAGGCTTCTTTGTTTTATTTGTTTTGCAGCCTGCTGGCGGCGGGTTGGTCTAAAAACCATTGCACGTCCTTACTTTGTATAAGTTGGGCGGGGTATTCCTCAATGTTGCGCTCGTCTTCCAGTATGTGTTTTACTGCTTCGGCTTTACCCTGGCCGTAAACCAAAAACGCAATATGGTGAGCGTTATTAATTAACGGGGCAGTAAACGTAATGCGGTTCATCTTTACCTCGTCAATATACAGTGCCTGTACCGATGCGGTTTCATCCTGCAGTACCGTAGTGTGCGGGAACAGCGAAGCCGTATGCGAGTTATCGCCCAGGCCCAGTATGATCAGGTCGAAGCAGGCCTGTTTGCCATCAAAAAAGTCTATCAGGCTGGCAGTGTACTGCTTTGCCGCTTCTTCGGCGCCCAGGTTAGTCTGCACCGGGAATACATGCGATGGTTCGATATTCAGCGGGTCAAACAGTGTTTGTTTGGCCATCAGGTAATTGCTTTGCGCATCGGTGATGGGCACATCGCGCTCATCGCCTAAAAAGAAATATACTTTATCCCATTCTATCCTGTCGCGGTACTCTGCCACTAACAGCTCATGTAGCCTCTTTGGGGAGCTGCCGCCGCTTAGGGCTACCACAAACTGGTCGCGGGCCTCAATAGCAGCTTCGGCGCACTCTGCAAAGTACAGGGCCAGCCCTGCAAGCACTTCGGTATCGGTATCAAAAACGTTTAGTTTCATAGCCTTACTTTTTGCCGTTTACAGGTAGCGTGAACCAGTTAAAACCATCGCGGGCTATCAAAGCCTCTGCAGACTCAGGCCCCCATGAGTCGGCGCTGTAGTTAGGGAAATTAAGGCTCTTTTTATTTTGCCAGGTGCTTAGTATCGGCATTACCAGGTCCCAGGCTGCCTCTACCTGGTCGCCGCGCATAAACAGCGTCTGGTCGCCCAGCATGGTATCCAGTATCAGGGTTTCATAAGCCTCCGGCGCCTGGTTGGTATAGGTGCCTTTATAGTCAAACACCATATCAACCGGGTTCAGCACCATATCAATACCCGGGCGTTTGGCCTGTACCTGCAGGCGGATGCTCATTTCGGGCTGTATGCTGATGATCAGTCTGTTTTGCTGCCAGCTTTCGGCCGCCTCGGCCGGGAATATCAGGTGCGGTACATCCTTAAACTGTATGGTGATCACTGATGACGACTGGTGCATGCGCTTGCCTGTACGCAGGTAAAACGGAACGCCCTGCCAGCGCCAGTTGTCTACAAAAAACTTGATGGCTGCAAAGGTTTCGGTATTTGATTGCGGGTCCACCTTTTGTTCTTCGCGGTAGCCGGGTACTTCCTCGCCTTTCATCCATCCGCTGCCATACTGGCCACGAACGGCCGAGTTACGTACATCTTCCGGACCAAATCTGCGCATGGCTTTTAACACATCCACCTTACGGTCGCGCACCTCGTCGGCATTAAAGCTTACAGGCGGCTCCATAGCAATGTGGCAAAGCAACTGCAGCAGGTGGTTTTGTATCATATCGCGCATAGCGCCAGATCCGTCGTAGTAATCTCCGCGTTCTTCAACCCCTAATTGCTCGGTAACAGATATCTGTACGTGCTCAATATAATTACGGTTCCACAAAGGCTCCATAATGGAGTTGGCAAAGCGGAAGGCCATAATATTTTGCACCGTTTCCTTACCCAGGTAATGGTCGATGCGGTATATCTGGCATTCATCAAAAATGTTGGACAGTAACTGGTTCAGCTCTTTAGCGCTTTCCAGGTCATGACCAAACGGTTTCTCGATAATTATCCTCACCCGTTGCTTATCCTCGGCCAGTTTGGCTTTAGAAATGTTTGACGCGATGATAGGGAAGAAATTAGGCGCAACAGCCAGGTAAAACAATACATTAGCTTTTGTTTTCCATTCCTGGTTGTGCTGTTCTATACGTTTGCCAAACTCTTTATAAGTTTCAAAGTCGTTGGCATCAGATATCTGGTAATAGATATTTGCCGAAAACTCCGCCCACTTTTTATCGTCGGTTTTTCCGCTGCGCGAAAACTGGTCAATGTCATGGTGCAGGTTATCCCTAAACTGCTCATCGCTCAGTTTGGTGCGGCCGGTACCAATGATAGAGAATTGGTTTGGCATCCAGCCATCTAAAAAAAGATTGTACAGCGCCGGGGCAATTTTACGGGCATTTAAATCGCCGGTACCTCCAAATATGATAAATATGGTTGGCTCTGATTTTGTGTTTGTGCTCATGGTTTTGATATTAATTTCCCCCAGCCATTTTATTGATAACCCACTGTGTATGAAACACGCCTTCCTTACCTATCAGCTCATAGGTGTGCGCGCCAAAAAAGTCGCGTTGTGCCTGGGTAAGGTTTGATGGCATACGTGCACTACGGAAAGCATCAAAATAGCTTAACGCAGCCGCATAGCCCGGTGCTGCAATACCTGCAGCGGTTGCTGCCGAAACTATCTTGCGGGCGCCGGGCAACACCTCTTTAACCAGGTTTTGCACATTATCATCCAGCAACAAATGGGCAAGGCTCTTATCGTTCTGGTAAGCGTTGTAAATATCGTTAAGGAATAATGAGCGGATGATACAACCGCCTCTCCATATCTTGGCTATCTCATCAAGCTTCAGATCGTATTTATACTCGATAGATGCATTGGTAAGCAGGAACATACCTTGCGCATAAGTTACTATCATGCTGAAATAGAAAGCCTGCTCAAGCGATTGCAGCAGTTCTGCCTGATCGCCCTGCAGGGTTGATTCCTGGCTGCTCTTGTACTTTTCTGCAGCTTTTACACGCATGTCTTTGTATTTAGACAGATCGCGCATGGCAACAGCCGTATCAATAACCGGCGATGGGGCCTGCAGGTCCATAGCCACCTGCGATGTCCATTTACCGGTACCTTTGGCGCGTGCCTCGTCCTTGATATCGTCTAACAATAAATGGTCGCTGCCTTTTTCTTTATAAGTGAATATCTCGGCAGTTATTTCCATCAGGAATGATTGTAAACGGCCGGCGTTCCACTCGGCAAAAACCTTTTGCATGGCATCGTTATCCATACCAAGTCCGTTTTTCATGATCTCGTAGGTTTCGGCCAGTAGCTGCATGATACCATACTCTATGCCGTTATGCACCATTTTTACAAAGTGGCCGGATGCACCCGGGCCAATGTAAGTAACGCAGGGCTCGCCGTCAACCTTGGCAGCAATGGCCTCAAATATCGGCTGCATTACGGCATAAGCGTCCTTATCGCCGCCCGGCATCATACTCGGGCCACGGCGGGCACCCTCTTCGCCGCCTGATACACCCATACCAAAAAAGTGCAGGCCTTTTGCCTCCAGTTCGCCAACACGGCGGTTGGTATCGGTAAAATGCGAGTTACCTCCATCTATCAGGATGTCGCCCTTATCCAACAGCGGCGAAAGCTCCTCAATAACACTGTCAACAGGCTTGCCTGCAGGCACCAGCATCATAATGGCACGCGGCGTTTTAAGGTTTTGTATAAACTCCTTTACATCTAAAAAGCCTTTAACTTTAAGGTGGCTACCTTCCTGGTTTAACGAATCTACCTTGCCGGCATCTTTATCATGCCCGGCTACTGCAAAACCATGGTCGGCCATGTTTAAAAGCAGGCTGCGGCCCATAACGCCAAGGCCTATCATGCCGAATGCATATTTATCTGTTGTGCTCATTGTTAATTGAGTTTTTCGTTTTTTAGGTCGTTTAATATTTTTTTAGTTTTCTCGAAGCTGGTATGCTGATATGCGCGGATGCCCAGGTTTTCGGCCATGCGTACGAACATGATACGGTCGTCAAAATACACACACTGCTCTGGCGTGGCCTGGGCTATACCCATTGCCAGTTGCCATATACCCGGGTCGGGCTTGCGCATCTTCACCTCGCATGATGATATAAAGGCGTCAAAGCACTCGTGCAGCTTAAATTTACGTACACGGTAATCGTTCAGCTCTTTGCCTTCGTTATTAATGGATATGATGCGGAAGCCGCAATCTTTTTTCCACTCCTTAAGCCAGGCCAGCATATCCGGCAGTTCCTTGGATTGCGAGAAGATAAAATCTTTAAAATCCTCGCGCACAAAATCGCGCGGCTGGTTAAAGATCACCGTATCAAGGTACTGATCCAACGTTATGCTGCCAATCTCATAAACGTTGAATATGAAATTGTGCAGCTCGTTAACTTCTTGATAATCCAATCCGAATTTTTCGGCTGCTTCCCTGCGCGACTCGTGCCCCCAGCCATTGGTCAGCAATATCCCGCCAACGTCAAAAAAAAGGATTCTCAGGTCCGACTGTCTCATCAGCTTATCAATCCTTTTTTAATTGTTCTTCGATGGCTTTCAATAATTTCTCGAAAGGCTTATTAAATTTCTCGATGCCTTCATCTTCAAGCTTCTGCGTGATCTCATCAATATCGATACCGGCAGCTTTAAGGCGCTGTAAGGTTTCAGTAGCCTGTTGCAACCCAATGGTTAATGTATCAGCCGCAATACCATGATCGCGGAAAGCCTCTATAGTTTCCAAAGGAACGGTATCAACTGTATCTGGGCCTATCAAAGCTTCCACATATTTGGTATCTTTAAAGTCGGGGTTTTTGCTGCTTGTACTGGCCCAAAGCAAACGCTGCGGCTTACCGCCCTTAGCTTCCAAAGCTTTCCAGCGCTCGGTGCTGAATACGCGTTTGTAAATTTCATAGGCTTTTTTGGCAGATGCAATGGCAACTTCACCTTTAAGGTCGCCAAGGCCTTTTTCATCCAACAGTGGGTCAACCATTACATCAATACGGCTCAAGAAAAAGCTGGCTACTGATGATATGTGCTCGATGTTGTGGCCTGCAGCCAGGTGGTCTTCCAGGCCGGCAATGTAGGCTTCAGCTACTTCTTCGTAGCGCTGAAGGCCGAACAGCAAGGTAACGTTTACGTTGATGCCTTTGGCAATAGTTTCGCGAATGGCCTTAAGGCCCGGCTTGGTACCCGGAATTTTGATCATCACGTTTTTGCGGTCAACTTTTTTCCAAAGCTCTTCGGCCTGTTTGGCAGTACCTTCAGCATCTAAAGCTAAAAATGGCGATACCTCAAGGCTTACATAACCATCGGCGCCTACAACGCCTTCGTTATACACCTTGTCGAAAATATCGGCTGCTGCCTGTATGTCTTTGATGGCTACTTCAAAAAACAAATCTTCGGTCTTTTCAACCGATTTGCCAAGCTCTTTTATATCAGCATCGTAGTCGGAGCTGCTGCTGATGGCTTTCTCGAATATTGCCGGGTTAGAGGTTACGCCTCTTACGCCATCCTCATCAATTAACTTTTGCAGGTTACCTGATGAAATGATCTCGCGGTCAATAAAATCAAGCCAGATGCTCTGGCCAAAATCATGAATTTGTTTTACTTTGTTTGCCATGATAAATATATCTATGTGGTTATTAGAATCTATATTAATATAACGTTTTGCGCGTTCAAATGTGCTGATTAAACGGGTTGATATTGTAATGCTAATCTCCTAATTATGTTAGGTGGATGTCAATACTTTAATTATTTGATGCCATTAAAATATCCACAGGGTAATCAATAAACAAGCCACTTTCAATAACTCCCGTTATCGACTTGATGTCCCGCTCCAATGAACCTTCAATACGCCCAAATTTACAATCCAGTATCATGTTACCGTTTTCGGTGATAATGGGGCCGTCCTTACCTTTTGCAGGGCGTAAACTGATGTCAGTAGCGCCGAGTTTTCGCAGTTGCTTTTCAACCGTTAGCAATGCCTGAGGAAACACCTCTACCGGTACCGGAAAATTGGTTCCGAGCCTGCTCACCATCTTTGAGTCGTCAACAATGATGTAGTTAACCGGGCTGCTGCTGATCAAAAGCTTCTCTTTAAACATAGCGCCGCCGCGGCCTTTAATTAACCAGTTATTCGGATCAACCTCGTCTGCACCATCAAATAACCAATCAGGCGTATGCTCAAATAAAGTAGTAAGCGGAATACCCAGTTTACTGCAAAACAACGATATCTCCAGCGATGTCGGGATAGCTTTGATATTTAAACTCTCCGTTTTTATCCTTTCGGCAATTGCAACAAGGGCAAGATACACGGTAGAGCCCGAGCCTACACCAAGTATATCGCCATCCTTTACCTTTCCGGCAATTTGCCGCGCAACTTTTTGTTTGCCTTCCGGGTTAATGATGGCTGATGACCACTGTAAATTACCGATGAGATTGTTTTTCATTTAGATGCGAGATGTAAGTTATGAGACGTGAGATAACCTCAACGCTCCTCGTCACGTTATCTTTATTCCTTAAAATGATTCGAGATATAAGACTTAAACTGTCTCATATCCCAAATCTCATATCTCAAATCTTAGCTCAAAAGCGCTTTAGCTTTAGCAACTACATTCTCAACTGTAAAGCCAAAATGCTTGTACAGGTCGTCGGCAGGCGCTGATTCGCCAAAGGTGGTCATGCCAAGCATATCGCCTTCGTCTGTTGTGTATTTGTGCCAGCCCATTGGTGAGGCCATTTCAATAGCCAAACGTTTTTTGCTTGCTTTAGGTAATACGCTTTCTTTGTAATCGGCATCCTGTTTTTCAAACAGCTCCCATGACGGCATGCTTACCACACGGGTTGAAATGCCATCTGCTTCCAGTTTTTCCTGCGCCTGTAAGGCCAGTGAAACTTCTGAACCTGTTGCTAATAAGATCAGGTCAGCATTACCGCTTTCTTTTGAAACTACATAGGCGCCTTTTTCCAGATCGGCAGCTTTACCATATTTGTCCTGATCTAAAATTGGCAATGCCTGGCGGGTAAATACCAGTACAGTAGGGCCGCCTTTTTTCTCGATAGCTACCTTCCAGGCGTAAGAGGTTTCGTTGGCATCTGCCGGACGGATAACCGTTACGTTTGGAATAGCCCGCAGTGATGCCAGGTGCTCAACAGGCTGGTGGGTAGTACCATCCTCGCCAAGGCCAATACTGTCATGCGTATAAACAAATATCGGGCTGATCTTCATGATGGCAGCCAAACGGATCGGCGGGCGCATATAATCTGCAAATTGCAGGAAGGTAGCGCCAAATGGCAGTAAGCCTTTTGTTAAAGCCATACCATTAAGTATAGAACCCATTGCATGCTCGCGAATACCAAAGTGAAAATTGCGGCCGTTACGGTTTTCAGAAGTAAAAGAATCAAATTCTTTTAAGTTGGTTTCTGTTGATGGGGCTAAATCGGCCGCACCGCCCAATAAGTTGGGCAGGCTTTGAGCAACAGCATTCAATACTTTGCCTGATGCCTGGCGGGTTGCCATTTTAGGGTCTGACGCTTTGAAAGTCGGCAGCTTATCTGCCCATCCCTGCGGCAGTTCGCCCTTAAAGGCAGCTTCATATTCTGCAGCCAGTTCCGGATACTTCTCTTTGTATTTAGCAAAAAGTTCGTTCCATTTTTCTTCGTACTTAATACCGCGTGCACCCCTGTCATGGTAGTATTTCAATACCTCATCAGGTACGTTAAATGATTTTTCCGGATCAAAGCCGAAAAACTTTTTAACCAGCTTTACCTCATCCGGGCCAAGCGGCGAACCATGTGAACCCGCCGTACCCGATTTATTAGGGCTGCCGTAAGCAATCAGCGAGCGTACACGTATCAATGATGGTTTTTGCGTTTCGGCTTTAGCGTTTATTAATGCAAGCTCTAAAGCATGGGTATCATTAACATCGGGCAGGTCCTGCACATGCCAGCCATACGCCCTGAAGCGCGCGCTTACATCCTCATTAAAAGCGATATCTGTGTTACCTTCAATAGAAATGTGATTATCATCGTAAAGGTAGATCAGGTTACCCAGCTCCAGGTGACCGGCCAGTGAGGCTGCCTCTGAGGTAACGCCTTCCATCATGTCGCCATCACTAACTATAGAATATATCTTGTAATTAAACAGATCAAAGCCGGGCTTATTATAGCGGGCAGCTAAATGTTTCTGTGCTATAGCAAAACCAACGCCGTTGGCAAATCCCTGCCCAAGAGGGCCGGTGGTAACGTCTACACCCGGTGCCAACCCATACTCTGGGTGGCCTGCGGTTTTGCTGTTAAGTTGCCTAAATTGTTTGATATCATCCAGAGACAGGTCATAACCGGTTAAATACAAAAAGCTGTATTGCAATATACAAGCGTGGCCTGCAGATAAAATAAACCTGTCGCGGTTCGCGAAATCAGGGTTTTTAGGGTTATAGTTTAAAAACTTACTCCACAATACGTGGCCCATTGGCGCCAGGGCCATAGCTGTACCAGGGTGGCCCGAGTTTGCTTTTTGTACTGCATCTGCCGAAAGTATCCTTACGGTATTTATCGCTAAATTTTCCAGTTCTTCGTTTGGTTTTTCCATTGTTGTGAGTAAATAGAGAAAAAAATATTATTTGGTTGGGGTTGCCATTGCAGTATGGGTAACCGGGTGCTGGTCTTCCTGCCACAATTTCGCCCCGCCTTTAATGCCATCAGCATTGGTTACTATTTTCATGTTATCGTCCAGCTTAAAATCAAGCAGGTCGGAGTTGCCCCCGCCTATATATAAATAGTCATAGTTAAATACGGTTTTTAAAATTTTAAAAACCTTTTTTATACGCCGGTTCCACTTTTTCTCGCCTATTTCGTCAAGCGCCTTGTCGCCAATATACTGGTCGTAATCACGCCCTTTTGATACGGGGTGGTGCGAAACCTCCAAATGCGGCAACAAATGCCCATCCATTAAAAGCGCGGTGCCAAAACCTGTCCCCAGGGTTATCACCATTTCCAGCCCCTTGCCATTTACAACACCAAGACCTTGCATGTCAGCATCATTAACCACTTTTGTTTCTTTGCTTAAGGCTTTTTTAAGCTGATTGGCAAAGTTTACATCGGCCCAAAAATCGGTGCCCAGGTTAGGAGCTGTTTTGACGATGCCATTCCGCACATAGCCCGGAAAGCCTACCGATATCCTGTCGTATTCGGGATAGTCTTTTACAAGTGTTTTAATAGCCTTTACTATGTTATCGGGGTTCGCAGGCTTTGGAGTAGCAACTTTTTGATAATCCATGGTAAGATTACCTTTACTATCCAAAATGGTAGCTTTTACGCTCGAGCCGCCGATATCAACAGAAAGTATTCTCAGGTCGGATGGTGTATTTTTCATTTACCCGGGATATGTTAGATGTATAAACAGGTTTCCGCTGTAAATATCATATTTTAAATAACAAATAAATATTATTTAGCTATAATATTCAGCATCAAATAAAATGCAAACCGGTTACAATATTGTAATCTGGATGTTAATATGTATACAATAAGTTATAATTAAAACTCAATTCACTTCAATGAGTTTTAATAAAGATCTTTTATGACATTGCAATAACCTTACAATTTAGATGGTTAATGCATTACGGCCGCTTTTTAGCGGATAGCTTTTGCCTTTCCAAATAAAGATGCCGTCGGTTCTAACCGGAAGATCGATGTTTATAAACCATTTGCCATTCTTTTCAAGGTAACTTGCTATGACCTTCCCGTTTGGATGCGGTATCTCACCCCAGGCTTTTTTAAGTGCGCCTAAATGTGGCTCGATCTTTATCTTACTGAAGCCGGGAGCATGGCTATCAATACCTATAACGGTGCGGTAAAACTCGATATTAGGGCTTGCGCCCCAGGCATGGCAATCAGAACGGTTATGCTTCAGATCGGATATTTCGGCCCAGGTGGTTAATCCCATTTGTATGTTGGCCCGCCAGATATCCAGCCATTTTACATAATTATTTCCAAGGCCGCCTTTTATCATTGCCTGGTGCACATAGTATTTAAAGTAGATGGTAGATTTTACCAGCGTGGCATCATTCTCCAGCTTTTGAGCTATTGCCGTGGCAGCCGGGCCATTTACAACGCCGCTTAATATTGCCAAGGCATTGGCATGCTGCGAGTACGTAATTTTTTCTTTAGTATCAGCATATAGCATTTTAGATGCATCCCAGTATTTTTTTTGTATGGTTGCTTTTAGGCGAGCTGCTTTTTGCCGGTACATCTCAGCAAAGAAAGTACTACCTAACAGAGACTCCATTTCGGCAGCCTGCCCGTACGCCCAAAGCAATTGCATATCAAGTATAGCAGATGTGCCCTCGGTATCTTTAGGGCCTTCGCCAAAGTCCCAGCCTTTTGCATTAACCCAGTCTGCAAATGTCCAGTAGGGCAAGTTTTTTAAAGAGCCATCCGCTTGCTGGTATTTACTGAAAAAGGATAATATCTGTTGTACACCTTCCAGCTTTTCTTTTACAAATGCTGCATCATTACGGTACATCCAGTAATCATGCAGCATACCGATATACCACAGGGAAAAGGTGGTGATGATTTGCGGACTGTAAGACGGGTGCCTGCTTAATGTAATGCCTTCTGCTATCCGCGAGTGGTCTATCAGGTTAATTGCGTTACGTGCAAGCCGGCCGTCACCGGCATTGTAATAGGAAATCAGCGCCTGTATACGGCCATCACCAATGTACTGCAATTGCTCGTAGTATGGGCAATCAAAATACGTTTCTGCTGCGCACAAACGTGCTGTTCGCCAGCCAATATCCAATATCTGCTGTGTTTCTGCATCGCCGGTTTGCAGCTTCGCGTTCATTTTAAACGGATAACCGGTAAAAGTGCCGTAAATATCATTAACGGTAAGCGGCTCATCATTTGTGATAATATTTACGAAAATATATCTGAAAGTGCGAAATGCGAGTGTTGTAAAAGTTTGGTTTAATGAGCCGTCGGCAATTATGCTATCCTTTCGGCCGGCAAACTTATACCCGTCAACATCATTACGGTTAGGTTTAATTATTTGATAGGTATTGCCTGTATTTACCATGGGCGACTCGCAATAAGTAAAAGAAATACCTGCATTATTGCCGCCGCTCATGCTTACAGTAAGGTAAGCATTGGTCAGAAATGACTGATCGAGCAATAATGATGCTTTTGTATTCGCCGGAATGGTGAGGGCAGCTTTTTTAATCGGAAACCCTGCAGGTATGTTAATACCTTTTGACCAGCGAAGCTTGGCAATACGCTGCATTGTTAATTCCATTTGGGGTATGGCAGATGGCACCAGCATCCAGCCAAAGGCATTTCTTATACCCTTTGGATTGCCGTTATCAATTTTTTGTGCCGGCCTCCATTCATCATCGTTATAATCTGCCAATAACCAATCCTTCAGTACCTGATGCATATCTACCATTTCGCCCGGGCCGGCAACATAATAGGTGGAATAGCCAACACCGGTAAGTGGCCGGTAGGCGCTATCCTTTACTGCTTTCCACCTGTTATCAGTATTAACTATGCTTTCGTCTTCGGTATCGCCTTGCAATATGAACGCGGTGCGCTCTGTTATCTGCGCTTCCGGCCGGTCATCACCCTCATTCCACACCAGTGCCGCTATTATATTTTTACCCTTGTTGAGATGGGGAGCAATATCAACGGTTTCAAAGTTCCAGTAGTAAGTATCGCCTCGTGCCGGGCCTAACGAAACCAGTTTCCCGTTCACATATAATTTATACCGATTATCGGCAGAAACATGAATAATGAATTTTACAGGTTTAGCCGGCAGTTCAAAGCTTTTGCGAAAATGATAAACGCCATAAGCCTTACCCGGTTCGTTAACTGCAGCTATCCATTGCGCCTTCCACTGTTTTTTAAGTAAATCCGGGTTAATGGTTTGTGCCTTTGACACAAAGGCAATTAACATACAAATAATACTTACTGTCAATATTATAGAAGGTTTCATGAAAGATGATTATTTAACACCCAACAATTGAGGGTAAGCAATTATTTACCTGTCACATTCACCATAAAATCAAGCGCAGCCCTATCTGGTAACGGCACAGCCATGGGCTTATCACCTAAAAGCATTATTTGTTTGGCTCCTGTAGTGTAAGCCGGCCAGTTGGGCAAACCGGGCCCGTTAGGGTTACCGTTTTTTGCAAAGTTAACCCAATAGGATGATGCCGCATCTGCCAGTTGATGATCTACCCGTTCAAACGGGCGGTTCACGAATTTAAGATTATTGAAAACGTATGGTACCTCGGCGGTATGGAAGGCCCCGTATTTTACAAAATCGGCGGTTGCCGGCATGCGGCGTGTAAAGCGGTACACATAAACCTTTCGGCCTTTAGCTGATTGTATATTTGCCCAGGTATAATTTTGCATGCCGAACATCCTGTCGCGCAGTATGCGGATCTGCGAACGCCTGGCTTCACCATCACTGCCAGCAGGATACAATTTTAAAAGCTCGCCGGCTTTTGTGCCATATTCTTTTGTTGCTGCCGCTTTATATTCATTCGCACTTTTTAACTGATCAAAAAAGGCATCGTCCTCATTCCAGCCGGTTAAAAGGGATACAGGGTTTTCCTTGCCTGCAGCAAAAATATCAGCCACGCTTTGAGGTAAAACATAACCATCAACAATAGGCCGACCGCCAAATTGCTTTAGCAGCTCCCGGGCAGGCAGCTTACGTAGTTCTGTTAAGGACCGGGCACCTAACTTTTGAGCTGTTTCCACGCCGCCTGCCTCTGCCTGCTTTAGAGTAGTGCTGCCAAACGGCCCGTTAATGAAATTTGCGCCACTCTCGGCAATGGCTTTGTTGAACAACCCTTTAGCCAATGGCGAGGCAACCAAACTATTTACACTCATTGAGCCGGCCGACTGCCCTGCAATAGTAACATTGGCCGGGTCGCCGCCGAAAGCCGCAATATTGTTTTGTATCCATTTAAGCCCGGCTATCAGGTCCATCAGGCCATAGTTACCCGATGTATGTTCTGGTGATTCTTTGGTAAGTTCCGGGTGCGCAAAAAAGCCTAATATTCCAACCCTGTATGGAATGCTTACCAGGATAACCCCCTTTTTGGCCAATGCTTCGCCATCATAGATAGGCACATTGGTGCCGCCGCTTACAAAGCCGCCACCATATATCCATACGAGTACGGCACGCTTTTCTGTAGCAGATTTAGCGCCTGTCCAAACATTCAGGTACAGGCAATCCTCACTCAGGGGTTCATCTTTTATTAAAAATTCGCGGGTGTAAACGCCAAACTCATTCGGTTTTCCCTGAATGGGGCTTTTGGCAAATTCCTTACATGCTTTTACACCGTCCCAATGGCTAACAGGCTGCGGCGCTTTCCAGCGCAATTCGCCTACGGGTGGTGCCGCAAATGGAATGCCTTTAAAGATGTGTACGCCGCCATCGTTGCTTAAGGTGCCTGATATTTTACCGGCATCGGTTTGCACCATATCAATGTTTGGTTGGGCATTAACATTTACCGTAAGGGTTATTGCCAATAAAATAAATAAGCGTTTCATAGGCTTAGCTTTTACCACAACACAAGTTAAGGTTTTACAGCAACTTTATTATATTTTACTGTCCTTGCATCTTTTATAATTCCCTTCCAGTTCAAGCCATAGCCAAAATCATAAATGTGGCCTTCCGAGTCGGTATAGCATTTCATGTCCAGCGGTACGTCCTCGTATTGCGCTTCTACGGTCAGCATATCTGCAGGCATTTGCAATGGCAGTAAAGCCGATGGCTCGGCCTTTCCGGTCAAGATATCCAGGCTGGCCTGCCCCTGTACGCCAAAATCTGCAATAATGGCGCTGGTATTTTTCTCAAACTCGGAAAATACCATTGGGTTATTAATGTTGACAGATACGATAACAGGTTTACCTTTCATTTTAGCGTAGGTATCATTTACCATAGCCAAATCCGTTACGTTGGTTGATGTTTCTGATTTGCCCTTATAACCGCGATTAGTAAAGTTTTCCAATGGGTCGCCGCCTGCTATACTGGTTGCACGGGCGGTTTCGGCGGTATATTTACCATACTGAAGCGAGATAGGCAGATAGCCATTGCCGCCGCTTTTAACGTCATCCTCGCTATAGCCCCCATGTCCTATAGGGCTGATGATGAATACCAAGGCATAATCTGCTTCATCCGGGTTTTCGGTTACTTTAAAATACTTTTTAACGATGTTCAGGTCCACCGGATACTCTAATTTTTCGGGGTAAGGTATGCCCAAAAAGTTTTTGCCGGCAGGCGTGTACTTTTTAGGCACATAAACAGTTTTACCGGTTTGTAAAGGCAACACACCGCCCTTGTTCTTCAGCATTACTATCGACTTGAGCTGCGCCTGGTAGCCGGCATCCATAAATTCAGGCTTACCTACGGTTTGTTTTGTTTTTTCAGGATCAAGGTAAGGGTTCTCAAACAGGCCCGTACGGAAACTTCCCCGCAATAAGCGCACTGCCGATTGCTCAAAACGTTCCCTCATCCAGGCTTGGCCGTGTTCTTTAACACCCATTTGGTAAGCGGCCAGCACCGGCTGCATATCATTATTGCCGCCAAACTGGTCAACCCCGGCCATCAAAATCTTATAATGCCGCTCGGCAAGCGTGGCTTTTTCCATTCCCCATGATTTGCCCGAAAGGAAGCTGTTGATAACCGTTTCATCACCGGTTACCAGCCAATCCGTACAAACCACACCATCATAATGATATTTATTACGCAGCAAATCGGTAATGATGTATTTGTTATAGTTATTAGCTACATTCTCATGGTTCTTTTTATCCTGGTTGTAGCTGATGGTATAATATGGCATTACCGCGGCAGACATTCCTGTTTTTCCCGCAAGCTTAAAAGCGCCTTGTGTAAAGGGGATAAGGTGCTGATCAAAGTTATTACCTGGATAAACGGCATACTTGCCAAAGCCGTAATGCGCATCGCGGCCGCCCTCGCCGGCACCGCCGCCGGGCCAGTGTTTCACCATGGCATTTACGCTGTTATACCCCCAGCCGCCACTTATTTCGCTCGCGCCTGTTGAGGTTTGGAAGCCATCGATATAAGCCCTGGCCATATCGGCAGATAATTGTGGGTTTTCGCCAAAAGTGCCGCTCACACGGTTCCAGCGCGGGTCGGTAGCTATATCAACCTGTGGCGATAAGGCCGTAGCTATACCCAGCGCACGATACTCCTGTGCTGCAATGTGCCCAAAGTTTTGAGTAACTGTAGGGTCAAACGTAGCAGCCAGGCCTAACGAGCCTGGCCACATGGAGATAGAGCCGCCTGCACCTGCGTTATATTCGGCGTTTGCAACGGTACCGTTACGCGGGTCGGAACTGTTATTTGCCGGTATGCCAAACCCAACGCCTTCTGCAAATGCCTGTACATTGTTATTCCACTTTGCCGCAACTTCAGGGCTTTGCACCGAGGTGATCAACACATGGCGAACGTTATCTTTCTCAAGAAAGGCTTTCTGCTGATCTGACAGATCAAAAGGCTGGGCGCCGCTTTCGGCAAAGGGTTTACCGTTGTAAGTACCTGCGAATGGCCCTACCGGTATGGTGGGTATCATTTGGTGCCGGCTATAAAGCATTAACCCGGCAATCTGTTCAACGCTTAGTTTTGATGCAAGGTCCTTTGCACGTACATCTACCGGTAAGCGCCAGTCCTCATATTTATCCAGCCTGCCATTTTTGTTAAGGTCTTTAAAAGCCAGGCCATCAACGGTCAGTATCTTCACACCCGATGCTGGTGAATAGGCCAGCGTTTTACCGCCTTTGTTGGTTACAAGGTTAAAGCCGGCAGTTTGCGTTTCGGTCCATTTAGATTGGGCAGAGGCCATTGCCGGCAGCAGAGCAAGCAAAAGCAGGTAGTTTCTTTTCATAAAGAATAATTAGGTTAATCGGTTGTTAATGACATGGATATCATTGTGTCTGTAATACACAATGCTAATTATTATATCTGAACATTGCAAGTTTTTATGTGTTATAAATTACTTTTACCGAGCTACCAGAATTCAATTACATGCTATCAGAAATATTAAAGGAAGAAACCAGGGAAAATCACCAGCAGTTAGAGAAAATGCTCATCGGCAAATTAAAAGCCGTAAGCGGTGTGAAAGATTACGCAGATCTGCTTAAATACTTCTATGGATATTTTGGCGGGCTTGAAGATCAGATCAACCAGGCTATTGATCCTGATTTGCTTCCGGATAACGCCGACCGGCGCAAAACTCAATCAATAGCAGAGGATATTAAAGCTTTAGGTGAAACAGTACCGGCAAAAGCTAATTCAGATACCTTGCCTCGCATAAAAAACCACCTGGAAGCGCTTGGGGCCTTATATGTGATTGAAGGCTCTACATTAGGCGGCAAGATCATCAGTAAAATGATGGAGCAACAACTTGCCCTCAACGGCGCAGGCCTTTCGTTTTTTACGGGTTACGGCGACCGTACCGGGCAAATGTGGGAAACATTTAAACAGGTATTGGACCAGCAAGCTGCCAACCCTGAGCAGGAGGCTGTGGTAATTGCAGCTGCAAACGAAACCTTCCTGAAGTTTGGCGAGTGGTTTGCCCGTAATAAAACCGTTAAGCAGAATTAAGCTTTATTAAAAGCTATATAAAAAGTACTACCCTTACCCAGCTCGCTATCTACCCATATTTTGCCCCGATGTTTTTCTATGATGCGTTTTACTATGGCTAAACCTACACCCGTACCTTCAATGTCGCCAACGTTGTCCATGCGGTTAAACAGCTCGAAAACGCGTGGCAAATGTTTAATATCTATCCCTAACCCATTATCACTGATGGTATAAACTACCTCTCGGTCATCTACAGTAGCATCAATAACAATTTGTTGCGGGCTGGCTTTTTTAGAGTATTTGATAGCATTACTTATAACGTTAGCGAAAACCTGCGACACCATAACAGGGTCGCCTTTTATAGGCGGCGTATTACGTATAGTTACAACGGCAGGATCAACTTCATATATCAGGGACAACTCACGTACATGCTCGGCAATCATCGAAGTCGGATCAAGATCAGACAGTATTAGTTCCGAACGGCCAATGCGCGAATACTCAAGTACCTCCTGTATCATGTTATTCATTTTATCGGCACCTGCGTTAATACGCTCCAGCGCTTTCATGGCCTGGGGCTTAAGCTCCTTATCGCGCATTAATATCTGGGCGTAGCTCTTTATGGCAGATATAGGGTTTTTAAGGTCGTGCGATATGGTAAAACTAAACGTATCCAACTCCTCATAGGCTTGCTTTAACTTTTCGTTCAGGAGGCGTATAGCACCTGCTTTTTGGTTAAGCGCGTAGGCAATTTCGCTGCGAAGGCGTATCACAGATTTTATTTCCTCGTTAGTCCAGTTTGCCGATGTCGCCGTCACCGTTTGCGACCACTCTTCAAACGAATTTCTGGGCGATAAAATGCGGTTGCCTTCAACATCCGTTTCTACCGGCTTTTCAGGATTACCTGCCCATTTCACTACTTCTAACTGTTCTGGCTTGAACCAAAACACATACTCGTCCAGTTCACGCGAAAGGGTAGAGATCATTACGCCCGAAGCCACGTCTTTGTAAGCCTCAGCAGCAGAATAAATACCTGATAACCGATTAGTATAATAAAGAGAATCGATGACATTTGCTTTCGTCCAGTTCACCAGTTCTTTTAACTGATCATCATTGGGCGTTTCACCAATTTTGATGACGTTTTCTTCGAGCATAAGCACTGCGCCGCCTGCATCTACAACATCAAGTACAGAAATATCATGCGCGGTAAGGGCAAACTCAATGCTGCTATCTTTCAGCATCAGCCGGCTAAGCTGGTCAACCGCGCTCTTATATCTGTCCATAACCTGCTGGTTCTCTTCGTCCTGCCTGAATTCAAGGGCCGATGATAATATCTGCCCTATCAATTTAGCCGACTCGCGCGAGCGAAAATCGATATATCGAGGGCTATAGTTATGGCAGGCTATCAATCCCCATAGCTCTTGCTTGTAGATCAGCGAGATGCTAAAGCTTGACGCGACACCCATATTTTTCAAGTATTGGATATGTATGGGTGAAACAGCTCTAAGTTGGGAGTCGGTAAGATCAAGCACCTGCGTATTATCAGCGTCAGTTATTATAGCACTCGGTTCTGCATTTACATCGACGATAAGGCGGGTCAGGCTTTTTTTGTAAAGCTCCCTGGCCTGTTTCGGGATATCTGATGCAGGGTAATGTAACCCGAGCCATGACGGAAGCTCGGCGTTACGCGCTTCGGCAATTACTTCGCCGTGCCCGTCTTCGGCAAAACGGTATACCATCACCCTGTCGTAACCAATCACATTCTTTACCTGTATTGCACTATTGTTTAACAGGTTTTGCAGGTTTTTATCAACCAGCATTTCAGATATCGACCGGCCAATAGTGCGTTGCACATCTGTATTGCTATCAGACCGTGCCGACTCAAATTCAAGCAAATAATAATCTGCAGACTGGGAAATGATCAGGTGAAAAGGTCGTCCCCTCAGGTCGGTGTTAAACGGATTAGTTTGTTCAAAACCGTTTGATTTACCTAAGGTAATGAGGTGGTTGATAAAGTTAGGCGGTTCGTTTTTACCAATAATGGGTTCGATAGTACTGATATGAGTACCCAATAGATTTGCTGGTAAATCATTTAGATAATTTACGATATTTTCGCTATGATACTTAATGTACCCGTTGGCATCTATAACGATCAAAAAACCATGAGATTGAATTTTTCCGGGTATGTGGATTGGTTCTTTATCGCAGTTGGTCACATCAATATTCACAGGCGCAATATTCTTATAAGGTAAAAAATTTAAACAAATATGAAAAATTAGTTTAAATGTGCAATAAGTATCCGAACAAATTAATACAACCTGCTGAGTAACGAACAAGCAAACTAATACGGTAACAAATATTATATTTGATTATAAACCAGTTTATCATGATGCAAAAGCCTAACAACGCCGACGAGTATATAGCAAGTTTTGACAAAGATGTTCAGCAATTGCTTAAACAAATGCGGCAGACGATAAAGGCTGCGGCACCTGATGCAACAGAAGTGATCAGTTATGGTATGCCCGGCTACAAACAACATGGTGTGCTGGTATATTTTGCCGCCCAGAGCAAACACATAGGCTTTTACCCGGGAGCTAATGCCATTGCAATATTCAAAAACGAACTTGAAAATTACAAAACTTCTAAAGGCGCTATTCAATTTCCGCTTAATAAGCCCTTACCCCTTGAACTGGTGACACGTATTACACAATTCAGGATACAGGAAGACCAGGAGTTATTTGAGGCCAGAAAAGCAAAAAAGAAAGAAAGATGACTAACTAAGCCACTTTACCACCAAAGTTTCCTCAGCCTCGATAGCGATGTGATTGATGCCTGCTTTTCCGCCTTTATCAGCATATAGTATCATAGGCTGTAGAGCAGGATCGGCAAGTTTTAAATTCACATCCTGCCTGTTGCCCGATTTATTGATGATGATAGTTACCCACTGTTTTTTGTGTTGCAGTACTTTCATAAACAAACCCGGCTGCGGTATGTCAAAAGCAAAGGGCAGGTTAAGCTCGTTAAAATTAATAGCTTTTTTCAGAAATAAATTCAGTTGCCTGTAGTTATTCATCAGGCGGCTGCCTAAGCCTATCATTGAGGGGAGCCACCAGGTCGTACCCTGGGCGATAGCATTTTTAACTGCATAGGTATCGCCGTCCATAACACATTCCGCGCTGGCGGTGGTTGGCTTTAATATACCCCACCATTGATGCGCAGGCAGGGTAACGCCACCTACAACCAGTTCATGTGTTTCGTCAATCGCCTTATACTCCAAAACATCTGCACCAAAAACCGGCCGGAGCGGAAAGCCAAGCCGTGTAGTTGCAACGGCGTTTTCGTCGTAGTAACCGGCCAGGCCGTCGGCTATCAAAGTACCGCCGTTTTGTACAAACGCATGCAGTAAAGGCCAGTATTTGGATGGTATGGATATTTGATGGGCAAGTATGATCACTTTGCCTTGAAAACTATCTTTTTCAAAATCAAACTCGCTTATTTCCTTGAAATTGGCCTGAATCCCAGCTTCGGCAAGGCATTCAAAGTAAGCTATTGCCGATTTCATAACACCGCCTTCATCGCGTCCTTCATAGCTCTGGCCGCCCATTTGCAGGGTCTTTTCAATCCAAAGCGACTCGCGTGTATATAAAATATTAATGCCCGATTCAACTTCTGCAGCATCTTCAAAAAAACCCGTGTGATCGTTAACTACCTGTATTATTTTAGCAGCTGCTTTTAAACGATCTGAAGGCTCATTGTGGTAGTTGAGCATGGCCCATTCACCCGCCTCGATACCTGAGGATCGGGGATTAAGGCACCAAAAGATAGCTCCCTTACTTTCCGATCCGATGGCGGTCCATAACCATTGCGCTATTTCATGCTTTGTAGGGCATAGCGCCAAAAAGCCACTATATGTGTTATTGCCCCCCTGAAGCTCGGTCATGAACCATGGTATTTCACCAGCGCCTGAACGGAGTATCTCGCAATTAGCTGCTACAGCCAAAGCATATTGAGGCCTGTTGAAATAGCCAAAGTGCCAGCTGGCGTGCGCGGAGCCGCCCAAACTGGTTAAAAAGCTGCGCCATGACGGGAAGTCATACTCGGCTACATTCCTGAATATAGCATGGTTATTTACGTGTATGATACTATCCGGATCATACTTATGAATTTCATCGGTAAGCCATTGCAAAAACCAGGTGTTATAAAAAAGATGAAAACGTTCATCGGCAAAGTCAAACCGGTCATAGCCGCCGCTATCGTAAGCTACCTTTTGCTGTTGTGCTTTCCACTCCATATACTTGTTGGTAGCAAACTGCTCGCGTGGAAAGCTGCCTGTCCCGGGTTCATTTACCGGCACCCAGCCATAACATGAGCTGAAGTGTTTAAAATGGCTTACCACGTTTGCTATGTACCGTGATATGGTTTGCAGATTTTCGGCATCCTTCGGGAATTTTAACCCGCCCAGATCGGTAAATATGGTCGACGGAAACAAGTTACCGTAAACTTTTATATTATACTTTTCAGCAGATTTATAAGCTACATCAAATAAGCTATAATCCCAGGTTCCATCTGTTTTGCGCATGTAACTTTCAAACAAACGGATACGGGTAACGCGCATACCAACCTCGTGTAACCGGCGAAACCAAAGGTCAATTTCTTCTTCAGACTGGCCGGGCTCTATAAAAACTTCGGCGCCAAATATTATAGGTGTAGCTGCTTGTTTTGATTGATAGGGCATATTATCTAACCATGTTAGTCAGATAAATAACTTTTTACTCCCCGAATAGTTTGTGTTTAATGGTGCTAACTGATGGCAACCACTTTATCTTTAAGTACGCCAAAAACTTTGTCGCTTTTCCGGCTCAGGATGGCCACCTTACCAGTAAACTTACCGAACGAGGGTAATATTGCCTGATGTTTGCCAAAGGTAAAGCAGGGCAGTGTTACGCTTTGCCTGCCACGCCCTACCAGGCTAACGCCCGGATGAAGGTGTCCGCATAGCACATAGCCGCCGTCTGCTTGTTCGTTAGGGTCAGTTAGCGGGTGATGCAGCATTAAAAATGGCCCTATGGAAAGCTGCTGGTGAAGAATGACACCAAGCGAGGTGTAATGCTTATCGCTGATAATATCGTGGTTGCCTTTGATCAGGATAATCTCCAGCTTTGGGAACTGGCTGCGCCATAGCACAAACCAATCCCAGTCGTTATTCATATCGCTATGAAACAGATCGCCAAGGAAAATGATCTTTTCAGGCTGATGCTCATAAATAAGGTCAGACAGCAGTGCCAGGTCGTCCTGCTCCATATTCCGAGGTATAGCAATACCGGCTTTGCGAAAATGCCCCACCTTGCCGAAGTGAACATCGGCTACAATAAGCGCCTTCTCCTGCGCCCAGTATATGGCCTTTTGGGGCAATAGCAAAAGATCCTGTTCTAAAAAACGAAAAGCGGTACCCGCACTTATCATATCAACAACAAAGATAAGCTTTCTAAAAATATTAGCAATTGATACGGTAGTATTTAATTGATAGCTGTTTAAACTACCGCTGCAATGCTTACCTTTAGCGTATGAGAAAGATGTTACTTTCCTTAATTATTCTGCAGACTGTTATCTGCAACAGTATTAATGCGCAGATAGCTTTGTTAAATACTGCTGTCGCTAAAATAAATAGTTATAAAAATATAAGCTACGAACAGATCAGTAAGCAGAAAAACCCCTTCAGCAGCGATTGGAGCTCTTTTAAGCTTAATGCCATAACAAGCCCTGCCACAACCGGGCAAAACGGGCTTTACAATATAAAAGACGAGAGAGGTTATCAAAACATTTATAACGGTTCGGCCAGTATAGACCTTGATCTGACCAATAAAACTTACGAGATAAGCAACGGGCCGAAGCAGATAGGATGGCATACACCATATTATTGGGCACATTTTATTAAGCAATGCTTAAACAGAGGCCCGCAACGAGTTTTAAAGCTGGCTGACACAATGATCAATAAAACCGCTTGTTACTACATCAGCTTGGTAATGCTCGACTCGTTACCTGCAAAAGAAGTGCATGATTTTTATTTAAGTAAAACTACTTATCTCCCGGTTTTTGTAAGACAGTACTTGCAGGGGGTATTTGGAAAGGGGGATATAATGGGCACGCAAGTTTCGGTTATGATCAATGAGGATAGCTACTCGGGCTATAGGGTAAACAACAAACTTTTTACAGATATAGCCTCTTTTACCATACCTGTAAATTTTAAACCTGCTAAAAAGGCTGAGCTGATCATGGCAGGCACTAAAGCGCCTGGCTGGCAACTAAAAGATCTGCAAGGAAACACAATATCAAGCCAGTCGCTCAGAAATAAAGTAATCCTGATTGATTTTTCTTTTAATGCCTGTGCAGCATGTATGCTTTCCATACCCATGCTTAACAAATTGCATGAAAGATATAAAGGCGACAATGTTCAGATAATTACTGTTAATGTAGCTGATACTAAGGAATCTGTAGCACGCTTTGCCAAAAAAAATAATATTAACTATTCAATACTACTTAATGGGAAGCAAGTTGCAGAAAACTTTAAGGTATCAGCATACCCAACGTTTTACCTGATAGATAAAAGCGGAAATATTGCAAGTGCTGCAGAGGGCTTTGATACAGATTTTGAAACCAAACTTTCTGCAAAAATTGATAGCCTTTAATAAATATCAAATGGATCTCAAAAAAGCACAGCAGATAGTTGATGAGTGGATAAACACAACCGGCATCAGGTATTTTAACGAGTTGACCAATACGGCTATATTAATGGAAGAGGTAGGTGAGGTTGCCCGTATAATGGCACGGCAGTATGGCGAGCAATCGTTCAAAAAGTCGGATACCGAAGTTAACCTGGCTGATGAAATGGCCGACGTGCTGTTTGTGCTTATTTGTTTGGCAAATCAAACCGGCATAGATCTTACGGAAGCTTTCGAAAAAAGCCTTCAAAAGAAAAGTATTCGTGATGCTGAAAGGCATCGGAACAACGAGAAACTGAAATAATACTTACAACTTCATCAGCCTCTCACCATTAAGTATGGGGATAGCAGTGGTCAGGTCAACCTGCAGGCAAAAGGCAATATCCTTTTCTATGCCCAGTTTCCTGAGGCGTTCGCCGTGCGAAGTTTTACTGAGGTATTGGCTGATATCGTTTTTACCTATCTGATACAGGTCGTTGGCCGCTATTGCCGGATCATCAAGCGTAAAGCCTGCATCCTTCAGTTGTTCTGTAACGGCACCGGCAAACAGCGTATCCTCCAGGTTGAAATTGTTTTTCCAGCCTGCGCAAACCAGCAAAATGTTTTCCTGCTGTGTTTTTAACCAATTGCAAAGCGCAGTTAAATTGAGAAACGACCCGATAACTACCTTTTTAGCGCTACGTGAAAGATGCAAAGCATGCGTACCGTTGGTTGTAGTAAGCACAACTGTTTTACCCCCCACTTTTTCGGTAGTGTATGAAAACGGAGAATTACCGAAATCGAAACCCGTTACAACTTCCCCGTTACGCTCGGCGGCCAGTAAATACTTTAAGCCTTTTTCGCGGTAAGCGGCGCATTCTTCTACCTCTGCTACAGGTATAATAGCTTCGGCGCCGTTTTCAATGCCATAACAGATAGACGAAGTAGCGCGAAAGATATCGATCACCACAACAATATACTCCTCTACATTGTATAATGGAATTAAGGCGGGAGTAAGGCAAACGTCTAAGCTTTTTGGCATTGGGTCATTTGTTCATTGGATCATTGGGTCATTGCTTCGTTAATTAGATTAAATGACCCAATGATAATGGCGGTCTAAGCCCTTATTTATAAAACGGCGGCTTTACTATCCTGGCTTTTACCTTATTGTCGCGTATGCTGATAAATATTTCGGTACCTTCTTTTGCAAAAGCAGCTTGTACATAACCCAGGCCGATAGCCTTTTGTAATGATGGCGATTGTGTTCCTGATGTTACTTTACCAATATTATTTCCGTCGGCATCAACAATGGCATAGTCGTGGCGCGGTATACCGCGCTCTATCATTTCAAAGCCTATCAGTTTACGTTCAACGCCTGCTTGTTTTTGTCGTTGCAAAGCAGCAGAATTGGTGAAAGGTTTATTGAATTTGGTAACCCAGCCCAAGCCGGCTTCAAGTGGCGAAGTAGCATCATCAATGTCATTACCATACAGGCAAAAGCCCATTTCTAAACGGAGCGTATCACGCGCAGCCAGTCCGATAGGTTTTATACCGAAAGGCTCTCCGGCTTTGAATATTTCGCTCCAGATAAAATCGGCATGCTCATTATCAAAATATATTTCAAATCCGCCTGCACCTGTGTAACCGGTTGCAGAAACCAGTACATTGTCAATACCCGCAAATTTCCCTTTTTTAAAGGTATAGTACTCCATAGAACCCAGATCTATATCCGTAAGGCTTTGTAGCGCATCTGCGGCTTTAGGGCCTTGTACGGCTAACAGGGATGTACGGTCGGAAATGTTTTTCATCTCCACACCGTAAGTGTTATATTTAGCTATCCAGTTCCAGTCTTTTTCAATATTGGATGCGTTCACCACCAGCATATAGGTTTTCTCGTCAATGCGATAAACCAGCAGGTCGTCTACAATACCGCCATCCTCATTAGGCAGGCAGGAGTACTGTACTTTGCCATCATAAAGTTTTGAGGCATCATTACTGGTAACCTGCTGTATAAGATCAAGGGCCTTGTCGCCTCTAAGAATAAACTCGCCCATGTGGCTCACATCAAAAACGCCTACGCCTTTACGCACAGTATCGTGTTCAATATTTACACCGGCGTATTGTACCGGCATATTATAGCCGGCAAAAGGCACCATTTTAGCACCTAAATTGATATGCACCTCAGTTAAAGCTGTATTCTTCATCTACTATTTTAAATTATCCGCAAAAATAGAAAAAACACAGCCAGTGAGGAGGGTTTTTATAAAACTGTTTCGTAAAAATCAATCAGCTGAGGTATAATGTAGTCAATGTCGTGTTCTTTCTCAATCAGCTTGCGCGCATTAAGGCCTATCTCACGGCAGTAATATTCATCTGTGGTACAATGCTTAAGCGCTTTGTGAAACTCGTCGAGGTTATTAGCTATTATTATATTTTCTCCATGAGAAACGTTAATGCCTTCGGCACCCAAAGATGTGGATATGATACATTTTTGCATGGCCATTCCCTCTATGATCTTAACCCGCATACCTCCGCCAGACAGCAATGGTACAATCATTATAGCTTTACTGTTAACAAACTCAAGCGCATCATCCACTTCACCATGTATAAACACCTTACCAAGTGCTTCGTAATCGTCAAACTCCTCAGGTATGTTGTGCCCTGCTACATAAAATTTAGCCTTGAGCGTCCCAACTGTAAACTCTTTATGAAAGTTGTCCATAAACCACTCAATACCCTCGCGGTTGGGCAGCCAGTTGAGCGATCCTAAAAAAAACAGGCTGGAAAAATCGGTTTTATTCAGGTCAGGTTGGTAAAGAGAGAGGTCTACCCCGATTGGTATCACCGTTATTGGTATCCTGGTACCAAAAGATAACAGCGATTGCTTATCCTGCTCGGTGAACACCATTATCCCATCGAAAAGGTTTAGCGTGCCCAATTCATACTTTTTTATGCGGCGGGCCAACAGGTTTAAATACCACTTTTTAAAGGGGTCGTTTTTTTGCTGAGCCAACTTTTGCCACACCTGGTGCTCAATGTTATGAGCCCGAAAGATAACCTTTGCATTACTGTTTTTTCTGATCAGGTTGAGGTACGGCGTTACAAATATCCCTTCTAACTGGATAATATCAAATCTGCTATCAACCAAAGTCTTCTGGATGATTTTTTCGAATCCGGCATTATAATATTTGTCTATCTGATGGGTACCACTTGTAAATAGATGGCTAACGGCCTGCATCATGCTTACCCGTGTATCAATCTGGTGCTCGATATAGGTTATTTGATCCAACAAGCCATCGCGCTCCCTGTACCTGCCAACCGTCCTGTCAGTAAGGGAGAGCAACGTAACCTCATGCCCAAGGTTAAGCAGCCCTTGTATTGTATTGCCAACAACAATAGGGTAGCCACCATTTTGCGGAAATGGGGTACGGTGTGTTAATATAAGTATCCTCAAACTGAAGTTTAATTGGTTTTACCAAAGGTATTAAACACGGCATGTATTGGCAACGCTGCTACTCAAAAATTGTAAGCTGAGGATTGGTTACCTTGAAAGTTTTACGATGATATGGCGTATGCCCCAGATTTAATACCGTTTTGCGGTGATCAATAGTTGGATATCCCTTGTTAGAATGCCAGTTATATTCAGGGTGTTCTGCCGCTATTTGTTTCATATAATCATCCCGGTAGGTTTTGGCAAGTATTGAGGCGGCAGCAATACTGAAATATTTGGCATCGCCTTCAACTATGCATTTATGAGGTGTTTCGCCATACTTATTGAAGCGGTTACCATCAATGATCAGAAATTGCGGCCTGAGGTGCAATTTTTCTATAGCACGATGCATAGCCAGGAAAGATGCGTTAAGTATGTTTATCTGATCTATCTCGTGGTTATCGCACCAGGCTACAGCATGGGCTATGGCTTTCTGCTCAATTTCAATCCTTAGCTGGTAGCGCACCTCTTCAGTAAGTTGTTTGGAGTCGTTAAGCAGATGATGATCAAAACTCTCCGGCAGGATAACAGCGGCGGCAAACACAGGCCCTGCAAGGCAACCGCGACCGGCTTCATCACATCCTGCTTCAATAAAATCATACTGGTACCTGGCTAATAACATTCTTGGGCTCTGTATCCTTCTCGTTGTGGTAAACAAATATCATAAATATGAGCTTAGGGGGCAATAATTTTTGAAAAATAAAATTGACTAAACCATGCATCTGTTATGGTGTTTAAATAACAATGAGATATCTATCAATTTTGTACCTGATACTTGTAAGCGTAACTTGTTTTGCTCAAAAACATACGCCCCTGCCACATGGCATGATATTTGGCAATAAGCCCAATGCCATTGCACCTATTGCCGCAACAGACATTGAGCGCTCCATGGGTGGTAAAATAAGACAGACAACAGCCATAATTGGTAAAATTATTAAAGTTAAACGCGAGGCAGGTGGATGGTTTTTAATGGATGCAGGTAATGGGCGGGTTATTGATGCTCATTTCGCGAATTATAATATTCATCTGCCTGAAGCTATTGAAGGGCGTACAGTTATTATTGAGGGTGTTGCCCAACGCCGGCTGATAGCTGATGACGCACAACATTTTGCAGGCGATACGGTGCACGGGAAAAAACAGCACAAAGAAAAGGTGGACCCAAAAGAACGGATTATATTCGAAGTGCAGGGGCTGGTAGTAGATAAGTAAATTCTGTTGGCGGTTTTCAGTTTAAAATTTATAGCCGGCACTGTTGTAATATCAGAGAGGCAAAGTAAATACTTATCACAAAAAAAGCGACAGGCTCACACCCATCGCTTCTGAAATATATAAACTTTTTATCAGGCAAACCTTGCTTTGTTGTTTAGCCTATTAGGCTCAAGGTCAAGGTAATCTGCAAATAGCTCACGTACTTTGCCGGCTATTTCCGCTTTATTAACGGTTGATGCTTCGCGGCGGCATTTAAGATAATGTTCGCGTGCAATCTTTTCAGCCAGGTCACCTAATGTCTTTACTTTAAGTTCTTTGCCAAATTTGCCAGCCATTATTAGCCCGGTAATTGAAAGGATCATGCCAATATATCCCGGGGTTGGGTATATAAAGCTTGCTGTTACTGATAATAGCAAAGCCAATCCAAAGGCCCAAACAATTACGGGTTTTGGCCGCAACAAATTCATATGTAAGCCCATCTCATGTTCCACATCGGCTACTACCTCAATCCGGTTATCGCGCGGGAAAAGCTCACATAACTTGGTTTGCGGCTTAAGTTCGGCCCGTTCAACAGATTTTTTAGCGTTTATGGCATTACGCAGCTTGTAAAAAGCCTGCTGTGTGGTACAGCTGTCAGACTGGGCTTGCTTAACTTTATCCACCACCAGGTCGCAAAGTGCGCCAAAGGTTTTCACCTCGTGCAGGTCGTGGTCTGTAAATTTAATGTGAAATGATCTTTCAACCTTCAGCAGCACATCACCTATATCCTCCGGGTCTATCTGATTTAAATTAACAACCGGAGCATTATTCTTCAAACTAACTTTCAATCCTGTAGTATTAAATTAAACTATTGTTAGCCGCAGTATGTTTACTGCGGCTAACCTGTAATTCAAACTGTTACCAGTACGAATTATTTACTTAAATACATTGATTTTTCACGGTATAGATGCCTGAAGTAAGGATCCTGAAGGTTTGGAATAAACCTGATGGCCTCTCCTGTAGATTTCATTTCGGGGCCAAGTTCCTTATTTACATCAGGAAATTTATCAAACGAGAATATAGGTTCTTTTATTGCATAACCTTTAAGCTTGCGTTCAATAGTAAAATCTTTAAGTTTATTTACACCTAACATCACTTTAGCAGCTATGTTAATGTAAGGCACATCATACGCTTTGGCAATAAATGGCACCGTACGTGATGCGCGCGGATTAGCCTCAATCACGTAAACCTTATCATCTTTTATAGCAAACTGAATGTTAAGCAAACCGCGTACGTTAAGTGCACGGGCTACTTTTTCGGTATACTCTTCCATCTGGCGGATAACATTGTCGCTCAGATCGAATGGCGGAAGCACGGCAAACGAATCGCCGGAGTGGATACCAGCAGGTTCAATATGTTCCATCATACCGATGATGTGTACATCTTCACCGTCGTGAATAGAGTCAGATTCTGCCTCAGCAGCGCGGTCAAGGAAATGATCAATCAGCACACGGTTGCCAGGCAGGTTTTTTAACAGGTTAACCACGGCTTTTTCCAAGTCCTCGTCGTTTATCACGATACTCATCCCCTGACCACCAAGAACATAGCTTGGGCGTACCAGTACCGGGTAACCTACTTCATGCGCTACCTCAAGTGCTTCTTCAGCGCTTTCGGCAACACCATATTTTGGATACGGAATGCCGAGGTCTTTCAGCAAGTCGCTGAAACGGCCGCGGTCTTCCGCAATGTCCATATTGTCAAAAGATGTTCCTATGATCTTAATACCGTGCTGATGCAGCTTTTCAGCCATTTTAAGGGCTGTTTGACCACCCAACTGAACGATCACGCCTTCAGGTTGCTCAAGGTCTATGATCTCGCGTACGTGCTCCCAGAAAACCGGTTCAAAGTACAGCTTATCGGCCATGTTAAAATCGGTTGATACGGTTTCGGGATTACAATTAACCATGATCGCTTCATAACCTGCTTCTTTAGCTGCAAGTAAGCCATGTACGCAGCTATAATCAAACTCAATACCCTGACCGATACGGTTGGGGCCAGAGCCTAAAACGATGATCTTTTTACGATCTGAAACTATTGATTCGTTTTCGCCCTCGTAAGTTGAGTAGTAGTATGGAGTTTGCGCGGCAAATTCGGCAGCACATGTATCTACCATTTTATAAACGCGGCGTATGTTTAGCTCTTTACGGCGGTTATAAACATCCTCCTCGGTTACGTTACCTAAAATATAGGCAATCTGCGGATCTGAAAAACCTTTTTGCTTAATTGTGTAGAAGAAGTCCTCAGGTATGTTATTTAATGAGTACCTGCGCAGTTCATTCTCAAGATTTACCACATCCTGTATCTGGTTCAGGAACCAGCGGTCTATTTTGGTCACCTTGCGGATAGATTCCATAGGCACCCCAAGGCTCATGGCATCGTAAATATGGAACAACCTGTCCCAGCTTGGGTGCTCAAGACTGTTCATTATCTCATCCAGGTTGCGGCTCTGGCGGCCATCGGCACCAAGTCCGGCGCGACCGATCTCCAGGCTTTGGCAAGCTTTCTGCAAAGCTTCGATAAAGCTGCGGCCAATACCCATTACCTCACCTACAGATTTCATCTGCAAGCCAAGTTCGCGGTTGGCGCCTTTAAATTTATCGAAGTTCCAGCGTGGTATTTTAACGATCACATAATCCAATGTAGGCTCAAAATAAGCCGATGTGGTTTTAGTGATCTGGTTTTCTATTTCATCAAGGTTATAACCTATGGCTAATTTGGCAGCAATTTTGGCAATCGGGTAACCGGTTGCTTTTGATGCAAGGGCTGATGAGCGGGATACACGCGGATTGATCTCGATAGCGATGATCTCTTCTGTAGCAGGGTTTACAGAAAACTGCACGTTACAACCACCGGCAAAGTTACCGATAGCACGCATCATCTTTATAGCCTGGTTACGCATTTGCTGATAGCAGCGGTCGCTAAGCGTCATGGCCGGGGCCACGGTTATCGAGTCGCCGGTATGGATACCCATCGGGTCGAAATTCTCAATAGAGCAAATAATGATCACGTTGTCCCGGTTGTCACGCAATAACTCCAGCTCATACTCTTTCCAGCCTAAAACGGCCTGTTCTACCAATACCTCATGGGTTGGCGAGGCCTGCAAACCACGGCTAAGAGCTACGTCGAAATCTTCTTTTTTATGTACAAAGCCTGCACCTTTACCACCAAGCGTATAGCTTGGGCGTATAACCAGTGGAAACCCTATCAGCTGGGCAGCTTCTTTACCTTCCAGGAAAGAGTTGGCTATTTTTGATTTGGCAACACCAACACCTATATCAACCATTAACTGGCGGAACGCTTCGCGGTTTTCGGTTTTTTCGATGGCGGCAACATCAACACCTACTACTTTTACACCATACTTTTCCCAAAGGCCACGCTCTGATGCTTCTATACAAAGGTTAAGCGCTGTTTGGCCGCCCATGGTAGGCAATACGGCATCAATATGCTGTTCCTGCAAAATTTGTTCAAGGCTTTCGCAGGTCAACGGCAACAGGTAAACATGGTCGGCAATAACTTTATCGGTCATGATGGTTGCCGGGTTACTGTTGATTATGGATACGGAGATACCCTCGTCTTTTAACGAAAGGGCTGCTTGCGAACCCGCATAATCAAACTCACACGCCTGGCCAATAATAATAGGCCCTGAACCAATAATTAATACGGATTTGATGGAAGTGTCTTTGGGCATAGTGCTTTTTAAATCAAAAAGTTAAAAACGGGCTTTTGCCATTTAACAATAAGTTCTATGCGCTGAAATTGTGAAGTATTTCCCGATTCAGCATCGGGGTGCAAAGATAGTAATTTGCAGGGATTTGGCGTTAGAATTTTGAAAAAAAATCCATGGATTGTGACAGGGGGTTCTAAGTACAGTTAAAGCAACTTTATTGTCCGGAAACGGCGAAGTTAATGGGTATTGAGTAATATGCCTGAACAGGTACCCCATACAAAGTAGCAGGCTTCCAATTAGGACTTAACATCATTATTCTTTGCGCCCCGTTGCTAAAACCAGGGCTAACCGATCCTAAAATTGCTATGTTGCCGATACTACCATCAATACCAACTGTAAAGCCGACAATTGCCCGTCCTGATATGCCATTCTCCCGTTCATATGCGGGATATCGTATAGTTTTCGACAGGAAGTTTCCATATTTTTTCTCGCCACCAACAAAATTCGGGCTTTCATAACGGTTTTTACTATAGGTATACTTGATGTTGTTTTGCATAGACGTGGCTGTGGTCAGCTCGCCATCTTTATAAATTTCAACAAATGAAACACGATGATCTTTGTCTTCTCCTGTCCATTCTCCGTCACGCTTTCCATTTTTTATAGAACCATGTTCAAGCGCATAATCAAATGTATTATTATAAAATGCCATCACACCATTACCTGCAGTAACAAGTTCAGTTCCGTTTGCGTCGTAAGCTTCCTGAATAATATAGTTAGTAGAATCTGAATCAGACGAGGCTTTTTGATATATCTTATGTAGAAACAGCTTTCCTTGCGGATAATATTCAAAGCAATCGCCTGTTTTTCTACCGTCTTTATAATTAGAGATTGTTTTTCTGGCACCGCTTTCAAAAAATTCAATACATGGCCCTTCTAACCTTAGCTTAAGTGACGATGAATTCGTTTTGGCTGTGAGCTTCCTTTTGCCATTTCTGTAAAACTCCTCAACATTGAATTGCTTTGCATTGGCTTCTTTGGTTATTATACGCACATATTTAACGCTATCAGCTATGTTAGTTAAAACGCCTGATCGGTCAAAATAAGAAGTGTCTTGTGAAAATGCGTCGGAAAGATTTAAGCACAAGAGAACAAAAAATAACAGTTTCATTAACTAAGCTTAGGAAGACCTAATCTACTTAATTAATCTGTTATTTGCATCCGGGAAAATTAAAATAGGCTCGTAAGCTTTGGCCTCTTCTGCTTCCATATAAGCGTACGACATGATGATAACGATATCACCCACCTGCGCCAGGCGTGCAGTAGCACCGTTAAGGCAAACCGTACCGCTACCGCGTTCACCTTTTATCACATAAGTTTCAAAACGGGCACCATTGTTATTGTTTACAATCTGCACCTTTTCGTTCGGGATGATATTAGCAGCTTCTATCAGTTCTTCGTCTATAGTTATACTACCAACATAGTTCAGCTCGGCCTGTGTAACTTTAACTCTGTGAAGCTTTGATTTTAATACCTCAATAATCATGATGCAAAGGTAGGATAATTTAAGTGGGTAAACTATGGTTTATGGTTGGCAGCTTATAGTTCATAGCTAAGAAATTACATTGCACTTATAGTATGAAAGCAAAAGAGGCTATTATCCATGAACAATTAGCTATTAGCTATAATATTACTTTATCAACACATTGTCTATCAATCTTGTTTTGCCTACCCGGGCTGCGGTGAGCGCAACAATGGTTTTTGATGAAGCATCCGCCTCCACAAGTGTTTCGCCGTTTGCAATCCTGAAGTACTCAGGCACCACACCCTCCTCGGCTGCCAGGGCCCGCATAGCATCATCTTGCAATTGCCCGATATTATTAACATCAAACTCATTTTTAACCCGGTTCAACACCTTTGAAAGAATAAGCGCATGCCTCCTATCATCTGCAGAGAGGTGTATATTGCGGGAGCTCATTGCAAGGCCGTCGGCATCACGCTCAATAGCACACATTACCATGTTTACAGGGATGTTCAGCAACTTAACCATACGGCTTACTATTAAAAACTGCTGATAGTCCTTTTGCCCCATATATAAATTGGCTGGCTTTACAATATCAAGCAGTTTATAAACTACCTGCGTTACACCCTGATAATGCCCCGGCCTGAACTCGCCCTCAAGCTGCTGTTCAAGAGGGCCAATATCCAAATGCCATTGCTCATTACCGTCATATATTTCACTTACAGGCGGGTTAAATAAAACATCACAGCCAACAGCCTCTAACTTTTCAATATCATCCTTAATAGGCCGTGGATACTTTTCAAGATCTTTCGGATCATTAAATTGGGTTGGGTTTACAAATATGCTGCAAACCGTTATATCGTTAGCTGCTTTAGCCTGCGTTATTAAAGAAAGGTGACCATTATGCAGCGCGCCCATTGTTGGCACAAAGCCAATAACAGCATTGCCCTGCGCCGATAAATACTGGTGAATGGCCTGGCGTGTGGTAAATATTTTCAAAGCTTAAAATGTCAGCAAAATTTGGCAAAGGTGTGTAATTCCTTAAAAACTACCAAACATAGTTCCGCAATTGGTTGCCAATTCATATAATAATGCTTATATTTGCAGACTCAAATTTTTTTGACTTCTTACATTTATTAATATCTAATAGTGATGGGTAAATCAAAACTTCTGTTCATAACTCATGAAATGTCTCCTTTTCTCGAAATCTCAAAAATTGCTGAAATAACCCGCCAGCTTCCGCAAGCCATGCAGGATAAGGGATTTGAGATACGCATTTTGATGCCACGCTTCGGCAACATTAACGAGCGCCGGAACCGTTTACATGAGGTTATCCGTTTATCGGGCATGAACATCATCATCAATGACAATGATAACCCGCTCATTATAAAAGTTGCATCTATCCCGGCTGCGCGCATGCAGGTATACTTCCTGGATAATGAGGAATACTTTCAGCGCAAGCATGTGTTCAACGACAAAGACGGTAAATTTTACGCAGACAATGATGAGCGCATGATATTTTTCTGCAAAGGAGCGCTTGAAACTGTTAAGAAACTGGGCTGGGCGCCAGATGTTATTCATTGCCATGGCTGGATGAGCGCATTAGTACCCGCCTATTTAAAAACCACTTATAAAGACGATCCTACTTTCAAACATTCAAAAGTGGTGTACTCTATCTATGAAAATGAATTTTCAGAAAAGCTTAATGCCGAGTTTGCACAAAAAGCTGTTATGGGCGACATGACAGAGGAGCACACTGAGGTTTATAAAGAAGGCACAAATTCCGCTTTATATGCAGGCGCTATACATTACAGCGATGCAATAGTTTTAGGAAGCGCAGATATTGATGCCGATGTGTTAAATAATGTTAAAAACAGCAATAAACCGGTATTGGATTCCGTTTCTACTTCTGATTTCGAAAATTATTACAATTTTTACGACGAAATCACTGACGAGCAGTTGGTGGATGTTGCATAAGCTTTTTAAATATATATGAAATTTTACAAATTAGGCTTATTAACCCTGTTAATAAGTCTTTTTATTTTGAGCTGTAAAAAACAGGAAGGCATAGGCCTTGATGTTGACCCGGCAACCCAGGTTAACGGTACACTTGTGGTAGACACCAGCATTGTAGCCACTACCGTTCCTGAAGATAGCGTTGTTACTAATAACCTTTCTTCAAGGGCCATACTTGCTTATTTTAAAGATCCGGAGCTTGGCGTTACCGAAACCCATATAGCTGCAGTATTGCAATTGCCCGGTGCAACAGCCTATACACTGCCAACCGGTACTATTACCATAGATTCGGCCAGGCTGATACTACCGTATGCACGTAACAATGCTTTCTATGGCGATTCATTGGTATCCAGCTATAAAATAGATGTTCACCAGCTAAATGAACGTATAGTTACTACAAAAGCATATTATAACAATAATCAATTTGATTATAAGCCGGAACTGTTGGGCTCAAAAACATTCTACGCAAGGCCTAACGATAGTGTTCAAGTATACAACATTGTTAAAGGCGGTCCCGATACTTTACAGAAGATTGCTCCTCATGTACGTATACCTATCAGTACCTCTTTCATCAATAATAATTTTTTCGAAGCTTCGTCCTCAACTTTAAGCTCAAGCTCTATTTTTGAAAACACAGTAAAGGGCTTATATATCACGCTTGACAAAAACCAAATGCCCGGCATTGGGGGGAATATGTTTTTCAACCTCGATTCGGCATCTGTACAAGTGTATTATAAACGGGTAGATGGCACTACTATCGATACTACATCCGTATCCTTACCACTCGGTGTAACTGTTACCGGTATAAAACATGATTACTCGGATAAAGTAAAAGCTGCCCTCAATGGCACCTCTGCAGACGGTCTTGTATATTTGCAGGGAGTATCCGGCTTGCGTGCAAAGCTGACCTTTCCTGATGTTAAAAAAATGTTTGCCTCGGTAGGAGATGTGATTTTAAACCGTGCGGAACTGGTAGTAACCACTAAGCCTGGCACAACAACACCTTTCAGGCCGGCACAAAGGCTAACCCTTTATAAATATGATCTTGCACATCAACGCGTAGCTATACAGGACAACTCTTCAGACCCACGGAATAGCGGCATAATTGGTGGTGGCTTTAACTCCACCAACGGCGAATATCATTTTGTTGTTACTGCCTTTTTGCAGGATCTGCTGTCAGGCAAAACGGCCGACTACGGTACATTCCTGGCACCTGCAGATATAAGCTCAAGTAATGTTACGCTTTTGCCTGTTACCGATTATGCAGAGCGGTCAGTAATTGTCGGTAAGAATTCCCCGTACCGTATAAAGCTTAATATCATTTATACCAAGATAAAGAAATAGCATACTTTTTAAAGTAATAACAAAAAAGAGCGCTCACAAACGGCGCTCTTTTTTGTTAATGCTATTTTACGGATATACATTTTATCTGCTACTTTTGCCGGATACCAGATTTTTAATTGTTGATCAAAAACGCTCTTTATGTGTGGAATAGTAGGATATATTGGTTACAGAGATGCTTGCCCGATAGTAATAAAAGGGCTTCACAGGCTGGAGTACAGGGGCTACGACAGCGCCGGAATTGCCCTGGGAGAGGGCGGCCTGAAACTTTTTAAAAAGGCGGGTAAGGTAAGCGACCTTGAAGATCATATTGCTGATCAAAACCTGGCCGGAACTATTGGAATGGGCCATACACGCTGGGCAACACATGGAGCACCAAGCGATAGGAACTCACATCCGCATACATCCGGCGATGGCAAGCTTGCCATCATACACAACGGCATCATTGAAAACTATGCTGTGCTTAAAGAGGCACTGATAGCCAAGGGACATGAGTTTAAAAGCGATACCGACACCGAGGTGCTGATACATCTTATCGAGGAAATTAAGGACGTTACCGGACTGGAACTTCGCGAGGCGGTCAGGTTGGCGCTTAACCGGGTTGTTGGCGCTTATGCTATCGTTATCATGAGCGAAGATGAACCTGATGAACTTATAGCCGCCCGTAAAGGCAGCCCAATGGTTATTGGCGTTGGCGAAGGTGAATACTTTATAGCATCTGATGCAACCCCGATAGTTGAATATACCAACAATGTAATTTATTTAAATGATAACGAAATTGCGTACATCAGAAGGGATGATCTGCTGATCAAAAACATTGATAATACCGTACAGGTACCTTATATACAAGAACTCGAACTTAAGTTAGAGATGCTTGAAAAGGGTGGTTACGATCACTTTATGTTAAAGGAGATATATGAGCAGCCACGCTCTATTCGCGATTGTTTAAGAGGCCGTATTTATCCAACGGAAGGCTTGGTACAGTTAGGAGGTATAAAAGACTATATAGAAAAACTAAAGGAGCTTGACCGTATAATTATTGTTGCATGCGGCACATCCTGGCATGCAGGCCTGGTTGGCGAATACCTGATAGAAGAATACGCACGCGTACCAGTAGAAGTTGAATATGCATCTGAATTCAGATACCGCAACCCGATCATTACACCTAACGACCTGGTGATTGCGATATCACAATCCGGAGAAACCGCCGATACCATGGCCGCCATTGAATTAGCTAAAGAAATGGGAGCTACCATCTTTGGAATTTGCAACGTAGTGGGTGCTTCTATCCCACGTATTACGCATGCTGGTGTTTACACGCATGCCGGACCAGAAATTGGAGTAGCTTCAACCAAAGCTTTCACTGCACAGGTAACCATACTAACGCTGATGGCTTTTTACATAGCACAGCAAAGGGGAAATATCACACAAAGTAAATTTATAGAATATCTTACCGAGCTTGATAAAGTACCAGACCTGGTAGAACAAACTTTAAAATGCAATGATACTGTTAAAGCGATTGCCGAACGCTTTAAAGACTCGGCCAACTGCCTGTTTTTGGGGCGGGGTGTATCATTCCCGGTAGCGCTGGAAGGCGCTTTGAAGCTCAAAGAGATCTCTTATATACATGCCGAAGGATACCCGGCTGCCGAAATGAAACATGGCCCAATCGCTTTGATCGACGCTGAAATGCCGGTAGTGTTTATAGCTACCAAAAACTCATCTTACGAAAAAGTGATAAGTAATATACAGGAGGTAAAAGCGCGTGGTGGTAAGGTCATCGCAATAGTTTCTGAAGGGGACGTGGAAGTAAAAGAGATGGCCGATTATGTGATAGAAATACCCCTTACAGGTGAAACTTTTGTGCCATTACTGGCCACTATACCGCTGCAGTTACTATCCTACCATATAGCTGTTATGCGGGGCTGTAATGTAGATCAGCCACGTAACCTGGCAAAATCTGTGACGGTAGAATAACCATTTCATAAAAATGGAACAATACTTGCCAATGCTATCATAACAAAACTAAAACATTATGGCAGCAAAAGGAAAAAAAGGGTCATGTTGGGCTGGATATAAAATGGCAGGCATGAAAAAGAAAAAGGGCAGGCAAGTGCCTAATTGTGTTAAAGCAAAATCTAAAAAGAAAAATAGATGATAGCCGCTGTAACAAGCGGCTTTTCTTTTTGTAATTCTCAAGCCAAGGTAATTGGACAATAATTATTATCATAATTTACGATAGATAAAAACAATAATTTTTAAGTTTGTGTATAGTTATTTCCAATATGACGATTACACAGCTTGAATATATAATAGCCGTTGACACCTATCGCAGCTTTGTAGCTGCAGCCAATAAATGCTTTGTTACGCAACCTACACTTAGCATGCAGGTACAAAAGTTAGAAGACACGCTTGGAGTAAAAATATTCGACAGGAGCAAGCAACCAGTTGTGCCCACAGAATTAGGAGAAGAAATTATAGCACAGGCAAGGATATTACTGGCCGAAAGTGAGAAAATCAAAGAGATAATAACAGACCGCCAGAAAGAGTTATCGGGCGAACTGCGCGTGGGCATTATACCAACCGTTGCACCATACATTTTGCCTAAAATATTAAACAGCTTCATAGATAAATATCCCCAGGTCAAACTGATCGTATGGGAGCAAACCACAGAGCAGATCATTCAGCAATTAAAGCTGGGTACGCTTGACTGTGGCATACTATCAACCCCTCTTCATGAAAGCAGCCTGACTGAAATACCTGTATTTTATGAAAACTTTGTTGCCTACGCCTCTAAAAACAGCAAGCTTTTTAAAAAGAAAGCCATAACCCCAGATGATATTGATATGGAAGAAATATGGGTGCTTAATGAGGGCCATTGCATGCGCGAACAGGTATTGAATATTTGCCAAAGACGAAAAGCGACCCGCGGATTCCAGCACTTTGAATACAATACCGGCAGTGTAGAAACTTTAAAGCGCATGGTTGATATGAATAATGGGGCCACTATATTACCTGAACTTGCACTTGCTGATATGAGTGATAAACAGCGCGACAAAGTGCGCTATTTTAAAAGCCCCGAGCCGGCACGCGAAGTGAGTATTGTAACGCATCGTAATTTTTTAAAGCGGAGAATGATAGAAGCACTTAAAAACGAGATATTGGAGTTTGTACCCAAAAGACTCCGCACAAAAAAGAAAAAGGAAATTATGGAAACGGCTTAATGGGTAACTTCCCTGAGCGCTTCAGTAATTTTTTCGGCAGTTGCCGCCAGCTCTTCCTGAGATGGAGATAGCTTTGGCCTTGCAAAATTCATATCATCAACCTGGTTCATAGGGATAAGGTGGATATGTGCATGAGGCACTTCGAGGCCAATAACCGCTACCCCGACCTTTTTGCAGGGAATAGCCTTCTTTATACCTGTAGCAACAATTTTAGCAAACATCTGCAAGCCAAGGTAAGTTTCCTCATCCAGATCAAAAATATAATCCACCTCTTTTTTAGGTATTACCAGTACATGCCCTTCGGCAAGTGGGCTGATATCTAAAAAAGCAAAAAAATCATTGGTTTCCGCTACCTTATGTGAAGGTATTTCGCCTGATATTATTTTCGAAAAGATGCTCATAGGTGTGATGGGTTGATTAGTAGATTAAGTGATTAGCCTGAAAATTGTTTGGGTGAGTAACTTAAAATTACCCACCTAAACAGTTTTACTATCTGCTTATTTCTAATATCTCGAATTCTATTTTACCTGCAGGAACGGTTATCTCTGTTTTTTCTCCAACGGATTTACCCAATAAGCCTTTGGCAATTGGTGATGTTACCGAGATTTTACCGGCTTTAAGATCGGCTTCACTTTCAGAAACCAATTGATAACTCATTGTAGCACCATTCTTAACGTTTTTTATCTTCACCTTTGAAAGTGCCAGCACCTTTGATGTGTCAATTTTCGATTCATCAAGCAGGCGTGCGTTAGATAGTGTTTCCTCAAGTTTGGCAATTTTTGTTTCATGCAGGCCTTGTGCCTCTTTAGCCGCATCATATTCGGCATTTTCAGAAAGATCGCCTTTATCCCGCGCTTCGGCAATTGCTTTTGCAATGTTTGCGCGGCCCACAGTTTTTAGCTGTTGTAATTCCTCTTTTAAATTTTCTAAACCTTCTTTGGTATAGTATGATACCTCTGCCATAATACACTATTATTTAGTACTGTTTATTATCAATCAGGCCAAAAAAAACCGCTCCCCTACTTTTCTGATAGAAGAGCGTACGGCCATAAAAACAAACAAGACCACAGGGGCGTCGCCTCTATAGTCTTGTTTGGTATATAACGAAGATAGTATATTTAAATTTTATTATCCAAATTTTTTGCCTGCTTTTTCGGCGTCTGTTTAATCGGCCAGGCCTATCTCTGCTAATTTTTCGGCCATTACTTCGCTTATTTTACGGTAACTTTCAAATGTCCATCCGCCTACGTGCGGGCTTAAAAGCACCTTGCCGCTTGTGCGCAATTCATCAAACCACTCCTGCTCGGCAAGCGATGGAAACTTTTCTACTTCGAGCACATCCAAACCGGCTGCCAGCACCTTTTCTTGTTTTATAGCATTAAGCACTGCGCTTGTTTTTACCACTTTGCCGCGGGCAGTGTTCAGGAAAAATACAGGCTTTTTAAAATGAAAGAAATACTCGTCATCAACCATGCCACTGGTTTCGCGGGTAAGAGGGACGTGTAAACTGAGCACATCGCTATGTTTAACAATTTCTTCCATACTTACCTCGCGTGCATAACGGTCGCTAAAGCCGGTTTTATACTTGTCATAAGCAATAACATTTACCTCAAAGCCCGATAGCTTTTTGGCAAAGGTACTGCCCATGTTTCCGTAACCTATAATTCCCACAGTCCGGCCTTTCAGCTCATATCCACGGTTTTCTTCACGCAGCCATTTACCATTACGCACTTCTCCATCACCACGATTAAGGTTGTTCATTAAAGATAACAGCATCCCTATTGCATGTTCGCCCACAGCATCACGGTTACCTTCGGGCGCGTTTATTAATATAACCCCTTTTTCAATTGCATAATCCTCACCTATGTTATCCATTCCGGCGCCGGCACGACAGATAAAGCGAAGATTCACCGCTAAGTCTAAAAAAACCTTATCAACCTGGAACTTCGAGCGGATAACCAATCCATCATAATTATTAATGATTTGGCTGGCGCCCTCAAGTTTCATGTCGGGCTGATAATCTATGGTATAACCCAGTGCTGATGCCTGCTCCATAAATGCCGGATGCAGATCGTCGACTATAAGTATGTGATTTTTCAAAGCAGTAAATTTTAATGGGATAAAAGTAGCAAAATCAAAGATTGCGGAGAAACCCGCTGCTGAACATGGCATAAAGCTGACTCACCCGGTCATCGCTACCACTCGAACATCCTCTCTCCGCGAGCGGAAAGAGGATTTAAAAAATTTACTTCCTTTTTTACCCTCTTTACGAAGTAGAGAGGGTCGACCAGCGGAGCGTCGTCGGGGAGAGTAAATAGCCGATAAGCTGGCTCATCAGGTCGTTGCTACGCTCGACCACATCTCTTCGCAGTGCGAAAAGATGTCTTAAACCCTCTATCCTTCTCGACCTTTTTGCGCAGCAGAGAGGATCGACAATCGAAGCGTCATCGGGCCAAGTAAACTGGCACGTAAATAGCATTGTAATTATTATGAAAATTATACCGTTCAAAAACGCCCGTAACAGCATAAAACAATTTACCGAGAAGCTTTCTGAAGATGGTTTCAGGCAGATATTTGACCGTATAGATCAATTAAGTGTTAAACGAGGTGTTGATACCATGGGGCTTGATAAGTTTATTAATCAATGCGCCCTGATGGCAGCCACATCCGGAGCGGTGGCAGGTACCGGCGGCCTGATCACTATGCTGGTAGGCATGCCGGTTGACTTTGTTAACCTGATAGCCCAGCAATTTAGGGTTACTATGGCGATAATGTACCATAATAAAGGTAGTTACAGGGTAGGCTTTGATGATTTTATGACCCTTGTTGCTACGTCATTTAAAATAGAAACAGGTATGGCCGTTACCAAAACCATGATGGAAGGTGTAGCAGAAAAATTGTTGCTTGGCTTTGGCGTTCGCACCGCCGAAAGACTGGTGCCCGTAATAGGCGCAGCTATAGGTGGAACTGCGAACTATTTATTTGTTAAGCGGATGGCCAATAAAGTAAAGGAGCTATATCCTAACCCAAAAATGGTAATTAAAATAGATTGATCATCTTATCTGTTTGCGTAGATATGATTAGTCAACTTCACAAAATCATCAACCGTTAACCGTTCAGCGCGTAAGTCGAGCGTTGTGTTATCAGCCATTTTTTCTTTATTGATCAAAGATGAAAGTGCATTTCTCAGCGTTTTACGCCTTTGGTTAAATCCTGCCTTTACTACCTGCCAAAACAGCTTTTCATCGCAAGGCAATGTTTCAACATTATTGCGGGTCAGGCGTATAACGGCCGATAATACCTTTGGCGGCGGATTGAAAACACCTGCTTTCACTGTAAACAAGTACTCTACTTTATAATAAGCCTGCAGGAAAACGCTGAGTATTCCGTATTCCTTACTCCCTGCTTTTGCTGTACAGCGTTCGGCTACTTCTTTTTGAAACATGCCCACTACCTCAACTACCTGGTTGCGGTTATCCAATATTTTAAAAAGTATCTGGGAAGATATATTATAAGGAAAGTTACCGATAACAGCCATCTGATTATCAAAGGCTGTTTTAAAATTCAGCTTCAGGAAGTCGGCATTGATGAGGCGCTCGCCTAACTGCGGATACTTTTTTTGCAGAAAGTTGTATGATTCGGTATCTATATCAATCAAAAAAACATCGTATTCAGGTTTTTGGAGCAAAAAGTCGGACAGGATACCCATACCCGGCCCTACCTCCAGCACTTGTTTGTAACTGCCCTGGCTTTTAAGGCTGTCAACTATTTTTGATGCTATATTTTTATCAGTAAGAAAATGCTGGCCGAGGTGTTTTTTTGCCCTTACTAATGTCATTTGATAATTTTAATTGGACAAATTACGGCATATTTGCGCTTTTATCAGGAAAAATAAACTGAAAATCTTTTAATTTGCATCTTTGGCGAGAGGCTAAAAGCTTAGAGCACAAAGAAAAACATCATCAAATTAGTGATACAGCAACCGGCGCAATGTGTCCGAAGCTGCTGAAATCAAAGATCAAACATGAGCGATAAACCTAAGATAGGCATAAGCATTGGCGATATAAACGGAATAGGACTGGAAATTATTATCAAGACCCTTTCTGATGCACGCATATATGATTATTGCACCCCCATAGTATACGGACATACCAAGGTGGCATCTTTTCACAGGCGGGCTATTCATTATAATGAATTCAGCTTCGCGGTAACAGACCACGCGGCAAACGCACAAAGCCGTAAACCTAACATGATCAATTGCTGGGAAGAGGATGTACGCATTGATATAGGGCAGGTAACGCCCGAAGGCGGCAAATATGCTTTTTTATCGCTACAGCACGCAACCGATGATTTATTAAGCGGGCACATTGATGCGCTGGTGACCGCGCCTATCAACAAGGACAATATTCAAAACGATGAATTCAAGTTCCCGGGCCACACCGAATACTTGCAATTTCGCGATAATAAAGAGGAGTCGTTGATGTTTCTGGTTAGCGAAAATTTGCGTGTTGGGGTTGTTACAGGGCATATACCTGTTTCTAAAATTGCGCAAAGCATCACTACCGATAAAATTTTAAACAAACTGAAATTAATGAGCCATAGTTTGCAGGAAGATTTCTGGATACGGAAACCTAAAATAGCTGTATTGGGGCTTAACCCGCACGCAGGTGATAACGGTTTGATAGGCAGCGAAGAAAAAGATATCATTATCCCTGCTATTGAAGAGGCACGCGCACACGATATACTGGCTTTTGGCCCGTATTCTGCCGATGGCTTTTTTGCTAATGGTACTTACTTACAGTTTGATGCCGTTTTAGCTATGTATCATGATCAGGGACTTATTCCTTTTAAGCAGATCGCGTTTGAATCAGGAGTGAATTATACTGCGGGGCTAAGTTTTATACGTACTTCACCAGATCATGGTACAGCTTATGATATTGCCGGCAAAAACCTGGCATCAGAAATATCTTTTCGCGAGGCCATGTTTACAGCAATACACATTATTAAGCACCGCCGGGAAACGGCAGAGCTTAATGAAAATCCACTGCTGTTCAGCAAATTGAGCCGCGATAGGGATTAAGAACGTTTTAACAGATACTGTTTTAAATTTATTACCGTTTATTTAAAACATTTATCTCTAAAATACATTTGCCTGTTTAATGAGTAATTTAATTAACCGCATCAGGTCAATTGATGCGTTTCGTGCGGTTACCATGTTCCTGATGATCTTTGTAAATGATCTGGATGGCGTGCCAAATACCCCTGAATGGCTTAAACATGCAGACATAAATGCCGACGCTTTAGGACTTGCCGATACCATTTTTCCCGCCTTCCTGTTTATTGTAGGTTTATCAATCCCCTATGCTTTTGCCAAACGCCTGCACAACCAGGAAGCACATGTACCTTACCGTATTATTACACGTTCTTTTGCGCTGATATTTATAGGCTTTTTTCATGCCAACAGCGAAACTTATAATGAAACAGCTACCTTACTGCCCAAACCCGTATGGGATAGCCTGGCAACCTTCAGCTTTTTCTTTATCTTTTTAGATTATAGTAAAACCACATCCAAGCTGCGCAAGTATTTATTCCAGGGGTTTGGCCTGGCCTTGCTGATTACTATGTGTATTTTATACAGAAGCAACGATCCTGCCCATCCCTGGCTGCATTTAACGTGGTGGGGTATACTGGGGCTGATAGGATGGTCATACCTGATATGCGGATTGATCTATTACTACAGCAACGGTGCTTTGTGGATACAGGCTGCTGCATGGATATTTTTTATGTTTTTCAATATCGACTTTCACTTTGGCATGCTCGACTTTTTAATGGGCATCCAAAAATATATGTGGATAGCCGGTAACGGGGCTATGCAGGCATTTACAATGGCAGGAGTATTTGTATCGGTGCTGTACATGCGGCTCAATCAAAATAAAGAAATAAAGATGCTTTGGGCGGCCATGATACTGATGGCTATAATACTATTTAACCTTGGTTTTATTGTACGCTATTTTAGCGGAGGTATCTCAAAAGCCCGCGATACTCCTTCATGGGTATTGATATGCACTGGTATTAGCCTTGTAATATATGCCCTTTTTATTTACATTGTAGACTTTAAACAGAAATATCACTGGTTCAAAATCATAGAGCCCGCGGGCACAAGTACTTTTACCTGTTACCTGCTGCCTTACCTTTTTTATCCGCTATACCAGATGACCGACCTTGGATATCCTCAGTACCTCGATCAGGGCACAGGTGGCCTTATCAGATGCTTATTATTCTCTTTTGTAATAGTATGGCTTACCGGGCTACTGCAAAAAATAAATGTAAGATTGAAGATATAGATTGGCAGTAATCTGCAATTTACTCTATTTCATCTTGCCCATCGGCAAGCTCTAATAATTCTGCAGGCTGGTTAAAATTGTTTTTTACGAAATGGCACCAGTCGCATTCTTTTTTGCCGCAACCTGCGCTAAACTCATGGTTCATGATCTTCTGGTAAACAGATGTTATCTGCCCGGTAACTTCCTCAATATCCTGAGGGGTGATAACAACTTTAGCCTTAAAGTACTCGTTCTCTTTTTCAGGCTCTATGAAGTCAAAAATAGTATCAACTACTTCCCAATCGTTGGTACGGTCGTTATCTACCAATATCTTATAAAAAACCGCCTGGCGCCAATAGTCGCCGCCATTGGGCTGCTCGTTGGTTGGGCGTTCTAATTTTGGCTTGGCATTGCGCACACGGCCGGTCTTGTAATCTACAACGGTTACCTGCTTGCCGTTAAACTCAATCTTGTCCAGGTTACCTTTTATCGGTACGCACTGTACTTCAATGTTTTTTATGCTTCGCTCGGTTTGGGCTATTTTATTCCACGTTGATACGTTTTGCTCATAGTATGGCGGCAATATTTTATCGCCGTAGGCTACACGCCTGTTAAAATCTTCCTTGGTAAATGAATCCCGGTTGCGGTACATGTACCAGCGAAACTCTTTCATGAACTCCTCTGTTGGTATAAACTCATTGTCAAGCTCCTTAAGTTTCCTGAAAGCTTTATTCAACGCCCAGTGTACAGCCTGTCCAAACGTAGCCGACGGACTTTTGCCTGCAGGCACCCTTATCAAACACTGAAAATAAAAGCGCAACGGGCAATCCAAAAAGTTATTCAGATGCGTTACCGAAAGCGTATAGTTTTGCAATAACTGGTTAATGTAGTTTCTGTCCAGCAACTCAACCACCGGCTTATCCGCTTCGTTAAATTGGGTGGCTATAAACTCAAACATATCCTCGCTGCTCACCTTAGGATAGGTTACCTGCAAATGTGTCTCTGCTAAAATCTCACCTATAAATTGTGATGGCTCCTGGTCCTTGCCGTTTTTATCTTTACCGGCGTAAGATACATTAAGGCATTGCTTAGCCCGAGTAAGGGCTACATAAAACAGCCTGCGCGATTCCTCTCTTAAGGCAATATCCTCCGACGCTGCCTGTGTAAGTGTATCCGGATAACTGAAACCGCTGTTGCGCCCCTTGCTGTCCCAGGTCTTTTTGTCGCAGCCTATAAAAAACACATGCTCAAACTCCAGTCCTTTTGAGCCATGTGCAGTAAGAAAATTAATGCCGTTTTCAGAAAAAATCACCTTATTTAGGGCTATCCTGATACCGTTTTTACGCATCAGATCGATGATATTGATCAAATCAGCTAATTTGATATCCGGGTTTCTGCGGCTTTCATCTTTTAAAAAGTCAAAAAAACTGGTGAGCACCTGCATATACATGCCTTTATCATGTTGCTGCATTATGTATCTCAGGATGCCCATCTTGGCAATCACTGTTTGAAAGAATTGCTGCAGTGTAACGCTGACAGAATCTTTCAGCAGATCGTCTATATAAATGGCTATCGCCTTTAGGTCAGTGCCAGCCGGTTTGCTAAACAGGTCTGTTTGCGCTGGTATGCGTAGTTCATGTATATATCTGCGTAAAGATGTTTTAGGCAGGTTATTATTTGTGGTGGCAAAGTTTTCTTTTGATACCGCTATGCTGGCTTTGGCGATTTCTATCGGCGGAATGTTAAAAAAGTTGTAATGCAGTATTTCAAACAACAATTCGTCGCCGCTATAAGGTGAGTCCATTTCCATGGCCAGATAACGAAGGATGTTGACGATCTTTTCGCCAAAAGGCAACGTAAGTATATCTATTTTACGTTTGGTGTTAACGGCGATGCCCTGAACATCTAAATAATGCAACAGGTCATCAACCTGGCTGTGGTTACGGTAAATAACCGCTATCTCACCCGGTTCAGTACCTTTAGCAATCAGCCGCTTTATCTGCATCGCCACATCAACCAGTTCCTGGTTAGGGTTTTCGTACTCTTTTATTACCGGTTCAATCACATCGCTATCAAAACGCGGGTGAGAAGAGCGCAGGTTTTTATCAAGGTTTAGTTGTGTGGTAAGGCGTTCGCGGTTGTTGTTGATCAGCACCCTTGATATATCCAGAATGTGCTGGTTTGAGCGGTAGTTATGCTTTAATACAACTGTATGCAGGGTATCTACGTAATCGCCGGCAAAGTCCAGAATGTTTTTCATGTTGGCACCCTGAAACTTAAATATCGACTGGTCGTCGTCGCCAACCACAAACACGTTTGGCGTATCCCAGTAATTAAGTAAAAACTTTAACAGCTCATTTTGTGATCCGCTGGTATCCTGAAACTCATCTACCAGGATGTATTGATAGCGCTCCTGGTAGCGGCGCAGTATCTCTTCATTCTCCCTGAAGGCTTTGAGCACCCAAATGATCATGTCGTCATAATCATACCAGCCTCTGGCTTTCATCTTGGCATCGTAGTTTTTGTACTCGCCTACTGCAGCCAGCAGCTTGTTCATGGTTTCGGTTACCTTGTCAATATCTTTTTGCTTTGGATCGCCTATCTTTATACCCGCCTTGGCGTTAGCCCTTTTGTAAATGAATTCATCACGGTTGGGCAGGTCATCCAGGTAATCCTTAACTGCTTTTATGATCACCTCTTCAGACCAGTTTTCCGTCTTCATGGCCGAAAAAAGCTTTTTCAACCTCGGTGCATCATAGTAAACATCACCGGTAAAGCGCTTAAGCAAGTGGTCGTTTGCAAATTCATTGATCAACTCCTGGAATAACATCGCCGAATCCAGATCTGACACGGCTTCCAGATTAAGCTTGCCAAAATACTCCAGGTTTTCCTGAATGATCTCGTTACAAAAAGCATGAAAGGTGTATATGTTAATTCGATACGCGTCGGGCCCAATAAACTCGAACAGACGCTTACGCATGGCAACTGCACCTGCATCAGTATAGGTAAGGCAAAGTATCTCGTTGGGCTGCGCATCGGTATCAGTTAAAATTTTACCAATACGAGCAGCTAAAATCTGCGTTTTACCAGTCCCTGGGCCGGCAACAACCAGCACGGGGCCATCCATTTTATTTACAGCCGCTAACTGTTCGGGGTTCAAACCGGCTAAAGCAGCCTGAAATTTCTCGTTATATTTATTAATTGGAGATTGCATAATTGTATAGTAAATATAAGGCTGATTGGTGTTTCGACATCACGATCAGCCAAAATACTTCGAGACCCCGTTGGCACAGTTAACACCATCTATAGCAGCCGAGATTATACCGCCGGCATAACCAGCGCCCTCGCCACATGGAAATAATCCGGCTACCTGCGGATGTTGGTAAGTGTCGCGGTCGCGCGGTATTTTTATGGGGGATGATGTGCGCGACTCAACACCGACCAATATGGCCTCGTTTGTATAATATCCGTTCATCTTGCGGCCAAAAACAGGCAGTGCTTTCTTTAAACGGTTATGTATCCAACCAGGTAGCACCTCTTTTAATTCAACGCTCCGGCAACCCGGTAAGTATGAGTTTACGGGCAGATCGACTGATAATCGCCCTTCAACAAAATCAACCATGCGCTGAGCCGGTGCCACCAGATTTCCGCCCCCTGCCTTAAAAGCCACCTGCTCTACCTGTTGTTGAAAATTCAGCATCCGGAATGGGTCGTTCATATCTCCCGGTATATCCTCCATGTTGATCTGCACCACTGTACCCGAGTTGGCAAAGGGATTATTCCGTTTGGATGGGCTCCAGCCATTTACTACAATCTCGTCAGTATCTGTAGCGCATGGCGCAATGATACCACCAGGGCACATACAAAACGAAAATACGCCGCGCTCATCAACCTGCTCTACCAAATTGTAGTACGATGGCGGCAGATCAGGCCCGCGGTTTTCGCAGTGATATTGGGCCTTGTCTATTATTTCCTGCGGATGCTCAATGCGTACACCCAGCGCAAAAGGCTTAGCTTCTATCAGGATATTTTGATGATGAAGCATTTCAAAAACATCACGTGCTGAATGGCCCGTGGCCAATATTACCGCATCTGCCTGCAACCTTTCGCCATCAGCTAATTTTACACCTTTGATCGTACCAAAATCAACCATTAATGAGGTTACCTTAGCATCAAATATCACCTCACCACCGGCTTCCAAAATGCTTTCGCGCATGGCGGTGATTATCTGCGGCAGCTTGTTGGTGCCAATATGAGGGCGTGCGTCAACTAAAATATCTTCAGTAGCGCCATGGGCAACAAAGGTTTCCAAAATACCTTTTACGTCGCCACGCTTGGTAGATCGCGTATAAAGCTTTCCGTCCGAATAAGTGCCCGCGCCACCTTCGCCAAAGCAATAGTTTGACTCAGGGTTCACCAGTCCTTGTTTGTTAATATTAGCCAGATCACGCCGGCGTTGTTTAACGTCTTTTCCACGTTCCAGCACAATAGGCTTTAAACCATTCTGTATACATTGCAGGGCTGCAAATAACCCGGCCGGACCGGCGCCTACAATAATGACACGACGCGCGTTGCTTATTTTTTTATACGAACGCTCAAAAGTTTCCGGTTTAAATGGTTCATCAATATATAGCCTAACCTGCATACGGTATACTACCTTGCGGCCACGAGCATCTATAGAACGCTTCAGGACTTTTACACCGGTGATTCTGTTTTGAGGGATTTTTGATCCTGCTGATGCAAGCGTTTTTAAAAAAGCCTGATCATCCTGCTGCCCTGGCGGGCAAACAACTTCAATTTCTTTTATCATATACATGCCGGGTTTTTATCCCGGATGTGGCAAAGATAACTATTTGGGTTGGTTTACTTTGTCTTGGCGATTAAGTGGCAAAGCACTCACAACAATTTTACTTGCTTCACCATGTACGTAACCGCTTATATAATGCATTGGCATCTGGTGTTAAAAATTAAAATAACAGTCGTTCTTTAACGTACGCAAACTGTACGGAAGCGGACACTTTAAAATCAATATAAACTTCTAAATACCTAATTTTCAATAGGTTAAAAAAATGGTAGTTTTTTGGCACATAGCAAACTACATTAATATCACAATTATGATAACTTCATTTGACAACCGCTTACAAACATTATGGGAAGGATGCCTGCGCAACGACCGTAAGCAGCAAGAAATGTTATACCGCATATTAGCGCCTAAAATGCTTGCAGTGTGCATGCGTTATGCTAAAGATAAAGACGAAGCCCAGGATATTTTACAAGAGGGCTTTATCAAAATGTTTAAAAACATGAGCAATTATCGCGGCGAGGGCAGCCTTGAAGGCTGGATACGCCGGATTATGGTACACAGCGCTATATCTCGTTACAGAAAGGCTAAAACCATGGTATTGGTTGATGATTTTGCCGAACAGGATATAATGGTTAGCAGCAGTTACAACGGCAACAACCTGGAAACAAATGACCTGATGGGCATGGTACAGGAACTACCTGCAACTTATCGCTCTGTATTTAACATGTATGCTATAGAAGGTTACTCGCACCAGGAGATCAGCCGTAAATTAGGCATGACCGAACTACTATCGCGCACTACACTGCACCGTGCACGCACTATATTGAAAAATAAACTGAACACACTGGCTGAAAGAGAAAGCCATTGCATGGCTGGGTAAGTCTGAACTCGAATTTTAAGAATTTACAGAATACAGCCCTATATCGTACCTAAATTTAAGCTTATTCACGTTGATTTATTGATTATTCACTGGCACGCCCGTCAGATAATCAATAAATCAAAAGGTGAGCAACTCTTCGCCGCCCACCTTTCATCAGTTATCAATTTTGAGATTAGTTATTTAATAGCCTAACTATTTTCCACTCCTTAATCACTATTCCTCACTCATTACTTGTGCTTACTGCTCATGTAAAACACAATGTCGCCGCCGTTCATGATATCCTGATGGGTGATTGAAAGCCCGTTAAGTGGCTTACCATTAAGGATGATCTTCTGCACGTAAACATTCTTAGCTCCCTGGTTCTTAACAACAATGTTAAATGTTTTTCCATTGCCAACCTGTATAGTAGCGTTGTTTATCGACGGACTGCCGATAGCGTAATCAACAGATCCCGGAGCAGTAGGATAAAAACCAAGCGTGCTGAAAATATACCATGCACTCATCTGGCCGGTATCGTCATTACCGCCAAGCCCATCAGGTGTTGGTTTGTACATGCGCGGCAAAATCATGCGTATGCGTTCCTGGGTTTTCCATGGCTTATCTGTCCAGTTGTAAAGATAAGCTACGTGGTGTGATGGCTCGTTACCATGTACGTAGTTACCGATGATACCATCACGGGTAATATCTTCAGTTTCGGCAAAGTATTTATCAGGCAGGTTCATGGTAAACAACGAGTCGAGGTAGCGCACAAATCTTGCATTTCCGCCCATTAGCTTAATTAATCCTTGCGGATCCTGCGGAGCGAAGAGGGTGTAGTTCCATGAGTTTCCTTCGATAAAGCCTTCGTTAATTGTACTCAGCGGATCAAACTTAGAGCGGAATGTACCGTCGGCCTTTTTAGGGCGCATAAAGCCTATCGAAGCATCGTAAACATTCTTATAGTTTTCAGAACGTTTGATGAATTCATTATAGATATCTGTTTTGCCCAATTTTTTTGCCATCTGGGCAATCGCCCAATCGTCATAAGCGTACTCCAAGGTGTTAGATACCGACGTACCGCTTCTTTCATCAGGCACATAGCCTTTGTCCATGTATTCGCCAATGCCTTCGTAGCTGCGCTTACGTGCGGTAGCCACACATGCCTCTAAGGCTTTATTGGCATCAAAAGGAGCGTTGCCTTTAACAACAGCATCTGCTAAAACAGCCACGCTGTGGTATCCGCTCATACACCAGTTTTCGTTGGCCGAATTGCTCCAAACCGGCAGCATTTTCTCAGGGCTCTGATCAAAATGCACCAGCATGGATTTCACCATATCGGCATTACGCTGCGGTTGTATAATGTTAAACAGCGGGTGCAATGCCCGGTAAGTATCCCATAATGAAAAAGTAGTATAATTAGTAAAACCTTCCGCTTTATGTATGTTTTGATCAAGGCCTTTGTATTGACCATCCACATCCATGTAAATGGTTGGGTTGATCATGGTGTGATACATCGAGGTATAAAAGTTTTGCTTTTGCTCGGTGCTGCCGCTGATAGTTATTTTCTCCAGCTCTTTTTCCCACTGCGCCTGTCCGTCATTTTTAACTTTATCAAAATCCCATCCAGGTATCTCAGCTTGCATATTGGCCAAAGCACCATCTGTGCTTACCGGCGATAAAGCAAATTTTATCTTTATCTTTTCATTCTCTTCCGTCTTAAAATCGAAGTAAGCGCGTATCTGCTTACCTGCTATCTCAGGGAAGTTTTTAGTTTGATTGAATTTCCCCCAAAAACCACCGTAAACTTCGCGTTGGTCGTATTTTTTAAAGCCATGCTGAACAAATGGCTTTGAAAAGGTCATTGCAAAATACAGTGTACGGGTACGCGCCCAGCCATTCGTCTGGCGAAAGCCTACAAGGGTGCTGTCATTTAATACCCTAACATACGTCCATACATTTTTACCGGGGTAGTTATAAATACCTGCCATCAGATCAAGAATAACGTGTGCCTGGTCTGATTTTGGGAAAGTGTATTGGTGGAAACCCACACGGGTGCTGGTTGTAAGCTCGGCAGTAATGTTCGAGGCGTCAAGCTTAACTTTATAGTAGTTGGCTGCACTTACCTCATTAGCGTGCGAAAACGCAGAACGGTAACCACTGCCAGGCTGATCCGCTACACCAGGGTTCAGTTTCAGCGGCCCAACAGTTGGCATTATCAAGAAATCGCCAAGGTCAGAGTGTCCGGTTCCGCTGAAATGTGTATGGCTAAAACCTACAATTGTTTTATCCTCGTACTGGTAACCTGCGCAATATTCATATACTTTAGGGTTATATTTGCCATTAAGCTCATAGCTTGGGGTATCTGTTTCAGGGCTTAGCTGTACCATCCCAAAAGGGACTGTAGCACCAGGATAGGTATGCCCCATGCGCTGGGTACCAATTATAGGCTTTACATACTGTACTAAATTTTCATGTGCTTTTTGCGCGTAGGACTGTAAGCCTGAGCATATTAAAATTGCGGAAAGTATTTTTTTCATTTATAACAATGTGTCATTAAATCAGTTAATCAATAGCAAATATAAAATCCATATATTGGTTATTGTTATTTAATTCAATTTTATTGGCAGTTGTTGCCAATATGGCGCAAATGTTACATAATGTAACATCGGTATGCGTTTTGCATCTAAGTTTTATATTCGCACAATCAAACTATAAAAAACACACACAGATGAAAAATTTACTTATTGTAATAGTTGTTGTAGTGCTAATTGCCATGGTTGGCGGTTGCAGCTATAACGGCATGGTACAATCAGACGAGAACGTTAAAGGCAAATGGGGCGAGGTACAAACGCAATACCAGCGCCGCAGCGACCTTATCCCTAACCTGGTATCAACCGTAAAAGGTGAGGCTAATTTTGAAAAAAGCACCCTTACCGAAGTAACCAATGCACGCGCGCGGGCAACATCAATACAGGTAGATCCTACCAAACTTACACCAGAGGCTATACAGCAATATCAGCAGGCACAAGGGCAGTTAAGCACTGCATTAGGCCGGTTATTGGTAGCTTCAGAAAATTATCCTAATTTGAAAGCTAACGAAGCTTTCCGTGGCTTACAGGTACAATTGGAAGGTACAGAAAACCGCATTTCTGTAGCCCGTCGTGACTTTAACGAATCTGTACAGGCGTATAACAGCAAGATTCGTGCATTTCCTGCAAACCTTACCGCAAAAATGTTTGGCTTTACAGAAAAAGGCTATTTCCAAAGCGAAGCAGGTTCTGATAAAGCGCCTAAAGTACAATTTTAATAATTTTGAAGGATTGAATGAGTGAAGATACAATTGATGTTCCTCACTCATTCAACAATCCGATTCTTAGCTATTCAATAATCCAATCCTTCACTCATTAAACCAATGGCAGTATTTACCGACGAAGAACAGGAGCGCATCCAGAAAGCAGTAGCGGCTGCCGAGAAAAACACGTCCGGTGAAATAAGGGTGTGTGTTGAAAAAAATTGCAGCGATGAGCCGCTTGACCGTGCCGCCAGATATTTCACTCAACTGGAAATGCATAAAACACGGCTACGTAACGGCGTGCTGATATACCTGGCTACAGTTGACAGAAAGTTTGCCATTATTGGTGACACAGGAATAAACCAGGCCGTGCCCGCCGATTTCTGGAATACTACCAAAGAAGAAATGCTGAAACATTTTAAATTTGGCAATCTGGTTGAAGGCATAGTTACAGGCGTTTCAATGGCCGGCGAACAGTTAAAGCAGTACTTCCCTTACATCAATGACGACAAGAACGAATTGTCTGACGATATAGCCTTTATGGATGGTAATTAAAACCTCATCAATGTTTAAAAAGCTAATTGTATGCCTGGGCCTGATGCTCTGCATATCTACACTATTTGCCCAGGATATTCCCGAACGGTCAAACACACTTGTAACCGATTTTACTAATACTCTTTCTGCAAGTGATAAACAAAACCTCGAACGCAAGCTTGTTGATTACAATGATTCTACCTCTACACAGATAGCTGTAGTGATCATTCAATCTACCGGCGATTATGATATTAACCAATATGGCGTAGAGCTACTACGCAAGTGGGGTATCGGCTCCAAGGAAAAAAATAACGGCATTCTGGTACTTGTAGCCATGAAAGACCGTAAGATGGCTATCTCTACAGGTTACGGTGCCGAAGGCGCCTTACCCGACATAATTACCCAGCAGATTATCCAGAATGATATGAAGCCCCGCTTCAGGGAGAACGATTATTACGGCGGACTGGATGCAGCGACTGATGACATCATTAAATACATGAAAGGCGAGTACAAAGCTGATAAAAAAGCTACACGCCGTACAAAGAATGATGGGGGGGCTGCTGGAATAATTTTGATTATTGTAGTTGTTATACTCATCATTATATTCCGTAACCGGGGCGGTGGCGGCGGTGGACGCCGTATTATTGGCAGCCGCGGAGGCGCAAGCCCGTTCTGGTGGTTTTTAGCCGGTAATATGCTGGGCGGTGGTGGCCGTAGCAGCGGCAGCGACTGGGGAGGCTTTTCTGGCGGCGGCGGTGGCTGGGGCGGCGGTGGAGGCGGCGGCTTCGGTGGTTTTGGCGGAGGCAGCGGCGGTGGAGGCGGCAGCAGCGGCAGCTGGTAAGTATTATTAAGCGTCATTCATTTAATAAAATTGGCTTTTCAGCGTGATTATATGCTAAATGAGGCGCGCAAGTTTGCGTTGCTTTTAGCTAAGCTTTCCAGCTTGAAAGCCGAAGGGCAGGTTGATGAATATTCAGACGCATTTAATAATATACTGAAAGAGGAATACAGTCTTGAATTAGCTAAGCTTGTTGATTTAAGTGAAGACCACCTCAAACAACTGCTGAAAGAGCAAGATTATTCACCTGAAAAGCTAAACGCGCTTGGCCAAATGTTATACGTTTTTGCAGAGCCGTTTAAGAATAATGAAGCCACTACCTTACTTCTTAGTAAAGTGTTATTGATCTTCGATTGTTTAGAAACCAAACATCATTACCAGTCGTTGGATAATATTACCAAACAAAGGCATATTTATCAATTTTTTAAAGACAATTATGAGTAATCTTACCTGGAAGACCTGTTCATCAACATATATATATAAAGGGCCCTGGGCTACCCTGCGCAGCGATAAATGCGAAATGCCGGATGGCCGCATAGTCGACCAATATTATGTGCTTGAATACCCTGACTGGGTAAATGCGGTTGCAATTACCGAAGATAATAAGGTATTGATGGTACGCCAGTATCGCCATGCAGCTAATATCGTTTCGCTTGAAATTCCAGGCGGCGTTATTGATGAAGGCGAGGAACCACATGAGGCCATGCGCCGCGAATTACTTGAAGAAACGGGTTATCAGTTTGATGATATCGAACTAATCAGTACGGTATATGCAAACCCATCAACTGCAGATAACAAAACGTTTTGCTACCTGGCCAAAGGCGGCAAAAAAGTTCAGGAACAAAGCCTTGACGAGCATGAACACCTTGTGGTTGAAGAATATACTATTGAAGAGGTTAAGCAGTTTCTTGCCGATAATAAAATAGCTCAGGCCCTACATTGCACCGGGTTGTTTTATGCTCTGATGAAGCTTGGGAAGTTGTAAATTCTTTTGACCCCTCCCTTACCCTCCCAGGGGAGCGAATTATCATGCCGGGTTAAGAGAATCGATATTCATTCTTGTTCTTAATTGTCCTTCTCAATTCTTTACCCCGCCGCCCTAACGCGCTTCCCGGTAGTGAATCAATAAAAGTTCAAAAAAGCATAAGTACCTGGCCTTTTTCTACTTTATCGCCTGGCTGCATTTTAATTGTGCGGATAGTAACATCGGCCGGAGCTTTAATAATATTTTCCATTTTCATGGCTTCCAATATGAACAGGTTATCACCTTTTTTTACTTCGGCACCTTCTGCTACTAAAACCTTAAGTACAAGCCCGGGCATTGGCGCTTTAATATCACTTACTTTGGCAGACATAAGATTGCTAAGCCCCATCTGATCAAGCAGCAGGTCAAACTGATCCTTAGCTGATACCTTATATGTATTGTTGTTTACTTTAATTTCTGCGGTTTTTGCTTCGCGATCAAAGCTTACTACTTCGGCATTATAAGAGAGGTTGTTATTGATGATATGATACCGATTGTCACTAAGTTTGTTGACATCAGCATTTATCTCGCCTCCATTAATTAATTGCTTTGCGTTGCGCTCTACCTCAAAGTAATGTGCGTTTACTTTAACCTTATACATATCCGGCTACCTTTTTAACGAATATAAGGGTATTATTTGGTAAAGATGTACTGGATAAGATTAGCTCCCATTTTTAATGCTTTTAAACGGCTTTCCTGGCTGTCTCCCGCATAAGTGCCATAATCTTCCCAGCCGTTCCCTAAATCGCACTCATAAGTGTAAAAACAAACTAAACGGCCCTTATATATCAAGCCGAAACCCTGCGGGCGCTTGCCATCATGTTCATGTATCTTAGGTAATCCGTTAGGAAAGCTGAACTTTTGATGGTAAATGGGATAGTTAACCGGTAACTCCACAAAATCAAGTTCGGGGAATACCTTTTTCATTTGCGGGCGAATAAATTTATCCAACCCGTAGTTATCATCTATGTGCAAAAAACCGCCCCCTGATAAATATTTGCGCAGATTGCGGGCCTCCTGGTCGCTAAAGATAACGTTGCCATGCCCCGTCATGAAAATGAACGGGTAGTTAAATATCTGATCGCTTCCGGCTTCTACTACATCTTCCTCTGTTTCAAAGTTGGTTTTAAGATTAGTATTGCAAAATTTAATAAGGTTAACAAGTGCAGTGCGATCGCCATACCAGTCGCCGCCGCCATTGTACTTAAGGCGTGCCATTTTATATGCTGGCATACTAAAGCTGCTAATGCCTAACATCAGCCCGATAGCCGCCATAATACCTAATGCTCTTCTCATCACCGGTTCAAAAAATTTACCTCAAAGCAGGCCTCAAGTGCAGCGGTTTCTGTGCGCAGGCGGCTTTCACCTAAAGTTATGGCTTTGTACCCGTTTTGCAAAGCCATGTCAACCTCAGGAGGACTAAAGTCGCCCTCAGGGCCTATCAAAATCAGATAACGACCATGCTTTTCAAAAGATTGTGCTAAGCCAGCTTTATCGCCCTCGGCACAATGAGCGATAAATTTATGACCTTTAAAGGGCTGTTTAATAAATTGTGAAAGAGTAACCGGGGCGTTTAAAATAGGATGATAAGCTTTTATAGATTGTTTAATGGCTGATGTTATGATCTTATCCAAACGTTCTACTTTGGCCTCTTTACGTTCAGATCTCTGGCAGATAATCAGGGAAATTTCGTCAATACCAATTTCCGTCGCTTTTTCAAGGAACCACTCTATACGGTCGAGATTTTTTGTTGGCGCAATGGCTATATGCAGGTAATGGTTCCGTTGGTTATAACCTGTGGTAACTGAATTTATTTTTAAAATGGTGCGCTTGGGATGTGCGCCTGTTATTTGCGCTTTGTATAAACCACCTTTACCATCTATCAATGTTACCTCATCGCCGGCTGAAAGCCGTAAAACGCGCACCGCATGTTTACTTTCTTCTTCACTCAAAAAGTACTGAGGTAGTTTAGGGTCGATATCAGGCGTATAAAATAACTGCATAAACGGTAAAGACTAAAACAGAGCTAAATAGCCAAATTTTTTTGACGTAATTTATCAATGCACGTCTACAGTATCTTCTTCATTGATGAGTAGCTCCAGCTTAACAGATTCGATATTCTGGTCTGATTTTTTCAGAACAGTAATGTTATAACCATTACTTTCCTTTTGCTCACCAACATCCGGAATCTTTCCAAAAATATCACCCAACCAGCCTGAAACGGTGTCAAAATCGCCATCCTCAGGCAGGTCATGCGGAAGGTGCTCGTTAACATCATAAATAGGAGCAAGGGCATTCACCACAAATTCGCGGTCGTTGATTTTTTCTACAATTGGCTTTTCCTCGTCAAACTCGTCCTGTATCTCGCCAACCAACTCCTCCACAATATCTTCAAGGGTAACCATACCTGCAGTACCACCAAACTCGTCGGACACAATGGCTATCTGAATACGCTTTTGCTGCAGTTCGGCCATGAGGTCATTGATTTTTTTTGTTTCAGGAATAAAATATGGTTTCCGGATGATGTCTTTCAGTACAATTTCTTCGCCACGAGCCAAAAGTGGTAATATATCCTTGGCATGAACAATACCAACAATCTTATCTATCACCTCGTCATACACCGGCATGCGCGAGTATCCTTCTGTTATCAAGATTTCTAACAACTCCTCTTTAGGCGTATCAATCTCAATGCCTGATATTTTAGTACGCGGTACCATAATGTTTTTTACCACGCGCTCATTAAAATCAAATACGTTCTGTATCAGTTCGTGCTCGTTCGAGTCGAGCGCACCGGTCTCCATGCCCTGTTCCAGCAAATATTGCAATTCCTCGGAAGAGTGGTGGGTTTCACTGCCCTCGACATTGCTGATACCAACTAACTTTAAAATGAAATTTGCAAAGCCGTTAAGTACCCATATAAAGGGCTTGAAAACTATAAAGAAAAACCTAAGTGGCCATGATACCGCCAAAACAGTGCGTACCGATTTTTGAATAGCCAGGGATTTTGGTGCCAGCTCGCCAAAAACAATATGCAATACCGTAATTACTACGAATGATAAGATATGGCTTGCTGTAATAAAACCCGGACTAAGAGTTACCCCAACAGCCAGGAAAACACGCACCACAACACTGGTAACAACCTCTTCCCCCACAACACCCAGGGCAAGTGAGGCAATGGTTATACCCAACTGCGTAGCAGCCAGGTATCCATCAAGATTATGTAGTATGCCGCGTGCAATTTTTGCTACCCCGCTGCCAGCTTTAGCTTTTATTTCTATTTGTGAGCCCCTTACCCTTACCATGGCAAACTCGGCTGCAACAAAAAAACCGTTAAGCAACACTAAAAAAATGGTTGCAAATATGTAAAAAGCGCTTATTTCGTACTGCTCGGGGTCCATTCAAAAATTATTGGTAAACAGGGAAAGTCGACTTATAAAGATCAAGACTTTCAGTTATTACTTTATGGGCATATCTAACACCCAATAAATGCTCTATGGTAACATTTTTACCTTCAAGCACTTTATAGTCACTAAAAAATCTCACGATTTCTTTCATGGTATGTGGTGGCAATTCATTCAGATCGTTAATGTAATTTACCGACATATCATTTTTTGCTACTGCAATAATTTTATCGTCTTGTTCGCCATTATCAACCATGTGCATCACGCCTACTACTTTAGCTTCGATCATAGACATCGGATAAACATCTGTAGAACAAAGCACCAGTATATCTAACGGGTCTTTATCATCACAATAGGTTTGGGGTATAAACCCGTAATTAGCAGGATACATTACTGATGAAAACAATACACGATCCAGTTTTAATAAACCTGAATCCTTATCAATTTCATACTTCCCTTTTGAACCTTTCGGAATTTCAATTATCGCGTTAACAATTTCCGGTACATTATCGCCTGGGCTTACCTGATGCCAGGGGTGCTGTGTGCTCATTTATTCTAAATATAATTAATTTTTGTTATTCTTTTGACTTGCGTATTTTCTTCTCACATAAGCAATAATCAGCGGAATTGTTGTAATTATTATTAAGCCAAGTACTATGTATTGTAAATAATCTTTCAGTTGCGGAAAGCGCCTTCCTAAAAAGTAACCAGTAAGTGTTAAGATGGTTACCCAGGCAATTGCCCCAACAATATTATATAAGCTAAACTTCTTGAAATCAACTTTAACTACTCCTGCAAATATAGGAGCAAATGTCCTTACAATAGGGAAAAATCTTCCTAAAATAAGCGCCATACCGCCGTATTTCGCGTAAAACTCTTCGGCAGCGGTTATGTATCGCTTCTTAAAAAAGAAGGAATCGTTTTTTTTCAGGAGCATCGGTCCTGTGCGATATCCAAACCAGTAACCGGTGTAATTACCTAACACCGCGGCAGCAATAAGCGAGGGGATTAAAATATACATGGGTACCTGGATGATACCTGCCGCTGTTAGTAACCCGGCTAAAAACAGCAAGTAATCGCCCGGTAAAAAAAAACCGAAGAACAACCCTGTTTCTGCATAAACTACTATTAACAAAACAACAAACCCGCCATTGCTTAAAATGGAGTTAGCGTCCGTTAGGTTCTGCAGGTATTCCCAAAAGTTTTCCATTAACTATATCCGTAAAACTACAAATATTAAATCAATATTGCAGTTTTGCTTATTAAATAAGCCCGGATATAAATGCAGGATATACCCCTATGATGATTGTTGCAAGAGCCGAGAAGCCTAAAACAAATTTATAATAAGCCGGCACTTCGACTTCGCTGCGTTCTGCCTGGCGGAAATACATGGCAATAATTACCCTGAAATAATAGAAGATACTGATGATAGCATTTATTACTGCTATAATTACTAACCAGAATTTATATTGCGCCAACGCGCCCGAAAACATGTAAAACTTACCAATAAACCCGGCTGTTAGTGGTATACCTGCAAGCGACAACATACTTACGGTTAACACCAGCGCCAGGAAAGGATTATTTCTGGCAAGGCCGTTAAAGCCCTCAAAGTTATCGCTGCCTGTTTGTTGCCTTACTAATATCAGTCCGCCAAAAGCAATGATGGATGCTATTGAATATGCTGTAGCATACATAAATATAGAGTTAGCCGAACTTGCACCTATAGCAACAATGGCAAATAGCAGGTAACCTGCGTGCGATATGCTTGAAAAAGCCATCATGCGTTTAAAGCTTTGCTGATACACGGCTGTTATGTTGCCTATAAAAAGGGTGACAATTGTTATTCCCAGTAGTACCGGTGTCCAGAACTGTGCGATTGGAAGGAAGCAGGCAGAAAACAGTCGCAGAAAAGCTGCAAAACCGGCTACTTTCACTACAGTAGACATGAACAGGGTAATTAACGATGGAGCACCTTCGTAAACGTCTGGTGTCCAGAAATGGAATGGAGCGGCACCTATTTTAAAGCACAGTCCAACAATGATCAGCAAAATACCGGTATAAAACAAAGGATCAATATTACGTGGATGAGTAACTACCCAATCGCGTATAACATCCAAATCAAAAGAACCGGTTGAACCATAGATCAAAGCGATACCAAATAACAGGAACCCAGTTGAAAAGGCGCCCATTAGAAAGTACTTTAATGCAGCCTCATTCGATGCAAAATCACTTTTACGGATTCCGGCAAGGATATATAAACTAACCGACATGATCTCGATGCCGATGAACATCATGGTCAGGTTATGGTATGATACCATTACAATTATACCAGCCAGTGAAAACAGGATGATAGCATAATACTCAGCAATATGGTTGCTGATGCGTTCAAAATATCCTTTGGAAAGCAGTAATATCAATATAGTTGAAATTATACTGATTACCGAGAATGCAACAGAGTAATTATTGTATAACAGCATGCCGCTGTAAATAGGTTGGGCATTGTTATTCCATTGCATAACCGATGTTATGAGCGCTGCTAATAGGCCTAAAACTGCTACAGGTAATAAAGCTTTCTGAGCTTTATATAAACCCAGGTACAAAAGCACTATGGGTAAAACAGATATGATAATTATAGTTAACATATAAAAATTCTAAAAACCAAATTCTAAATCCTAAGTAAGAACTATAGTTTATTTTCTTTTATCTTTTCAAGTATGGCACCAAATATTTTGGTTAATTCTATTGTTTCTTGTATCAAAGCTTCTCGTTCAGTTTCCATGAACACTCCCAAATCGATCAGCTTTAACCATAAACGGCTTTCCTTAGCCTCTTTTCTGCATATCTTAATCCGGTGAGCATAATCGTTACGACTAAAACTTTCGTTTGCTTCTATACAATTAGCGGCAACAGATCCGGATGATCTTATAAGTTGCTTATAATATTCTATATTATGTATCGACCTATCAATCCCTTTCAAAAACTCTTTACAATGCTTAGCAAAGTCAAATGTTCGCTCTTCTAAATCATATTTTTTTGTAGGAGCATCCATTAATTAGAATTTAAATCTTGGGATTTAGGATTTCATCTTTTTAAAATTTCCCGGCTGAAAATTTAGCCGATACTACGTTCATCAAATTTATAACAGACGCTTCTGATAGATGTAAAAGCGGTTGAGGGTAAACACCAATAATTATAATCAGTGCGCAAATAATACCCAATACCAGTTTTTCCGAGCCATGTATATCAGTAAAGGTTGCTGTTAACTCATTTACTTCCCCCTGCATTACATGTTTGTACATGCGCAGCATGTATACTGCACCAAAAATGATGGTTAAGCCGGCAACTGCGGCAAATACTATTGTGTAATTATAAACACCTTTCAGCAACAGAAACTCACCAACAAAACCGTTGGTCAATGGTAATGCTATGGTACCTAAAACAATAATTAAAAATGCTATTGAAAACTTCGGAGCTACTTTAGCAATACCACCCATTAATGTGGTGTCGCGGGTGTTTAAACGACGACTGATGATATCCCATATAAAGAATAAGCCAACCACGTTAATACCATGACTAACCATTTGTATCATGGCACCTTGTAATCCCTGTAAACTCCAGGCAAATATACCAGCTGCTATCAGGCCAACGTGTGCAATTGATGAATAAGCAACCAGGCGTTTTCCATCCTTTTGTTTAAAAGCTATTATGGAAGCGTAAACAATCCCGACTACCGATAAAATTAACACCAGGTACTGCCATTGCATAAAACCTGCAGGTACATTTGGTATCAACCATCTGATTACACCATATATACCCATTTTAAGCATAATACCTGATAACATCATGGTACCTGCCGAAGGTGCTTCGGTATAGGTATCTGGCTGCCACGTATGGAATGGGAATATCGGCATCTTGATAGCAAAGGCAATAAAGAACGCCCAGAAAACCCATGATTGTTGTTTCAATGTTAAGGTTACATCGTAAAACGCCTTGATATCATACACCTTATTACCAGTTTGCAGGTAAAGGTAAATGATACCTAACAACATAAATAACGAACCGGCAAAAGTATAAATGAAGAATTTGATGTTGACACGTATGCGGTTTTCGCCACCCCATAAAGCGCAGATAAAGTAAATAGGTATAAGTGCCGCTTCCCAACCTACATAAAATAAAAATCCATCTAAGGCAGTAAATACTGTTAGCAAGCCTGCCTGCATAAATAAAATCAAAGCATAAAAAGCCTTTGCATATTTATATTGATGTTGGTAGGTGGTTAATATGATAAGCGGGACAAGCACAGTGGTTAGTAGTACCATAACCATACTTATGCCGTCAATACCGGCGCTAAAGTAAACGCCAACCTGTGGTATCCACGGAACATCAATAGCATATTGTACTGATGCATCCGGCACAAAACCTGCAACAAAGGACAAGGCCAAAGCTAACTCCGCAACAGAAAAAAACAATGCAGCGTGTTTAGCAAAATCATTTTTAAAAAACAGCACTAAAATGGCTGCAACAATCGGTAAAAAAAGTAAAATGCTAACCGTCATTTTATAACTAAACGCGCAGGCGCTATATTTTAATTAAACTGTATACTAAAATGGCAATAATGCCTACTACCATCATAAATATGTAGAAACCTACGTTACCTGTTTGCAGCAGGCGCAGGCCTTTACTTGTTTCAATTGTTCCTTTTCCTAATCCATTTACAAAACCGTCTATACCTAATTGCTCAATCACACGATATAGAAAACCAGATAAGGCGTCGAGCGGCTTGCGGATTACTTTATCATACAATTCATCAATATAAAATTTGTGGTATGAAAGATTGGCCAAAGCCGGGCGCTCTTCCTGATCAGATACGGGCACATGTCCACCTTTTACATATCTGCTGTATGCGTAGCCTAAGGCCAGCAGGGCAATCAATGCTGAGGTACCCATTAATATCCATTCGGTATTGTGGCTCAGTTCATGTTCGCCCAATAGTTTCGCAGAACCTTCAAACACCGGTGCAAGATAAGCGCCCAACTCATGGTGGCCTCCCATAACAGATGGTACACCAATGAAACCACCGATTGCTGAAAGTATAGCCAGGATAATCAAAGGGATAGTCATGCTGGCTGGCGACTCGTGCAAATGATGTTCTTGCTCGTGTGTACCTCGGAATTTTCCCCAAAAAGTAAGATACATCATCCGGAACATATAGAATGAGGTTAAACCCGCAGTAATAACTCCGATTACATAAAATACGGTACTGTGCGTAAAGGCCGCAGCCAAAATTTCGTCTTTAGAGAAAAACCCTGAAAATGGCGGGATACCTGCTATAGCAATAGTGCCTATCAGCATGGTTATAAAAGTCACTTTAATGTTGCCTTTCAAGCCACCCATCTTGCGCATATCCTGTTCGCCGCTCATTGCGTGTATAACCGAACCCGCGCCTAAGAACAATAAAGCTTTAAAAAATGCATGTGTCAGCACGTGGAAAAACGCACCAGTGTATGCACCTACACCTAACCCTAAAAACATGTAGCCTAACTGCGATACCGTTGAATAAGCCAGTACTTTTTTGATATCCGTCTGGCTAAGGGCTATAAGCGCTGCAAATGCCGCGGTTGCAAGACCAACAATGGCAATAACATCCATAGTAGTTGGCGCCAGGGTAAACAATATGTTAGAGCGGGCTATCATATAAATACCGGCCGTAACCATTGTTGCCGCATGTATGAGCGCAGATACAGGAGTGGGGCCGGCCATTGCATCCGGCAGCCAGGTAAACAATGGTAGCTGGGCCGATTTACCAACCGCGCCTACAAACAGTAATAAAGTTATTAAAACAATAGGAGCACCGCTTGATACCGCACTAACCGCTTTAGGGAATATATCTGCATAGGCAACGCTTCCAAAGGTGTTCATTAAAAGGAAAATGCCTAATAAAAAGCCTAAATCACCAATACGGTTCATTATAAATGCTTTTTTTGCAGCATCGGCATAGCTTGGGTTGGTATACCAGAAACCGATAAGCAGATAGGAGCATAAACCTACCCCTTCCCAGCCTATAAACATTACTACATAGTTGCTGCCCATAACCAACAGCAGCATGAAGAAAACGAACAAGTTTAAGTAAGCGAAAAATTTGCCAAAACCAGCATCATCATGCATGTAACCTGCAGAATACAGATGGATAAGAAAACCTACTCCTGTTATGATCAGCAGCATTATTGAGCTTAACTGATCGATGAGGAAAGCCATCTGGATATTAAAATTACCAACGCTTATCCAGTCAAAAAGGTTAACATTTACTGGTACCCCGGTAGATTTAACCTGGAAAAATGTAGCGATACTTAAACCAAATGATGCTAAAACCAGCAAACTGCCTATGAAGCCGATTACCCCTTTGGAAAAGGTATTACGACCCAATCCGTTGATAATAAAACCGGCTAAGGGTAGTACAGGAATAAGCCAGATGAATTTGTCCATTTATATTCTATTTCTCGCGTCCTTGCTCAGTTTCAATCAATCTATTAAAAGATTGGTTCGTTACCCGCACGACGCGTATTGTTGTTCTCTCTTTAAATCTGAAATCGTAAATCCAAAATCAAAATTTACACTACCATTTCAGCCTATTCAGTACGTTAATATCAATCGAGTTAGTATTTCTGTATATCATTACTATGATAGCTAAGCCTACAGCAACTTCTGCCGCTGCCAATGCCATAATAAAAAATACGAACACCTGGCCGGCTGCATCACCACGATACACGGAAAATGCAGTAAGCAGCAGGTTTACCGAATTAAGCATCAGCTCAACCGACATGAAAATAACTATAGCATTACGTCGAAGTAAAACGCCCATAACACCTATCGAAAAAATTATAGCGCTTAAAAGTATGTAGTGGTTAAGCGGAACCGCTTGAATGGTATTTGTTAAACTTTCCATCAGATGGTTGCTTTTGGTTCTCTTTCTTTAGTTGCAAGTAATACTGCGCCTACCATTGCCGATAACAATAATACCGACGACACCTCAAAAGGCAGCAAAAACTCGTTAAATAATACCTTCCCCAAATTTTTCACCAAACCCAGGTCCGGATTTTTTAATACTACAGGGTCTGATACGCCTAATGATTTTAAAGATGATATTAAAGCAACGGCTAAAATTCCGCCCCCAAATATCGCCGCTATCTTTACCATGAAAGGTTTAACAGGTTCGGCTTCCTTATTCAGGTTAATCAGCATCAGCGTATATAAAAACAACACCAGTATGGCACCCATGTAAACAATAAAGTTTACGATTGCCAGAAACTGGGCGTTCATTAAAATGTAATGAATGGTGAAAGTAAAAAAGGTAAGTATAAGGTACAGTATGCTATGCACCGGGTTTTTTGCAGAAATAACCAGTATTGAAAAAAATATGGATAAAAACGCGATGAAGTAAAATGTACTCATATTAATATTACATATACCTTGCCTTGCTTAAAGCTGGGCAAAGGTATAAAACTTTGTTTATTGATTTAAAGGTGCCTCTACTAATTTATCCTTACCGTATATAAAATCTTTACGCAGGTAATCTGCCGGAACAATATCCCCATCCAGGTAGATAGCTTCTTTAGGGCAAGCTTCTTCACACAAACCGCAAAAGATGCAACGTAACATATTGATCTCGTAAACTGCTGCATACTTTTCCTCGCGGTACAAATGCTCTTCGCCTTTCTGGCGCTCGGCAGCTATCATGGTGATGGCTTCAGCCGGACATGACAGTGCACATAAACCGCAGGCTGTACAGCGTTCGCGGCCCTGTTCATCACGCTTAAGCGAATGCATACCACGAAAATTCTCTGAAAACTCCCGCTTTTCATCCGGATAACTGATTGTCACCGGCTTGCGGAAAAAGTGTTTTATGGTTATTGATAAACCGCGCAAAATGGCAGGCAGATATGCCCTTTCCCAAAAATTGAGCGGCTTAACTTCTAATTGTTTCTTCTTATTACTTAATGATTCCATTAACTAAAGTCCTACTTATTTAAAAAAAGTAATAAAAACGCCTGTTAAAACGATGTTTGCAATAGCCAATGGTATAAGGGTTTTCCAGCCCAGGTCCATTAACTGATCATACCGGAAACGCGGGATAGTCCAACGGATCCACATAAAGAAAAATATAAACAGGAATATTTTTATGAACAATGCCACCACCCCTAATATGGCTACAAGGTTTGGCGAGTGTATCATATCCATAAACGGAAAGTTATAACCACCAAAGTAAAGTGTTGCCATTACTGCCGATGAAACAAACATGTTAATGTATTCTGCAAACAGGTAAAAGCCCAGTTTCATGGATGAATACTCGGTATGGTAACCGCCTACCAGCTCTGTTTCGCACTCCGGTAAGTCAAAAGGTGTACGGTTTGTTTCTGCAAAGGCGCATACAATGAACAGCAGGAAGCCTAATGGCTGCTTAAATACATTCCAGGTGAAATAGCCATCCGCCCAAAATCCATGCTGTTGTTTAGCGATCTCGCCAAGACTCAAGGTCCCGGTAACCATCAATAAAGCAATGATAGACAAGCCCATTGAGATTTCGTAGCTGATGTTTTGTGATGCCGCGCGGATAGCTCCCAACAAGGAGTATTTATTGTTAGATGCCCAGCCACCTATCATAATGCCGTAAACACCTAATGATACTACACCAAAAATGTATAATATACCAACGTTGATATCAGTAACCTGCAAAGGTATTTGCCTGCCTCCAATTTCAAGCGTTGAGCCCCACGGAATAACCGCAGAACCAATACAAGCTGTTAAAATTGCCAGCGATGGGCCTACTATAAAGAGAAAGCCTGTTGCATTGGTAGGAATGATCTCCTCTTTTAAAAACATTTTACCACCGTCGGCAAGGGGCTGTAAAATACCCCATGGACCGGCCCGGTTAGGGCCCAGCCTATCCTGAAAAAAAGCGGCAACCTTACGCTCTGCATAGGTAGAGTACATGGCTACCACCAGGCTTATCGCAAAAATAATTACGATCAATACAACTTTTATAATGAGGTCTGTCAATTCCATTACAGGCGTGTCTCCCTTTCAAATTGTTCTTTATTTGCTTCCTGCAATACCGGGTTGGTTTTAACTACCGGCAGCGGTTTTAGCGTTTCATAGTGGTTGGCAGCAATAACCGACTTGTTTGATATGTTACGCGGGCCTTCAATAACCCAGTCTGCTGTTTTCTTTTTATCAAAGCGGCAGGTATTGCAAATGAAATCCTCTACCTCGCCATATTCATCTTTGCGGCCGGTAACACGAAGCACGTCTTCGCCTTTATACCAAAGTGTAACTTTGCCGCAGCATTTATCACAATCGCGATGTGCTTCAACCGGTTTAGTAAACCAAACACGATTTTTGAAGCGGAAGGTCTTGTCTGTTAATGCACCAACAGGGCAAACATCAATAACATTTCCACTAAAATCGTTATCAACAGCTTTTTGTATGTAAGTTGATATTTCTGAGTGGTCGCCCCGGTTAAGTATACCATGTATGCGATGGTCTGTTATCTGGTCGGCAGTAAAGACACAACGGTAACACAATATGCAACGCGTCATGTGCAATTGTATCTTATCGCCTATATCAATCTTTTCAAACGTACGGCGGTCAAATTCGTAACGGGTTTTTGCAGCGCCATGCTCATAGCCTAAATCCTGTAGGTGGCATTCACCGGCCTGATCGCATACCGGGCAATCCAAAGGGTGGTTAATAAGCAGCATTTCTACAACACCTTTTCGCGCTTCAATCACTTCCGGCGAGGTAATATTTTGCACTTCCATCCCATCCATTACTGTAGTACGGCAGCTGGCTACCAGTTTTGGCATAGGGCGGGGGTCTTTTTCAGATCCTTTGCTCACTTTAACCAAACAAGTACGGCACTTACCGCCACTACCCTGCAATTTAGAGTAATAGCACATAGCAGGCGGAACAATATCACCACCTATCATCCTTGCGGCGTTCAGGATGGTGGTTCCCGGCTCTACTTCTATAGGAAATCCGTCTATTGTAACTTTCATTGACTTCTCGTCCTTTATTTCTTTCGTCTTTTAAGACGACTAATTCATTATAATGTAATTGCGAGCGGCAGGGCTGCAATCTTAGCATATGTGAATGTCCTTTGAGATTGCTTTGTTCCTCGCAATGACATCATTTATAATTTTTGACTAACCTGCAGCCGTTTCTAAAACAGGTAGCGGGTCTGCATAATGAGCCAAACCGTAGTTACTTGTTAAGGCAACTGCAGGGTTGGTTACATGCCATTCAAATTCATCCCTGAAGTGGCGGATAGCGCTGGCCACCGGCCATGCTGCTGCGTCACCCAATGGACAAATGGTATTACCCTCTATCTTTTTACTTACATCCACCAACAGATCGATGTCGCTCATTTTACCATGGCCAAATTCCAGTCGATGAAGTACTTTCTCCATCCAGCCGGTACCTTCGCGGCAGGGTGAGCACTGTCCACAGCTTTCATGATGATAGAACCTGGCGAAGTTCCAGGTATTACGTACGATACACTGATCTTCATCGTAAGCTATGAACCCGCCCGAACCTAACATGGTACCTGTAGCAAATCCACCGTCTGATAAGGACTCGTAAGTCATTAAGCGGGCTTCGTTGTTAATAGTCTTTAGTATCAGGTTAGTTGGCAAAATTGGTACTGATGAACCACCCGCAACAACAGCTTTTAAGCGTTTACCATTTGCAATGCCCTGGCAATAATCATCACCATAAATAAACTCTTCAACAGGTACACCCAGCTCAATTTCATAAACGCCGGGCCGTTTAAGGTTACCACCGGCAGATATAAGCTTAGTACCAGTACTGCGGCCTATGCCAATTTTTGCATACTCATCTCCACCAATATTTATGATAGGTACAACTGCAGCAATAGATTCAACGTTGTTAACTACTGTAGGGCAGCCATATAAACCTGCAATTGCCGGGAACGGTGGTTTGATCCTCGGGTTACCACGTTTCCCTTCCAGCGACTCCAGCAATGCGGTTTCTTCACCGCAGATGTAAGCACCGCCACCTGGCTGTACATAAAGCTCCAGGTCGTAACCAGTGCCTAAAATATTTTTTCCTAAAAAGCCCGCGTTTTTTGCTTCGGCAATGGCTCTTTCAAGTATACGTATCTGCGGCATCATTTCGCCACGCAGATAAATATATGATGTATTTGCACCCAACGCGTAGCTCGCTACGATCATGCCCTCAATCAATAGGTGAGGGATGTGTGTCATTAAGTACCTGTCTTTAAATGTTCCTGGTTCAGATTCGTCGCCGTTGCATACCAGGTAACGTGGCACACCTTCCGGCTTAGCCAAAAAGCTCCATTTCATGCCGGTGGGGAAACCGGCGCCGCCACGTCCACGTAAACCCGACTTTTTAACTTCTTCCACCACATCCTCAGGCGAAAGACTTTTAAGTGCTTTTTCAACAGAAGCATAGCCGCCTTTTGAACGGTATACATCAAAAGTGTTGATGCCGGGTACGTTTATATGTTCTAATAAAAGTTTGCGTCCCATTAGTTATTCGCCTTTCCTTTTAAATCGCCAATCAGCTGATCAACTGATTCGGTAGTTAAATTTTCATAGAAAGTATACTCAGGGCCTATTTGTAATACAGGGCCATAACCACATGCAGCCAGGCACTCCACGCCCCGCCAGCTAAATAAGCCATCAGGAGTAACTTCGCCTTCTGGCACACCAAGCGTTTTTTCTATGTGGTCCATTATTTTACTGGCACCAACAATTTCGCATGGGCCTGTACGACATACCTCAAGCACATATTTACCTTGCGGCCTTAAAAAATACATAGTATAAAAAGTGGCCACCTCATAAACCTCAATTGGTTCTATATTGAGATATTCGGCTACTTTATCCATCGCCGGTGCGCTAACCCAGCCATATTCAGCCTGCACCAGGTGAAGTACTGGCAACAATGCAGATTTTTGCTTACCCTCCGGGTAACGGCTAACTATCTCGGCAAATTTGTTAAGCAGTTCCGGCGAAAAAGTTACCGGCGCATCAGTATGTTGTACACTAAGCATCTAATTCTCCGGCTATAATATTTAAACTACTCATGTTAATAATCGCGTCAGACAAAAGCATACCCTGGCTCATTGGCGCATACATCTGATAATTGATGAAGCTTGGCCTGCGGAAATGCAAACGGTAAGGTGTACGCCCTCCATCGTTAACCAGGTAAAAGCCCAGTTCACCGTTGGCGCCCTCAACTGCGTGGTAAACCTCAGCTTTAGGAGTTTCTACCTCTCCCATCACTATTTTAAAGTGATAGATCAGCGCTTCCATATTGTTATAAACTTCCTGTTTAGGAGGCAAATAAAACTCAGGTACATCCGCGTGAAAAACGTCTGAAGGCTCTTTCCCAATTTTATTAAGCGCCTGTTCAATTAAACGGATACTCTGCCACATTTCCTCGTTACGTACCAGGAACCGGTTATACACATCGCCATTTTCACCTACAGGTACTTCAAAATCAAATTCATCGTATGATGAATAGGGTTCCATTGCGCGCACATCGTAATCTACACCGGTAGCTCGCAGTATAGGGCCGCTCCAGCTGTAGCTTAAAGCAGTTTCAGCAGTTACCGGGGCAATACCTTTTGTTCGGTCAACAAATATGCGGTTTCGGTTAAAAAGCGTTTCAAACTCTTTTAAAACTGCAGGGTAATCTTTTACAAATTTGCGAATCTTGGCAAAGGCAATATCATTGAAATTACGTTCAAAGCCACCAATACGGCCGATGTTGGTAGTCAGTCGCGAGCCGCAGATCTCTTCATAAATCTCATAAATGTTTTCGCGCCATTGCATCATGTAGGTAAAGCCGGTAAGGGCGCCGGTGTCAACACCCAAAATGGCATTGCATACAATATGGTCGGCAATACGGGCAAGCTCCATCACAATGATGCGCATATAGTCTACCCGTTTTGGCGTTGTAATATTTAAAAGCTTCTCAACCGTCATGTGCCAGCCCATGTTGTTAATGGGCGATGAGCAATAGTTCATACGGTCGGTAAGCGGGGTTATCTGGTAAAAAGGGCGATGTTCAGCAATTTTTTCAAAGGCCCGGTGTATGTAGCCAATGGTCGATACTCCGCTTACAATTCGCTCGCCATCCATCTGCAGAACATTCTGGAACACACCATGTGTTGCAGGATGTGTAGGGCCCAGATTGAGCGTAGAGTATTCACTTTGCGGATCGTTATCGATATATACGGGATGGTTCTGCATTTCTATCTTCCGAAAAAGTAATCTTTTTTATCAACGCGATTAGGGTCTTCAAGCGGGTACTCTCTCCTCATCGGGAATACGGTCATATCATCAACGTTCAATATTCGCCTTAAATCCGGATGGCCATCAAATATCACCCCAAAAAAGTCGTAAGTTTCCCTTTCCATCCAGTTAGCGCCATCCCAAAGGATTGTTGCAGATGGTATGTGCAAATCGTCAATTGGCAAATAAACTTTAACACGTAAACGTGTATTTGTTGCCAAGCTATGCAAGTGATAAATTACACCTATCGGGTTTTCCCTTTCAGGATAATGTATGGCGGTAAGATCAGTCAGAAATATGAATTGCAGCGCAGCGTCTGTCTTAAGATAAGTCAGCACTTCTGTAATTATTTCCCTAGTTGTTTCTACGGTAAGCAATCCAAAGTCGGCACCGGTTTGTACAACCTGGCCCGAAAATTTTTCGCTAAGTTTTTGTAAAAGCTCTTCGTTAGCTATCTTACCCATTTTATTGTATTCCGTATTTAGCAAGTAAGGCCTGATACTTAGGCTCGTTTCTGCGTCGTAAAGACTCCGTTTTAACCAGCTTTTGTATATTCATAAAGCCATCGATAATTCCTTCCGGACGCGGAGGGCAACCCGGCACATAAACGTCTACAGGTATAACCTCATCAATACCCTGCAACACCGAATAGGTATCAAATATGCCACCGCTTGAGGCACAGGCACCAACGGCCATTACCCAGCGCGGTTCGGCCATCTGCAAGTATACCTGCCTGAGCACCGGAGCCATTTTTTTTGATATTGTACCCATTACCATAAGCAGGTCGGCCTGGCGTGGTGAGAAGCTTAAGCGCTCGGCGCCAAAACGGGCAAGATCGTAATGTGAACCCATGGTTGCCATAAACTCAATACCGCAGCATGAAGTGGCAAATGGTAGCGGCCACAATGAGTTGGCACGGGCCAATCCTATAGCCTTATCAAGAGAAGTAGCGAAAAATCCCGATCCCTCAACACCAGCAGGAGCTTCAACTATTTGTATATCACTCATTAAATTTTCCTCGTAATGAAGTTTTAACCAGTTAACACTGATACGCAAATTTACAATAAATACGCTGTAACAAATACACTATGAGTACCAGTGCAACATATTTAGAATCAGTCTAAACTAATCCCAATCCAAAGCTTTCTTTTTTATAACGTAGATGAAGCCTGCAAGCAGTGTGGCCATAAAGATAAACATCTCTATCATCCCGGTTTTACCCATATCCCTGAAATTTACAGCCCAGGGATACATAAATATTACTTCAACATCAAATAACACAAATAATATGGCTACCAGAAAGTACTTAATTGACATTGGAGTACGGGCGTTACCAACTACTTCAATGCCCGATTCAAATGGTGTAAGCTTATCTTTCGTTTTGCGCTTAGGGCCAATTTTATGCGTTACAAACATTGTTGTAACCACAAAACCAATTGCTACAAGCATTTGAAAGATAATAGGCAAATAGTTAACGGGTAAACTTTGAGCTTCCATGCTGCAAATATATTAAATGCGACATATAATACAAAAGCCCCGCATGCGGGGCTTTTGTATTACAAATTTATATCTGTAAGGATTATTTCCCTTTGGCGCCTCCGCCTTTTCGACTGAAATAAGCAGCGGCCTGTTTATTTGCAGGATCATACTCCCGTGCCTTGTTATAATTCTCAGCAGCTTTGGCATCATCTTTTTCTTTAAACTCATAGATAGTTCCAAGATAAGCGTAAGCTTCTGCCAATCCCCTTTTGGTCTGATCGTCAGGCGTACCACCTTTTTGAGTTACAACTTCTATATATTTTTCATAGTACGGTTTTGCATAACCTACTATATTATTGCGGTCTTTATCTTTTAACTCGTTAACACGGGCACGATAAAGATATGCCATAGCAGTTGTTGGCGCTTTTTGGATAACATAACTTAGGGCAGAATCCGCTTTTGTTAAAACCGAATCTGCATTTGGCGATTTTTCGTCATAGCCATAGTAATAGCTGATTCCTTCATAAAAATAATCAGTCAGCTTTACACCTTTGCCTTTTTCCGTATACTTTTTATACGCGTCTCCTGCTTCAACATATTTTTTCTGGCCATAAAGCGCTTTTGCTATTTCAGCATAAACATCTACGTTACTTGTATCCAGTTCAGCTGCTTTACGTAATGAGGCCACGCCTAATGAATCCTGCTTAGACTCGATCTGCAATTTACCCAGGTATACATAATCGCGAGGGATAATACGTTTTGGGTCTGCTTTGGTGATCCAGGTATTCATCGCTTTTAACCCGGCAGCATAATCTTTATTTTCATACGCTGCATAAGCTAAATAGCGGTATACTTTTAAATTTTGAGCGGCATCTTTAGAAAGTGCTGCGGCTTCGGTTTGTAAGGTCTTATAATCACCAGATAGTAACAAGAAATCTGCAAAACGTAATCGCGATTCAAGTGACATATCGGTTAATGACAGATACTTTTTATACTGATCTGTTGCTTCTTTGATTTTTGCAGAAGCCATCCTTGGGTCTGAAAAAGCCCAGCGCACATCTGTTTCTGCCCATTCACGGTATGCAGGGCCATAGTTAGGGTCAATAGCTAACGCGGCTTTGTATTCATTCTCTGAGGCCTCAAAATTATTTGCATACTTCCAAATAACGCCGGTAGCCACTTTAGCATGAGCCAGTTTTGGATCGAGATCCAAAGCTGCCTGATAGTTACCAAGCGCTTCGGTATTTTTACTTTGAGTACGGTATGCATCACCTAACGCAACTAAAATTTGAGCATTCTTTTTATCAACATCTTTGCCTTTTGTTAAAACAGCTATAGCGGCGTTAGCATCTGCAGCCGGAACTTTGCCATCAACATCATTAAGCAAATAAGATTTGCCTACATACAGGTATGGCTCGCCTTCTTTGCCGGCCAGCGAAACTGCCTGGTTGAAATTGGTGGTAGCGGTACTTCTATCTTTATTCTGTAAAGCTACAGCGCCCAAACCTGCATAATTTAAAGCTGATTTAGGGTTAACAGCAATCCCTTTTTGAAATATTGTTTTTGCAGAATCCGGATAATCCTGTAAAACGTATACCCAACCATAATAAAAGAAATTTTCATCTTTATTAGCCTGGGTAACGGTTAAATTTTTAAGCATCGACTTTGCTTTTTCATACTGCTCGGCGTCGATCGCTTTTTTGGCATCAGCCAAACTTTGTGCGAAAGCAGATGAGCCTACTACCGTCAGCGCAAGTACGATCTTACTGATTTTACTGATCATTTTCATCTTAGTTTATGTATGTGTATATAGTTAGTGTACTATGTTAATTTCCCGCTGAGGTATTGAATCAGGCAGTAATCCTGATTTTAAGATAATTCTTTGTCCACGTTCGCTTGCTAAAAACGAGGCAAAGCCGGCACCTAAACCTTTGCGGCCGCTGCAATCAACAATATATAGTGATCTGCTCAGCGGATATGTATGTTGGACAAGGGTTACCTGCGATGGTTTAAAATACTCGTTAGGTGATGTTTTGCTATTTTCATCCTTTACACCTACTAATTTTACTTTATTAACCGCCTCCGCATAGTCCTCATCCGGATCATTAAGCCAACTAAAGCCGGTTATCCCAATAGCATTATTATGTGTACTAACGTATTTTATAACCTCTTTATTTGACTTCAATGCATAAATATTCTTCGCATTTAACTCATTATTACCTGATAATTGCTTCAAATATCTTACCAAACTCGAGTTAGGGTTGTCAAACACTATACTTTTATCGACGTTTGATTTACCATTCAGCATTGCTTTAATTTCACCTACTGAAATTGTAGTATCAGTTGATGCCTGATTGACAATTATAGCAACAGCATCAATGGCAAATTTGTTTATATCTGCAGTTAATGCTCTTCTTTTTAAAACTCCTAATTCGGCTGTATCCAGCTCACGCGCTAATATAGCAACCCTCACCTTGTCATTCAGCAGATCCCCTATAACCCCTGTTTCCGGCTTATAGGTAATAACCGGGTTAGCTTCGGTAAATAATCCTTTAAAAACAAAAAGTTCTTCATTTACAATCGGCGAAAACGATTCGTCTGCTGTAAAAGGTGCAGTGCCTGTTGTAAACCCATCAAGCTTCTTCCCACTTTTAGTTGAATTGCCCTGATTGCACCCTTCTGTAACAAGAAATAGTGCAAGCGCATACACCAAATATTTAAGATTGGTTTTCATTAGGCTTTTTGTTTAAGTAGCGCGAAAATCTAAGTACTGCGTACAATAATATTATCGAGCCAAAAATAGTACGGCGGGATTGGGGCATATCTAATGGAAAATTATCCCAAAAAATGATCATTAAACCCAATGCGATAAAACATATAAATGCGGTAACGCCTAAAATAAGCAAAAACCGCCTTTTGGGCGATTTTTGCTGTTGATTGTTATCTGATAACATTTATTTTTACTCCTCTGCTAATGCAAAGTTTACAGGTATGCTGTATTGTACACGTACCGGACGGCCGTTTTGAATACCAGGTTTCCATTTAGGAGAACTCTTAAGTACACGGATAGCTTCTTCATCTGTACCGCTTCCTAAAGAACGGATAACTTTTATGTCAGTCAATGATCCGTCGCGCTCTACCACGAAAGTCAAAACTACACGACCCTGAACGTTATTTTCACGGGCAATTGCCGGATAACGCATGTTCTTTTGCAGGAATTTACCAAAAGCGCCCTCACCACCAGGGAAAGTAGGAGCTTGTTCTACTGCCTGAAAGATTTGGTTGGGGTTTTCTTCCACAACCTGTTTCACATCAGAGTTACCTACAGGTTCCTCAATTCTGATCTCCTGGTTGGGGTCACCCTTTTGGTCTTTCGGGCCAGGGTCGGCAACCTCAAGTTCTTTAACGGTTGGCGGTTCTTTTTCACGCACCTCGTTATCCGGTTTTACTACCGGAGGCGGAAAACGTACCTGGTCAACCTTTGGTTTAGGTGGCTCTGGTGGTGGTGGTGGTGGTTTTTGTTGTTCATTTACCGGAGGCGGAGGTAAAACCACTTCGGTCACCTTCACTTTTTCAGGTGCCTTAGGGATAATACCCTCAATTGCATTGATGATTGTTTTTAAGGATATAAGAAAAACAAATACTACTACGCCTATCAGAAGCGCCCTGTTAGTATGACGAGGGTTTTGCTTTCTTAATTCATAAGCGCCGTATGCTTTATTACGACCTGAAAAAACAACGTCAATCCATTGTTGGTTTAATATATCTAATTTTGATCCAAACATTGTTATAACGTTAGTTTACTGTTAATAATCAGTTAGTAGTTACCATCACGCTTCAGAAGCTCAACTTCCTGAGGCAGGATGTCGCCTATAGAGTATGACTCTATGTTTGCTATCTTCATTTCGTCCAAAGCGTCAACCAGGTTTTTATAAGTTGATTTATCGCTTGGCTTGATAAGCACAAACATAAATTTACCCGTGCTCTGCTTTACTTCCTGAGCTTTTTCTATAAGGGTTTTACGCAAACCGTTTTTGCCATAACCCTCAGTAGTAGGCTGGCTTTTTCCAGGCTCGCCTATAAACCACTCAAGTTTATTATTAGCGCCAAGCAACAATGTCATAGATCGCGAAGCGGCAATTGGTAACTGATCTTTTATAACTTCATCCTTATCAGGCATGGCTATATCCATAGCCTTGGGTTTTGCCAGCGTGGTGGTAAGCATAAAGAAGGTAATCAGTAAGAATGCAAGGTCAACCATTGCGGTTAAATCCACACGTGTCGAAGCCTTTTTACTTCTTACTTTTCCGCCCTTTTTCCCCCCGCCGGAGGAGGTATCTAATTCTGCCATTTTACTTTAGTTTTTTGGTGCAGCACGCAGCGACGTAATTAAATTAAATTTGTTTATTTTTTGTTTCTGCAAAACAGTGATCAGATCTTTAATAACCGGATACTCTTCTTTACTATCTCCTTTGATAGATACGTATAAAGCTTTTTCATGCAATGCACGTGCAGTTTTACGGGCTTCACGGATCCAGTCTGACAGCTCGTTACTATTTGTGGTATCGCGCGGTATGCCTGGCTGCTGATATTCTTTACGCTGATCTACATCGAGCGCTAAAAATTGCTTCAAACTTCCAATTGGTACGCCAAATACAGGTATACCAGAAAATTTCTCCTGCTCCTCTGGCGTAAAATTGATTTTATACTTCTCACCCATCTGAATTAGCGTTTGCTTACGGATGTCGTTACCATCAACACTAAAGAACACTTTTCCTTTACCAACAGTAAGCACAAGCGTATTGTCGTCCGGAACGGGCTGTTCAATTGAAGAAGCAGGAATGTCAACAGGAACCGGATCTTCTGTCCTCGGTTTTGCAGTTAATATGAAGAAAGTAAGCAACAGGAAAGCTACGTCGCACATGGCGGTCATATCTATTGAGGTGCTCTTTCTTGCGACTTTTACTCTTGGCATTTTAATTCCTTTGTTTTAATAATGTAAATATAAAGACTTTATTTAAATAACCAAATTAAATTTGGTTAAATTTTCTCTAAAGAGAACTTTATTTTACGATTATCTGTTTTTGTGTGATGCAGCAAATGTTTGAACGATGCTGAAACCAGTTTCGTCGATAGCGTAAGTCAGTTTGTCAATTTTTGATGTAAATATGTTATACATTACAATTGAAACAGCTGAAGTACCGATACCTAACGCTGTGTTGATAAGAGCCTCAGAAATGTGAGATGAAAGCTCGGCCTGGTTAGGAGCACCTGATGCAGCCAGAGTTGCAAATGCACCGATCATACCGATTACCGTACCTAACAGACCGGTTAATGTACCGATTGATACCAGGGTAGCTATGATAGTTAAATTTTGCTCTAACATTGGCATCTCTAAAGCAGTTGCTTCTTCAATGTCTTTCTGGATAGCTAAAGTTTTTTGATCTACGTCAAGATTTGGTTCAATTTCCATTTCACGGTATTTTTTCAAACCAGATTTGATAACGTTCGCTACAGAACCTTTTTGCTTATCGCATTCTGAGCTTGCAGCATCAATGTTGCCTGCGTTCAGGAAAGATTGAACTTTTCTAACGAATGCATCTACGTTACCAGTACCAGATGCTTTACCGATAACTACGAAACGCTCGATTGAGAACACGATAACCATTAACAGGTAAGACATGATAATAGGTACAATTACACCTCCTTTGTGTACAGTACCGAACATATCTACTGGCTCATTAGCAGGATCGCCGCCTTTGTAATGGCTTGGGTGACCTAAGATGAAGATGAATATACAAATTGCCACTGCCAAACAGATTGGAATTACCAAAGTTGCAAATGCGCCCGATGCACTTGAGCTTTCTTTTTTTACAGGAGTAGTTGGTTTTGTTGGTGCGTTTGCCATTACTTTTTAATTTTTAGTTTTCGTTTGTTGTTTATAATATAAGTTAATAAAAATGTGTGCGCAATAAGCGAAAAACAAAAATAGAATTTCTATGAAATAAAAAAACTATTTATGCATTTCTTTATAATAATTTAATATACAGCCCAAAGCGTTTTTTAAAATGGTGATTACATAACGCTTTAAAGCACAAAAATTGTCTATTCAACAGACAATTTTTTACAATAAAACCGATAATTTTTAAAAATAGCAAGTTATAACATATAAAAAGTGTGTAACTAAACTGATATAAATCAGTCTAACACCGCTTTTAACCTACTGAACCTACTCATTTTAAACACATAATAATAATTGGCATATTCTGTAAAAAAGGTAACAAAATTGGGTAACAACTTGTTTCACTTTAATAAAATTGTTTATTCAGTTGAGTTTGATAATCAGCCTCCGGCTTTTTTCACCTTATAGCCGTCTGTTAGAAGCATATTTAATACTTTATCCCTGAAATCACCCTGTAAAAGTATCTCATCATCCTTTACAGAACCACCAGTGCCACATTTGGTCTTAAGTTTTTTTCCAATTATATCCAGATCAGTGTTAGCACCAACAAAACCACTTACGCGTGTAACCAGCTTATTGCCCTTCATTCTGTCTAAATAAATCTTAAGGTTTTGCTGCTGCGGGGGCAAAGTTGTGAGTCCACTGCTGCTTTCTTCCTGAAACTGAAAATCAGGGTCAGTTGAATACATTATACCATTATAGCTTTTTTTTGCCATAGCCTTAATATTTATACAAACTGCCAACTATTACTTTTAGTGTATGCGGTACAATATTAATATTGATATCGATACCAGCCGACTGTGGTTCGCCATCCAGATGTATGGGGCCGGGTTGTGTGCGTACTATATTAATATTACGGCCTTTTATGATTTCTACGAACTTAGACCTATCGGCCGTTTTAGTAAACATCCTTAACCCCATCTCTGGGAAACGCCATAGCGGAAAAGGCCTGATGATACAAACATCCAGTAAGCCATCCTGTACAGATGCCTGTGGCGATACATGAGCATTATTGCCATACTGGGATGAATTGGCAATACTTAACATAAAGGCTTCGCGGTTATAATACCGGCCATCTATTTCAATTCGATAACTTTGCGATTTATACCGGGCTATCTCCTGCAACGAAGATTTAAAATAATTAAAAAAACCGCGTTTCTCGCTCCCATGTGCAAATACATGGCTGATGTGAGCGTCAAAACCCATCCCCGCCATATTAAAAAACCATTGCCCGTTTGCTTTTCCAGCATCAATAGTTACAATGCGGGCGGCATTCATGGTTTTAATGGCGCCCTGTGCATCCATAGGAATTGATAAAAACCGAGACAAGCCGTTGCCCGAGCCGTATGGAATAACACCTAAAACGGTATCAGTTTCTGCAATGGCCGATGCTACCTCGTTAACGGTGCCATCACCTCCAACCGCAACTACAACATCATACTCCCCAACAGCTGCCTTAGCCAGGTCATGTGCATGAAATATACCTGTTGTAAATTCAACGTCATATTCAAAAACATTTGGGTCAAGGTAGTCCTCTACTATTTCCGGCACGCCATCCTTCTTTTTACCTCCCGACACCGGGTTTATTATAAATAAAGCTTTCCTTTTCAACTATATATGTTTGAGCCGCCAAAAGTAAATGTTTTTCGGCTTTGTGGAAAATTGTTTTATTTTTGCCACCCGAAAGTGGACTGATTTAATGCCCATAATAATGGCTGGATTGCAACCACGTAAAAAAGTGCTAACCCATGCTCTCCTTTTACAACGTTTCAAATAAATCCTTACCTTTCGGCTTAACGTTATTATATAAAATAATATGCCATATTTATTTACATCAGAGTCTGTTTCCGAAGGACATCCTGATAAAGTTGCGGATCAGATCTCAGACGCGTTAATTGATAACTTCCTTGCATTTGACCCAGAATCAAAGGTAGCCTGCGAAACATTAGTTACCACCGGGCAGGTAATTTTAGCTGGCGAAGTAAAATCAAAAACATATTTGGATGTTCAGAAAATAGCCCGTGACGTTATTAACCGCATAGGTTATACCAAAGGCGAATATATGTTTGATGGTAACTCTTGCGGAGTTCTTTCGGCTATTCATGAGCAATCACCGGATATTAACCAGGGGGTTGACCGTAAATCTAAAGAAGAGCAGGGCGCGGGCGACCAGGGCATGATGTTTGGCTATGCCACCAGCGAAACCGACAATTACATGCCATTAGCTTTAGATATTGCACATGCACTATTGGTTGAACTTGCTGCTATCCGTCGTGAAAACAGTGATATTAAATATCTGCGGCCGGATGCTAAATCGCAGGTTACTTTAGAGTATAGCGATGATAACCAGCCTCAGCGCATCGATGCGATAGTTATATCAACCCAACACGATGATTTTGCTGAGGAAAAAGCAATGCTTGATAAAATTAAAGCGGATATCATCAATATCCTTATCCCAAGGGTTAAAGCTAAGTATCCAAAATATGCGCATTTCTTTACCAACGATATAAAATATCACATTAACCCTACAGGTAAATTTGTAATTGGTGGCCCTCATGGCGATACAGGCTTAACCGGCCGTAAGATCATTGTTGACACGTATGGTGGCAAAGGCGCGCATGGCGGCGGTGCATTCTCGGGTAAAGACCCATCAAAGGTCGATCGTTCTGCAGCGTATGCAACCCGCCATATTGCTAAAAACCTGGTAGCAGCCGGCCTTTGCAGCGAAGTGCTCGTACAGGTATCATATGCCATTGGTGTTGCACAGCCAATGGGTGTATATGTAAATACTTATGGCACTGCCAAGGTTGAACTTACAGATGGCGAAATTGCCCAAAAAGTAGGGTCAATTTTTGATATGACACCTTATGCTATTGAAACACGCTTTAAATTGCGCAATCCTATTTATAGCGAAACAGCCGCTTATGGCCACTTTGGTCGCCCGAACCAAACAGTTACAAAGTCATTCAATGCGCATGATGGCAGCGTAGTGACCCGTGAAGTAGAACTTTTCACCTGGGAAAAGCTTGATTATGTCGACCACGTTAAAAGCGCTTTTGGATTATAATTAATTAACCAGTAATTTTACGAAAGGCGCATTCTAAGATGCGCCTTTCGTGTTATAAATCCAACCCAAAATGCCAAACACCACGCTAAATAAAGCTGCATCACCCGCCCTCGTAGCTTTTGCTTTTTTTAGTATCTATATTATATGGGGGTCTACATACTTGGCTGTTATTTACGGGCTAAAAAGCTTTCCACCTTTTATTTTGGTTGGCCTGCGCTATTCTATCGCCGGAATCATACTCTTTGCATGGTGTAAATTTAAAAGAGAAAGCCTGCCTGAGTGGAAATATCTTTGGCGGCATGCTTTAAGCGGCACAATGATGCTGGTTGGGGGCACCGGCATGATAGCCTGGGCAGAGCAATACATCAGCTCTGGGCAGGCAGCTATATTAGTAGCAACAGAACCTTTGATATTTTTACTGGTTGATAAAAAGCGCTGGCCCGAATATTTTTCAAATAAATATATACTAAGCGGATTGATTATTGGCTTTACCGGTATATTCTTGTTTCTTAAACTGGGGGTTACCCAAACCAATACATCAGCAATAGCCATTATAGCCAGCGTAGTAGTTATTTTCAGCGCGCTGATATGGGTGCTTGGTTCATTGATAACAAAAGATAATAAGGGCAATAGCTCTACCGTCATGAATACTTCTGTACAATTAATAGCCGGAGGAATTGCATGTGGCATAATTGTGGTGTGCAAAGGTGAATACAAAAGTTTTTCTTTTAATCATGTGTCGTTTGAAGGTTGGGGCGGTTTAATTTTTTTGATTGTAATGGGCTCTTTGGTCGCCTACTTGTCATTTGTATGGCTTATAACTATAAAACCGCCAGCAATTGTGAGTACACATACTTATGTTAACCCCGTTGTAGCCGTTTTTTTAGGTTGGTTGCTTATTGATGAGCCTGTAAACCGCGCGCAACTTTTAAGTTTGCTCATTATACTGGCAGGGATACTTTTAGTGAATATACCGGGGTATTTAAAGAAGAAGCAAGGTGTACAAACCGGGTAACATAATCAGGAACAAAAATATAGTCTTGTTTGTAATGTAAATAAATGCCATTGAAATGAAAGATCAGGACTTTAGAGAACTACATCAGCCCTTGCACGTGCCGGCACATTATGATCAATCTGCGCCCCTGAAAGAGAATCTTGCTTTTGCGCTTGCAGATTTAGGTGAGGGCACTGCTGATGAAGTAATAGCACATTTAAAAAAATTATCCGGCGACAATGACACGGTTGAAAGTGATCATGCCTGCGAGTTACTTGAGCTTTGGTATAAAAACGGGATGGTTACCGTTAATGAAGAAGTTAAGCCTCGCAGATATAATCTGCATAAAATAACCCAGGCAAATACCGGTAGTGTAAATCCGAGGTTAATTGCACCTGGCCTGGATTGAAAATAATTAATGTATATACCCCGCTTTCGTTAATCGTAGGCCAGTTTATTATCTTTACGGTATGTATCACCCAAAAGAAAACCCCTGGCAAATTAAATCGGAAGCAGAGATATATGATAATCCATGGATAAATGTTACCGAGTACCAGGTAATCAATCCATCTGGCAATCCGGGAATTTATGGCAAGGTACATTTTAAAAACATCGCAATTGGTATTATACCTCTTGATGAAGAAATGAACACTTACCTGGTTGGGCAATACCGGTTTACTCTTAACCAGTACAGCTGGGAAATACCCGAAGGCGGCGGAGCTTTAAATATCGACCCGCTTGAGTCGGCCAAACGTGAGTTGCTTGAAGAGACCGGGCTTAAGGCATCTGAATGGAAAGAGATACAACGTATGCATCTCTCTAATTCGGTTACTGACGAACTTTGCATAATTTATTTAGCAAAAGGCCTGCAGCAGTTTGAGGCAGAGCCGGAGGATACTGAAGACCTGATTGTAAACAAAGTGCCCTTTCAGGAAGTATATCAAATGGTATGTAATGGCACTATTACCGATTGCCTTGCAGTTGCTGCTATACTAAAAATACGTTTAATGCAGTTAGAGAACACTTTATAAACGAAACGCTTAGCAAATTCTTAAAATTCTTTAAATTTGCCGGTTCATTATGAGAAAGTTTTTAGGATACATTCTGTCTCCGTTTGCTATTGCCGTATTCTTTTTATTTCTGTTAATATTTCATCCGTTACAATGGCTGTGCTTACATCTGGGTGGTTATTCGGCCCATAAACGCTGTGTTGACATTCTAAACTTTTTTCTGATCACCTCTGTGTATATATTAGGCAATACAGTAACTTTTATAAATAAGCAAAATTTGCCTGCAGGCAGGCCAATTATATTTATGGCTAATCATCAAAGCTTATTTGACATACCGCCGATGATTTATTTTTTGAGGAAATATCATGCGAAGTTTATTTCTAAAATTGAACTTACCAAGGGCATCCCCTCAATTTCATACAACCTTAAACATGGCGGCGGCGCCAATATAGACAGGAAAGATCCACGCCAATCAATCATGGAACTATCCAAATTTGCTACCCGTATGAAAGAAAACAACTGGGGCGCAATGATCTTCCCGGAGGGCACACGCTCTAAAGATGGCCGCGTTAAACCATTTCAGGGGGCAGGAGTGGCAACACTCTTAAAGAAATGCCCCAACGCTTTACTTGTCCCGGTTGCTATTACAGATAGCTGGAAGATGATTCGTTACGGTTTGTATCCTCTTAATACTTTTACAGCTATGAAGTGGGAAGTACTTGAACCTATTGAGCCCGCTGCCGGTACTGTTGACGAACTGGTTAAGCTTGCCGAAGAACGTATAAGAGCAAGGGTGGAAAATATGGAATAGCTATTTCATGACTGATTAATTCAGCACTCCTGAAATTAAATAAGATTAAAACCTTTACATTTCAACAGATTGACTTAAAAGATGCCGAAACAAATCCAGCATGAATATTAGCTATTTATTGGCATCTGTTACTCTAGATCTGCAGCGGCAAATGTATTACCCTGCTTCACATCTCCCGTTTCGTAACCTTTTTTAAACCAGTACATGCGCTGTGCACTGGTGCCATGCGTGAAGCTGTCTGGGTGCACTTCGCCCTGGTACTCCTGCTGCAAACGATCGTCGCCTATTTGGTGCGCGGCATTAAGTGCCTCTTCAATATCACCGGGGTCAAGTACATTTTTTAGATTTTTTTCGTAATAGGCCCATACACCCGCATAAAAATCGGCCTGCAGTTCCAGCTTCACCGAAAGTTTGTTGTATTCGGTTTCGCTCAGTTGCTGACGCGCCTGCTCCATTTTGGCGGATAGTCCCAACAGGTCCTGTACATGATGCCCAACTTCATGCGCTATCACATAAGCCTGCGCAAAATCGCCTGCTGCACCAAATTTGTCAGAAAGCTCCTTAAAAAACGACAGATCGATATACACTTTCTGGTCGCCGGGACAATAAAATGGTCCGGTTGATGACCCTGCCTGCCCGCAAGCGGTATTAACTGCGCCTTCAAAAAAATGAAGGGTAGGTTCATCATAGCTGCGCCCCATATCGCTGAAAAGCTTGTTCCACACATCTTCGGTATCGGCAAATACAACCTTGGCAAATTTCTTTTCGCGTGTATCAGGGACAGCCTGTTGATTGTTTTCCTGCGGCGCACCGCCAGACTGTACACCGTTTAAAATAGCGGATGGATCAATACCCGTAAAAAAGTAAATTGCGGCTGCTATTATACCAACCACGCCACCACCTAAGGCAAGCCCGCGCCCCCCGCCGGCGCTGCCGTCTTCTGTATTACTGCTTTCTCGTCTGCCAAACCATTGCATAGTATCTGTATTAAATTAGCTTTTAAACATCAAAGCCCAAACGTTTGTTTGGGCTTTGATCAGTCTTACCATATTTGTTTATCGCTCAAGCTTAGGTATGCGAGTAGGTGTATCCTGTCCGGCAATAATCGACTTGGAGCTTAACGCTATTGCCCTTATCGTAGCGGTTATATTTTTAACATCAAGGCTGCTGAATTCATCCTTAACTGTATGATATAGTTTATCGGTTGGTATCTGGTCGGTAGATATGGTATGCGCTGGTACGCCCACAGCGGCAAGGGACGCATTGTCGCTACGATAGAACAGGTTTTGCTCTGGGTATGGGTCTGGATAAAACTTAAACGCAGTACCTTCCAGGTTGCGCTGTAAGATTGGACCAAAGTCTGAACGTTCAAAACCGGTGATAAAAGCGGAATTTTCTCCAAATTTAGCGGCCTTGCCAATCATCTCAATGTTAAATAAGGCAATCACCTGATCGGGATTAATCTTTTCGGCAAAATATCTGGAGCCAAAACCACCAATTTCTTCTGCAGTAAACGCAACAAATACCAGCGTGCGGGCATTATTGTTTAACTTTTTATAATACTTGGCCAACTCAATTACGGCGGTAGTACCAGATGCATCATCATCTGCACCATTAGCTATGCTATCGCCTTCCATCGGCTTAATAATACCAAGGTGATCATAATGCCCGCCAAAAACCACATACTCATTAGGTTTTGACTTACCGGGGATAACACCAACTATATTGCTTAACGGCAGTTCCTCTGTTTTTACCTCACAGCTTACTTCAAATGTCTTCGGTTCGGCTTCGCCAAGTACATAAACCGTAGGTTGCGTTTGCCCGCCGCTGCTTATGCTGCCTTTAACAGCCCTTTCACGAAAGCGCTTGAAGAGATCGGCCATTGAAGCATTGAATATTACCAAAAGTTTTTTTCCACTACGCATAGCGGTACCCAACTGCATACGATAGTTTTTCTCGTCTGTCAGGTTAACCACTTTTATGGTAGTATCACTTTTCCAGCTAAAGGCGGCGCTGGTGTTAACGGCCACTTTTTCATCAGAAACTGTTTTACCATCAAACACTACTTTAGGGTTAACTGGCGTTACGCGCGTTTGCGAAAATGTTTGCCTGTAACCTTTATTACCGGGCATTGGCGCTAACCCGGCAGCTTTAAATTCGGCTTCGATAAAACCGGCTGCTTTTTCAATACCTGGCGTAAATGTGCCCCGACCTTGCATATCATCGGCACTCAGGGTTTTAATCACACGTTCAACATCGGCCTCTTTGATCAGTTTATTTACATCCTGGCCAAAACTTGTTCCCGGTGCAGCAAATAGTGCAGCCGCAATCCATACTTTGATCTTCATATTATTTTACTTTTGAGGATAACCACTTGCTGCGGAAATCCTTTTGTTGTTGGGTTAATTCTTTACCGGCCTTTTCATAGGTTACAACCTGCAGGGCCGGGCTTTCTTCCAGCACTATTACAGCTTCATGGTCGCCGGTGCGATTTTTATAGTTTACAGTTAGTTTATCGCCCGGCTTTTTATCTTTCACCATATCAGCCAGTGCCGATTGATCTTTTATTTCTTTGCCATCAATTTTTATAATGATGTCATCGGCATCCAAACCGGCTTTGTAAACAGGCGTATTTGATACAGTTGAACCGGTTATCATAAAACCTCCGTTGGCCGGGCGGCCTTGTATACGCCCCATCCAGCCTTTCCCTGGGGCAAACTTTTGTAATATCAATCCGGCCTTATCCAGCAAACCGGCATAATCGTTTTTCTTAACGCCGTAGATATAGTCGTCAAAAAAAGCCTTGGCGAATTTTGGATTTGTTAGTCTGCCCAGTATGTTTTGCAGATCCGGAATAGTATAGGGCTTTTCGGGTTTGCCATGCGCCAGCCATACCTGCCTCATGTAATCATCAAGCGTCAAATTAAATTCAGCCCTCAGACGCAAGTCTAGCGCAAGGGCAGTAGCACCTCCGTAATAATAATAGCTGGTAATAATATTACTGTAATTGGTAGCATCAATAGCTACCCCGGCGTCAACAAATACAGCGTAGCGGCTCATTTGAGTAGGCGGGTACTTACCTGGCGCAGGAGTGGCCAGCACCGAGTTAACCAAACCGCCAACTGTACCTGTATAATCATCAATTGAATTAATACCGGCGCGCACCAGCAGCATTTCGCCGTAGTATTGTGTAAACCCTTCTGCAAACCAAAGCTCGTTACTCATGTTGGCATGCTCAAAATTAAATGGCTCTAATGATTTTGGCCTGATGCGTTCTACGTTCCAGCTGTGAAAAAACTCATGCGCATAAGTGCCTAACAGGTCCTTTTCATTACCTGCAATTTTCTCGCCGCGGTCTACAATACTGGTAGAGTTGCGATGCTCCATCCCATCGCCAAAATCTGTTGGATAGATATCATCAAGAAAAGTATAACTGCCATAATCATAATCCGGCTGTTCGCCAAACACTGCCTTTTCTTCAAGCACTACCTTTTGAACCTGCTTTGCAAAAGCATCAACTACCGATTGATCATCATCACTGTGAACGGCAATAGCCATTTGTTGCTTTTTACCATTGGTATTTACCACCTCCCATTTGCTTGTCTTGAGGTTTGACAGCTCTACAGGGCTATCCATCATGTATTGCAGATTGGGTGCACTGTAAACATTATCTGCCTCGTGTTTTAATTGAGTGGCTACTTTCCAACCGTATTTATCAAGGTCGTTAAATTCAAATTTAACGGGACGCTTAACCATATCCGAGCCTGTTACCCACATAAAGGCGGCAGGCATATTCAAATGAGCATGACTGGCGTCGATGCCAACATAAGTACCATCGGTATGGTTACCAAAAAGGGTATAGCTTACCTTTACAACATCCGGATGATCGCTGATCTCATAAACATCACCTTCTACCTGTTTCACTGATAGCGGATTCCCCTGGGTATCGGTCGCCTTTACGTTATAAATATTTTTACCAAACTCGTGCGTTGCGTAACGGCCAGGTGATGAACGGCTCATCCTTACGCGGAAGGCCCCGGCAGGAGCATCGGGTATAGTCATGCTTATTTCTGCCTCATGATGTATGGCATTAGGGAAAGAAACAGCGTAATAAATAGTATTACGGAACTTATTTGAATTGTTTTGAGCAACAGCCGTTACTGCAAGGCATACTGCAGTAGCCATTATAAATACTTTTTTCATGTATCAGTATACTTCAGGTGCTGAAAATACTATTTATAATGGAATTATCTGCCTATCAATTTTATTACAAATCAAGGCATGCAGCAACAACAATTTTCCTGCGTTTCAAAACGACTCAATCATAAGTATGCCGGCTCAAATCATATTCAGATTGTCCCGTTATAATTTGTTTTCGCCGGTTAATATCCGCTTCAAGGTTATGGTCGTAAGTGCTATCGGTTACATTAATATCCCGCTCTTTATCCCTTTCTGCAAAATGAATGTTTGCTTCGGCCAGTTTTGCAACGGCAGTATCATAAGGCCCTTTAGGAGACATCAACTTTACAAAAACCGGCAAACATTCAAAAAGTATAAATAAATAGCCAATAAAAGAGATAGCCATATAAGTATCCAGATCGCGCGATCCGTCAACATTGTAAGAGAGCTGTCCTAAAGCCCAGTTGCGATCGGCAAAGCCGGCTACATTGGCCAGGCTATCAAGCTGTTTTTCAGAAAACAAACGGGTTGAATTTACGCCTTCGTAATCTTTTCGCTGGCCCAAGTATTGCTCATTTTGGCCAAGGTTATCGGTAACTACTTTTAACCTATCCTGCTTTTCCTTTAATACGTCTGCTTTTTGCTTGGCATAGGTACCATAACCTATAATCCCGGATGTCTGGTTGGTTTTATCGCCAAAGACTTCCTGATTTAGCTCATACCTGGAACGATTGATATCCCGCTCAAGCGAATCCTTTTCTTTCTTAAGATCGTTATTCTTGACAATTTCCTGCGCATATTTTTGGTTATAAGTACGCTGCAGACTATCAATTTTTGTATGCTGCCCCTTGAGGTATGCTGTTTTAAGCTTCTGCCGAATCTCTTTGTCAAATATTTTCAGTTCCAGCGGACGCGAGATTACTACCCCGATCATAATAGCCAGCAAAATGCGGGGAGTAGCCTGCAAGATTTGTTGATTGATGCTTCCTTCTTTATTGATGCTGGATACAATGTACCTATCCATATTAAAGATTGCAGTACCCCAAAGCAAACCAAACAATATGGCAAACCCAACAGCAAAAGCATTGCCACTGAACACAAAATACATGGCATATCCGCCGGATAACGATGCAAACAGGGCGGTAAAAAATATGGTAGCACCGATGCCTACATATTTATTATGTTCTATCGGGTATTTTTTCAGCGTGTCTATGTGAGCGCCGGAGCAAAACCAAAAAAACCTGTTGATTTTTTTCATTAAACTTTAATGTATAACTATACGTCACTTATTAAAACGCACTTAGGTTCTCTTTGTTACAAAACTTGCTTAAATATTTGATACAGAAAACCCTACCTTTGGCTCTATAATTACACCCAAGATGAAAGAAATAACCGTACAGGAATTAAAAGAAAAACTGGATAAAGGCGAAGATTTTCAACTGATAGATGTTCGCGAAGATTTTGAATACGAAACATCAAACATTGGTGGACAGCTGATACCCTTAGGGGGCATCTTAATAGAAACAGATAAGATATCGCACGATAAACCTGTTGTAGTAATGTGCCGCAGCGGCAAGCGCAGCGCTGCTGCCATTATGCAATTAGAGCAACAAGGCTATACCAACTTATATAACCTGCAAGGCGGCATCTTAGCCTGGAAAACAGAGATTGATCCTGAAATTAATGTTTACTAATCAATGGGCAAAAAAGTAGCGCTAAACGTATTTTATAACATAGCTATTTTTGCATGCCTGGCCATAGTATATACTGCCTGGGAGCATCAACGATGGGAGTATGTACTTGGCTGCTCTTTTTTGGCCGCCATGTTCATTATTTTTAAAATAAAGCTTATAAAAGAAGTGCGCGCCTTACAGCGTAAAAAGTAACCTGACCACCTAACCTTTCCTTACCTTATGTTTTTAGCCATTGTTGGTATAATTGTATTTGTTATAAGTACAATACTTAAGCGTTCGGCACAGCCCGGAGCGCGTTTTAGCAATATTGTTAAAATTGCCGGTATTGGCATGATTGCCATAGGCCTGTTGACAGCCATGTTTAAGGTGATACAACCGGGGAAGGTTGGCGTACAGGTATTATTTGGGAAAGTACAAGGTAACGTGCTTGAAAGCGGTTTGCATATTGTTAATCCGTTAGTAGATATAACTGATTTTAATGTACAAACACAAAATTATACCATGAGCGCCACACATAGCGAGGGGGAAGTGCAGGGAGATGATGCTATAAGAGTATTATCATCAGATGGGCTGGAGGTTACTATTGATTTATCTGTTTTATATAAAGTTGATGCTGTTAAAGCCCCTTTTATTTTGCAGAACATAGGCATGGATTATGTTGATAAGATTGTACGCACGGTATCGCGTACAGCCATACGGGATAATGCGGTGGCTTACACAGCTGTTGATTTATATTCAACAAAACGGCAGGAGTTTCAGGAAAAGATCAACCATACCATTGCAGTAAGCTTTGCTAAAAACGGACTGATGGTACAGCAAATATTGATACGCAATATCTCTTTACCAGCCTCTGTAAGGGCAAGTATCGAATCAAAAATACAGGCCGAACAGGATGCCCAGAAAATGCAGTTCGTTTTACAGAAAGAACGCCAGGAGGCAGACAGAAAGCGCGTAGAAGCACAAGGTATTGCCGATTATCAAAAAATCCTTTCAACCGGTTTATCTGATAAACAGCTGCAATACGAAAGTATAAAAGCGCAAAAAGATATTGCGCTTTCGCCCAACACCAAGATAATTATAATGGGTAATAGTAAAACGCCTGTCATGCTAAGTGATAAATAATATTATCTTAAAAAGAACCAGGCACTTATGCCCGGTTCTTTTGCTATCTGACCGACTTTCTGCACCGGTAATTATTTAAATAACTGCAATAAAGTTTGTTTAAAATTACTGAAGCCTCTTTAAGTCAGTACATATCCGGATTTATGTTGAACACTTGTTACAATAACTCAATATTACGTATTTTGTGAATCAACATTTACCCTGAATGAGGAAAGTATTCACTAAAACATTTTCGCTATTTGGTTTGATCTGGGTCATTTGCATCAATACCGCAATGACACAATCGGTAAAGGTTGCAGTTGCTGCTAACCTGCAACCTGTTATGAGAACAATAAAAACAGATTTTAAAAGCAGTACTGGGGTAAACATCGACATAATTTCTGGCCCATCGGGTAACCTGGCCGCGCAAATACGCAATGGAGCGCCATTTGATGTTTTTTTATCTGCTGATACCGATTTCCCATTATCCCTGCAGCATGATGGCTTTGGATTAACGCCCGTAAAGATTTATGCCCAGGGAGTGCTTATTATCTGCAGCAAACAAAGGCTTGATCTTAGTAAGTGGCAGCAGCTTGTATTAACTGCGGGCATTAAAAAAATTGCCATTGCTAATCCTGCCATTGCACCTTACGGAAGGGCGACAAAGCAGGCGCTTAACCAAATGAATATGTATGATAAGCTAAAAACTAAGCTTGTATTTGGCGAAAGCATATCGCAGGTAAACACTTATGTTATAACCGGCACGGTGCAGGCAGGGTTTACAACTTTATCGCTGATAAAAGATGCATCTAATAAAACGCCGCTTTACTATAGCGTTATCAGCCCCAAAAGTTATACGCCTATAGAGCAAGGAATGCTTTTATTGAAACATGCCAGGGGCAACGCATCTGCCGAAAAATTTTATAGATATATACTCAGCTCTTCGGCAAGAAAGATATTTAAACAATTTGGCTACCATATATAATCAATGGATTTTTCACCTATATGGTTAACCCTGCAACTTGCTGCTGTCACTACGGTACTGTTGCTGATATTAGGCTTGCCATTGGCTTTTTGGCTATCAAAAAAGCGCTCATTTTTTAAAATCATCACAGAAGCTATAATAACCATGCCGCTGGTATTGCCACCTTCGGTATTAGGGTTTTACTTGTTGCTGGCTTTTAGCCCACAACATGGGCCCGGGCGCTGGTTGCAACAAGTTTTTAATGTACAGTTTGTGTTTTCTTTTCAGGGCCTTGTATTGGCATCTGTTATCTATAGCCTGCCATTTATGGTAAGTCCAATTAAGTCGGCCTTCCAGCAATTGCCCGTATCGCTTACCCAAGCATCTTACACCCTTGGAAAAACCACCTGGCAAACATTCTGGCATGTTTTACTCCCTAATATAAAACCATCATTACTTACCGCCGCTGTACTTACATTTGCACATACCCTGGGCGAATTTGGAGTAGTGTTGATGATAGGCGGCAACATACCGGGAGTAACAAGGGTTGCATCCATAGCTGTTTATGATTCTGTTGAACAAATGGATTATGCTGCAGCCAATAATTACTCATTTGTATTATTCGCCATAACATTTATATTGGTTACGGGCGTTTTTGTTTATAACCGTTACCAGGTAAAAAGCCCGTTGGAATGATAGCTGTTGATATTGAGAAAAAACTAAAGGCTTATAGCGGGCAGCAAGTGCTTAAAATAAAGAAAGAATTCGGCACGGGCGTTACCGGCATTACCGGCCCTTCCGGGGCAGGCAAAACAACATTATTAAAAATGATTGCCGGACTGATTGTGCCCGATACCGGCTCTATCAGCTTCAATAACGTATCCTGGTTCAATTCATCTTTAAAAATCAATTTAAGCCCGCAACAAAGGCATATCGGCTTTGTATTTCAGGACTATGCCTTGTTTCCTAACATGACGGTAAGGCAACATCTGGAATACGCGAGCACTGATGCAGGCTGGATAAATAGGTTGCTAAAACTTGGAGGACTTGAAGATTTCGCCACACATAAGCCTGATTACCTATCAGGTGGACAGCAACAACGTTTAGCCATTTTAAGGGCTTTGGCTATAAAACCAAAATTATTATTAATGGATGAGCCCTTTTCGGCATTGGATAGTAAAACTAAGGCCGGATTAATAACCCATTTGCAAAAGCTATTTACCGAGCTTGGTGCGACAGCTCTTATTGTTAGCCATAACCCGAAAGAAATTGATGGCATTAGTACTGACAGCCTTGAAATAAAATAATATTAGTTATTAAATTTAATTTACCTGCTTCACTTCAATCCTGGTCAGGTTATGCAGGTACCTGCGGCCGGTTTTAAAATCTGATGCCGATGTCATCTGCAAGCTTTCAGGCATTTTCTCTGCCATGATACCATTCTTTTCCGTAATGATATAAACCTGATTGCCAACAGCAGTGTTATACAATTCATTCCAGGAGTATACCACTTTGTAACCATCCGATGCCTCGCAAATGAAATAAAAACGACTTAAAAGTTTAGGGCTGGCGGCTTTATATTTTGAATGCGATAGAACATCTTTCAATAGCACTCCCTTTAATTTATCGTCCTGATGTTTAAAATTCCCTAAATGATCGGTCACCTTTATATCGCCTATTTCAACTGATTTATATTGTTTTAGCGAGTCGAGCGTTATAACAGTTGCTTTCTCAATTTCGCCGTTGATAGCAAACTGCAAAGTAGCTCTGGCCTTTTCCTGTGCATACATTACCAGCGGAGTTATCAAAAATATCAGTATTAACCTTTTCATAAAATGTTTATGCCAAGATATACATTTAAACCAGGCCGATAAAGCAATGATGCAAAAGCTTTATATTTAAACAAAATATGAAACTTAAAATCTGCTTTATCGCTATTGCATTAGTTTGTTTTACCAATTCTATCTATTCGCAAAATTTAGCTCCCCAAAAAAACTTTGATGTATTTTGGAATATCTTCAACAATAACTATGCGTTCTTTGAGCTTCATAAAGTCAACTGGCAGGAATCATATAAAAAATATCGCCCGCTTGTAACCAACAGCATCAGTAACGACAGCCTTTTTAATGTGATGAGCACTATGCTTAAGCCATTGGGCGACTCGCATGTAAACCTGATTGATGCCGCGCATAAAAAGAAATTTAACGCGGCTGGTCCGTCGCATTTTGCAGCCGAATTTAACACAGACAGCCTAAAGGCAGCGTTTTGGCAAACTGCAGACAGTACGCTTATGAAGAACGGCTTTGCCCGTATAAAAGGTTATGGCTCCATATTCAAAGGCAAGCATCTTTTTTACTTCAGTGAATCAGCCAATTTTGGATACCTGCGTTTTAGCCGATGCTTTGCTAAAATAAAGGATGGCGAGTTGGACGAAAAAGATTTTGAAATGGAAATACTCGATTCTATTATGGCACAGTGTAGTAACCTTAAGGGGATGATCATTGACGTTCGGGCTAACATAGGTGGCGATGATAAATTCAGTTACGAAGTTGCGGGCCGGTTTACATCAAAACCAGTAATTGGCCATTACAAGCGGGAGCGCATAGCCGGCACCAACCGTTACACTAAAACACAAAAATGGACAATAACCCCTAAAGGCAAGTTTGCGTTTACAAAACCGGTAATAATCCTTACAAACGATAAAACAGTCAGCGCGGCAGAAGTATTCACACTGGCAATGAAGCAGCTTTCACAGGTATCAACCATTGGCACAAACACCGAAGGGAACTTATCTGATATGTATGAACAAGAGCTGCCTAATGGCTGGACGATTACTTTATCTAATCAAAAATATTATTCGCCAAGAATGGTCTGCTATGAAGGCATTGGTGTCCCGGTGGACGTAAAAGTAAGTAACATTAAACAAAGCCTGCTTACAATGAAAGACCCGGTGTTAGATACAGCCATCTATAAATTGCATCGATTTTAGTGATAATGCATTATTTGCAATGAAGTCTGTATCAATTGGTTCAAAATCTTAACTTTGTTGCCTCAAAAATTAGGTAAATAATGTTTGAAAATCTTTCGGATAAACTCGACAGGGCGTTTAAGGTACTGAAGGGTCAGGGATCAATTACAGAAATAAACGTGGCCGAAACCATGAAGGAAATACGCAAAGCCCTTCTGGATGCCGACGTAAACTATAAAACAGCTAAAGCCTTTACTGATGATGTAAGACAAAAAGCACTTGGCCAGAATGTATTGACTACAATTTCGCCAGGGCAGTTATTAACCAAGCTAATGAATGATGAGCTGACAGAATTAATGGGCGGTACCACTTCTGAGCTTGAGCTTAAAGCATCGCCTACCATCATATTGATTGCAGGCTTAAACGGTGCTGGTAAGACCACTTTTACCGGAAAGCTGGCCAACTTTCTGAAGACCCAGAAAAATAAAAAGCCTTTACTGGTTGCCGACGACGTATACCGCCCCGCGGCGATAGACCAGCTGGAGGTATTAGGCCAGCAAATAGACATTCCTGTTTATGCCAACCGCGAGTCGAACGACCCGGTAGCCATTGCTAAAGAAGGTATTGCGCAGGCAAGGCAGAATGGCAATAACGTGGTAATTATAGATACCGCCGGCCGTTTGGCTATTGACGAGGCCATGATGGTGGAGATAGAAAATGTAAAGGCAGCCACTAACCCGCATGAAATTTTATTTGTGGTGGATTCCATGACCGGTCAGGATGCTGTAAATACCGCTAAAGTATTTAACGATCGGCTTGACTTTACAGGCGTGGTATTGACCAAGCTTGACGGTGATACCCGTGGTGGTGCGGCGTTATCTATCAAATCGGTAGTTAACAAGCCGATCAAATTTATTGGTACCGGCGAGAAGATGGAAGCGCTGGACGTTTTCCACCCAGACCGTATGGCATCGCGTATCCTGGGCATGGGCGACGTGGTATCGCTGGTAGAGCGCGCCCAGCAGCAATTTGATGAAAAAGAAGCCGCTGAGTTACAGAAGAAAATACGTAAGAACAAGTTTGACTTTAACGACTTCTACAGCCAGATACAGCAGATCAAAAAAATGGGTAACATGAAAGATTTGATGGGTATGATACCTGGTGTTGGTAAAATGATGAAGGATGTTGAAGTAAGTGACGATGCTTTTAAAGGTATCGAGGCGATTATTCAATCCATGACTCCAAAGGAAAAGGAAAATCCTGACCTGATCAATCAAAGCCGTCGCATACGTATTGCCAAAGGCTCTGGTACCGATATACAGGAGGTTAACCGCTTGATGAAGCAGTTTGACGATATGCGCAAAGTAATGAAACAGATGAGCAACCCTGCAGCTATGGCCGCCATGATGCGCAGAATGCCTAAAATGTAATTTACATCATCCCATAATTTAAACGCCCTGCAACTATTGCGGGGCGTTTTGTTTTAAGCTGTTTGCAGTTACTGTTATTTTAGTTATTATTACTCATGCGAAGAAATATACTTTTTACAGCGCTGTTAGCTTTAACCAATATAGTAAGTGCGCAACAGCTACCATCAACCATTGATGTACAACATTATAGGTTTGCTATAACTCTTACTGACGCAACTAATGTTATCAAAGGCGAAGCAACTGTTACAGCTAAAGCTACAAATGCAATACCAGCCATAAACCTCGACCTGATTAAAAAGCGCGCTGATGGTAAAGGCATGACGGTGCTTGCTGTTACAGAAAATGGCAAAGCGTTAAAATTTTCGCAGGATAGCAGCAAGCTTACCATTAATACACAAGCTGATGCCGGCAGTGTGCACAATTATAAAATTGCATACGAAGGCATACCGGCTGATGGTTTGATCATATCTACCAATCGGTACAACCACCGCACTTTTTTTGGCGACAATTGGGCTACCCGCGCTAAAAACTGGCTGCCCTGCGTAGATGATCCGGCTGATAAGGCATCAGTAGAATTCATAGTTACTGCACCCGCTAAATACACAGTTGTGGCTAATGGCTTAAAGGTTTCTGAAAATGTTTCCGGTGATAATAAGGTTAGTTATTGGAAAGAAACAGCATTGTTGCCTACCAAAGTAATGGTGATAGGTGTTGCCGAATTTGCAGTAGAACAAAGTGGCCAGCCTGATGGTATACCAATATCTACTTACGTGTTCCCTGAAGATAAGGAAGTTGGTTTTAAAAGCTACGCAGTAGCTGCTAAAATAGTGCCCTGGTTTAGTAAACGCATAGGCGCGTTCCCATACAAAAAGCTGGCAAACGTACAATCTAAAACGATATTCGGTGGGATGGAAAACGCAGGTGCGATCTTTTATTTTGAACAATCGGTTAAAGACAGGGGCATAGAGGCGTTAATGGCTCATGAGATAGCGCACCAATGGTTTGGCGATGCCATAAGCGAAAAAAACTGGTGGCACGTGTGGCTTAGCGAAGGCTTCGCCACTTACATGACCAATTTGTACATAGAAGGCCAGTACGGTACCGACAGCCTTAACAAACGCCTTGATGAAGACAGGAAGGCAATATTTGGATTTGAAAAAAAATATAAAGCGCCGGTTGTCGACTCAGCATTTCATGGACAGATGATGGAGTTGTTAAATACTAATGCCTACCAAAAGGGCGGCTGGGTATTACACATGCTGCGCCGTAAAATTGGCGATGATGCTTTTTGGAAAGGTATAGCTGCTTATTATAAAAAGTATAACGGCGGCAACGCAACTACTTCAGATCTGTGCAACATAATGGAGAAAGCAAGCGGGCAGCAACTTAAACAGTTTTTTACACAATGGCTACGCACCTCGGGCCACCCACAATTAGACATCCGCTGGCAGTATAGTCCATCTGCAAAACAAACAACGTTAACTGTAAAGCAGCTACAGCCAGAGCAATACAAATTTAACCTGGAATACAGCGTTGATGGCAAAACTTATCAAAAAGAGATCAATGATGGGATGGTGGTTATAACTGTGCCCTCATCAGCCACTCCAGATCTAAAGATCGACCCGAATATTAATTTACTTGCCCAGTATAATGTCACTCAGGAAAAGGACTGACCAATCATAATTTAATTTTGCCGTTTTATTAACTCAATCGCTTTTATTTTGATTTATAAAAATATTTAAAACTTTATACCTTTTTTAAATATTATTCGTATAATTGAATAAGGTTGCCAACCGGGACAGACAGCCCGAAAAGTTAACAAATTGTTTCACTTAAATTATTAGCGTTATGACAAAGGCCTATCAATCAATTTATGTAAAACTTTACAGGTGGAGCTTTAACATCTTCGGTTCCGGCAAATTGCCCCAATTTAAATCATTATTTAATGTTAGCTTTTTGCTGATGATCGTGCTCACAAATGCAATGTTATTTACAAAATTGCTGCTTAAAGCACAACTGATAACCATAAACATGAGCAGCCTTATGCTTATAACCGGCTGCGCATTTATATTTCTGTTATTAAGTCATTTTATATTACTTAATAATAAAATGCTTAAGTCTGTTAATATGCGTTTGGCAACTATAAGCCGCCACAACAAAAATTTATTCAGCATGGTATTGCTTGTAAATGTTATGTTCGCCTGCGCACTTTGCTTTGTATAAGATCAACTAATCAGTTATAAACCAAAGGCTCCGTTAATCGGGGCTTTTTTTTATTTACACCAAAAGATATCGTGAAGCATTTAATTTACCAGGTGGCTTCCTAACTCCGTTATTAATACTTGTAATTATTCAATCAATCTACAAAAGTCTTTAAAAAAGTAAAGCCCCTGATGGGCAGGGGCCTTTACTAACCAATTATAAACCTAAATTATGAGAAGAGCTGTAGGAGAAGGGGTCGAACCTTCAAGGAGTGGTTATTCTTATCGCTAAGAGTTTCCCATAATCTCCGCCACCGGGACAAGGAGGTGTGTCTGCCAAAAATTTCACCATCCTACAGTGTTTAAGTTTTTCAGTGTTGAGTCATTAGTCTAAAGTCCACTTTCGACTCCGAACTAATACTTCCGACTTAGAACTTGCTGTTGGGGAAGGGTTCGAACCTTCAAGGAGTAGTTAGCCCGCTTCGGGTTTCCCATAATCTCCGCCACCGGGACAAGGAGGTGTGTCTGCCAAAAATTTCACCACCCAACAGTATGTTGTTTTTGTTAAAGAACGTTAAGCATTTCCTATTTGCTTATTACAAAAGTAAAAGACCTGACAATTTCTTGCAAATATTTCAACAATATATTTTTATTTTTATTTTAATTTTAATTAAACTTGTATTTGAATATAGATATTTAAAATTATGCCTCACAGGAAACCTCAAAATTTAGAAATTGATAATCTTGATATACAGATTTTATCAATTTTGATGAAAAATGCAACCACTCCCTACACAGAAATCGCTAAAGAACTAATTGTATCAGGCGGGACCATACACGTACGTATGAAAAAGCTGGAAGAGATGGGTGTAATTAAAGGCGCCAGTCTTGAAGTTAACCCCCAAAAGCTGGGATACGATGTTACTGCTTTCTTAGGGATATTTTTAGAAAAAGGTTCGCAATATAACGAGGCTGTTGTGCAGCTAAAGAAAGTGCCTGAAATTGTTGAATTGCATTATACTACCGGCAGTTGGAGCATTTTCGCCAAAATAGTATGCCATGATACCAATCACCTGCGCGAAGTATTGAACGAACAGATACAAAGTGTTAAAGGTATACAACGCACCGAAACATTTATATCGCTGGAAGAAAGCATTAAACGTCAGATCAGCCTGGATTGATTTTACTATAAATTTCCTGCATATCTATATCATTGCAATAAGCAGTAATGAATTAGCAAAGCAACCTGTTATCCGTGCTAATAAGGTTAACAGGTTGCTTTGCCGTTTTAAATAAAAGCGTACTACCAAACCCTGCAAAGCAATCCTTTAAGATACTCACCTTCCGGGAATGATGCACGTACGGGGTGGTCCTCGGGTTGTGTAAACTGATAAATAAATTGTACCTGTTTACCTGCATCAAGCGCGGCCCACGCCAAAACCTGCTTAAATGTTTCCATATCCATAGCCCCCGAGCAGGAGAATGTTGCCAGCAAACCGCCACTGTTAAGTAACTGCATCCCTAAGCGGTTAAGGTCTTTATAAGCACGAGATGCACGATCTAATGCTGAGCGCGATGGAGCATATTTAGGCGGATCCAGTACAATGATATCGAACTTTTCGTTGTCCTCTTTAAATTTTCTTAACTGCACATTAACATCAGATTTGATTGCAGAGTGGTTAGCCTCGCCAAAGTTGTTCAGGCGGATGTTTTCCTGAAGTGTTTCAATAGCCAGGGCAGAACTATCTACACTTGTTACTGATGCCGCCTGGTTACTTAAACAATTAAGTGTAAAGCCACCTGTATAGCAAAAGCAATCTAACACTTTTTTCCCTTTGGTATGCCTGGCCAGGATATGCCGGTTATCGCGCTGATCGCAGTAAAAGCCTGATTTCTGCCCCTCTGCTATATTGATACCATAGGTAATGCCGTTTTCCTTAACCAGCACCAGTGCGGGCGGTGGGGTGCCATATAATAGCGCGTTAATGGTATCAAGCCCTTCATGCGCACGCGATGCAGCATCGCTTTTATCAAAAATACTTTTTGGCTTAAGTAATTGCGTTAGTTCATCTATAATTATAGGCATAGCATTTTGCATGCCTGTGGTCAACACTTGTACGGCAAGGTGATCGGCGTATTTATCTGTTATAAGTCCTGGCAGATAATCTGATTCGCTGAAAATCAAACGGCAGGTATCTGTTTGCCCATCATTTAATATGGCAGAGCGACTGGCAACAGCCATCCTTACTTTATTCCGAAACCAATCGTCATTAATAGTTGTATCTTCATCCCACTCCAGCAGCCTTACGGCTACGCGCGATTGAGCATTGTAAAATCCGTATGCCAGGAAAGACTTTTTTGCGTCAACAAGACGTATAATTTCTCCGTTAGCCGGCTTTCCCTTAACATGCTCAATAGCCCCTGAAAATACCCAGGGATGCCGTTGCAGCACCGCCTTCTCTTTACCTTTCTTTAAGATAACATCAATCATGCGGCAAAGGTAATGATATAACCGCTATTGTTTATCCCGCGAGTTGGGAGGAATAGGCGTATGTTTTAATGCTATGGCAACAGCTACTAAATTTTCAGCAGCAGCCCTACCTGTTTTTATCGACCAGTCTTTACGATAATTACTTTCCAGATAGTTATCACCCGGGCCGGGGCCATTGTTCCAATAAGTATATGACTGAGGAGCAATAGTAAACCCTACATCCATCAAAGCGCCGGCAATTTCCGTAACCACATGCCGTGCGCCATCCTCGGCACCGGTGACTATAAAGCCCGCCACCTTATTAAATGTTACTGGTCTGCCTTGTTCATCACGGGTGGGATACAGTCCGTTTAACCGTTCAAGCACCTTCAGCGCCTGGCTGGACATGGTGCCCATCCATGTAGGTGTTGCTATAATAAGTATTTCGGATGACAACAGCTCTTTCAGTATTGCCGGCCAATTGTCACCATCTCCCAGATCAGATTTTATACCCGTAATGATATTATAATCTGCCACACGGATAAAGTTCACCTCTACGCCAAGCCGCTCCAGTTCAACTATAACTTCTTTTGCCAGTGCCCCGGTATTTGACGGCTGCGGGGAAGGTTTAAGCGTGCAGTTAAGCACAATTGCTTTCATAGGGTTAATCTTGCGTTATCATTTCATGATGTGCATGGCAAGCCTCTGCGCACTGCCTGCAGGCATCGGCGCAAATTTGACAATGGTCGTGCTCATGCATGCCGCACTCATCGGCACACATACGGCAAATTTCTTCGCAAAGCAGTAAGTATTGATGCGCTAACTCAGATTTACGCTGAAGCAGCCTTGCAGCCTGCGAACAAATGTCGGCACAATCTCTGTCGAGGCTTATGCACCTTACCATCGGCTTTACATCTTCTTCGTTTAAACAGGCTGTTGCACAATTTTCGCATGCGGCAACACAAGCCAGCAGCTTTTCTAAGAGTACGGTATGATCATGATTTTCCATAGCTGTAAGTATTGATGCTCTTAATATCAATAAACCATGGTTAAAAATGTTTTGTATAATTTTAATTTGCGGTTAAAACATCTTAATTAATCAGCCTGATTTGTTGATGCCGGAAAGCTAAGATAAAAAGTTGTGCCTTGGTTAGTAATGGTATCAAACCACACCTTACCATTAGCATTTTCTATTGAGTTTTTAACAAAGGCAAGGCCAAGGCCGGTACCTGAGCTTTTTGTAGTAAAGTTTGGCTCAAATATCTTTTCACGCATGGCCTCGGGTATACCGTTACCATTATCCTTTATAGTGAGCAGGATATTTTTGGTTGTAATAAGATAATTTATCTCGATTTCGCACTTTCTATCTTCAGGTGTCGCTTCAATAGCGTTTTTAAGTAGGTTATTAAAACAACGCAACAACTGGTCGCGGTCGGCATCAACAAAGAAAGGCGTATCAAGGGATTGGTAAACAATATTCACATTGTCCATTTGCTTGAAAATGGTTATAGCCTGGTTTAGTATCTCAAATACATTTAACCGCTCTATCCTTGTATCAGGCATCTTTGCAAAAGCCGAAAACTCTGAGGCAATGGAAGAAAGACTTTCTATCTGCTCTACAAATGATTTGCTAAACCGTTCAAACTTCTGATCAAACTTTGGGTCTTTGTCCCGCCATGATTTTTCAAGCAGTTGCAAGCCAAGCTTTAGCGGCGTAAGCGGGTTTTTAATTTCATGAGCAACCTGTTTGGCCATTTCGCGCCAGGCGATTTCCCTTTCAGATTGTGCAAGTTTTAACGCACTGTGTTCCAATGCGGCAATCATATTATTATATTCCTTAACTAACGCCCCGATCTCATCATCCCTTTCCCACTTTATTGGTTCATTTTTTTTGCCATAAATGGTTTTACTCAAATTGTATTGTATAAAATTTAATGGGGCCGTTATCTGGCGGGCAATAACAATTGCAAATAAACCAATGGCTATAAAAACCAATGCGTATACATTGATCATGATATTAAGTAAAGCTCCTATACGCTCAGAGTAATCTGCTGTGTTAGAAAAATAAGGCAGTTGTAAATAAGCAATAGTTTCGTGCTTTAAATTACGTATAGGTGTATAAGCAGCCTTGTAGGTAAGCAAACCAATCCTTTCTTCGCTAAGAAACTCAGATTTTTGCATCCCATTTAAAACGGCAAACGCCCGCCCGTTAATCCTTCTGTTTAAAAGACCGTAATCATAAATTTTAGGCTGGGTAGTTAGTAACAGCGCCCCATTTAAATCATATAATGACAAGTCGGCGGCATAGGTATTAGCCAGTTCATCAAAGCTTATGCGGTTTTGTTCAGTAATATAATGCAGATGTTCCTTAATTGGCCCGACTTCAAAAGCGGCGGCAATCTGCATAATCTTAGACCGAATGATTTTATCCTGCTGTGCCTGGTATTGCTTGCTTATGGAAAAAAATGTGATAAAACCAACCAGGATAAGTGTTACTACTACTGCAAATATTACAGAAAACTGTATGCGTGTGCGATACAATATTCTACCAAAATTAACCTTAAAACTCCATTTGATACGATTGTTATTGATGTTTAAAATCTTTACCCGTACCCATATCAGCCGTATAAGCAATATAAACGCACTAAAAGCAAGTAATACGACAAAAAAGAAGGTAAGAGCGGTAAGGTTTGATAAAAACGGATTCTTCTCCTGGCTTACAACAATAAGGTTACGTTCGCTCGGCTGGTATAACAGATGGCTATAACTGGTAAAACTATCAAAAAAGCCGTCTTTATTACTACTGGTAGACTGTGTGGTGTATTGTTTCAGCCTACCTTTGAACTCAGAATTCCGGATGCTATAAACGAATGTGCCACTTTGCGCAACAAGGCGGTTATCAGAGTAAAATGCAAAAGAGTAATTTTTAAACTCATCATTGCTGCTTTTTACCTGGCGGTCGATTAGTAGATCCGGGAATGAGCCAGGCGTCAATAACGGTTTCGATTTAAGTTCTATAACAATAGTTCCTAAATTGTTCCCACTATCAATAACCGGCAACATGGCAAAATAACTTTGAAACCCAAAAGATTCATTTTCCCGGTAAAAATAATCAGACACCTTAAATGAGCTTAACATAACCATATCCTTGAATATATCAAGCGTATAGCTCTTATCTACAGATATAGGGTTACCGTTTACATCATACTCATGGACTTTAAAATCGTATTTAGAAAGATACCTATCAAAATACTTCTTTTGTAAAAGCATTTCCAGGTAATCGCTGCTATGATCTGCACTTTTATAGTAATTAATCAGTAGCGGATCAATAATTATCTCTTTTTCTATTTTTTTAAATAACCCATCAGCCGTTTCATCATCAGGGGTTTCAAGCCTTTGTATTAATACCTTACGTAATTGTTGCTCTTTTATCGATTCAAAGTGGTTTAATTTAATAGAAGAGATTACTGCGCATATCAAAATTATGGCTATAAAAGATCCTGCTGTAAACTTTCTTTCGTAATAAAGGAAAGCATATCCTCTTATAAGAACCATTGTCATCCATAACAAGTGGAATAGGCTAAATTCCCGGTAATAAGTAGTAACAACAGTAAAAGCAATTATAGTTATTACAAATATTACCCCCTGACGCATCAATGGAATATTGAGCTTTAAACAAATAGTAATTACTATTTCACTCAATAAAAAAAACATTAAGAAGCTTAGGCACAGCATGAGTACACCTAAAATGCTAAAACCCGAAAGGTTAAGTACGTTATTAACATCAAAGCTAATGTTTGAGTTAATAACCAATCCATAAAAAACTCTTAATAAGCCATCAGCTGTAAAAATGAGTATGCCCATTAAGGCAGCAAAAATTACATAGCTTAATTTTTGATTGGAAATATGAGGTATAAGTTTGTTACGATAAACATAGGTGAAGCAAATAAACCATAACAGGCACAATATATTTATACAAAAATCTCCAAGCGATTTAAAGAGCGGCGTTGATGCATATACCTGCGGATTAAAAAGCGATAACTCTTTTGTAAAGCCCGGTAACCCAAAATGCAGGTTAATAAACCTTGATAATACAATAAAGGCAGATAAAAACAATAAAGCCAGATATACTTTGTTTTTTTTTGCCAGATAGTTTGCAATATTATTTATAAGCAGGCAAAGCGTTAATATGGCAACTACCCAAAAGCTGGCAACTAAATAAAAAAACCTGTGATTAACGCCCTTCAATAACTTTAGCGAAAACAGATAAACGCCATTAATATCATGTACAGGATATATTTCTTTATCGGTAAAATCGGCTATGGCTATATTTTTATCTGTTGTAAGATCTGGCGTAAAAACATTTTCAAGATACTCGTTGGTAAACGCGTAATTAGCTTTAACAGGAATGAAAAATATAATTGATATTTTACCCTGAGTTTTCTTTATGGTTTCATAATACCCGTTGGGTTGCCTAATAAATGAGGCACCTTCTTTTAAGCGGGTGGCATTAGCTGGTATTATTTTGGCTCCAGTCCAGTAATTTAAAACATCGTTTTTATATACAAGTATCCAGATGCGTTTATTAAGGGTATATTCATCGATGTATTGTAAAGCCTTTTCAGGATTATTACGCAGCCGGCTAATTTCATTAAATTTTTGCGGATTGTTAAGCAAGCCATATACTATGGCCTCTTTTTGGTGAAGGTTTTTCTCAAGCAACCGGGCGGTTTGTACTAAATTATTGGCCGGTGTATAGGTGTTTTCAATAGCTATTGCTGTAAATAGCAAGCTGGCAAACAACAAACATAATAATACACGTATTTTTCCGGCGGTAGACAAAGCTTCGGCTCCTATTAATTTAAATAGCCATTGCTAAGCAATGGCTTTATGCGTTATTTATAAAGTGGCGCTTGCTGTAGCCACCTCACGATTGACCTTTTTTACCAAACCTTGTAATACCTTCCCAGGGCCAACCTCAGTAAACGAGGTTGCACCATCTTCAAGCATATGCTCTACGGTTTGTGTCCATCGTACCGGGCCGGTCAACTGGGCAATCAAGTTATGCTTAATATGCTCAATATTAGTATATGGCTTGGCATCAATATTTTGATAAACAGGGCAAACCGGCTCTTTAAACTCTGTTTTCACTATAGCTGCTTCAAGCTCTACACGTGCAGCTTCCATTAATGGAGAATGAAAAGCACCGCCTACATTTAGTTTCATAGCACGTTTTGCACCTGCAGCCGTCATTTTTTCGCAGGCAGCATCAACACCGGCTACTGTACCAGATATTACCAATTGCCCGGGGCAGTTGTAATTGGCAGGCACCACTACATCTGTTTGCTGCTGGCAGATATCTTCAACCGTAAAGTCATCTAAGGCCAAAATAGCAGCCATAGCGCCGGGTTGTATTTCGCAGGCCTTTTGCATGGCGTTTGCACGTGCGGCTACCAACCTAAGCCCATCTTCAAATGCCAGTGCTCCTGAAGCTACCAGGGCTGAAAATTCCCCTAATGAATGCCCGGCAACCATTTCGGGTTTAAATTCATCACCCATTACTTTGGCCAGAATTACTGAATGAAGGAATATAGCAGGTTGTGTCACATTAGTTTGCTTCAGGTCTTCTTCAGTACCTTCAAACATGGTATCTGTTATGCGGAAACCCAAGATGTCATTTGCCTTTTCAAATAGCTCTCGAGCTTGTTCGTTTTGCTCGTAAAGGTCTTTACCCATTCCCGGAAACTGGGCACCCTGGCCCGGAAAAATATAAGCTTTCATTTGTTAGTAATTGGTTGATTTAGTTGATTGGTGGATAGTTGATTATAACCACTCAATCGCCCATCGCTATTAACTTATTCTTGACGAGATAAGGTTTAAAAATTCTGTCCTTGTTTTTTCTTTTAAAAATTCGCCGGTAAAAGCTGATGTTGTAGTAACCGAGTTTTGCTTTTGTACGCCTCGCATACTCATACATAAATGGCGGCACTCTATTACCACACCTACCCCAATAGGGTTAAGCGTTTGCTGTATACAGTCGCGTATCTCATTGGTCAACCTTTCCTGAACCTGCAACCTGCGCGAAAACACATCAACCACGCGTGGTATTTTACTTAACCCAACCACATAGCCGTTGGGTATATACGCTACGTGTGCCTTACCAAAAAAAGGCAGCATATGATGCTCGCACATCGAGTATACTTCAATATCTTTTACAATAACCATCTGGCTATACTCTTCCTTAAACATGGCAGAGGTAAGTATTTCTTTGGCATCCAGGTCATATCCATGTGTAAGGTAAAGCATTGCTTTGGCTATACGCTCGGGTGTTTTTAACAGGCCCTCGCGCTCGGGGTTTTCACCTATCTCTTTAAGCACCTCATAATAATGCCCGGATAGGTTATTTATCAGTTCGGGGTTATAGCGATCTACCTTTTGGTATCCATTAATACCAGCATCCCTGTCAGGGATATTTTTGTCATTTATCATTTATAATGGTTTAACCGCCAAAGTATTCGGCAGAGTTATTTTCTGTTTCGTACAATTTAACCGAGTGTAAAAACACCCCTTCGAATGCCTCAATTGGCCCCTTCAACTGGTTAAATATTTCAATGGTAAGTAATTCGGTAGAAGCCATTTTACCCGCCATAAAATCAACATCCTTATTAATGTTCTTATGGTCAAGCTTCTCTATAACATGCTCATTAATAATCTGCTTAAGCTCTTTCAGGTCAATAAGGTATCCGGTAGCATGCGTAACCTCGCCCTTTACAGTCACAAATAGGTTATAATTATGCCCATGCCAGTTTGGGTTGGCGCATTTTCCAAAAACCTCAAAGTTTTTATCTGCGCTCCATTCTTCGCGGTACATGCGGTGTGCCGCGTTAAAATGCTCTCGGCGCGTAATGTATATCATCATAACAATTAATGGTGCAAATATACAAAACAAAAACAGGCCAGTTGTTTTAACTTAGCATGCAAAAATATAAGCTATGCGAGTATTGTTTGTTGCGGCAACGCCTTTTGAAGTAAAAAGTTTAAAGTCAGCCCTTTTAAACTTGCCACCCACCGGCTCAGAGCTTAGTACCAACAAGTTTAAACTTATCATATCCGGCGTAGGTATGGTTGCAACAGCTTACACCCTTGGTAAAGAGTTATCAATAAATAAATATGACCTTGCTGTAAACTTAGGCATTGCCGGCAGCTTTGACAGAACTATACCACTTGGTGATATTGTTGAAATTATAGAGGATAACCTTGCCGAGCTTGGCGCTGAAGACGATGAAAACTTTTTATCAATAAGCCAGTTAGGTTTTGGAGAAAGCCTTTTTAATGCTACTGCAAATATTATTGATTTTACACAAACGCCCCACGTAAAAAAAGCTACAGCAATAACTGTTAATACCGTTCATGGCAATGAGGCGTCTATATCAAAGTTACAGCAACGGCATAATGTTGGGATTGAGAGCATGGAAGGTGCTGCTTTTTTTTATGCCTGCCGAGAAGCCAATGTGCCTTGTATGCAAATAAGGGCTATATCAAATTATGTAGAAAAACGCAATCGTAGTAACTGGCAAATAGGATTGGCCATTAAAAACCTGAATGACTTTGCTATTTCATTATTAAATAAATTGAACAGTAAAGATGGCAATTAAACAGCTGTCCATATCGCGTCAATAAACCAGTTTTTGCTATCGAAAAAGCTTTTGGCTGGTTTAAAGCCGGCTTTATTGGCCATTATGTTTATTTCATTAACGTTATACTTTTGAGATATCTCCATGTAGATATATTCGTTTTTTAAAAAGCTGATAGTTTGATCACCCACCACCACTTCCTGATCATCAAGACTTATCAGATAACTCTTGCATGCGCCCGTTTCAGGGTCATAAGTAGCATAATGATCAAATCGCTCTATAATAAAATTACCTTGCAGCTCTCGGTTGACCCGCTCTAATAAATTTAAATTAAAGCGCCTGGTTATGCCTTCTTTATCATTATAAGCTGCAAGAACCGTAGCCGGGTGTTTTTTAAGATCAATACCTATCAATACCATATCTCCTGGAGATAAATGATTACGCAATTCGCGACAAAAAGCTTTTGCATCTGTTACAGGCATATTTCCGATGTTTGAGCCTAAGAACATGACTACTTTACGTCTTTTTGATAGGGAGGCCGCCTTTTTTAGCATTTTAAAGTACTCGCCATTCAAGCCTTCTATTTTTATCCCAGGCAGGGTAGCCGGCAAAGTAACATTAAGATAAGATATCACATTTTCAGAAATATCTATTGGCAGATAGGTGAAATCGGCCTTATTATGAATCAAGTATTCCAGTAGTTTTATTGATTTTTTTGCATCACCTGCCCCAAGTTCTATCAGGTCAAAAACGTCCCCATTATCTATAAGCGCCTTACATATCCTTTCTGTTTGAGTGGTAAATATCTCCATCTCGCAATTAGTAGGATAATACTCATCACAGTTCATCAACTCCTGAAAAAGTTTATCGCCCTGCGCATCATAAAAATATTTTGAATCCAGGTGCTTAGGCTTGGCTGTTAATCCGGCAATAACATCTTTATAAAACTGATTGTCCAAATTATTGCCGGTAGTTGGTAGGGTTTCTGTTAAGATTTGGGTTGTCATAGGTATAATGTGAGTGGTAGATTGCTATTTAGCTAAACGTATGCCAGTAAATTGCCAGCGCAGTTCGGGTTGAAAAAAATTACGATAAGTTGCCCTGCTATGCCCGGGCGGAGTTGCTTCTGATGCGCCACGCAATACTTTTTGACCTACCATAAATTTACCGTTATACTCGCCAATTGCTCCCGGAGCTTTGGCAAAACCAGGATAAGGCAGGTATGAGCTCTCCGTCCACTCCCAGCGCAGGCCCCATTTAAACTTTGATGAAGCTACTTCCCATTCAAATTCTGTTGGCAGCCGCATGCCTTTCCATGAGGCATAGGCGTAAGCCTCATAATAGCTAATATGAGTAACCGGATCATGCATGTGAACAGGTTGCAAACCCTGAAAAGTATAATTATGCCATTGCCCGTTGATGTTATACCAGTACATTGGCGCCTCTATTTTATTAGTATTCACCCAATCCCAACCGGCGGCATGCCAGTAACGGAAATCATGATAACCGCCCGCCTCTATAAACTCAAGGTACTCAGCATTAGTGGTTAAATTGGGGCTGATCTCAAAAGCATTCAGGTAAACCTTATGGCGGTTAAGTTCATTATCAAAGCAAAACCCTTCGCCTGAAAAACCAACTTCATAAACGCCTTCATTAACATTTATCAATCCTCCGTCAATGCCTTCAGCTTTCGGAGATATGTAATCATGCGAATAGGCCGGGAACAGCGGATTATTACCGAGAATGCATTTAATATCTGTTAACAATAGCTCCTGATGCTGCTCCTCATGGTTAAGGCCAAGAATAAACAGCTCTTCAACATCTTTGCTGATATTGCCACAGGCTAAAAATTTAAATATCGCATCGTCAACATATTTACGATAGCGCTTAATGTCAATAACCGTAGGGCGGCTCAAATTGCCCCTGTCTGTTCGGATAACCCGGTTACCTACGGCTTCATAATAGCTATTAAAAACATAGTTATAATTAGGGTCAAACTCCTGGTATTCGGCATAATACGGCTTTAGTATAAAAGTTTCAAAAAACCAGGTGGTGTGCCCAATGTGCCATTTAGGGGGGCTAACATCAACCACAGGTTGCACTACATAATCTTCGGTTTGCAGGGGCTCGCAAATCAGCTCAGTTCGCTGGCGTACCTTTTTGTAACAGTCGGCTAAATCCATTGCTTATCAATTACTGCTTAAATAGCGTTTAAGGTCTGAAATTGTTTTAATATGCAGTTCATTCGCCTGCTGCTTTCTCATCATTAGTGCATACGCATTATTAAAGCCAATGGGTTTTAACCATTTAATATTATAGCGCTTTTTAAATTCGGCCTTAACATACTGGTAAGTACTATCTTTGCTTGCCTGCAATTTTTGCACAATACCAGGCGCCGCCTGTAAAATAGCCATCAACCCGGTACCTGTATACTCGGGGTACATGTCTATCTGGCCATTTGTCATGGCATCAAAAACAATTTTGGTACCACCCAACCCGGTTTTGGTGGCGACATTATAATTGGTGTAGCCTTTTATCAGCATGCTGTAAATATTGGTTAATATGTATTGCTCGCCAAATATTTTTGATCCAATACGAATTATACCGGCATTACCGCTGCGGCTTGCTTTATAAAGCCCCTTAGCAACTAAAAAGTCTTTTGCAACCCTTTCCGGCGTTTGGTGAAGATAATCGGTACGATAGTTTAAATCCGTCATCACCGAATCATTTATTAGGCCAGACAATAAATTGAGGGTCTTTTCCAACTCAGGAAACTTTTGTAAAGCATCTTCCCGTACTATTGGAGCCGCATAATATGGCGGAAAGATATTTTTATCATCATCAAGCACTATAAGGTCATACGCCTTTAAGCGCCCATCGGTTGAGTAGCCACTTATCACGTCAAGCTCTTTTTCCTGTGCGGCTTTATACATCACAGCATCGCTGATCACAATAGTATGAATCTTCAATCCGTACCTGCTTACCAAGCCCAGGTTACCATCCTGCCTGCCCATAAACTCCGGTGTAAAACCAGCCGTAAGCTTACTACCATATGCCGAAGGGATCAAGTAAAAACATGATAATAACAAAAGTATAACAGGAGCAGCTTTAACTACGCCTTTAATCTTTTTAAAATTGAGCTTTTGTACCAAAGACAGCAGTGAATCAAAAACGATAGCTAAAAAAGCCGCCGGAATGGCGCCGGCAAGTATCATATTGGTATTGTTAAGCGATATCCCGCCAAAAATAAACTCGCCAAGGCCACCTGCTGCTATGTACGATGCCAGTGTGGCCACACCTACATTAATAACCGTAGCTGTACGCACGCCAGCCAGTATAACAGGCATAGCCAATGGCAGCTCTACCTTGAATAGTATCTGCCACTTATTCATCCCCATGGCTAAAGCTGCCTCTTTAACAGCGCTATCTACACCAGTTATACCAGTATAGGTATTGCGTATGATAGGCAATAATGCGTAAAGCAAAAGCGCCACAATGGCTGGTTTAGCGCCTATGCCCAGTACCGGTATCATAAAGCCAAGCAGGGCTATACTGGGTATGGTTTGTAAAATACCAGCAATGCCAAGCACTAATCCTGATAATTGCTTTTTCCTGGTTATATAAACACCTAATGGCAAGCCAATAACTATAGCTATTAACAGTGAAATAAAAGTAAGACCGATATGCTGCAGCGTTTGTACAAACAATTTATCGCTTTGCTGCTGCATAAATCCCCATAAAGTTTGCTGATGCTCATTCATGCGGCTGTCGGTTTTTATAATGTGAATAGGCGGTCATCAGCTGATCGAAAGTAACAGGGCGCACTTCTTTTGTTTGCTGGTTAAGTATGTTAAGGCTTTCGCGCGGATAAAACTTAAATCCTTCCAGCGCATCCCAAATACCTGAAGATGCCGGCAACAGCGATGTATTTATTTTTCTTCCATTAGCTGGTAATATATCCCAAACATCCGCAAGTTTAATTGCTTTAAGTTCCAGTTGCAGGTGCTGATCTTTTAAAAAGTCTCTTACAAAATCGCTAACTGGATTAAATAACAATTCGGACGGAAGTCCAATTTGTATGATCTTGCCCTGGTGCATCAGCGCAATCTTATCAGCCAGTTCAAAAGCTTCCTGCACATCATGGGTTACCATGATGATTGTTTTACGAACAAGCTCATCAAGCGCTTTAAATTCCTTCCGGATTTTTGAGCGTGTAACGTTATCCAATGCACCAAAAGGTTCATCCATAAGCAATACTGGTGGATTAGCTATTAAAGCACGTGCAAGGCCAACCCGCTGTTGTTGTCCGCCACTCAGCTCTTTCGGGTAGGCCGTTAATAAATTATCAGACAAATGCAGCTTTTCAAGCAACTCCCTTATCCGGGCACTTGTTTTAGACTTGTCCCACTTCAATAAATTGGGCACAAGTGCTATGTTTTCAGCAATGGTATAATGGGGAAACAGTCCGTTATTTTGCAGCACATAACCAATGCCCCGACGCAGGTTTTCTGCGGATTGTTCAAAGACATCCTTGCCATTTATGGATATTGATCCGGCATCCGGCTCAATTAAGCGGTTAAGCATTTTAAGGGTAGTAGTTTTCCCGCATCCGCTTGTACCCAACAGGGCGAGCGTTTCGCCCTGCGCAATTTCAAAAGAAATATCATCAACAGCCCTTACTGCACCAAAAGACTTTACCAGATGCTCTACCTTTATCATAAATACTACTAATCTTCCAGGGCCATAAAAAGATTGTTCAACGATTCGGAATAGGTTGGGTGTGCAAATACACAGTATCTTATCCGGTCATAAGTAATACCGCCCTCCATAGCCATTTGCAGCACGCTCATGATCTCGCCGCCTTCTGTACCAACAATCGCGACACCTAAAATTTCACGGGTATCCGCATCTACCACTGCTTTCATTAAGCCTCGTGTATCGCCTGTTTCAATAGCCCTTGCCACGTGCGACATTTGGAGCTTGGCAACTTTATAATTCAATCCCTTTTGCTTTGCTTCTGTTTCAGTTATTCCCACACGGCCAAGCTCAGGGTCGGTAAACATACAATAAGGTACAGGCCGGTCATTAGTGCTTAAATTCTCGCCTTCAAATAAATTACGGTAAACTATTGTATAATCATTGTAAGAAATATGCGTAAACGCCGGGCCGCCTTTTACATCGCCCAGGGCATAAATGCCTTCAATATTGGTTTCCAGTTTATCATTAACTTTTATAAAACCTTTTTCATCGGTATTTACACCTGCTTTATCAAGCCCAAGCGTATCTGTTTGGGGTTTCCGGCCTATTGCAAGCAGTACATGGCTGCTTTTTATTTTTTCTTCACTATCACTAATCTTCACAAACGAGGTTATTTTTTCACTTGATTTTTGCTTGAAGCGGGTAACTTTTGCACTGGTATGGATCGTGATATTTTCCTGTTGCAAAATGCGTGTCATTTCCATGGATATATCTTCATCCTCGTGCGCAAGTATGCGCTCCGACCGTTCAATAATGGTAACCTTACTGCCAAAACGCGCAAACATTTGTGCAAACTCAAGGCCTATATAATTTCCACCAATTATCAGCAAATGCTCCGGCACTTTTTCAAGTTCAAGAATGCTGGTTGATGTTAAATAATTGACATCATCAATACCTTGTATATCATGTGGTATTACAGGTTTACCACCTGTGTTAATGAAAATAAGTTCAGCCGAAAACTTTTTAACATCCCCTTTTTTTGTAGCTACTTTTATGGTTTTAGCAGCCGTGAAAGTTGCATCGCCAAAAAGCACATCAAGGTTCTCTGTGCTTTCGGCAGCCTGCTGGCTGCCGTTACGGGATTTAAGGACTATCTCGTCTTTATGCTTTTTAATCTGCCGCATATCAACCTTGTAGCCTTTTATGGTAACGCCCATGTCATTACATTTACTTGCCAAATAGGCCATGCGTGCACTTGCTACCATAGTTTTGGTTGGGGTACAACCATCGTTTATACAAGTGCCTCCATACACCCTCTTTTCAACTATCAATGTCTTTTTTCCGGCTTGGGCAAGTTTCTTTGCAAGCGGCGCGCCGGCTTGCCCCGATCCAATAATTATAGCATCATATTTTTTCATGCATGTTGGTTTTTACTTATGACAGCATCAGGCAGATACAGAACTTCTATAAATATACCTTGCAGATATAGCATTTATAAATGATTAAGCGTATTTTTTGTTTGTTAAGGATAAAATTTTGCATTGGAAATCAGCCTGTTAAATTTTTTATAAAAATTTATTTTTAAATAATGATGAAACGGTTATCTTTGCAATCCCAAAACAAAGGGAACGGTTTACACCGAAAACTTTAAAAATGGCCCGTTCGTCTAGGGGTTAGGACGCAAGATTTTCATTCTTGAAACAGGGGTTCGATTCCCCTACGGGCTACTAAAGCCGCTTTACTTGCGTAAAGCGGCTTTTTTATTTCAAAATTCTGCTCAAAACTCAAAACTTTTTACTGTAACCAAACCGGTTGTGTAAAGGCACCGTTTGCTGCTATGTCCCACAACTCAATCCTTACCCATTTACGGCCCTTCATATTGGCTTTAAATTCAAATTTACTTTTGCCGAAGGCTTTTGTATAATTTAAGTTTACCCTTTCGCGGTAAACTTTATTGCCATCTCCTGAAATTATTTCTGCAAAACTTAAAGGGAAGGTCCAGTTTGCCGACAGCACAACTTTAGTTACTCCTGAACGATCAACCTGAGCAATCTCGCCTGATTTTTTACCATTGACAGTAAAATCCGGAAGTAGTACCTCGCCTGTAGAAACAAAAAATCTCCCTTGGCGCATAGCATCAAGCACCGGTTTCCAGCCATCCTTGAAATCCGGAAGTTTATCCAACTGCAGATAATTTACATTCAAGTGTGCATACATCTCGTTTTGTTGAGTAATCGAAAAAATGTCCGATTCGCCAATGACGTGCTTTTTCAATCCCCAGTTTGACATATCGTCTAAAAGATTAAGCACCCGCTTGCTCAACGTTGGCAACGACAGGTCGGCAGGAATTGCTTTCCAGGCAGCACCCATAAAAGTTGCAGATTTATAAAACGATTCATCTTTATAAGCATCAGGATAGCCGGTAGATGCTTTTGTGCGGGCATGGGCAGTCCAGGCGAGGCCGTTTTCCATTTCCAGCAGCTTCAACATCTCATCTTTATTGGCTATTCGGTACACCTTTCCATACATCGGATCAGTTGTAACGAATGGCGTACCTTCCTTCCTCGACATGATCCAGTTAACTGGTTTAGGGAAGAAGCTTAGCCAATGGCCACCATAAAAGTTATTAGGTTCTTCGCCAGGCAGGAGCAGGAAATCATCATCAGACAGACGCGCACATTGTTCATGAAGTGCATGCAGCTCTTTCAGGCGTTCTTCATCCGGGCCTTGAGGATGGCCCGGACCGTGAAATTCGGCCAGGTGCACAATATTTACACCTGTCTTTTTAAATACTTCTTTAAATTCAGGATTTTCGGGAACGGGCAGTCCTTTCAAAACCACATCCATTATAAACTCATTATGAAAATGGCTGGCCATAGTTTTATGTCCCGGTATAGGAACATAAGTATCGCCATGTGTAAATTTTTTGACCTCTTCTAAAATTTGAGCTGGTGCTTCGGCACCAATAAGGCAAAAAAAGTTTAATCGCTGAAGGGTTTCAGGAGGCGCGTTAAACCAGGGCACATATCGCTTATCTCCAAGAGGATCCTGCCGGATACCTATACCAAACCCAGGAATTTTGCCGCCATAATTTTGCCCGTACCAGGTGAACTTTAAATTAAACGCCTCATCAAGTGGATAGAAGTACTGGTGTGGCGGTGGAAACAACGCAAGGCTGCCCTTTTTACTTTGCCCTATAATGGTACGGTATTTTACTTCCTGATTTATTGCCGCTTTTTCTTGCTTTACCGGGGTTGTCTGCAACTCATTCTTTACATTGGCCCAGGATATATTTTGCCAGGTTTGCCCCTTACTTACAAGGCCGGCATCGTAAAGGATAGCAGTAGAATCGGCTTCTGTAGCCATTACTGCAGCTACATTAAACAACGGGGAACCATTGTAAAGGGTTATCTCGAGAGCACCCTTAAATGTTGATGCGTGCATATCAGAAATCCGGATGATTGTGTGGGAACCCGAGCTAATAACACTTGCGGAATGCTTATTAAACTCAACCGGATAAGATTGATATGGCTTTAATGGAACCCTGTCAAAAAAGACATCCCAGCCACCGCTTTTAGGGTCTAAGGTTCTTTTGCCAATTGTAAGAATGTAAGCAGGATCAAGCCCCGAAGCGATTTCCTTAAAGTTTGAGCCTTTGCTTAAGCCAATGCTTTTAAATAAGGGCATTGCTTGCTCCAGATCCAGAATTAATTTTCCATCTCCAACTTTACCTGCAGGCCAATTAATATTTATCAGTTGCTTTGATGCCTTTACCGAAACGCCACTCATTTTATCAAATTTTGAAAGATCAATTAAAGGCTGTGCGCCTGATCTTTTACAAATTACAAGTAGTAGTAAAATGGCGATACTTTTCAAAAAATTGTAGTTCTCACTGCTGCGGTAAAGTATCATAGGAACAGGTTTAATGGTTATGGCTACGTAATAACGTTTGATGCATTTCGAAAGTAGTTGATAAGTTCAACTATTCAAAGCCCATTATTGATTAGCCTATCATAAAAGCCGGCCAGCAACACGCTAAATTGATCGCTTAAAAAAAGATGATTCTTTGAATTTCACAAATATTTGATTGAATCAATCAAACGTACACTTTGTTATCAAACTAACTTTGTATCAATCAAAACCAATAAAATGACAGCAAAAGAAAATAAAGTTGCCCTTATTACCGGCGGCAGCCGTGGGTTAGGCAGGGACATGGCTTTACGTATTGCAGAAAAAGGCCTGGATGTGATAATTACCTATAATAGCAATACAGAGGAGGCAGATAAGGTTATAGCTCAAATTCAGCAAAGTGGCAGAAAGGCTGCGAAACTTCAGTTGGATACAGGTAAGATAAGTGGCTTTAGTACATTTAAACAACAATTGAATGAGCTACTGAACAAAGAATTTAACGCCAGTCATATCGATTATTTAATAAACAATGCCGGGATTGGCGGTTATGAACTGATAGAAGATGTAACGGAAGAGTTTTTTGATGAACTGATGAATATCCACTTTAAGGGTGTTTATTTTTTAACCCAGCAATTGATCCCGTTAATGAATGACGGGGGAGGCATTGTTAATATCTCAAGCGGCCTTACCCGTGTCAGCTATCCAAAATCATCGGTTTATGCTGCAATGAAAGGCGCAGTTGAGGTGTTTACCCGGTACCTGGCCAAAGAACTTGGTGCAAGAGGCATAAGGGCCAATACTGTTGCCCCGGGTGCTGTAATGACCGATTTTGGGAACGCTCATTTACGCAACAGCGAGGAATCACAAAAAGCTGTAAGTGCAGTAACCGCACTGGGAAGACCAGGCGTTGCAGAGGATATTGGTGGCGTAGTTGCGTTTTTATGCACAGATGATGCCCGCTGGGTTACCGGCCAACGCATTGAGGTTTCGGGCGGCATGCTGATATAGCTTAATGGGAATACACTGGCGGCTATTTGCCGCCAGCTTTGTAACTGTTGCCATTATTAGCTCATTAATTAAAAGCAGGAGAATTAAAGTAAATTTAACGCTATATACTGCGAGGCTTTTTCTACGATCAAAAAGTAATAAAATGGAAAAGATAACCAGCTCAAGCCTGGAAGAATTTTATAAACGAAATGGCGCTGCATTGCCAGAGCGGATTATAGAAGAAATTGGGCACTTTAATATTTTTGAAAGTGAAAAGCTTTTTAATAAAGAGGATGGCACCCGACAGATGCCATACAGCCGCAGAAGTTATTATAAGATAAGCTTACTTCGTGGTAAAAGCGATGCAGAATATGCGGACAAAACCATTCACATTAACGGTAACGCATTACTATTTGCCACACCAAAAATTCCTTATAAATGGAACCCTGCAGATGCTGACCAAACCGGGATGTTCTGCGTTTTTACTCCCGACTTTTTACTGCCGTCCAAATCAGGCGTGATACTTGAAGATATGCCTATCTTTCAGCCTGGGGGCATCCCCGTTTTTGAAGTTTCGGCAACACAAGCAACGGAGATTGAATACATTTTCCGTAAGATGCAGAAAGAAATAGCTGCTGATTACAAATTCAAGTACGATCTGTTAAGAAATCTTTTACTTGAGCTTATCCATTTTGGGCAAAAGCTTACTCCAATGGCAACATTGAGCAACACACAGAATGCGTCTGAAAGAATTGCATCTCTTTTTGTTGAATTGCTTGAGCGGCAATTCCCCTTACAATCGGCTAATCAGCGTTTGAATTTACGAACCCCACACCAATACGCCGAACGCCTGGCAGTGCATGTAAATCATTTAAACAAAAGCTTAAAAGAAGCTACCGGGCAGACAACCACAAACCTGATTGCCATGCGTATAATACAAGAGGCAAAAATTCTCCTACGCCAAACTGACTGGAACATCAGCGAAATCGCATGGACCTTAGGCTTTGATGACATTGCCCAGTTTTCAAACTTTTTTAAAAAGGATACATCCTATTCGCCTTCAGCATTCAGATTAAATTAACCTGATACCGTTAGTGCCTACTTACAGTAAACCCTATTTTTTAACCCACCAGATAAAAAATCCGGTAATAGGCAGGCTGGCGCATATAATACAAGTTAGAAATGCCAGTATTTTGGTAAAAAACCCTCCTACAGACCCAACATGCAGATCGTAGTTAAGGCGCATAAACTTATCACCGCCGTTTTCGGGCGCTTTAGATAGTTTCTTAAGCGTAAATTGCTCATAAAATGTTGATTTTTCGCCAACCCTGCGGCCAATTTCAGGAGCAAGGGATACGGTCCATGGCCCTTTTTTGCCGAAAGGGTAACCAAAAGTTAGTACCTGCCAATAAATATCAGTTTTGCTGCTTACCAGATCGTTAAATAATTTATCTTCTTCGCCGGTGGTGTTAATGTCCTGCGGTTTTATGGCTTTGCGGCCATTTCCATTGCTTTTGTCTTTACCTTTAACCTTTGGTTTTTCAAACGCAAAATGCTTTGTTTTTGTACCGCCCGATGCAGTAAAGTAAACCGCATCAGAAAACCACTGCATACCATACACCATACCAGTAAGCCCCAGTATTAATGCTATGCTTAATGTATAAAAGCCAAGTACGTTATGGCTATCGTAATTAATGCGTTTGGTATTGCCGCTTAATTTGATCTTAAAGCTGCGGTCGCGGGTATTTTTAGTCCATTTTTTTGGCCACCATAGCACCAGCCCGGTAATTAATGTAATAATGAATATTAGTGTAGAATAAGATACAATTGGCCGGCCATACTCGCGAGGTAGCCAAAGGTTATAATGCCCCTCTAAAACAATGCGGTAAAAGTCGTTTTTAAGCATTACCGATTGCAGCACCTTACCCGTATACGGGTCAATATAGATCAACTGGTAGCGCTTAGGGTCGCCATAATAAGGCACTACTGCCGAGCGGTTTTTACCCTGATAAACCACAGCCGATACTGTAGGAAGTTTAAACTGCTGCATCGCCACCTTCTTGAGCCTGGACGGCGGCAGATAAGCCTTGCCATGCCCCTCAACCGTTTGATAAGGTTGCAGCCAAACACGCAGTTCCTGTTCAAATACCAATATTGCGCCGGTTATGCTTACAATAACAACCACAATACCGGTAATTAGCCCCAACCACAAGTGCAGCCAGGCAGATATGCGGTAAAACAACGATCGTTGCTTCTTTTTCTTTTTAACAGCTGATCTGCGCCTTACAATAGGCCGCGGAGACGGTAGGGCTTCAACACTCATCGGTAGAGAATTTTAAACCGTAAGCCATATCGGGCTTACGGTTTATAAACCAAGATTAATTATTTTAAACGCCCAATACCGCCAACAAAAGATGCTTCAACTACTGCGCCCTTGGTTGCCTTGGCTGTAGCAATGTCAATTTGATATATATTGCAAACGCCGTTGACTGTGGCTGCTGCATAAGCTTTTCCATCGTCATACATAGCTGCAAAGCTCCGGCCACCGTTACCAGAAAAAGTAGGTGAGTTTTGAACAGCAGTAATGGTTTTAGCAGCAAGGTCAACAATAGCAAATTTCAAATTATCATCTGCCCATTGGCTGGCTTGTGCGCCTGTACTGATCTCTGCAAATAATTTGTTATTGCCTATGTACATTGCATGAACAATTCTGCCACCATTAGCAGCTGTCGATGTATTGAAATAGTAAGACGCATCAAATGCAGTAGTACCGTTGGCAATTTTTAAGATGCCCGCGTCTTTAGTAGATTTAGAGTAACCATAGCCATTATGCGCTACAGTATAAATATCACCAGACTCGGTTACAAAGATACCTGAACGTGTACCAAATGAACCTGCAGGGCCTGTACGGTCATCAGTGATGGTTTTTTGGTAAACAAAATCAGGATAGCTGTAAACAGCTACGTATGCATGGTCAGTGTTCTTTGTTGCAAAAGTAGTAGCGTTTAACGGATAAAACGTTTGGAAAGCCTGGTTACCTCTAACCACAATGCCGGTATGCAAAAACCAGTCGTCACTGGTGTTGTAAACAGCGCTCATCGGGACAGATACTTTTTTAGTAACTGCGTTTGTAGCAACATCAACAATAGTAAATTGCTCAGCAGTACCGGCAGTAGGGCCACTCGGAACAAACGTTGCTAATAAGGTTTTTCCCTTTCCATCAACATCTTTAATATCTGATGCCGGATTTTCAAAAGTTAAGCCGGATTTAGTAGCAAGATTGCCTGATGCATCAAGCGTTAAAACGTTAACATCGTTCACACCTAAACCACCAATGCTCATAAAGCTGTTGTTAACTCCTAAAAAGTCGCGGTAGCCAACTTGCAGCAAACCCTGGCCTTTTAACGAAAGGGTGCCGTTCATCAGATCGTTGGTTGCCAGCACATAATTTGTAGTGGCTTCAGTAGTAGTTACCCCCAATCCAAGTGCGTACACCTTATCTCCCTCAGTAGGCTGGGGTGCATCGTTTTTGTTGCTGCAGGATACAGCGGCAAAAGCAAGTGCTGAAAGTATGCCTGCTTTAAAAAAATGTCTGAAATTATTCATGATTGAAAAGTTTGTTGGTTTATATTATTTAGTAATGAAATAGCGTAGTTTTAACCATACCGAGCGCCCGGGCTTTTGTAACCTGAAGTTGTCGTATAAAAGATTATCAGTCAGGTTGCGGCATTCCAGTGAGACATTGTATTTGCCGTTTCTAAGGCTGTAATCGGCAGAAACATTGTGTGCGATCTGGCGAGGTATCTCATCATCATTACCAGCGCCTAACTGATTAGGCGTCAGGTAATAATTCTGAACAACGTTTAAGCTATAGTTGATGCCAAGGCGGTTGTTTTTTGCACCAACATCAGGTATCTGCGCGCCTAAATTGAAATTACCGAACAGGTAAGGAATATTTGGCAGGCGATAACCATAATTTTGATTTTTTGTGACAATGGTACCGGAAAGATTACTGCTTTTCAAAAATTGCGTACTGTCAACTATGTTCTGATAGGTTGCATTAACACTTGCATAAATCAATCGTTTCCATGAGTATCTTATCTCACCTTCTACACCGGTAGTAACTACCTTACCCACGTTAGTTAACTGACGACCAGTCGGCTGATTTTGCCCCTGAAACGGGCGTATGTAATCCCTGGCATTGCGATAAATAAAATTACCTTCAATATCTACCCGGTGGCTTGCCGATTGATAAGCTGTATAAATAGCGCCCACGTTGAAGTTATGGCTGCTTTCCGGATTTAACCGGGGGTTTGCAATTACATATAAGCCATCGCCTAATATTTCAGATGCATCCGGCATACGGTATGCTTTTTCGTAAGAAGCTTTTACCTGCAATTGCGGCAACAGGTAATAAGCGCTGGCCGCACCGTAACCAAGATAGTTTTTATTGGTAGATACCACCTGGAAAACAGGATCGAGGTTTGTAGAAACGTTTTCTGCCGATTTGGCTTTAAATAGATAAGCCTTTCCAAATACATTTGCCGTAAAAGCACCGTAAGTAGCCTGCCAGCTTATACCCATATTTTGTTTGCGCACTCCTTGCGGAAACTCATAAATAAGGTTTTTATCCGGGTCTGCTGCATCACTGCTTTTCCTGGTAAAATCAGAAAGGATGTAGTTATATGTAAATGCGTGATGATCGTTTAATTTATAAGACAGGTTTGCGGTAATCAACGCTTCATGATCTTTATTTTTAAGTAAAGAAAAACCTTGTTCACCGCGACCACCATTAGAAACCAGCTGAGTTTCGCGCAGCCAGTTGTACCTATAGCGTGATGTATCTATAAACCGGTTGTTAGATATGTTATAAGCCGAGTATAGATTCAAATCCAAGCCCTTAGCCAAAAAGTTATATTTCTGGTATTTAAGTGTTGGTATTATCGTATTGCTTTTTGTGGTACGTTTACCATAAACCTGCTCCATGGTAACACCGGTTTGTACATCCTTATCGTTCCCGGATGCTAATAATCCTAATAATAATTTATCTGCATAGCTGGTTCCACTAACCCCAACTTCTATCTGCCCACCTGCCGATTCGTAATTGTCATGAAACCTTTTCACATCCCGTGCAGGGAGTTTTTGATTGGTTTCAAAATCAATCGGCTCTACTCTTACTTTATAATTATTATCCGAATAGTTGTAGAAAGCATTTGCCCTTACCGTAAAATGCGTTTTAGGGTCATAATAACCGGCGCTTATTGCGGGGCGGTGAGTATTGAAAGAACCAACCGAGTACGATACATCCAGGTAATTTTTGTTACTGCGGGTAATTATATTTACCGCTCCGCCAAGTGCATCCGTACCTAAACCTACCGGAACAACACCTTTGTAAACCTCAATCCGCTCGGCAATGTTAACCGGAAGATTATTTAAGGTAAACGATGAGCCAAAATTATCCATCGGTATACCATCCAGGAAAAACTTTACCTGGTTGCCGCTGAAACCATTAAGTGAAAAATTAAAATTGGACCCTAACCCGCCTTCTTCGCGTATACGAACACCTGTGGTGCGGTTAAGTACCTGGTTTAAATCAGACGTGGTGTTGTATTGCGCTTTCAGATCGATGGCATTTACCTGGAACCCTTGCTCTTTAATTACCTGGGCTTTGGTTTTTCCGCTTACCTGCACTTCTTGCTGCACAGCAGAGTTCGTCAGTACTTTGCGGCCAAGTTTAAGCCCAGTAATACCAACGGTGATTTCAGTTTTCTCTGCTTTAAAACCAACACGGGTTATTTCCAACTCATATTTACCGGGAGGAACTGACAGGGTAAAGTGGCCTTCAGTATCCGTTTCTGTATGGTAGGGTGTCCCCTTAAGTACAACATTCGCCATATACACCGGCGTACCATCCTGGTCATAAACTTCGCCGGTTATATTTGGCTGTGTTTGAGAAAATGCGTTTAATGAAACAAATTGAAATAAAAGAAATGCTACCAGGAAAGAGAAATAACGGAACAAGTAGTCAAGGCTCATCTTTAATCAAATGTGCCGCAAATATATTTAATCTTATTTAGATTAAATATAAATAATTGATTTTATTGAATGAAAACCTTTCTTACAGCATTAAATAGCATTTGGTCAGCGCTTACAATAGTTTATTCCCAAACGCCATTTTTCTCAGTCAGTATGATGGGCAAGTCATCAGTAACAATTATGGTATGCTCATGCTGTACTGCAAAACCACCTTTATCGCCTACTAATGTAAAACCATCGGGCTGTTCTACAGCCCAGGACGAGTTTGTTGTTATGAATGTCTCAATCGCTACGACGGTGTTTTTTCTGAATCGGCGTTGGTCAAGTTTGTCTTTGTAATTCAAAAGCCCGTCGGGCTGCTCATGCAGGCTTTTGCCTATGCCATGGCCTCCCAGATTCTTGATCACTTTATAACCGTTTCGCTTGGCTTCGTTTTCTATAAAACCACCAATCTCATTGATCTTAACCCCGCCTCTGATTGCCTCAATAGCCTTTTTAAGTATCGCCCTGGATGTATCTACCAGGTGTTGTTGCTGATGGATATCCCTGCCAACAACAAACGAGCTACCGTTATCAGACCAGTAACCGTTTAGTTCGGCAGAAACATCGATATTCAACAAATCGCCTTCCTGGATAATTTTCTTATCTGATGGGATACCATGACATACTTCATTATTTATGCTTATACACGTATGCCCCGGAAACTGGTAAACCAAATACGGTGCAGACCTTGCGCCAAACTCACTAAGTAGCGCCCCGCCGTAATCGTCTAATTCTTTGGTGCTCATCCCGGGGCGTGCAAAGGCGTGCATTTGCTTTAATGTGGATGCAACTATATCGCTGATCATTTTTAATCCGGCGATCTCTTCTTCGTTTGTTATTATCACAATACCTGCATTATAATTTATCCTCAAAATTAGTCACTACAACCCCTGGCCAACAGTATAATTTGGACATTTACTACCTTTGTTCCTGTGCCCATCAATTTTTTTAAAGATATAGCTTACCCGCATGATGATCATGTTATCAAAATTGCACCTCCAGATTCGGTAAAGGAGTTTGTGGAGGGTTACTATTTGTTTAACACCGGTCGCTTAGAAAAAAGGGCGTTATTTTTTAACGATGGCTATCCTGTTATTGCTTTTATGCAAAGCCCGGATGAAAAAATGAAGTTAAGTATAGAAGGAACAGCAAAGCAGCTTGACAATATTTGGGTTTGTGGAGGTATGCTGAACAATGTTTATTGCGAGTCGCCTGCATCTTACGGTAATTTATTCGTTGTTCGCTTTTACCCGTTAACTTTTTTTAAACTGTTCGAAGTGCAGCATAATTGCTTTGAAGAAGATCAGGTTTTCAACTTGTCGGAGATTGTTGGGACCGGTATTAAAGAGTTGAATGATGGATATTATAATTCTTTATCTATTGATAGTCGAATAGAAATAATTTCCGGTTTTATTGCTCAAAAGGCTAATTCCTGTTCTTATCCTAAGCTATTAACAGATCTTCTAAATTACATAGACCGGCAGGATGTATTTACCGTAAAAGATCTTCAAACAAAATATGCTACCCGTTTAAATTATAAATGGCTGGAGCGTAATTTTAAAGCCTTTACAGGTCTTTCTCCTAAAAACTATTTCCTGATCAAGCGCTTTTTGAACGCTTATTTAGACCTGCATTCATACACATCAAAAGATCTTATTCAAGTGGCCATTGATAATGGTTATTACGATGATAATCACCTTATTAAAGACTTCAAGCGATTTGCGGGAATTTCTCCTAAAAAATACTTTCAAGAGATTAATAAATTTAACTAAAATTCGCAATAACAGAAAAGCCTCCCTATTGAGGAGGCTTTCAGAGAAAAAGAAAAAACAAATTAGAATGTTAATTCAGTTAGCACCGGGAAATGATCTGACGGGAATTTACCGCGGTAGCTGTCAGTTAATATACCCCAGCGTTTAACATCGGCTTTTCCGGTTATAAACACATGGTCAATAATACCATCCTTATTTAACGCCCTGCCAAAACTATTAAAAGAGGCGTTAAAAATATAAGGGGCCTTTGCCAGGGTATAGGTATCGGTTAAATAACCTGAAGTAGCCAGGCGCTGGTACCAGGTGCTGTTGTGGTCGCCGTTAAGATCGCCGGTGAAAATAGCTTTTTCGTTGCCGGCAATCTCTTTTATTTTTTGCAAAATCAGCTTACCGCTTTCTTCGCGGGCTATCTTTCCCTGATGGTCAAAGTGGGCATTAAAAAAGTAAAACTTTTTTTTGCTTTGCTTATCAAGCAGGTATACCCACGAGCATATACGGTTGCAGCAGGTAGCATCCCAGCCTAAACCTGGTTTGTCAGGCGTTTCAGACAGCCAGAAATCGCCTTTCTTTAACACCTGAAAACGATCTTTTTTAAAGAAGATAGCCGAGTGTTCTCCACCATCTTTGCCATCATCACGGCCAAGGCCATAGCGCTCATATTCTGGCAGGGCGTTGCTCAGATCGTCCAGCTGATTTTTAAGGCCTTCCTGAGTGCCTAATATATCAAAATCATGAAAACGAATCAGGGCTGCCGCCACCGGCGCGCGTTTAACCCATAGGTTGCCGGTATCACGCGGGTTATCAAAACGCAAGTTGAATGTGCCTGCAATTAAGTGCTGTGCCTGTGTGGCACCACAAACCAATAATAGCAGTAATGTGATATATAAGTTTTTAAATTTCATTGTGTTAAACATTAATAATTAATTACCAGCCCGGATTTTGCCCAAGCTTGGGGTTGATCAGCCTGTCTGCTTCAGGTATCGGATACAAATAGTATTTATCATCCCATTTGCGCTGTACGTTTGAAAGCCAGGTAAGCTCGTTATCACTATTAAGGCGCTGAGGATTAACAGATCCGTTTGCAAGATTATCGCCAACGCTCACATAGGTAACCCCCTTTACAGGGTCAGATGGCATGGTACGATAAAAGGCAACGTCCGGTTTACCATCAGCATTCAGGTCAAGCGGGGTATTAAGTTCAGGCACGTAGAAGCCATTCCAAACCTGGTCCATCAGCGGGCCGCGCTTCCAACGAACGATGTCATAAAAACGAAAACCTTCAAATACCAGCTCAATACCGCGCTCTCGCCTGATCTCTAATAGCGAAGGATCGGTTATGCCCGGGAAATAGTTAGTTTGCAGGTACTGATCAATAGTAGTTGGCCTGGTTGCTGTATTACCGGTTATACCTGCCCTGCGGCGTAATGCCCCAACGGTCATATTCCAGTCGGCGTCTGTAAAAGTGCCTAACTCCGCTTTAGCCTCGGCATAATTCAGCAATACTTCGGCGTATCTTATTGATGGTATCGAGTTGGTATTGCGTGATCCGCCATCCATAGATGCATCATCCTGAGTAAGCTTTATTGGCTGATAACCGGTGTAGGTATATGAGAATACCGGTGGTGCCGCCTCCTGGGTTGCACCATTTAAACGGGTATAATTGCCCATGCGTATGGTTTGCTGCAAGCGCATATCACGGCCTTTAACCTCTTCTACAAAAGGCATGGTTTTATAACCTGGGGTGGTGGTAAATGGCGTACCATCAATATTCAGATAAGTATTAACAAACGTGCGTATCAGGCTAAGGCGGTCGCCGTAAGTGGCGCTTGTCCAATACCAGTTTGCATCATTAAAAACCCCTAATGTAGGGTCAACAACAGCTGCCAGTAACACCTCATTAGTGTTTGGAGTTGTACTGTTGAACAGCGCACGGTAGGCTTTATCGGTACCACCTGCTGTGTTCAGGTTAAATGTACCCGCATCTATAACTGTTTTTGCCGCATCGGCAGCTTGCTGCAGTAGGCCGTTAGCTGATGAACCTAAATCATATTCGGTATGATATTTACGGAAAGTACCTTCAAAAAGGCACACCCTTGATTTAAACGCATACACGATATTTTTAGTAATCTGTGTGCGCGATGCATCATTTGTTGTCAGGATATTCTTGCTGGCATAGTCAAGATCAGCGATGATTGAATCAACAACAAGTGTACGCGGATCACGTGCTCCGTATAATTTAGGATCGTCAATATCCATTGCCGAATTTATCCATGGTACATCGCCAAAACGCTTCAGCTTATCAAAATAAAACCAAGCCCTGAAAAAACGGGCTAAACCATTAAAATGGTTGCGCTGTTCTACCGATACATTTGTCCTTACGTTATTAGCTAAGAAATAGTTTATATTACGCAAAGCGTTCCAAGTCCAGCCGGTACTTTGCTGCGGGCTGTAAGCTCCCGGCCTTAAAAAATCGGGGACTGAAGTACGGGCGGCATAGTCTGCCATAGCATCGCCACGTACCAATGCACCTGCATCAGGCAGTATCTCATAAAAGGAATTGGCATACACCTGCAACCCATTTACACTACCGAATACAGCAGGGTTTGTTGCACTGGATTGAGGCACCTGATCAAGTTTTTTACAGCCAGTGGCTATAATACCTATTACTGCTAATGAAAACAGTAACCTGGTATATTTAAATTTTATTGAAAACATATTTAACCTGATTAAATTGTTTGTTAGTTATTTTAGATTAAAAGGTTGCTGTTACACCAAGTGTTATGCTTTTAAGTATAGGGTAATTGTTACCGTTACCGCTGCCACCGTCTGTTAACACCCTGTCAGATCCGTTAATGCTTTCAGGATCGATATCCTTGGTGATCTTGTAAAGCGGCGACCATGTTAACAGGTTCTCGCCGGAAACGAATACCCGCAGGTTGCTCAGTTTTATTTTTTGTATAAGCGGCAAAGGCAGGTTGTAGCCTATTTGCACATTTTTAAGGCGCAGATAAGCTGCGTTTTGCAGATACTTGGTTTGTGCCTGTGTTAATTCTCCAGAGCCGTTTTGCGCCGAATAACCACGATATCGTGGGAAATAAGCATTAGGGTTATCTTCGGACCAGATGTTACCTAACATGGATTGAGGTATCTTGTTATATGGCCTGTTGTATTGGCCCCAGAACACGCTGGCCTCAGCACCCGGGTACCAATCCCGTTTACCAACACCCTGCAAGAAAGCCGAGAAAGAGAAGTTGTTCCAGTCAGCATTCAGGCCTATTGAATAAACATAACGGGGAGTTGAATTACCTATTACCCTGCGGTCACCCGGATTATTTGCGGTTTGCGCGCCGTAATCTATCACACCATTACCATCCAGGTCGGCAAATTTAATATCGCCCGGTAGTAACTGGCCTGTGGTTGATGCCTTGGTAAGTATTTGTTTTGGCGAGTTGGCAATATCTGCAGCGGATGTGAAATAACCCAAAGTAGTGTAGCCCCATATCTCGCCAATGGTCTGGCCGGTGTAGTAATCGCTCAGTCTCTTATCGCTGTTGTTATATTTGGTAACTTTCGCCAGGTAATCAGACAAGGTAAGCCTTACACCATAGTTAAATGGCTTGCTGCCTACTTCGAAACGATCATGCCAGTTTACACTTAACTCCCAACCCTTGTTTTGCAGGTCGGCATAGTTACCTTTCGGTGGGTCGGCACCAAAAACTGCCGGTAGGGTTGGCCCTACAGTATACATGTTTTTAGTATCGCGTATATAGGCATCGGCACTAATGTTCAGGCGGTCATTTAACAAACCAAAATCTACACCGAGGTTTTTAATACGTGTTGTTTCCCAGGTAAGGCCATCAGGCAGCACCGGGCCAATACTTGTACGCTGTGGTAAAACACCGTTGATTATCCTGCCTGATCTTGTAATGCCAAAAGTTTCCTGAAACGCGTATGAGTTAATACTGCCATTACCTAATGAACCGTATGAGGCACGGATTTTTAAGTTGCTGATCAGATCTTTAGATACTTTAAAGAAAGGCTCCTCAGATAACCGCCAGCCTGCAGATACAGAAGGGAAGAAAGCATAGCGCTGATCTGAAGGAAATTTAGACGAACCGTCATAACGGCCGTTAGCTTCAATTAAATACCTGTCCTTATATGAGTAGTTTAAGCGATAAAAGCCACCCATTATCGCCCAGCGCTCCCAGCCACCGGCTGTAGTGATCGATTGACCAAGAGCAAGGTTAATATCAGTTGCATCTTCCTGGATTAATCCATTGCGCAATGCCGATAAACGCTCAAAGGTTGATTGCTCATAGTTGTAGCCAGCCAATGCCTTAAAATAATGTCCGCCTTTTAGTTTAGGCTCATACTCGCCATAAACGTTGGTAGCAATATAATTTGTACTCTGATCGATCTTTTGAAGATCGTTATAGGCTGTACCAACGTATTCTATTACTCCAGGCTTACGGCTATAAGGTACCGGCACACGTTTCTGATCCTGATTGTTATCTGTGTTCTGGAAGGTAAAGTCGCCTTTTACACGGAACACATTGTTTAAAAAGCGCGCGTTAAAACTGGTGGTATTACGGAACACACGATTATTCATATCGATACCATTTTTACCATAATAGTAGTCACCTACAGAGTAAGCTGCCGAGTAAGTCAAAGTTCCGTCGGGGTTAAACAACGGCACCATGGTATGGCCTTCATCCGCAATGTTGCGCCATATACTACCTCCTTCGCCTACGTTAAGCGGATTGTGGTACTTCATGCTTGAGTAATCGGCATTATTAGCTATAGTTAACCAGGGGTATACCTGTAAAGAGCCTTTAGCCCTTAAGTTGTAGATGTTATAGTCATCACTATTATACCTGAACAAGCCGTCTTGAGAAAAATAACGGCCTGTGATTAAGAAATCGGCCTTGCCGCTATTACCAGAAATAGCCAGGTTATGCTCACGGGCACTGTTGTGATCTTTGTAAAGCAATTTATACCAGTCGGTATCGCCATAGTATTCATACTCGCCGGCAGCATTTACAATGGTAGTCGGCAGCGAGGGATCCTCATTATGTCTTTTAAGTTCTTCCAGATAGGCCTGAGAAAACTTTACCGTCTTATTGATGTTTTGCGGGGTTTGCGAATAATCGTTCCAGGCGCTCCAGGCGTCATTGAACATGGTGGCAAATGTGTATCCGTCTGTAACAAACTTAGGTACAGTAGTTGGGCTTTTTATCGACTGATTGAAAGAGTAAGTTACGCTCGTTTTTTCTTTCGAAGGGTTTTTTGTTGTGATCAACACAACGCCGAAAGCACCGCGCGCGCCATAGATTGCAGCAGAAGAAGCATCCTTTAATACCGATACGCTTTCTACGTCGGCCGGGTTAAGGCGGCTTGGATCACCTTCAACACCATCTACCAGAACCAGCGCGTTACCACCCTGACCAATTGAGGTGGTACCACGCACATTGAATGTTGGCGATTGTATTGGCTTACCATCCAACGGAACAATGTTAAGATTTGGGATAGTTCCCTGCAGCCCTTGCGCAAGGTTAGGTAAAGAACGGTTTTCCAATACCTTTGAGCTCACCTGATCTACCGAACCGGTAAGGTTTGCTTTTTTTTGCGTACCATAACCCACCACCAGCACCTCTTTTAAAGTACCTGTTTGGGCGGTAAGTACAATAGTATTAAGCTGAGTGGTTTCACCAGCCTTTATACGTATACCTGGTGTACGCTTTGTCTCATACGTAATAAAACTTGTAACCAGTGTATATAAGCCTTCTTCAGCCTCGATAGTGAACGAGCCATCGGCCTGTGCCTGTACACCTTTGTTAGCTTCCAGCAGCATAACGGTAGCGCCAGGCAAGGGCTCACCCTTTTCATCAACAACCTTACCCGAGATCCTGCCAGGGGCAGCAATTGGTTTTCCCTGTTTTTTAAACAGGGTAATGGTACCTTGCACTTCTTCTTTAAAACCAATTGGCGTATTGCTCAATAGTTTTTTAAGTACATTGTAAATGCGTTCGTTATTAAAATTATAATTTTTAACGCTGATACCTTCAAGGTTAACCATTTGCGGGTCATAGGCAAAATCTACCTTTCCGGCTTGCTCAACTTTTTTTAATGAGGCGGCAAGCGTTTCATTTTTTAATGAAACGCTCACACGTTTTTCAAAAATCTGCCCGGCTGATGGTGAAGCGCTTAGCACTCCCGAGCACATGATTACTGCGGTGTAAATCAGAAACGTAATACGCATAGCTTTATTTAAGCGACGTAAATTTTTTTTCATACATTTGATTTCTTTAGTGAAAATTTAATTAAGTAACTAAGGGCAAAGCTGTTAGGGCTCAATCTGTCAGCTATGCAGGCACAGGCCGGGGCTGCTTCAGTTCCGGCTTTTTTTATTCTATCAATAAATAATTACTTCATCATCATTCCTCCTATAATGGTTTTGATGGACAGAGCAGATGACACGCAATGTTTCTTCAAGCGTGCGCGATGTATTGATATTTATGTTATAGCGATAATTACCGGTAGCTTTGTTTTTACTTACGAGGTTAATCCCATAAGTATTTGCTACGGCAAAAGCCAACTCTTTAAATGTTGCTTCATTAAAAATCAGCTTACCTTCTGTCCACGCCCTTGCTGATAAGCCATTGCTGCTTACAACCTTAGCATTCCTATTGGCCGGATAGTAGTTTACCCGCATGTTGGGTGTAAGCAAGGCAACCTGCCTTTTATTATCATTAACCTGCACCTTGCCCGTGCAAACTGTAACACTGCTTTGTTTTAATTGACTGTACGACCTTACATTGAATGACGTGCCAAGCACGCGGGTAGTAATGGTTGGTGTTTTTACAAAAAACGGCCTTTCAGGATTTTTTGTAACCTCAAAAAAAGCTTCACCCTCGTCAAGGTAAACCCTGCGTTGCCGAGCGTTTTGAAAATTATCACCAATGCGTAAAAGGCTTTTAGCGTTTAGCCACACCCATGAACCATCCGGAAGAGCAATCTTTTTTATTTCTCCCGCCTTAGTTTGGATCGATGTAAAACTTTCACTGTTTTTGGCTGATATAACTGATGGTAGATCTTTTTTGCGGATAAGTAGGGTAATGGAAACAAACGCTATAGCTATTATAGCAGCATAACGCATTAACCTGATAACACGTACCTTATCACTCCGATGATGAATGGTGCCTGATAAACGTGCATAAATTTCTGCCTTTAGTTGCTCATTATCAGCTGCACTATCGTTGGCCGGGCTATCTGCGTAAGATGAATACCAGTCGTCAACCAGGTGTTTTTCATCATCGGTAATATTTCCGCTGATGTAACGGTCAATCAGATCTTTGAGCTCGGCTGGTGTCATGCAGTAATTATGCGTTTATAATCAAGTTGCACAACTACCGCATAACTACTTCAATTTTAAATGAACATTCCGTTAATTTTGTGTAAACAACAGTGCTATTAGGCTAAAGCAACCTACATAACGCTCGGGATATTCTGTTTTTATGCGTTTTTTAAGGCGCTTAATTGCCTCGGTAATATTATTTGATACCGTTTGCTCGGCCAGATTAAGGCTGCCGGCTATCTGCTTTACCGAATAGCTGTCGTTTCGAAGCAAAAAGCTTGTTTTCATATTTTGCGGCATTTCATTTACCTCTTCGCTGATAATGCGTTCCAGATCAAAATAAGAAGATAAATTATAATGCGAATGCATCAGCCATGAAATTCGTTCAAGTGCGTTGTCAAGTACCTGTTGTTTGATATTTTCGGACCGGTAATGGTGCAGTACTTTCATTTTCACGGCGCCATGCAAATATTGTTTCAGGCTGGTCGTAATTTCAAACTTGCTCCGTTTTTGCCAGATGTCGATAAAAACATTCTGTACAATATCTTTAGCAACTTCTTCATCATTTACCCTGCTGTAGGCTGCATGGTAAAGGGCTTTCCAATAATTGTTGTATATGCGGTCAAAAGCTAAAACGTTATCATTTTTTAGCAGCTGTAGTAACTCTTCTTCACTATCCACTTGATTACTGATTTGCATATGGCAAATTTAGCAGCGGTACATAAAGTGAATGTTAAATCTGAAACACTGATGCAGTTTTATTACAGCACATGGTCAACTATCAACCCAAAGTAAGGTTCCTATATTTTATCTCGCTTTGTAATTGCAATAAGATCGTATAATTAGAATATTAGTTTTAAACACATATTTGTCCGCTCCAAATATTAGCGTTTACCTGAGGCGTTTATTCGCAACGGGCATTTCGAATGTTTTTTTGCCGGCTGTATCTTAACCAGTGCAATAAACTCAAGTGTAAGGCCCAGGCCAGTTAAAAAGCCTCTTAAATAATCAGGTAGTGAAAACTGGCGGCTGATAATAGGGGTAAGAATCGTTATCATTAAGCCTGTAATAAGATAAGCCAGGGCGGGTTTTAAAATGTTGCTTATTTTCATGTTATTGAAGTTGCTTTAATATTATTGTTAGCCGGTCGCGGGTAGCGTTTAGTTTTTCGGTGTCTTTTTTAAAAGATCGTGGCCGCACAATAAACCAAAGCACACTTACATAAACCAGCACGGTAGCGTAAATTATAATTAGCCATAAAGGGTGTGTATAGGTAGGCTCGTAAAGGTATAAGAGCAGCCCGACTGACCATAGCAAGACAAGGACTAACATAGTTTTTTTGTAATAGAACATTTGATTTTGACGGGTTTGCTCTATAAAGGCGAGGAAATCCACGTTATTATAATCATCCAGCTGATAAAAACGGCCAATCGACTTTAAGTTTGTTGCTGCCAGCAAAAGGCTCGCAATAGCCATTAATCCACCACCTATGTACGTTATTGATAGCTTAAACTGAGTTGTGACTAATACTGTAATAATTATTGATGACAGAATGTTAGAAGCTATAATTATCAGCCATTTTTTCCGCAGTTTCTGGTTCCGAAATCTTTTAATCAGATGCAGCATTTCCTTTGATGTTGGCAAGACATCCGTTTTGGCGCTGAGCCAAATTGCTTGTATATCAACTGAATTGTTCATTTGCTTTAAATTTAAGTGCCAGCTTTTCTTTTATCCGGTGGATTTTAACTCTTATATTTCCATTACTTAACCCTACAATGGCAGCAATTTCAGCCTGAGGTAAACCTTCAAGTTCAAGGGATATGATTATTCGCTCAGCTTCTTCCAACTCAGCGATACACAGGTATAAATATTTTAGCTTTTCTTCAGGCGACTCATTTTCAATGTCGGCTAAATGGAAGGGTATTTCCGCCAAGGGCATACGTTTTGCTACCTCTAAAGCACGCAGACAGTGGTTTGTTGCTATCCTGAATATCCAGGTACTCAGTTGTGATTGTTTACGAAAATTGCTTAAGTTTTTCCATACAGAAATAAAAGTTTCCTGAACCAGATCTTTTGCCTGTTCAGCATCATTAGTATATCCTAAACATACCCTGTATATCTGCGGAGCGTATCGGCTGTATATATCTTCAAAGTTTGTCATACTAATAAGCCCGGCACATTATTTATATGTGAGGGGTTAGATACGGAGCTTAAATAAATGTTACACTGCAATTTAATTGCAATGTATAATAAAAAAAACGCCTTTAGATTACTCTAAAGGCGTTTTTTTATTATTACTTAAATATTTCTGGTTATTCGCCTGATTCTTCAGCGGGATCTTCATCTGTTGATAAGCCTACAACTTTATAAACTTTTTTATTGTCTTCATCCCGTTGCTCCTGGAAATAGGTACCATCTGGCGATACATAAAGCTTTTCGCCATTCACAGTTATCTTACGGCTGTCCTCTGGCAATGTGGTTAATATATCACCTACCTGGTAAGGTTGCTGGTAATCACCATCCTGGCCTTCCGCGTTGCCTGTTTCTAATTGTCCGTCTTTACCGGCTACTTCGTAAACCTGGCTGCCGTCGTCTTTAGTAACTGCCCTGTAATAAACACCGTTCGATTCGTAGAACTGCTCGCCATTAATGGTTATAGGCTCGGCTTTAGATGGTAAAGAGTTTACCTGTGCGCCAACCGGTGGTTCAACTACAGTATACTGGTTGTTATCATATTGGTAATACAACCCATCGCTGTAATAATACTGGTAATTATTCCACCAGAATGGATAGTAACCAACCGGCAATACGCCTATGCTGAAACCTATACGTGGCAGGTAATAAGCACTATAGTAACCACGGTAATTGTAAAAACCATAATTAAAGTAACGTGGGCCATAATAACGATACCTGTAACCATTGTATGAACGGTATGCATAAGCGCGGCCGTAATAACCCCTGCCATAACGGCCAAAACTTGATGGACGGCCGGCATAAGGGCGACCTACAGACGGACGCCCAAATGAATTTGGACGACCCGAAAAGCCATTAGGGTGGCCTACACCAGCTGATGGACGGTTAAAGCCCCCCGAAGGCCTGCTCATGCCTGCCTGCGGGCGATTGAAGCCTCCTGAAGGACGGCTCATCCCTGATGAAGGCCTGTCGAAGCCACCGGATGGACGGCTCATGCCTGCAGATGGCCTGCTAAAACCACCGCCTGATGGGCGACTAAAGCCGCCTCCGCCACCACCCATCGATGGGCGGCCTCCGCCACCACCAAAACCACCGCTTGGGCGGCCTCCGCCGCCACGATGCTGAGCGTTGGCAGATAAGCCTAAGCCGGTCATCATGATACCGCTTAAGGCTAAGGTTAATAATTTTTTATATGCTGTCTTCATTTTGAATTTATAATCAGCAGCTTTTTTATTGCTGTTGTATTGTATACTTAAGACTGAAAATAAGCTTAACGGTTTAATTATGTATTAATTATTTTTTCAATCCACTAAGTTCACAACAGCTACATTTCCTCTGCAATAAAGATAAATGGGCTATCAAATTTCAACGATAAAAAACCATCCTGTATTGTAGTTATCTTATTACCTTCCCGTTGATAATAGCCGCTTATACTAAGGCCGGTGCTATCAGTTAATAATTGTACAATATCACCTGCTGGTTTCCATTTGCTAAAACCACTTGTTATGGCATAAGTTTTTTGCCCGCCAGAGTAAATAACCTGGTTTATTTTGTCAACAAATTCTTCAAAATCCTTCAGAACAATATCATCTGCAACCACATTTACTGCCTTATAGCCGCTATGGGTAAGATAGCCCAACGCAGCCTGGATTGCCGGCTCCGAACCTGGTGCAATACGTTTAACATCAGCCTGTAGCGCTTCGTCAATAGTATCGGCAATTATATAATCTATTTTTATAACCTGCGCATTAAGTTGTTCTGCAACATCCGGAACGGTAATTACTGTAGGGCTCCATTCCAGTAACTGCCCGAGTAACTCGTCAGAAAAGTGTTTAAGGCCAAGTACCACAAGGGCTGGCTCTTGTTTTTCGCGAACAATATGATGAGAAGACATATATCGGTTACTGTTTGCCAAAGGTAACTTAAATTAATAGTTTTGGTTGAATATAACGCCAAAGCAATGCAGGTAAAGCGGAAAATCATCCATATAGATATGGATGCATTTTATGCATCAGTAGAACAGCGCGACAACCCGGAATATCGTGGAAAGCCTTTAGTTGTTGGCGGCTTACCAGAGGGCCGTGGCGGTGTTGTTGCTACCGCCAGTTATGAAGCCCGCAAATTTGGTGTTCGCTCGGCTATGCCATCCAAACAAGCCTTAAAACTTTGCCCGCAAGCCATATTTGTAAGGCCAAGGTTTACAGCTTATAAAGAGGTATCACAAAAGATCCGTGAAATTTTTAGCCGTTATACAGATCTGATAGAACCGCTTTCGTTAGATGAAGCCTACCTGGATGTAACAGCCGACAAGCAGGGCATAGGCTCGGCCATTGAGATTGCACAACAGATAAAGCAAGCAATTAAAACCGAGCTTAACCTTACCGCATCCGCCGGGGTATCGGTGAATAAGTTTGTAGCTAAAATAGCCTCAGACATGCAAAAGCCTGATGGGCTTACTTTTATTGGCCCTTCATCTATTGAGCGGTTTATGGAACAGCTTCCTGTAGATAAATTTTATGGAGTAGGAAAAGTAACTGCTGCCAAAATGAAGCAGCAGGGATTGTTCACAGGCGCTGATCTAAAGTACTTAAGCGAAGCAGAGATGATTTCGCGCTTTGGCAAGGCAGGCGCTTTTTATTATAAAATAGTGCGCGGCATTGATGACCGAGAAGTACAACCACACCGGGAAACAAAGTCTGTGGGAGCCGAGGATACTTTTGCGTTTGACTTAACTATAATTGAGGAGATGAACGCCGAACTGGAGAAATTAGCTCAAAAAGTGCACGAACGCCTAATAAGATATAATTTAAAAGGCCGTACTGTCACTATAAAAATAAAATACAGCGATTTTAAACAAATAACCCGAAGTATTTCGCTTGCAGAACCGACAAACGCTTTAGAAACAATTATTAAATCGGCAAAAAACTTATTAAATGCTTCTTTTACCGATGATTGTTATATCAGACTATTGGGTATAACCGTTTCAAATTTTCAAATCTCACAAAATCCAAACGTTCTAACTTCAGATCAGCTCGATCTTTTTACCAATTATAAATAACTTCGTTATACATTTCATGCTAATCATAAACTAACTTGTAAAAGGATTACATCTTCTAAGTATTTGCTAATAAAATCAATTTTTAATTTTTATATCTGAATATTTTGCAAAAATTTTTAATAAAAAAGGATTTTTCTTGATAAAATCATTTTAAAATTATTATTTTAGCATAAGAAATTTAATAAAAGAATAATTTGACTTCATTTAAGTGAGTCTATTTTGCAAAAACAGAAAACAAAAGCGACTTTTTTTAAAAATTTACACTGAGCAATAGAATTGAGAACAAAAAAGCTGTGAGGATTTATAAAAATTAAGTTTTATTTTAATATTTCAACCAAATACAAATACTATAACACCGGGACGATTATGCCAAACTATTATTAGGCTGTACAGCAGCGATAAGCCGCCGTACAGCTAATAAAACGCAGCGATTATAAAAGATTTTTACTGACTAACTAATACTAACTAATTGATTAACTAAACTTTATTAACTAACAAAATGAAAAAAGTTTTACCTTTTCTGATCCTTGTTATCGTGGTGATACTTGCACTTATGTATCCAGGTAACAGCGGTGCCGCCAAACCCGCCGAATTTAACTCGGCAGATGTTGCATGGTTATTGATCTCAACCGCCCTAGTGTTATTAATGACCCCCGGTCTCGCCTTTTTTTACGGCGGTATGGTTCGTAAAAAGAATGTGATCTCTACAATGCTGCAAAGCTTTGTTTGTATGGGTCTCATCACCATTATCTGGGTAGTTTTTGGTTTCAGCCTTGCATTTGGCGAAGACATAGGCGGCGGCTTTTTAGGCAACCCCAAAACGTTTTTCATGATGCAAAACACCATTGGGGTAGCATGGGGCACAATTCCGGTAATTTTGTTTGCAATGTTTCAGTTAAAATTCGCTGTGATTACACCAGCCCTTATTACCGGTGCATTTGCAGAGCGTATCCGTTTTAACTCGTACCTGATATTTATAACGCTGTTCATCATTATTATTTATGCCCCGCTTGCGCATGCTACCTGGCATCCTGATGGATTCTTCTTTAAGATGGGCGTGCTTGACTTTGCCGGCGGTACCGTTGTGCACATGTCGGCAGGATGGGCAGCTTTAGCTTCTGCACTGTATTTGAAAAAACGTAACGAAGTGCCAGAGTCTCACGTACCCGCGCGCATCAGTTACGTAATATTAGGTACAGGTTTACTTTGGTTCGGCTGGTTTGGCTTCAATGCCGGTTCAGCTCTTGGTTCTGGCGAATTGGCTGCAACGGCATTAGCTACTACTACCACAGCATCAGCAGCCGCGGCTATGTCATGGATATTTTTCGATATGCTGAGAGGTAAAAAACCATCTGCTGTAGGCGCTTGTATTGGTGCTGTTGTAGGCTTAGTTGCCGTAACTCCTGCCGCTGGTTTTATTACGGTATCAAGCTCATTAATTGTGGGCATTGTAGCAGCCGTGGTAAGTAACCTGGTAGTAATCTGGAGAAGCCGTACTAACATAGACGATACTCTTGACGTATTCCCATGCCACGGTGTAGGCGGTATGATGGGTATGCTGTTAACCGGTGTTTTTGCTACTAAAAGCGTTAATGCTGCCGGTGCAGAAGGTCTATTTTATGGCGAGACATCTTTATTTGTAAAACACCTTATAGCGCTGGTTGCCGTATCAGCTTTCGCTTTCATAGGTTCTTTTATCCTATTGAAAGTAACTGACCTGATCAGCCCGCTGCGTGTTACTCCTGAAGATGAACTTGTTGGTTTGGACGTTTCCCAACACGATGAAGAATTGTAACTAACTTAACTACATACTAACTAACGGGAAAGGGGTGCTATAGCATCCCTTTTTTTGCATTATTAAACGCCCTGCATTTGTTTTTTATGTGTTTTGTGATGAACAGCCCCTCTGATCTTTCTTGCCTTCGACTTGGTCTTTTTCCGTTTACCCAACCAAATTATAAAGCCCGTAACAGGCAAGCTGGCGCAAATTAAACTTGTGATAAATGCAATGATCTTGCCCGGAATACCGATTATCTGCCCAACATGTATATCATAGTTCATTTCATTTAACTTGAGGCCGGGGCTTTTTTTATCATAAATGTATTCCTTTAATAATTTGCCGTTGTACTTGTCAAACTCAAAGCCATCCGCATGTGAATAGTGCATTGACTTAGCGTAAGCCCCCACACCAATAGCACCAGAAACAGCAGGATCATTATGTATCATATACATTTGCGCCGCAGGCACATGCTGCCTTGCATAGGCAAACGCAATATCTACAACAGGCTGCTTAGCTATGCCTGTCAGCTTCAGCGAGTCTGACTTTGGCTCTTCTATTTCATTTTTAACATCAGTACCCAGGTTAGCTACATTATATATACCCTTGCTTACGGGCTCAAATGCAATTGCAAGGCCTGTAATAGCCAGTATCAAAGCAATTGATGTTGCGTAAAACCCTAAAACGTTATGCAAATCATAGTTTATCCTGCGCCAGCGGCCGCCCCACTTTATTGTAAAACTGCGTTTACGGTCGCTTTTACGTTTTGGCCACCAAAGTATAATACCTGTTATCATGATAACCACAAAAATGATAACTGCTATACCTACTACCCATTTACCTATTGCTGGCGGAAGCAACAAATACAGATGCAGGTATTCTACAATAATAAAAAAGTTGGTCTGTGGATTTTCATGATAGGTAATTTTACCCGTGTAAGGGTTTAAAAATACATATTCGTACCCCCCATTGCCCACATTAGCCAGCACACTGGCAGGCCGGTCAATACCATAATATATAATAAAATCTGGTGAAGCTTTCGGAAAATCCTTTTTTACCGCATCAATAAGCGCCGATGGTTGCACATAGCCCCTGCTTTGCGGTTCTACATGCCGATAGCTGTACATAGCATCCTGTATCTCGTCCTGAAAACAAAAGATACATCCAGTTATACTTACTACAAATACAATGATACCACTTATAAAACCAAGCCACCGATGGCAAAAGAGAATAACTTTTTTAAGTGGAGACATGAAATTGATGTTATTAAGACTAATTATAAATAATAACAAAAATACATTCGGCTGGCCTTATTTCCAAAAATATATACACGGTTAACACACTGCGGATATATTTGAAACATGAAAAGAATAGCTATTGACATGGATGAAGTTGTGGCGGATGCTCATGGCCGTTTTGCCGAATGGTATAAACGCGATTATGCCATTGAGTTTACACCCGAGCAATTATCGTCAAATAAAATTGAAGACCTTTTTTTGAAAGAACACCATCACCGCATCAGAGAATATGTTTTTCATGACGACTTTTTTAAAGACTTATCCGTAATACCAGGTTCCAAAGAGGTAATACGCGACCTGCATGATAAGTATGAAATATTTTTTACTACGGCTGCTATGGAGTTTCCCAATTCCTTACTGCCTAAACTTGCCTGGCTTGGCGAACATTTTCCATTCATATCCTGGACCAACATTGTGTTCTGCGGGGATAAAAGTATTATAAATGCCGATTATTTGATTGATGACAACGTACGTAATTTTAAAGGCTTTGTTGGCCAGGGGGTACTTTTCACCGCATCCCACAACAGGAATGTTGAATGGGATGTGCGCGTTAACAACTGGCAGGAAGTAAGAGCTATGTTTTTATAGTTATTTACCCGCTGGCTTTACTATGCGCGTTGCGTTATCTTTTATGAATGTTTCCCAGCCCGAATAAGTCTTTTTGCTTTTACCGCTTTTAGTAGCCTTAGTATTTATTTTTTGAAACGAATGGCAAACAGCCACTGCCAGCCCATCCGTAGCGTCTAAAAAGTCGGGCGTTTCGCTAAAACTTAGAAGGGTTTGCAGCATAGCAGCAACCTGCTCCTTAGTAGCGTTACCGTTACCTGTGATGGATTGTTTTATTTTACGGGGCGAATACTCTGTTATATCAATACTTCTTGAAAGCGCAGCAGCCATACAGATACCTTGTGCCCTGCCCAGTTTTAACATTACCTGTATGTTTTTACCATAAAAAGGGGCTTCAATAGCCAGGCAATCGGGCTTGTAATTATCAATAAGCGCTACTGTTTTTTCGAAAATACGCTGCAGCTTAAGCATGTGGTCATCAAGCTTATCCAGCTTTACCACACCCAGGCTTATCAGTTCAACTTTAGGCCCTTTTTCAATCACCAAACCGTAACCCATAACAGCGGTACCCGGGTCGATACCTAATATTACGCGTTCTTTTACATTAGCCTGCTCCATCAGCACAAAGCTAAGCTTTATTAAGGTTGGTACTATGCAACAACTGCATATAATCTTCGCGGGTGATCATTCTTGCGCCCATAGATTCGAGGTGCTCTGTATGTACCTGGCAATCTACAAGCTGAAAATCTGTATGAGTACAAAGCCATATGAGCGCGCTTTTAGAGGCGTTACTTACTTTGCTGAACATACTTTCGCCGCAAAATACTTTGTTTACCGCCACGCCGGATAAGCCCCCTGCCAGTTCCTCATCCTGCCAAACTTCAACAGAATGTGCGTAACCAAGTTTATGCAAGTTAATATAGGCCGATTTCATTTCTTCGGTTATCCAGGTACCATCCTGCCCGGGGCGCTGCATCGTTGAACATGCATGTATCACTTCAGCAAAGCTTTGGTTTGATGTGATTGTAAACGCTCCGGATTGCAAAACCTTACGCATGGATTTTGATATAACGAGCTCATTTGGATATAGCACAAACCTTTCATGCGGCGAATACCACAAAATGGGATCATCTTCGCTAAACCAGGGGAATATCCCATTCTGATAAGCAAGCAACAACCGCTCAGCCGAAAGATCACCGCCTACCGCGAGCAAGCCATCCTCTTCGGCCAATTGCGGGTTTGGAAAAATTAAGCGCTCATCAAGCCTGAATATCATCGGCGGTAAATTTAAGATTAAACCCACAAGTATCTATCATGTCATACAATAATGAGCGATATCAGTAAAATAAAACACTTGTACGCCCGGGCCGGATTTGGCTTGCAAGTAAGCCATATAAAAATGGCTGAAAGGCAAACTTTAGAAGAAGCGATTGAGCTGATTTTTAAATCGTCTGAAGTTAAACAGCCATTATCGCTTTTCAAACAAAACATCAACTATAAACAGATCAGCAAGACCGATTCGCTAAGCAAAAAGATGTTCTTAAAACAGCAAAGGCAAAAGGAAAAAGAGTTAAACCTTGCCTGGATAAATCAAATGAGCAGTACAAATGCCATATTGCGTGAGAAAATGACGCTGTTTTGGCATAATCACTTTGCCTGCCGTACACAAAATCCGTGGCACGCACAGCAATTAAATAATATACATCGTCAATATGCACTTGGCAATTTCCGCACATTGTTGCTTCAGGTATCACAGTCGCCCGCAATGCTGCAATTTTTAAATAACCAGCAGAACAAAAAAGGGCATCCCAATGAAAACTTCGCACGTGAACTGATGGAACTTTTCACCATTGGTCGTGGTAATTATACCGAGCAAGATGTAAAAGAATCCGCAAGGGCCTTTACCGGCTGGGGGTTTAATAACAACGGCAACTTTATCGAGCGCGGTTTTCTTCATGACGACGGATCCAAAAAATTCATGGGTCATGCAGGCAGTTTTAAAGGTATAGATATTATTAATATGCTGCTGGAAAAAAAGGAAACAGCCCGGTTTATATCTGCCAAGTTATACCGCTATCTGGTAAACGACACACCTGATGCAGTACATGTTAATGAAATGGCCGATGTATTGTATAATAACAATTATGAAGTTGCGGCATTGCTGCGCTATGTTTTTAGCGCCGATTGGTTTTACGCGCCTGCCAACACAGGCAATCTTATTAAATCTCCGATTGATTTACTTGTTGGCCTTAACCGGCAGTTTGATATAAATTACGACAATCCGGATATTATGATGCAGTTTCAGCGTGCATTAGGGCAGGTGTTGTTTTACCCCCCGAATGTAGCCGGCTGGCCGGGCGGCCGAAACTGGATAGACAGCTCGTCATTAATGTTTCGTCTTAAGATACCGGCTACAATATTAAATAACGGAATCATTGATTTCCGGGGCAAGGCAGATCCTGAAGACGAAGCTTTTTTAGCGGTTATGCCTAATCAACCTAATAAAGTAAAAGAGCAAGCCCTTAGCCGGCCCCATTGGGATAAACTTACCGGTGCAATCTATAAAGGCTTATCAAATATGGATATAGCGCAAACTATTATAGCTCCTAAATTAAGCAGCGGTTTAATGTCAATTATCAAACAATCGGCTGATATGAAAACAATGATCATAGAGTTGGTTTCTACACCCGAATATCAATTATGTTAATATGAACAGACGCGATTTTTTAAAACAAAGCACGCTGGCATCGGGCGCATTCCTGATACCATCGTTTGTAAAGCCGCTCGAGGTGATGGCTCCTTCGCAGATATCTGGCTATAAAAACCTCGTAATTATACAATTATCCGGCGGTAACGATGGCCTTAATACTATCGTTCCCTATGGAAACGATATCTATTATCAAAAGCGCGATACCATCGCCATTAAGCAACCGGAAGTTATTAAACTTGATGACATGCAGGGCCTAAATCCAAACCTTAGCGCACTTAAAGAAATTTACGACCAGGGATGGATGAGCATAATCAATTCGGTAGGATACCCAAATCCCGACAGGTCGCATTTCCGCTCAATGGATATCTGGCAAACCGGTAGCGCATCAAATCAATTTTTAACAACAGGCTGGATAGGCAGGTATCTGGATGCAAACTGCACAACCAACAAAAGCCCTTTTACCGCCGTTGAAGTAGACGACACCTTGTCGTTGGCGCTTAAAGGCGAAAAATTGAAGGGAATAGCCGTGCAAAATCCGGCTAAACTATACCGTTCCACCCGCGAGCCGTTCTTTAAGCAACTGGTTGATGATCATCATGAGCATTTAAATGAGGACAACCTGGGATACTTGTATAAAACCATGATAGAAACCTGTTCTTCGGCCGACTATATTCAGCAAACGTCTAAAACGTATAGTACTAACGCCGTATATCCACAAACCGCTTTTGCTAATCAGCTAAAAAGTGTAGCTAAATTTATTAACTCAGGACTAAAAACCCGGGTGTATTATGTATCCTTAAGCGGTTTTGATACGCATACCACACAGCTTAAGCAACAGGGGCGGCAATTAAAAATCTATGGGGATGCTACCGCCGCGTTTATAAAAGACCTGAAAAGTAACGGCAGACTTGATGATACGCTGGTAATAACGTTTTCTGAATTTGGTCGACGTGTTGCACAAAATGCGAGTAATGGTACCGATCATGGAACCGCAAATAACGTTTTAATATTCGGCGGGAAACTCGGCAAAGCTGGCATTTACAACACCTCCCCTGATTTAACAGGCTTGGATAACGGCGACCTTAAATATGAAATTGATTTTAGAAATGTATATGCTACCCTGCTTGACAAATGGCTTGATGTAAGCAACAGGCAGATATTGAATGAAAATTTTGACGGTTTGAATTTTATATAAACCTTATAAATGATCCTCTGTTATTGCAATTATTGTTAGCATTTTAGTTAGCAATAGTTGTATATTAGATACTTATAGTAGTTATACCCCTCTGATAATTAATGGAAGATATTTACAAGGTAATTCTTGAGGAAGCGCTTGCGGGTTACTGGGATTGCTATTTTCAGGAAGACAAGGTGATGTATAGCCCCGCCTTTAAGGCCTTGTTTGGTTATCAGGATAACGAGCTACCAAATAATATTGCTACCTGGATAAATCTGATTCTACCTGAGGACAGGCCAAAGATGGATAAATGCCTTAGGGAACATTATGACAGTCATGGCGAAAAAGCTTTTAATATAGATGTAAGGTACAAACATAAAAACGGTTCTATAATATGGGTTAACAGTACAGGCCGGGTTATTGAATGGGAGGGCAATACACCTATACGCATGGTAGGTTGCCATATAGATATTACCGGTAAAAAAAATGCCGAACACGAACTGGAAGTACAAGAAGAGACCTTTAGAAATGCCTTTGAATACTCACCTATCGGCATGGTGCTGGTATCTACCGACGGTAGATTTTTAAAAGTGAATAAAAGCATCTGCGATATGCTGGGTTACAGCGCCGCGGAGCTTACTCAAAAAACATTTCAGGAAATCACTCATCCCGACGATCTGCAAGCCGATATTGAGCTTGTTCAGAAAACACTGCGAAAAGAGATCAGCGCTTACAAAATGGAAAAAAGGTATATCACAAAAAGCGGCAAGGCTTTATGGATATTACTTCATGTAGCGTTGGTATTTTCAGGCAATGGGGAGCCATTGTATTTTGTATCTCAGGTAAAAGATATCACTGAGCGCAGACTGGCAGAATCTGCATTGCGCGAAAGCGAACGGCGCTGGATATTTGCTTCTGAAGGTACCGGCGGCGGCATTTGGGATTACGACCTGCGAAATAATACTATTTTCCACTCAAAAGCCTGCCTGGCCATGATAGGATTGGAAGAACATGAATTTAGTAATGTTCCCGGAGAATGGACAAAAAGGGTGCATCCGGATGACCGGGAGGCTTATATCAAAGAAGTAAGGTGTTATATAAGCGGCGAATCTGAAACTTACTCAAACCAGCACCGTGTTTTATGTAAGGACGGTTCTTACAAATGGATATTAGACAGGGCTAAAGTTATTGAGTATAAAAACGATGGCAAGCCTGCCCGTATAATAGGGACACATATTGATATCACTGAGCAAAAACTGCAGGAACAACAATTACAGAAAACACTTGATATTGTAAGCGGACAAAACAGCAGGCTCCTTAATTTCGCTTACATCGTATCTCATAATCTGCGTACTCATTCCAGCAATTTTAATATGATTATGGATATTGTGACCGATCCGTCTACCAGCGAACAGGAAAAACAAGAGTTATACAATCATTTGAAAAAAGTGTCAGATCAGCTGAACGACACTATTATAAATCTTAACGAGGTCGTATCTATACAAACTAATATTGGCATACAAACCGCCCAGATCAACCTGCGCAGCTATGTAGAACGCTCGGTAGAACTATTAACGAACGAGATAAAAACACTGGGTGTAGAAGTTGATAACCGCATAGCGGCTGATTATGTGTTATCTTATAACCCCGCTTATATGGAGAGTATTATACTTAACCTGTTAAGTAACGCTATAAAGTATCGGTCCCTAACGCAACGTCCGCACGTTATCATCGATCACTTAGCAGATTCCAGCGGCCGGAATGGTTTTATTATAATAGATAACGGCATAGGTATCGACCTGAAAAAACATGGCAGCCAGCTTTTTGGCATGTATAAAACCTTTAACGGCAACCGCGATGCCCGTGGCATGGGGTTATTTATTACCAAAAACCAGGTTGAGGCACTTGGCGGCAAAATTGAAGTAGAAAGCGAGTTAGGTAAAGGTACTACCTTTAAAGTATACCTTAATTAACAACTCCCTTTAGGTATTGCAATATCTGTTCGCCGGTTAGTTTTTGCTGCTCGCCGCTTTCCATATTTTTGAATGCAAGCAGCCCACTTTGCATTTCATCGCTGCCAATTAACACCGTGTAAGGAATCTGCTTGTTATTGGCATACTCCATCTGTTTTTTAATTTTCGCACCTGCGGGATAAAGCTCAGCATTAATATTTGCATCGCGCAGGTTTTGCAGTAGAGGTAATGCAAAAGTTTCGCCCTGCGCATCAAAGCAGCATATCAACACCTGTGTACTTTGCTCAGCCGAAGCAGGGAACAGGTTGAGTTCTTCCAGCACATCATAAATCCTATCGGCACCAAAAGATATACCGGCACCGGTTAAACCTTTAAGGCCAAACATGCCGGTAAGGTCATCGTAACGTCCCCCGCCACCAATGCTGCCCATGGCAACTTCATTAGTTTTTACTTCAAAAATGGCGCCGGTGTAATAATTTAAACCTCGGGCAAGCGTAATGTCCAGCTCCAGCTTGGCAGTAAGCGGCTTGCAGGCAGCAACATAATTAAATACGGTTTGTATTTCGTCGCATCCGGATAAACCAATTTCAGATGTTTGCAAGGCAGTGCGTAAACTGGCCAGCTTTTCATCGTTAGTACCGTCAAGTAAAATAATCGGCTTCAGTTGATCAATGTCGGCATTGGTAAATCCGCGCTCAATTAATTCTTTTATAACCCCGTCAAGACCAATCTTATCCAGCTTATCAATAGCAACGGTAAGGTCAATAATACTTTCAGGCTTATTAATTACCTGCGCAATGCCGGATAGTATTTTACGGTTGTTGATTTTAATGGTAAAGTCTTTTAAACCAAGTTTACTTAAAGCCTCATCATATATCATGATGAACTCGGCCTCATTCAGCAAAGATGCCGAGCCTACAACATCTGCGTCGCACTGGTAAAATTCGCGGTAGCGCCCTTTTTGCGGCCTGTCAGCCCGCCAAACCGGCTGCACCTGAAAACGCTTGAACGGAAAGGCTATTTCGTTTTGGTGCTGCACTACATAGCGCGCAAAAGGCACGGTAAGGTCATAGCGAAGCGCTTTTTCCGAGATTGAACCGGTCACTAAATTTGAGTTGCGGGTTGCCAGTGCCTGCTCATCGGCCTTAGATAAAAAATCTCCGCTGTTTAAAATTTTAAATATCAATTTATCCCCCTCATCACCGTATTTACCGGTAAGGGTACTCAGGTTTTCCATCGATGGCGTTTCTATCTGCTGGTAGCCATATTTCCTGAATACGCTTTTAATAGTATCAAAAATAAAGTTACGTTTGGCCATCTCGGCCGGAGAGAAATCGCGTGTACCCTTTGGTACAGATGGTTTGATGGATGCCATGCGACAAAGGTACAAAAAACAGCCTTATGCCTGCATCTGCAACCGTCATCAAAAAGCAAGTCCCCGTTGCTAACGCAACGAGGACTGATTAACTATTAAATCTCTTGATTACATTTACTGACCTGCCTGTTGTTTGGCTTGGTCTTTCATGGCCTGGTTAGCAACAATCACTATTTCTACCCTGCGATTTTGCGCGCGGCCTTCTACAGTACTATTATCTGCAATGGGCTCACTTTCGCCTTTACCACTTGTGCTTAAACGTGATGATGCCACATTATTAGCTGTGATAAATGATTTTACAGCTTCGGCCCTGCGTACAGAAAGGCTTTGGTTATAAGAGTCGCTACCTGTGTTATCAGTATGTCCAACAACTAAAATATTGGTTTGCGGGTTATTTTGTAATGATGTAGCCAAATTAGCAAGGTTAGTACGGGCGGCGGCTTTAAGGTCAGATTTATCTGTGTCAAACAATATACCCGAATCAAATTTTACTAATATACCCTCGCCTTCGCGTGTTACTGTAGCCCCTGGTACGGTTTGTTTGATCTCGGCAGCTTGCCTATCCATATTACGGCCAATAAATGCACCGGCTGTACCACCAACGGCACCACCGATAATAGCGCCAAGGGCAGTGTTACCTGCCGCTTTACCTATAAACGCACCAATGGTACCACCGGCACCGGCGCCTATAGCAGCACCTTTCTGTGTTTTTGTCATAGAGTCGCAACCGGAACCTAAAATACCTAATGAAGCTAATGCTATACTGTATGTAGCGATCTTTAATTTAAATGTTTTCATCGTAAAATTGTGTGTTTGTTAAATATTTGCAAAGCAAGTGCCAAAGCGCCAAAAATATACACCGCTTAAATAGCCGCAACAATTGGAAAATTATTATACCATAAAACAATATAATTTAATGCTTGCGAAATAAATGTGCTTGCTTACCAATTTATCTGGCAGATAGCTTACACGGCTGACTTTTATTTAGTACAGCTTAATTTTTGCCAGGTAGCTTAACAACGCTGTGAGGAAACGTTATAGTAAAAGTACTGCCTACACCCGGCTCTGAAACAACACTTATATCAATTTGATGAAACGCCGCTATTGATTTAACTATTGGCAGGCCAAGCCCAAAGCTTTCATGTGATAAGGATTGTTTAAATTTCTTAAAACGGTTAAATATATAGGGCAGTTCTAGGGGTGATATACCGATACCGGTATCTGCAATACTGATGGTGTAGCTCTCTTTTACCCATTGGGCTGTTACGGTTATCTCGCCATCCTGACGATTATATTTAATGGCGTTGTTAATTAAGTTAAACAACAGGTTAAACAGCAAAAACTTGTTAATTTTTACTAATTTAATATCATCAATTACAAGCAGTGCCAGGCTTATATTTTTGTCCTGCAACCTTATGGATATTTCGTCATATATATCCTGTAAAAGCTCGCGCACCTGTATACTATCTTCTTTCAAAAACTGATCGTTTTCTATCTGCGAGATTAGTAACAGCGTTTTTGTGATGCTTTTAAGCCGGTTAAGTATCTTTTGCATTTCCAATAGCCGCACTTTGGTGTCGTCGGTTATATCTTCCTGCTCAAACATGTTCTCTATTTTTGATTGCAGGATAGATATCGGGGTCATCAGCTCATGCGAGGCATTGGAGATAAACTCCCGCTCTTTCTGAAAAGCACTTTCAATGGTTTCAACCATTTTATGGATACTAATGTCCAGGTCCTGAAAGTCGGTTGTAGAGGTTTTAACCTCTTTATAAGCCGTAAAGCTTGGAAACTTTTTGCCTGTAAGCTTAGTACGAATAATGGTATTTAACGGCTGCAGGATGTAGTTGCTGTATATCTGGTCGGCCAGTATGGTAAGCAGCACCATCCCCAATAAAAGCAAAAAAGCTATGGTTTGCAATGGGCCTGTTGTATCGCCAATGGTTTCGGTACTTTTACCGATTTCAAGCAGGTAGTTTTTTTTTCCAACCCTAAACGTATGGCTTAGTATGCGGTAATCAATAGTATCCCGCTCAACAAGGCGCCTTTCATCCTGTATGGTATCTAAACGGTAACCAGGGTCAACAACGTCCAGACTGATATATTCTTCTTTAAGCGGCAGGTAGCTGCCATAGCTTTCATCATTTTCTATGTAGTTTTTTATACCTTTTTCGCGCACAATTTCAAGCAGTTTATCCTTTTGCTTTATAAGGCGGCTATCTGTATAACTTCTGTTAATATTTTCAATGATGTTTGGAAGCAACAAAACAAACAAGGTTACAATAACCAGTTTTGATATGGCATTGAACAGGGTAAGTTTGGTTTGAAGCTTCAAATTATTTAAGCGTTTGTTTTGATACGATAACCCAGGCCGCGCACAGTTTCAAGCCAATCGGCAGGGGCAAATGCGCTAAGCTTTTTCCTGATGTTTTTGATATGGGCATCAATAAAGTTAGAGTCGTAATCGTCGTTGATGACGCTACCCCATATATGCTCGCTTAATTGCGCGCGCGTCAGGGTACGGTTTTTATGCAGCAGCAGATAAGCCAGTAAGTCAAACTCCTTTTTGGTTATAGTGTTTACCGGGTTAACATGATACAAAATAGTGCGTTCGGTAAGGTTTACTAAAAACCCGTCCAGATCAATCACATTTTGGGCGATACCAAACTTGCGCCGTGTAATAGCCTGCATCCGGCTTTGCAACTCTAACAAGGAAAATGGCTTAGGCAGGTAATCGTCTGCACCTAAATCCAGGCCCTTAACCCTGTCGTTAACTTCTGCCCTGGCCGTTAGGATAATGCAGGCTGCTTCGGGGTTAGATACTTTTGCTTCCTTTAACAGATCAAGCCCTTCATAATCAGGTAGGCCCAGGTCTAAAAGTATAAAGTCATAAAGATTTACAGCTATCTTTTCTGATGCTGTAGCACCGGTATAACAAACTTCGCAGATATAATTATTTTTTACCAGAAAAATTTCAAGTTCATGGGCAAGTGCCTTTTCATCTTCTATGATCAGTACGTTCATCCTAATAAAAAACGTAATAAAACGTGAGATTAAAAAATGATTCTCTATGGTTTTTTAATATACCCTCAACGTTGACCGGGATAGAATATTTCCAGGAGGCTTCAAATGTGTAATGCGGCATATTGTAGGCAACCGGTATTTTAAAACTGTAATTAAGCATGTTAAACCTGGCGTTTGCACGGGCGCGGCGTGCGTTTTCCATAGGCTGATAAATGTTATCAAACTCCAAACGATGCTCATGGTCCAATGAATACCGCTGCACAAAATTCTGGGTTCCTAAAATTGTACTTACCGATGGATTGATCGAGATGAAATCCTGATCATTGAATACACTGAAACTGCTTTCAATATATTTGGAAATATTAACAGTTGTAAAAATATCGTACGACTTACCAAAAAGATAATCGGCAGTAAGGCTTGTTTTAAAGGCTTTCCAGTCGTAAGTATTTTTCCAGTTAATATCATTAGACGAGGCTGATTTTATGATCAGAGCATCTTTATTAAAAATAAATCGTGTGTAGCTTATTACCCCGTTAAATTTTTTTGAAAACCGATAATAATATCCTCCACCAACGTCAATCTCATCTACAAGCGGCTTGTAGCCCAACACCTTTAAAGCAGAACCATATACAAAAAGCCCCTGTTTACTATTAAATATAACATCCGTAGACATGAAAGGATATTTAACAGGCCCAGTACGGCCAAAAAACAATACATCACTACCATAACTTATCCCTGCGGAGACCGAAGCTTTGCGAATTATAGTATCTGTATCAGCAACAGCGTAGTTGTTTCTGCAGGCAATTAAACCAGGGTTTACATGAGCTGCGTTTACAACGCTGCAAGCAAAAATTAATAAGATGAGGCTAATATATCTCATTTAATACTGCTCTGTTTAAATTAATCGTTCCGTCTTGGTATTTCTGGTGGCCGCTCAACCCCTTCCGGCCGGCGCTGGCGTTTAGGCTTTGTGGGTACATCCTCTATCTTTTCGGGCTTTGGCATTTTTTTGGCCCGGGCTACCTCCTTTATCTTTTTTTTATCTTCTTCTGATGATTTCTTTTTCCCTTTTACTAAAGTGGTATCCTGTTGAAACGCATAATTAATGTTCAATGATATAGTTTTTATATCATTTAAACAGATCTGGGTGCGAATATTATCAGTTTTAGCATACAACAAAAGCGGTGCAACAAGTATCAAGAGTACAATATACCAAAACCGCTTTGTCATTATAAATGGAAGAATACACTAAATATGCAAATATAAAAGGCTGTGTTATTATTGCAGTTTATTGTTATGTTATGTAAAAATGCGCTAAGCGTTAAGGATGGCACCTTAAAACTTAGCGCAGATCATAATTAATATACCGCAGCCTTACTGCTATATTATAATTTAATATCTTTTGAGCTGTACACGCGTTCGTGGTCATCCACTGCTATACAAGCTATCTGGTTTAATTTATTTATCAGGTATAGCCCAGTGTTAATACCGGTACTAAAAACAGTCTGTGTCATGGCAAGGGCCAGTTCGGCAGTTGGCGCAATAATGCTTACACTCCTGATATTACTTACAGGGAAGCCGGTTACAGGATTAATATCCCCCTTTTTTATTGTTATGCCTGCATTGTATGATGTAGCAATAGCCATGTTACTTATTTCAACATTGGCAAAAATACTGTCAGCCTTAGAGCTGTCGGCTGCGCCTATTGTCCACGGTGCATTACCTGGCTGTAATCCCCAAGCCAGCAAATCGCCACCAGCATTAATAACGCCACTGCTAACGCCTTCCATTTGCATAACATATTTAGCCCTGTCGGCCGCGTAGCCCCTGCCAACCGCACTAAAACCAATACGCATATTTTTGTCTTTCAGAAAAACCGTTTGCGCGGCATGATCAAGCACAATATTGGTGTAATTTGTTAAGCTGATTTCCTTTTTCAGAGTTCTAACGGGCGCAATGGCTATTACGTCCCCATCTTCATCAGTCGCCGGTATAGCATAGGCAATATCAAACGTGCCATGGGTAAGGGCCGATACCTGCAATGCCCTGTCAATAAGCTTAAAGGTTTCGACATCAACCCGAACCGGCTTAACCGATGCATTGCGGTTAATGTTATTTACCGAACTTTCCTCATTAAACGTGCTTAGAAGTTTTTCTATGCGCGTTATTTCTTTAACTGCGCTTTCTATACGCTGCAAAGCCCATGCAGGATTATCAGTCACCAAACTAAATTCAAACTCTGCACCCATTAACCGCACCTCGCGGCTAAATATGGTTGTGTTTTCTGCTAAGGTTTTTACTGCCAGCATCATAGGGTAGCGTTATATGTTTAACTTATTGCTTTTAACCTATTACGTATTGCAACGGTTAAATGCAACTCTACAAACGCTAAAATAAATTGCCATTATGAAAATGACATGAAATGCCTTGAGTTACAATAAAAAAAGCACCTTAAAGGTGCTTTTTTTATAAAGTAGCATAAATTATGCTACTGTTCCTTCTTTTAACTTTTCTGCATTTTCTGCAAACTGTAATGCTTCCATTATTTCTTGAAGGTCGCCGTTCATAACGCCCGATAGATTATAAATGGTCAGACCAATACGGTGCTCTGTTAAACGCCCCTGCGGATAGTTATAAGTACGCACCTTTGCAGATCTATCGCCAGTAGACACCATCGTTTTGCGCTTTTTAGACGTTTCTTCAAGATGTTTTTGGAGTTCCATTTCATACACCCGCGAGCGCAATACCTGTAATGCTTTATCGTAGTTTTTCAATTGCGATTTCTGATCCTGACACTGAGCTACCACGCCTGTAGGTATGTGTGTTAACCGAACGGCAGAGTAGGTAGTATTTACCGATTGCCCGCCCGGACCTGAAGCACAAAAAAGATCTTTGCGTATATCTGCAGCGTTTAGTTCAATATCAAACTCATCAACTTCGGGCAAAACCACTACTGATGCAGCAGACGTGTGCACACGGCCCTGCGTTTCGGTATCAGGAACACGTTGTACCCTGTGTACGCCAGATTCATACTTAAAATTACCATAAGCATCCTCGGCATTCACGTTAAAAACAATCTCTTTGTACCCGCCTGATGTTCCTTCAGTGTAATCAACCAGTTCGGTGCGCCATCCCCGTTTTTCGCAATATCGCATGTACATACGGTAAAGATCGCCCGCAAAAAGGGCGGCTTCATCTCCACCGGTACCGCCGCGTATCTCTACAATGGCATTTTTAGAATCTTCAGGATCTTTTGGTATCAGCATAAGGCGAATGGTTTCTTCCATTTCGTCCTGCTTGGTTAAAAGGGCATCCAGCTCTTCTTTAGCCATCTCACGAAATTCCTCATCTTTTTCAGTTGAAAGAATTTCTTTGTTAGCGTCGATATTGCTCATCACATTTTTATAAATGTGATATTGCTCTACAATTTTGGCAAGATCCTTATATTCTTTATTAAGCTGGGCAAAGCGCTTCATATCAGCCATTGCTTCGGGGCTGCTTAACTCGGCTTCAACGTTTTTCCAGCGCTGGTATATTAACTCTAACTTTTCTAACATTTTGTGATGTATCAATTAAAACGCAGCAATCATTCAATAAATTATCTACTTATAAAGGAATGTGTTGATTTATGGCTGCGCAAAAAACATGCAAAAATACTGAAATTAAGGGACATATTAATTCAGTAAAAAGTAAAGAGATTATTGCGCCTTTTCAAAATACTTAAGCTTAAGTTCTGTACCGTCAAATACAGCGTAAGTATTGTAATTAACCCACTCGCCAAGGTTGATATAGCGGCTGTTACCGGGCAATGCAATATCAAGCGGAAGATGCCTGTGCCCAAAAACAAAATAGTTGAAGTACCTGTTTTTTAAAACTTCAATAGAATAGGCCTCAAGCCATTCCTGTTGATGTTGTATCTTATATTCATCTTTTGCACCTGCGATACGGCTTTGTTGAGACCAGGCATTAGCAATACCTACACCTAAATTGGGGTGTATCCGAGCAAAAAGCCATTGGCAAAACCCGCTGCGAAATATCTTTTTTAAGAACTTATAAAATTTGTCGCCGGGGCCAAGTCCATCGCCATGATGCAGATAAAAGGTTTGGCCACTCCGCTCAATAACTAACTCGTTGGTAATAATGGTTGCGCCAAGCTCCTTTACAAAGTAATCGAACATCCACATATCATGGTTCCCCTTGAACAAATAAAGCTTCACACCTGCATCGGTAAGTTCCGCAAGTTTACCTAAGAAACGTATGTAGCCTTTGGGCACTACTGTTTTATATTCAAACCAAAAGTCGAACACATCGCCCATCAGGAAAAGTTCCGCTACATCATCTTTTATACTATCAAGCCAGCGTATAATACGTTTTTCGCGCTCGCGGGATGAAGCGTAGCCGTTAGCGCCTAAATGAAAATCGGAAGCAAAATATAACTTTTTACCAGTGGCCATAGAATAGCCAAAAGTACATATTGTTTTGGTGTGTTTCCAATTGCCTTTTCACCTAACAATCCGTTGCTATAATAAAAAAGCGGCGTCCTCATACGAGAGACGCCGCCAGATAAACCAACTTAACCAATCTTAGTAACCAGGATTTTGTTTTAAATTAGGGTTAACATTAAGTGTATTTAAACCAATTGGAAATATTTGTGTGTGATTATCACCATCAGGCTTTTTATCCCACCAGGTACCGGTATTAAAAACGCCCCAACGGATCAGATCTGTCCTGCGGCGGTTTTCGCCTAAGAACTCTCTTCCCCATTCGTCCAGCATTTCTTGATCGGTAAGCTGGCTGCCGTCTGATGTATACAGGCTTGGAGAACCATCCGGAAAATTGCGCTTACGTACCTGGTTGAGTAGTGATGCTGCCCCGGCCTTATCGCCTTTACGGTATAAGCACTCAGCCAGTGTATAATAAATTTCAGACAACCTGATCTCTGCATAAGCGGATGTAATACGGTTAGGATCAGGTGTAGGATATATCGGATATTTAACCATAAATATGCCTGAGTTATGATCGGCATGGTTCATGTTCGACTCCTTGTCGGCAATGGTAGTGCCCGGCTTGGCGTCCAGAAAATATCCTACCTGGTCACGAATATATAACGGGTATGGGCCTTTGTTACCTTTAACGGTATCTATACGCTCATTACCATTTACGGTATGCTTATAGGGCAGATAGCCGTACAAAAACATCCCCTCCCGTTTACTGTCACCTAAATTTTTGTACTTTTTCAATCTTAGGTCATCAGGATACTTCTGGAATTTTCTAAATGGCTTACCCAACTGAAATGAATATTCGTTGCCGTCCACATCAAGCCCTGGCTGCAATGCGAAACGCGGGTTTGACTGGCCGAAATCTGTAAAGCCGCAATATAACGGGCCCGCATCATACGTCATACCCCACCAAAACATACCCCCATCATACTGCCAGTGCGTACGGGCTAATGTACCCGGGAAACCGTAGATCACCTCAGAGTTAAGGGATGTATTGGTATAATCAAAAGGCGCATCCCAGCGTGTATCAAGCGTATAACTTCCGTACTTCCCGCTGATGATGTCGCGGCAAACAGTTTCGCATTCGGCATATTTGTCTGTACCTATATACACTTTGGCATTGAGGTAAAGCCTTGCCAGTAAAGATGCAGCACCGGCTTTAGTCCACCGGCCTATGCCTTTAGCGCCTAACTGGTCGCGTGTTGGCAAGCCAGGGATAGCCTCTGTCAGCTCTTTTTCAATGTATGCAAAAGTCTCTTGTGGTGTAGACTGGGAGCCGCCCTGAGTAGTGTTCTTTACATCCTCTACAATCACTATATTCCGATAAAAGTCAAAGGCTCTTAGATAAAACCAAGCCCTTAATGTGCGGAGCTCTGATTTAAAATCAGCCAATTCTTCTGGTGTAATATCTAACTTGGCAGGGTCGGTTATGGCTTGCATATCCTGATAAGAGTTCGTGGAAAGCACTATTCCCTGGTAAAAATTTGCCCAGGCACCGTTGGTAAAGCCATCATTGGGTGTCCAGGTGTGATAGTGCATGCGCTGATAATAGCCGCCATCCTGCCAGTCGCCCTGACGGTTAAAAGTACCTATCTCATCCGTTGAGTTTTCACCTACGGCATATACATCATTTCCTTGTATACTCCAATACCCATGTTCAAACGGGCGCAGGAAATCCCGGATTACATCGTCTCTGCGCGTAAGAAAGCTTCCGGCGTCTATCTGATCATAAACATGTTCATCCAGCTTGGTGCAACTGCCGCCAACTAAAGCTGTAAGCAACAGGCCGCTTATATATAATTTTTTTCTTTTCATTTCTTTAAACTTTAAAATGTTGCCTGCAAGCCAAAAATCAGCTGCAAGGTTGAAGGGTAATAATCTAAATTTGCGTTACCATTACCATCGGTTCTTAAACCCGGTGTTAAACCGTTGACCTGTATCAGGTCAGGGTCGCCGCCGGTATAACCTGTAAAGGTATGCAGGTTGCGCCCAACGGCGTACAAACGCACCGATTTAAGGTATTTGGACTTCAAAGGCTGTGTATACCCCAGAGACACATTATCAATCTTAACAAATGAGCCGTTTTCCAGGTAATAATCTGAGGTTCGGTACTGGGTTTTATCATTTGTCAGCTTCGAATATTTACTATCACTATCGAAAGCAGATTTTAACACGTTAGCATCTGACTGGCTTGCAGGTGTACCCAAATAAAATGCCGGTGTATTAAAGATTTTATAACCAAACGCGCCTCTTAAAAAAATATTCAGGTCAAACCTTTTATAGCGGAAATTATGGCTCATAGATGCAATAACCTTTGGTAAGCCACTGCCTACATATTGCCTGTCATCATCAGAAGCCTCATTAGCGGGAACGATGCTGCCATCCTTTTTGTAGACTAACAGTGCTCCGTCATCACTAACACCTGCAGATTTTAGCATGTAGAACTCGCCAATACTACGGCCTTCTTCTATACGCTGAGTATATCCAGGTGAACCTGGGCCTGTAATATTGGCGACATTATCATAAGTACCACCAAAATAAAGTTGGTTTGAAAATGAAAGAAACTTATTCCGGTTAAATGAAAAAGCAAGGTTTGTATTGTAGCTAAAGTCTTTGTTTTGAATCACAACGCCGGTCAAAGCAACCTCGATGCCATAACTTTTCATTGAGCCTACGTTAGCAGTTGTTGTTTCCTTAAAGTTTGGAGGTTGTGGTACGCGATAGTTTGCTATCAGATCTTTGTTTGTACGAACGTAATAATCTATAGAACCACCCAAACGATTATTTAATAAAGAGAAATCTACGCCGGCATTAAAATTAACAGCTTCTTCCCACTGCAAATCTCGGTTAACGTTTTGTGATGGCCCATAAACCTGGTACCAGTTTCCGTTAAATGGAAAATATCCGGCACCGGTATAAAGAATCAATGAGTTGTAATTTCCAAAGTCTTGGTTACCTGTTATACCATAATCAGCCCTGATTTTTAAATCATTTAACCATGATACGTTGTCCTTCAAAAAGCTTTCTTCCGATATCCGCCATGCACCAGATACTGCAGGAAAATTACCCCATTTGTGGTTAGCGCCAAATTTAGATGACCCTTCGTGCCTTAAGCTTGCTGTCAGAATGTACTTGTTATCAAAATCATAATTTAGTCTCCCAAAAAAAGAAATAAGTGTAGATCCATTCTGAGTTGAACTTACAGCGCCTTGACCCTGACCTGCAGCTCCACCATTATATAAGCCCGAACCTAAGTTGTTCCATAAGAAGGTATCGAAAGGAAAATCATAGTTTTGCGCGTAAAACTGTTTGTAGTTATACAATGAGTAGGAATAACCACCTAACAGTTTAAAGTGATTACGTTTAAGATTAAGAGAATAATTACCAATCCACTCCACATTTTTCTGATCGTTCTCCTGCTGTTCCTGCGAAGCAAAGTTGGTCCTAGTTGTTTGCCCGGAATGAACAATGGTTGAAAGCGTTGACGGAGTAAAATTGTTATTATGGGCTGAGCGGCTTATTTCTGATATAGTTACCGTAGTGCTCAGATTCTTCAAGATATTAGCTTTTAAAGACGCACTGATATCCAGCTCTTTTATTTCAGCTTCTGACTTTCTTAAGTTACCATTCTCTACCGGGTTATTAGAAAAGAACCCGGTATTTATAAAATTATACTTTCCAGCTTCATCAAAGATAGGGTAAGTAGGGTTAAGTGTTAGCGCATTATTAAAGTTACCCTGATCGGAGTTGCTGGTTTTCATGTACCTTGGCGCAACATTCAGTGTAGCAGTTAAAATGTTATCATCTGTTGTATGGTTGATAGTTACCCTTGCACCGTACTCTTTTTTATGTGCCCTGAGATCGATACCATCGGCATTACGATAATCTCCAGAGGCAAAGTAATTGGTCTTGGCTGATCCTCCGGACATTTGAACCGTATGTTTTTGGCTGAAAGCCGGTGAATTAGTCACCGCATCAAGCCAGTTGGTCTTAGCCCCATAATCCTGGCCCTTACCGTTTTGCACACGGTACTTAATGAAATCATCAGCAGAAAGATTTTCAAGACGATTGGTTACATAATCAAAGCTGGCGTATCCGTCGTAAAACAGCCGTGATTGTGAGGTACCTTTTTTTGTGGTGATGATAATTACACCATTACCGCCACGTGTACCATAAATTGCAGAAGCCGCACCACCTTTAAGCACGTCGATACTTTCAATATCATTTTGATTGATATTATCTATGTTACCACCTGGTACACCGTTTATAACATATAGAGGGCCAAGGCCTGCACTACGAGAGGATACACCTCTTAACTGTACACTTGGAGTAGAGTTCGGGTCGCCACTGGATGTATTTGTAATACTTAAGCCAGGAACTTTACCCTGCAGCGACATTAATGGGCTATTAGCAGATACAGGCAATAGTTCTTTTGCAGACACGTGTGTTATAGCGCTGGAAACTTCTTTTTTATCAAGCGTTCCATAACCTACACTTACAACTGTAACCTCGTTAAGTGTGTTGCTGGCTTGTGTAAGGCCAACGTTAAGTGTTGATGATGATGTAAGCGTTACCTGCTTTGTTGAATAGCCAATAAATGTAAAGGTAAGGCTTTGCGCTGTCGGCGGTACACTTAAACTATAATTACCGTTGGCGTCAGAAGTGGTACCTGTAGTAGTACCGGTTACAACAACGCTCACACCAGGCATTGCTGAGCCGTCCGCGGCATCGGTTACTTTTCCGGTTATCGTGCGGTTTTGAGCCAGCACTGTACCGCAAAGCGACAACAGGAGCACAAACGTGCTCATACTGAGTAAAATTTTTTTGTACATAAGTTTGATTGGTTGGTTAATAGATGGTTTTGCCGGTACCAGGCCCCGGCCATGGCTCAGCACGCACTATAAGGTGGCGCTTTTCCACTAATCGCTTTTTTCATATTAAGAGTTGGTAGTTATCCCGGACGACCTCCGGGGGATGTAATTGGTTTATCGTGCAAATAAGTCCTGTTTAGCTTTAATTGCAAGCAATAAGAAGATGTAGAAACAAAAATCTAAGTGCCAAAAAAAATAACTGTCTGTTTTACAAATATTTAATAAGAACAATGTCTTCAAAAATCCAACGCCATATTTACTATACCCCTGATATTTGAATACCCATGATGCGTTGCTCAAAATCATCTGCCGGTACAAGAGCCCTGGTGCGTAAACGAAAGCGGTAAGTATAAACAGTGCTGACCGTATACTCTAAAATAGCGGCTATCGTTTCGTTATTATCAATACCTAATCGCATTAACGCAAAAATGCGAAGCTGGGTATTAAGCGTACCTGTTGCCTTAGGTTTAAACTGATCCTCTTCGGGCAGCATGTTGTTAACCGCTTCAACAAAATCCGGAAACAGCTTTAAAAATATCCGGTCGAAGGTATGGAACAACTCCCGGCGTTCGGCCTGTATATTTACATTGTCCAGTTGCCGTAAAGCGTCATCGGTACTACCCGACTTTATTTTACGCTGTACGTTATTCTTTAGTTTATCCAGCTTTACAATATGCCTTGACAATTCGCCGAAGAAGAAGCCAATATATTCTTCCTTTATCCTGCCTTCTTCCCATAATTGTTGATTTTTTTGAGCCAATAGCCGGTTATTTTCAAGAATGATGCGTTCGCCTGCCCTCACTTTTTTAAGCTGAATAAACACGATGAAAGAAATAAGGCCGGCTATAACGGCCACCACCATTACAGTAACCATGTAAATCACAAATCGCTGTTGTTCCTGTTCTGCCAGTATATCGCGCTTGGCTGCTACTACCGGAAGCATGCGGGCTACCTGGTAGCGTTGCAGCCTTGCCCCAAATTTATTGGCCTGGCCCATTGCCTGCTGCAAAAAATAATAAGCGTCGCTAATCTTCCCCTGTTCAAAAAGCGCGTTGCCCAAGTCAAGCATGGCCTGCGCGCGATAAGTAGAGGTACGAATATCAGTTATAGCCGCAATAGCCAGTAACCGTATTTTTTCGTCCCCTGTGCGATATCTGCTTAATCCGGTTACCACCATCGCCTCTTCATGAGCCGAAAGTTTTCGTTTCAACAACTTTAAATAATAATAAACCGGATGAGGCCCTGCGCCGGGCTTACGTTGCGCTTCAAGTATAAGACGGCTAAATGTACCGGTTTTAGAAAGCGCTATGGCCGAATCCAGATATATAAACTTTTTGTTCTGATCCTGGGGCGCATAAAAACGATCGCTGTTATATTTCGCCAGGTCAGAGTATGCCCATGAATACAGTACATAGTATGACTGTTTCATTTCGGGGTTAAGCAAATGGCTATTTGTTGCCTTAAGGCAGTCAAAAGTTTCTTTGAACATGCCTGAAGTGATTAATGTAGTACCTAAGCGCAAGCGGTTTTCCGCAAGCTTTTGGCCGTCATGCAATAGTGTGCTTAAATTAATGAGTTGTTGTACATAATGAAAAGTTGAATCGAACCGGTAATCTTTATAAGCCTCAAAAAGCGCTAATGTCGCATCATATTTATCTTTTTTGTCGATACTATTAGATAATTTATTCCTTAAAGCTGCAAGCTTTTCCTCCTTTTGCCTGTCATAAACAGCTTTTTTAGCAATTTCTGACCGCAACACTTTAAGTAAACTATCGGCAGTATTATAACACATTGCCTTTACAGGGAAAAAAAGAGCAATAAGGGCATATAAAATGATTTTCATAACGATGCTCTGCTACAGGTAAAATGCAAAGCTAAGCGAATTACTGTATATTAGACGGTTGTTGAAAAATTGTTCAAACATGTGTTATTTAGTCTGACGCATTTGAATCAAGCATCAATAAACTATCTTTAATTTACAACGCTTATCCTGACATTGTCATGAAACATTCGATCATTCCACGGCTGGAGCTGGAAGCCTTTGCTGCAGATGGGTATAAAACTTCTGTGTTAAATGTGGAACATTATCCCTTGAGCTCAAAACATTTTGTGATTGAAAACCGTAACAATTATCCTGTAAAAGATTATATATCCCCCCACCGCAGAAAGTTTTATAAAATATTCCACATGACAGCCGGTACCGGTATACTTACTATCGGCCTGAACAGGTATGAGATGGGACCGGACGAGATTGCATTTTTGCACCCGGATGAACTGATGTCGTGGCAAACCACATCTGAAGAGACCGGAGGCCACTTTTGCCTGATACATCCTGATTACTTTGGGCAGGATGCAGATCATGTATTGCAATTATTCCGGCAGTACCCATATTTCATTCCTGATCGTGCTGTGGTTCAGCTCACAGCCGGCCAGTCTGCTGCCATTAATGGCTATTTTGAAATAATGCTAAAAGAGGAACGCGGCAATAGCGACGACAAAAAGCAAGCTATATTATTACAATTACAAATGTTGCTATTGGAGAGCCGCAGGGCTGGTAAAAGCAAGTTGCAGAGTGCGGTTTCAGAAGGTTATGGGTATATTTATCGCTTTCTTTCGCTGCTTGAGTCTTCTTTCCAGGTGCAGGAACATAACTCAATTGCTAAGCTAAAAACCGCTGCGGAATTTGCAGATGAACTGCACGTACACCCCAATTACCTGAATGCACTTGTAAGAAACCATACCGGCAAAACCTTAAGGGAGCACATACAGGACAGGCTTTTACATGAGGCGAAATCGTTGTTAGTGCAAACCGACTGGGGTATAAACCAGATCAGTGATGGACTGGGGTTTTCAGGGCAGGCTGCATTTACCTCGTTTTTCAGGAAAAAGGCTAATCTTTCGCCATCCGAGTTCAGGAAGGCTACGGTTTAGTCTTTAATATTTGAAAATCGCAAATATCCCTATGATCTGAATAAGGCCCTCCTGCGGCTTTGTAGCTTCCTTTGTGCCATACAATTCAATAATCATTATCATGAAAACACAAAAAGTATGGTTCGTTACAGGAGCCTCAAAAGGATTAGGTTTAACATTAGTAAAAAGATTATTAAAAGAAGGTTACAAGGTAGCTGCAACTTCTCGTAACGCAGAAACATTACGCCAGGAAGTTAATAACCACACCGCCGACTTCCTGCCCCTGCAGGTTAACTTAACAGACAGTAATAGTGTAAAAGATGCCGTAAAGCAGATCATTACTCAGTTAGGTGCAATTGATGTAGTGGTAAACAACGCGGGTTATGGGCAATTAGGCACACTGGAAGAATTAACTGATGAAGAAGCCCGCCTTAACTTTGATGTAAATGTATTTGGAACCCTGAATGTCATCAGGAATATCATGCCTCATTTTCGCGAAAAGAAGGCTGGCGCATTTTTTAACATATCATCTATTGCGGGTTTCTTAGGAACCTTTCCTGGCTGGGGTATTTACAATGCCACCAAGTTTGCGGTTGCAGGCCTTACCGAAGCTTTATCGGCAGAAGTACAATCTTTAGGCGTTACTGCAACTATCGTTTATCCGGGTTATTTTAAAACCAACTTCTTGCTGCAGGGCTCGCTACGTACTGCGGCAAACCCAATTGCTGAGTATAAAGAAGCTCGTGATCTGGAAGTGATCCATAACGAGCAGATCATAGGCAACCAACCCGGCAATCCTGAAAATGCCGCTGCTGCGTTTATCCGGTTGGCAGAAATGGAAAACCGGCCGTTGCACCTTTTCTTAGGATCGGATTCATTCGGGATGGCAAAAACCAAGATAGAGGCGGTTGAGAAGGATCTGATGGCTTTTGAAAGCATAAGCAGATCAACTGATTATAAAAATTGACTTTAAACAAAAGCGCCCGATTAACTACCGGGCGCTTTCATTTAAAAAACACAGGGTTTAAACCCTTCAGGAAAAACTAAAAGGGGGACTTTGGTGTGTTCAGCAAGCCGTTGTGTTATGCTCGGAGAAAACAGGCCATGCTTTAAATGTGTAATGGCTAAAATATCCAGTTGCCCATTATCGGTAAGCCATTTAAGACCTTTTTTTACGGCTTCGCTTTGCAGGCCGCGATAGTAGATACGCGGATAATCTATCTTATTGGTTACCTTATTTAAAAAAGCATTTATCTGTTCTTTATCCTTTCCGGGAAGGTCAACTACATGGGTAAGCAATATTTCTGCATTGAAGTGGCGGGCCAGCGAAGCCAGCATTTGCAACCTGTCAATATCACCGTCATCAAAATTAGTGGCAAAAGCTATCTTTTTAACAGGCTTGTAACTGTAATCTTTAGGAACGAGCAATAAAGGGAAATCAGCCTTATCGATAAGTGCTTTGGTGGTGCTGCCAACTATCAGCTTTGAGAACAGGTTAGCGCCAGACATTCCCATGATCACCAAACTGGCTTTGTCGTCGCTAACCAGGTTACGTACCAGATCAGTAGCGCTCCCTATACCAGTAGAATGTGCGATAGCCGGATGATAGCCAGTCCCGGTGTTGCCATCTGCCGACAGGCTGTCCTCAAGATAGGTAAGCTCCGTCTCTGAAGCCTCTTTAAGGCTGTCCAGGTCTTCCAGCGGCCAGGCTATTTGTGCGGAAAAAACGGTTTCTGCGGGTACTTGTATAGCATTGCAAAGCTTTATCCCTGCATGTATCCGCTTAGCAACCTGGAGCGCATATCTTGCAGCGTTAGTAGCGGCTGGCGAAAAATCGGTGGGCACAAGTATTGTTTTCATAATTTTTAAGTTATGTGTTACAAATGTCTGTCAAAAGAGTGTTTAAAATAATGATGGCGGTCATTAATGGTTATTTGCCACGTTAAGCGTAGCATCATCGGGCGCGTACATTAACCCGTCCAGTGCTTTGTCAAGGTTGTAGATATCATCATATTTTACCAGCACACCATCCTTCATTTCACAAGTTAGGTAGGTGATATAAACAGGCACCGGTTTTTTGAGATAAAAGTTTTTGGTGATGCCTTTCTCAATAGCATTTTCCATATCCTTGATCTGGCTGCTGTTATTATCGTTCGTTAACATCAGGGCTGCCAGCCGCTTTGGATTTTGCACCCGCACACAACCATGGCTTAATGCACGGGCTTTACGATAAAACAATGCCGGCTCCGGCGTATCATGCAAATACACATCGTAAATATTAGGGAACCGGAACACCAGTTGCCCCAGAGCATTATCGCAACCAGCAGATTGTGTGGCGCGATAACGTCCCGGTGATTTTAAAATTGCTTTTAGATACAATGTGTTGGCACTGATCAGCACGCCTGCATCATTGTAAATACTGTAATGATTATTAGTTAAGTATGCAGTATCTTTAATAGCCTTAGGCAAAAGCTCCTTAACAAATATTTTTTGAGGCACCCTCCATTCCGGCGAGGTGGTAAAGTATTTAATTGCGCTTTGCAGCGTTGGTGTTGGGTTGCCTGGTTTACCTACTACCACGCGGAAAGTATCTGTCTTACTGCCATGATAAAAGCTAAGTTGGTAAGAGGGAATATTTACCTGCACATAATTATCGGTATCGGTAGCCGCCCAGCGCAAACGCTCCATATTAAGGGCCATTTTACGTACATCTTCTTTCGGAAACTCGTAGCAGTCGCCCAACTGCACACCTGCAACTATATGCATCTGATTTTGGAGGCCTTGATAAAGTTTGTTTTGAGGTTGAGCGGTCGTGATTGCCAGCATGAAATCTTTACTGGTTAATGCCAACTGAAGCAGGGAAGCAGCATCAAATACCTCTACACCTTTATCAATTTTGCCGGCCGGATACTGCGGGTTATATTTACCAAAATGCAGGTAATTAATAAAAGTAAGTACTGCATCGGTAAGCACAATCTCAAAACGCGCTTTTTCGGTTAAACCAACATTACCCGGCTGCTCCAAAATTTCATGAAGCGTGGAATACAATAATTCGCCGGGGTGGTAATCTGCACGGTTAAGTCCGTATTGCAAAACACAATCCATCATCAGCATAGCCGCCCATGTATTATCGGCATGGTTCTGATCAACAATCCAGTTAGGTACAAACTGCCTTTGCGCATATAATCGCCTTACAGATGCAGGAAATTTAAGTGATAGGCTACCGCTGTTTAACTGCCTGGCTATCTCTTCGGTCAACGCCTTATCAACTGGTTTTACATCCGTTTTGACCTGTGCCCCTGCCCTAAAAAAAGCAAGCGTCAGAATAAGCAGAAAAACGCATGCAAGCAGTAGGGTATTTACGCTGTATGCGTGCCGGCTGTGTTGATGAAGTGCAGTATGCTTTTTCATGATCGTTGGGTTTAACGATACAAAGTTGCAATGTACCGCTTGCTTAAAATGTGACTGCCGTCATTCAATACATTGATTGTTAGCACCAATCAACAATTGATTTAACGATGCTCAAACAGCCAGCTAAATGGTTTAAACTTGCGGCGCGGCTTTAAGCCAAATTGCTTTATGCTTTTTTCTTTGATTAGCTCAGCAGCTTCGGCTATATCATCAGTAACCAGGTAAAAACGCTCATCCTGATCGCCGATAGTGCCATCGCGCTTCATTACCTGTATGTGTTCCAGCAGCTCCTTATGATACGCTTTCCCGAAAATGATGATAGGAAAATCTTTTATCTTTCGTGTCTGTATCAGGGTCAATGCTTCAAAATATTCATCCAGTGTACCATACCCGCCGGGCATTACAACAAACGCGAATGAGTATTTCACCAACAATACCTTGCGTAAAAAGAAATGGCTCATGTAAACCCATTTGTCAAGATATGGGTTTGGCTTCTGCTCTACAGGTAGTTGAATGTTGCATCCTACCGAATATCCGCCAGCATCCCGGGCGCCGCGGTTAGCTGCCTCCATTAAGCCTGGCCCGCCGCCTGTTATGATAGTAAAACCCAGCTTTGAAAATTCGGCAGCGGCTTTACGGGTAAGTTCATAATAAGGATGATCTTCCTGAAACCTGGCTGATCCGAAGAAAGTAATACAGGGGCCGATGAAATGCAGCGCCCTCAAGCCACGTATCAGATCAAACATAGTCTGGATGGTAAACTTAAGCTCTTTTAAACGCGAATGAGGGCCATCTAAAAATTGAATTTCGGAACTGTTGGTCATAACGGTTAGTTTATAACCAAAGATGAAAAGCGCCGGTTGGCCAAAAGATGATTTACGGCACTTTTTGTGATGGCGCTCGTCAATAATATCAGTGCTATCGCATTGGCGGCTTTAAACATGACTTATATCACTTTTATAACTGAATCATGTTACATTTGAAACGGCATCCGGTCATGATATTTGCAGTTGTAAGCGGCAAAGGCTTAATTTAGCTTATGGAAAACGCAGTTTTACTTAACGCCATTATTGAAAATGCTATTGATGGCATCATTACTATAGACGATAGAGGCTTGGTGGAAAGCATCAATCCGGCTGCGTGTTCGCTGTTTGGATACACCCCTGGCGAGGTGATCGGAAAAAATATTTCCTTTTTGATGCCCCCGCCAGATCGCACACATCATGATGAATATATACAACGGTATCAGCATACCGGCGTACCGCATATCATTGGCATTGGCCGTGAAGTAAAGGGCCTTAGGAAGGACGGATCCGTATTCCCGTTTATGCTTGGTGTAAGCGAGGTTACACTCTCAGGAAGAAAGATCTACGCCGGCTTTATCCATGACCTCAGTCAGCAAAAGCGGGCCGAGGAGCAGCTGAAAGATTATGCCACACATTTAGAGGAAATAGTGGATGAACGCACCTTCTCGCTGCAGGAAAGCGTGGAGGCGCTGCAAAATGCAAAAGAGGAAGTAAGCCTGTCGCTGGAAAAGGAAAAAGAGCTGAGCCAGCTCAAAAGCCGGTTTGTATCCATGGCCTCGCATGAGTTTCGCACACCGCTGAGCGCCATACAATTATCAGCATCATTGATTGATAAGTATGCCCAGCCGTTTAAAAGCGAGCATATAGCTAAGCATGTTGGTAAAATAAAAAACGCGGTAGGCAACCTTACAACCATACTTAACGATTTCCTTTCCCTCGAAAAATTAGAGGCGGGCCGAGTTGAACCCTCTTTTGCACCCTTTGACCTGGTAAAGCTATCGGAAGAGATAACAGAAGAGATGCAAATGGTGGCCAAGCAAAATCAGCATATCATTTACCAGCATACCGGCAAAGAAAGCGTAGTGACGCTTGACCAAAACTTATTGAAGAACTGCATATTTAACTTAATAGCCAATGCCATCAAATACTCTGGCGAAAACACCTTTATTGAATTTAATACCGAAATAACAGGCAATGCAATTACCATTGTGGTGAAAGACAATGGCATTGGCATCCCGGAGAAAGATCAGAAACATTTATTCGAGCCTTTCTTTCGCGCGCATAATACCGGCAGCATTCCCGGCACAGGCCTGGGCTTAAATATAGTGGCCCGTTATACCCACCTGATGAACGGCAGCGTGGATTTTAAGAGTATTGTTAACCAGGGCACATCATTTACCATTTTATTTAAACGACATGAGTAAACAAGTTTTGATCATAGAAGATAATAGCGATATCCGCGAAAATGTTGTTGAGATACTTGAGTTGGCAGATTTTGCTGTTTTACAGGCTTGCAACGGAAAGATTGGAGTAGACCTTGCCATAAAACATAAACCCAATATTATACTTTGCGACATCATGATGCCTGACCTGGATGGCTATGGTGTGTTATACATGCTTAGCAAAAACCCGGATACGGCCGCTATTCCCTTTATTTTTCTGACGGCTAAAGCTGAGCGTGTCGACTTAAGAAAAGGCATGGAAATGGGTGCCGATGATTACCTCACCAAGCCATTTGACGATATAGAATTGTTAACCGCTATTGAAACCCGGTTGAGAAAGAAAGACCAGCAGGAAGGCTTTTACAGCCGCTCGCTTGATAAAATCGGCAGCCTGGTAGCCAGGAATAATGGCCTGGCCGAATTAAAGAAAATTATAAGTGAGCGCAAAAGCCGCCTGATCAAAAAAAACCAGGTATTATATTATGAAGGCGATAAGGGTAACGGGCTTTACATTATTCTGAGCGGCAAAATTAAAACCGTAAAACTCGCCGAAGACGGCCGTGAGCTGATGACAGGCATACATGCCGCCGAAGATTACCTTGGCGTAAATGCCATGCTTGCTAATGAACCTTATGCTGATACGGCAACCGCCCTTGAAGATTCGCAGTTATGCTTGATACCAAAAGAACAGCTTGACGAACTGATCAATCAGTATCCGGATGTCGCCCGGGAATTTATTAGAATACTGGCCAATGACGTACGCGATAAGGAAGAACAATTGCTTCACCTGGCTTATAATTCGGTACGCAAACGCATGGCCGAATCATTGTTACGCCTGCATAAACAAAACAGCAACTCCCCAGGATTTAAGATAAGCCGCGAAGACCTTGCAGCGATGGCTGGCATGGCTACAGAAACCGTAAGCCGGACACTTACCGACTTTAAGGACGAAGGGCTTATTGAAAAAAAAGGCAGTTTAATAACCTTATTAGATGAGCAGCGCCTTTTTAAAATGAAAAACTGACGAATATCACTTTTTACGTTGACTGCAAGCAGGTAATGAGCCTGCACACCGTGGTAACTTTGATACATCAAAATATTGCGGATGAAAGTAGTAGCGTATAGTATTAAACCGTTTGAAAAGGAATTTCTTTCAAAAGCCAATCAGAAAAAGCACGACATAACACTTATATCCAATCCTTTAAGCTTGGAAACCTCTGTTTTTGCAGAGGGTAAGGATGCTGTTGTAGTGTTCACCAATGACGATGTTTCTGAACCGGTTATAAACAGGCTGGGCGAGCTGGGTATAAAATACGTGGCCACACGCTCGGCCGGTACAGATCATATCGACCGGGATGCGGCAAGCCGGTTGGGCATCAAAATAGCTAATGTACCTTACTACTCACCCCAGGCAATTGCCGAACACGCGGTAGCGCTTGCCTTTGCACTTAACCGTAAAATAACCAAGGCAGATAGCCATTGCCATCAGTTTAACTTCATTAACGACGGTTTAATGGGCTTTAATTTTGCAGGTAAAACGGTTGGGCTTATTGGCTTGGGCAAAACAGGCATGGCCGCCGCTACCATCTTTAAAGGTTTAGGCTGCAGGGTTATTGGTTATGATATGATCTTCCCAGAAAACGATATAATTGAAGCCGTGTCACTTGCCGATCTGTATGCAGAAGCTGATATCATTTCGCTTCACATACCGCTAACGGCGGCTAACAGGCACTTCATCAGTCATGAAGCTTTAAGCAATATGAAAGATGGCGTAATGCTGCTTAATACTTCGCGCGGTGCCCTTGTAGATACTACTGCGGTTATACAAGCCTTACAAACAGGCAAAATAGGTTACCTGGGACTCGATGTTTATGAATTTGAAAAGGGGTTATTCTTTGAAGATCATGAGCAGGACCACGTTAAGGACACCTTGCTAAGCCAGTTAATGCAGTTTGATAATGTGCTGATCACCCCGCACCAGGCGTATCTGACCCGCGAGGCACTGCAAGGTATTGCCGACCAGACTATAAAAAACCTTGACCTGTGGCAGCAAAATAAATGTGTAGGCAAAGCCTGCGTATGCGCAAAAAACTGTCGTGCTGCGGCAGGATAATTTTTTAATTATGAAACCAGATCTTACTCAAAAATATAACGTGGCCGCTCCGCGCTATACCAGTTACCCAACCATGCCTTATTGGGATGTTGACAACTTTAATATTGCAGGATGGGAGAGCTCAGTAAAAGCATCTTTCGAAGAAAGTAACGAAAAAGAAGGCGTAAGCATTTATGTGCATCTGCCTTTCTGCGAAAGCTTGTGTACTTATTGCGGCTGCAATACACGCATCACCAAAAATCACGCGGTAGAGCTACCTTACATACAAGCGGTATTAAAAGAATGGCAAATGTACAGGGCGCTGATGGGCCACAAACCTTATATACGCGAGTTACATTTAGGCGGCGGTACGCCTACATTTTTTAGTGCCGAAAACCTCAAAATGCTCATTTCCGGATTGCTTGAGGATGCCTATGTGCACCCCCAGGCCGAATTTAGCTTTGAAGCGCACCCAGGCAATACTACTTCTGCGCATCTCCAAACGCTGTATGATTTGGGCTTCAGGCGGCTTAGCCTGGGTATACAGGACTTTGATCCTGCAGTGCAACTGATCATCAACCGCCATCAAACACTTGACCAGGTACGTGATGTTACCTATGCGGCCCGAAAAATTGGTTACACCTCTATTAATTACGACCTGATCTACGGCTTACCCCTGCAAACCTTAAACGGCCTTGTAAACACCATGCACCTGGTAAGCGAGCTGGTGCCCGACAGGATAGCTTTTTACAGTTACGCACATGTGCCATGGATAAAACCCGGTCAACGCAAGTTTACCGAAGCAGACCTGCCAGATGCCACTACCAAGGCCAAGCTGTATGAGGTTGGCCGCAGCCTGTTAAAGAACTATGGTTATGTTGAGGTTGGCATGGATCATTTTGCCTTACCTAACGACCAGCTGGTTACAGCAGAGAAAAACGGCGACTTGCACCGCAACTTTATGGGATACACCCATCAGCATACGCAGTTACTGGTTGGGCTCGGCGTATCTTCCATCGGCGATTACTGGTATGCGTTTGCTCAAAACGAAAAGAAGCTGGAGGACTACCTTAAAGCCATTGAACTCGGAGTTTTACCCATAGCGAAGGGGCACCTGTTAACCGATGCGGACCTGGCTATCCGTAAACACATTCTTGAAATAATGTGCACCGGCAAAACCAGCTGGAACCATCACATTGAACCGTTTGATGAACTGATAACCGGTATTGAACGGTTAGAGCCACTTGCACAGGACGGCCTTATTGAACTCTGCTCGTGGGGTATCACCGTTACCGATACCGGGCGTCGCTTTCTGCGCAATATCTGTATGGCCCTTGATGCAAGGCTTTGGGCCGACAAACCCGCAACACAATTGTTTAGCATGGCCATATAAGTACTTTAAAAAAGGCAAGGCCGCCAGTAATTTGGCGGCCTTGCCTTTTTAGTTATATGTTGATTTTATTAGGGGTTAGCAATTTGTAATACTATACGGCCGTTGATATCGCCCTTACGCATATCATCAAATACCTTATTGATATCCTCAAGGCTGGCGGTATGGATATTAGCTTTTACTTTGCCTTCAACAGCAAAGGCAATAGCTTCCTGCATGTCCTTACGTGTGCCAACAATTGATCCCCGGACGGTATAACGGTTCAGCACGGTTTCAAAGATCGGAAGATCAAAGCTTCCTTTTGGCAGGCCATTTAAGGCAATGGTGCCTTTGCGCCGCAACATGGCCGTACCCTGCTCAAAAGCAATTGGCGATACCGCTGTCACCAGCACGCCATGCATACCACCCGTTTGCTGTTTCAGCACTGCTGCCGGATCGTTTAATTTTGCGTTTACAGTTATATCGGCGCCAAGTTGTCTGGCCAGCTCCAGCTTGTCATCCGCAATGTCAACAGCGGCAACATGCATGCCCATTGCTTTGGCGTATTGTACCGCCAGGTGCCCCAGGCCGCCAACGCCTGATATGGCTACCCACTCGCCGGGTTTCACCTCCGTTTCCTTCAATCCTTTATACACGGTTACCCCCGCGCAAATGATAGGCGCCATCTCTGCATAGTTAATCCCTTCCGGAAAATGGGCTACGTAGCGGGCGTCGGCCAGTACATACTCGGCAAAGCCTCCGTTAACGCTATACCCACCATTCTTTTGCTCTTCGCATAAGGTTTCCCAACCGGTGATGCAGTATTCGCAGCATCCGCACGCACTGTGTAACCAGGGCGCACCAACAATATCTCCTACTTTTATATGCTCCGCATCGCGGCCTACAGCTACTACACGTCCTATAGCTTCATGTCCCGGTATCAGGGGCAGCGGCGGCTTAACGGGCCAGTCGCCATTTGCGGCATGTAGATCGGTATGGCAAACGCCGCAGGCAATTACCTTTACCAGTATCTGGTTGGCCGACGGCGAGGGCACCGGTACATTTTCAATTACAAGCGGTTGTCCAAACTCGTGCACAACCGCGGCCTTCATTGTTTGAGGTATCATATTATAAAGCAAATAGAACAACCATGGTTAAATGAGCCAGTATGCTTACAGCAAAAAGTGCTAAAAGTGTACGGATACTTGCACCGCCCATACCTGCAATTATATTAGAGAAGAATAAGCCAAGGGTTACTGCCAATACCGCTAACGGCGCATCAAAATAGTAAAGCAATACTGCAGGCACCGGTAAAAACAGCACGCCTTGCGCTATTAAGGATACCATGAACCACATGGTGCGGTTAGGCGCTTGTTTATCTGCCCAGGCTGTAAGCTTATTAATTGAAAAACTGTTGTTATTGGCGGCCACTGTGGTTTTCAGTGCAGCGGTAGTATTTGTTAAAGTTGCCATATCATTAATTTTATACAGCAAAGTTGCCCTAAATACTGCTGCCTCGACATGACATCAGACGGTATAAAATGTGATGCTGGGCACCTTTTCAGCTTAGTGGCAAATGCTTACGCCCATGTCTTTTATCAGCGGGCTCAGGTAGGGGATATTCAGCCCGGCGCCGCGTAGTACAAACCATACGCCAAGCAGCAACATGAGGTAGGGCATGGTAAGGTTTATGCGACGGCGTGTGCCCTGGCTTAACAAGCCAATACTTAAGGACATAGCCAGCATCAGGGGCATTGTACCGGCACCAAACCAAAACATAAAAACCCCGGCCTCAATAGGTTTAGCCGTAGTAAGCGCGCCAAACATGGCTATATAAACAAACCCACAAGGTAAAAGCCCGTTAAGCATACCTAAGATAAAATGCCCCGCCCGGTGCCGCACCGCAAAGCCGATCAATTTATGGAGTGGAATCCAGGAAAAGCCTGCCCGGAAGCTTTTGGGGCGCCAAAGGCGCAACAGACCGGCAAAAAATACAATGGCCCCACTTATGATGCTGATTGTTTGCTGTAACCCGGCCAGCCAAAACAACTTGCCTGCGTAGCCCAATAACATGCCTAAAGCTGTGTAAGTAGCAACCCTGCCAATATTATACAACAACTTATCGGCAAACAGCTGCCAGCGGTATCTTGCTGAAGACGGTATGCCGAATGCCAGCGGCCCGCACATACCTACACAATGCACGCTGCCTGCCAGGCCCATCAAAAATGCAGTAAGGTTAACGCCCGTCAACATAAAGCTCCTGCTTAAACAAATACTGTTTGTTATTGCTGCTCCAACTGACTATTGTGTTCCACTGCCCGGGAGCAAGCTTATCGGCAGCCTTAATTGTCGCGATGTTACTGGTGCCGGTAGATAATTCGAAAACGCGATCTTTATCGGCACCAAGGTTACTGATAAATTTGATAGACCCTACTGCAGGTTGCTTAAACTGCACGGTAATAACGCCACCTGTCTGCTTAAATGATGGCTGGGCCTTATCAGCCACCACCAGTTGCTCGCGTTGATAATCCTTATCAAAGGTGAGGCCCTTTTCATAGTATTGATGGTCGTAATCGTCCTCGGGCATTTTAAACATATATACACTAAGGCTTACAATAAACGCCATAAATATCAGCATCCCTATTACCAGTCCTTTTCCCCAATTCATTTTATTAATTATTTACCGGCCCGATAAATGATGTGCTAACCGTTTCCATCACTCTGCCGTTTGTTATCAATTGTAGTTTTATATCCGTTTTAGGCGTTTGGATAGCTGTACCGGGCAGCATCACAAAAAATACCGTTTTAACCGATCCGCCCTTATCAATTTTACCCGGGGCCTGTATGTACTTGATCCTGATTGCCGGATCTGTTGCCCGGATGACAATATTTTTGGCCTGATCAGATTTATTAATGATCTCGGCATTGTAAATATTGCTGATGTACCCACCCGGCTGCTCCTGATAAAGGATGCCCGCACTGCGCATCACGGTCATATCAAGCTCGCTGCGGCTGAAAATAAAATAGCCAAGCACACCAATCAGCACTGCAATTACCACGCTGTAGCCTGCCATACGCCAGGTAAAAGCCGGTTTACGATTCTGGCTGATCATGTTCTCTGAGTAATACCCGATCAGATTAAGCTGCTTATTGATCTTTTGCATCACATCATTACAGGCATCTATGCAGGCCGTGCAGTTGGTACATTCCAGCTGTGTACCTTTACGTATATCTATCCCGGTAGGGCAAACCGCTACACAAAGGTTACAATCAATACAATCACCTTTTACATCCTGCTGCTCATCTTTCCTGATCTTACCGCGCGGCTCACCTCTTACATCGTTATAGGCTACTACAATGGTGTCTTTATCCAGCAAAACCCCCTGTAACCGGCCGTAAGGGCATATTACCGTACATACTATCTCACGCACCTGGCTGTAAACAAAGTAAAATACACCGGTAAAGATCCAGATACTGATAAACCCGATAATGTGTGCCCCGATAGGCTCCGTTACAATTTTCAGCAAATTTTCGCTACCGATGACATAAGCAAGGAATGTGTTAGCGATAAGGAACGAAAGCAGTATAAAGATCAGGTGCTTTGAACCTTTCTTCAGCAGCTTTTCGTTGGTCCACCCGCCTGCATCCAATTTGCGGCGTCTGTTAGCATCGCCCTCAATCCAGATCTCGATCTTACGGAAAACCATTTCCATAAAAATGGTCTGGGGGCATATCCAGCCGCAAAACACCCGACCAAAAACGATAGTAAACAGGGCAATGCAAACCACAAAAACCAGGGTTGCCAGTACAAATAAAAAAATATCCTGCGGCCAGAAAACCTGCCCTAACAGTACAAATTTGCGCTCAATAAAATTTAATAGTAATAACGGCTGACCGTTTATCCTGATAAATGGCCCTGCAAAGAAGAATAGCAAATATACATAGCTTATTGCCGACCGCCATTTGTATAGCTTACCTTTGCGTAAAGCCGGATACAGCCACTGCCTTTTCCCTTGTCCTACTGCTATTGTAGCTGTTCCGTCCATACGTTTACTTTGATGCTAATTTTTCTGCTGTTTCTTTTTCTCCCTGCGGCTCTTTAGCGCCTGCCGGATGACTTCCCTGTAAAGAAAGTATGTAGTTGGCCACATCGGCTATTTGTTTAGGCGATAGCTGTTTCTCCCAGGTAGGCATACCTTTTGCCTGTACACCGTACTTAATTGTTTTAAACACATCGCCAATTTTACCGCCGTGCAACCAGTATTCATCGGTAAGGTTAGGGCCAACCAATCCCTGTGCATTTTCGCCATGGCAAGGGGAGCAGCTTTGTTTAAATACCGATTTACCTTCGGCCAGCATAGCCGGATCTGTAGCCAGCTTTACCGAATTTTCATCAACGCGGTTAGCCGCTTTGCTCAGGTAAATTTTTTTCTCTATCTCGGCCTGGGCCATTTCTGTTTTATACTCGGCGTATTGCAGCTGCCCGGTTCCAAATACGTGGTAAATAAGCAGGTAACTTACCGCAAACACAATGGTAGCGTAAAACAGGTACATGAACCAGGCAGGGGTGGGGTTATCCAGTTCCTGTATGCCATCGTAATCATGCTCAATCAAAATATCCTTTTCCTGAGACAGTGGCTTTAATGAAAGCAGCTTGTTCCAAACTTCACCTTTTTCTTTTTTGGGTTTTTTGGCAGGCTGCAGCTTTTCGGTTATCTCGGCATCTGTTAAGCCCTCAGAGCGTAAAAGCACCCGCGCCAGTACCCTGAAGGTTCTGAGCAAAACCAGCATAACCACAAGGAAGAGCACTAACATGGCGATAATTAAACCATAACCTATGTAGTTTTTGGTTTTGTCAGATAGCATGCTATCGCTTTGAGCAAATGAGCTTTGGCTTAAAAAAGATAAAATAAATAGGGTTAAAGCGCCGCGTTTCATAGTGATAAGTTTTGGGTTGTATCAGTTTCATTTCCATCCAGCGGCAGATCGCTCATGTGCCGGATATGGCTTTTTCCTATCCTGAAGAGCAGGAGCGCCACCACTATAAAAAATACCAGGAAGATGCCCAATGAGCTTAGCAGATATACCTGGTGGCCGTTTATATTTTCTGTGAATTGCTTAAACATGGTTGCTTTATTTATTTGCTGTTTTACTGGTTTTAATATCGGTACCCAGGCGTTGCAGGTAGGCTATAATGGCTACTATCTCTTTATCGTTGGTTACCTTGATCTTGTCTTTGGCAAGGTTTTGAGCTATGGCGCTGGCCTGTTCATTCAGGTCGTGGTTGGCACGCGCTTCATATCCCTCAGGGTACGGAACACCCAGCTTGCGCATAGCGCTTACTTTAGCCGCGGTTGTAGTGGTATCCAGCGTTTGGGTGATCAGCCAGTCGTAATTTGGCATGATACTGCCCGGCGACATCAGGCGCGGGTCCATCAGGTGATTGTAATGCCATGCGTTACCATATTTCTGTCCTTCGCGTGCCAGGTCCGGCCCGGTACGTTTAGAGCCCCACAAGAAAGGGTGATCATATACAAACTCACCGGCCTTGCTGTATTCGCCATAACGTTCAGTTTCAGACCGGAAAGGCCTCACCGTTTGTGAGTGGCAGTTTACGCAACCCTCACGTATATAAATGTCACGGCCTTGCAGCTCCAGTGGTGTATATGGTTTTACACTGGCTATGGTAGGCACATTAGATGATATGGTCATGGTAGGCATCAGCTCTATTATTGATCCGATAAGTATCACTATCAGCGCAAGTATCATCAGTTGTACCGGTTTGCGCTCCAGTTTACGGTGCCAGCCATGCTCGGCAGCTGCGTTAACAGGCTCTAAAGGCATCGCCTCTGCAGCATCGTTGGCAACCAACTTGCCCTGCGCCATGGTGCGCGCCAGGTTATAGGCCATCACAATAACACCCAACAGATACAGCGTACCACCAATAGAGCGCATCACGTGCATCGGGATAATGCGCAGGGTGGTTTCCAGGAAGTTAGGATATTTCAATATCCCTTCCGGTGTAAACTCTTTAAGCATCAACCCTTGTGTAAACCCGGCCCAGTACATTGGTATGGCATAAAACAGTATACCCAATGTGCCTATCCAGAAGTGGAAAGAGGCCATCCTTTTTGAGTATAGCTCGGTCCTGTAAATGCGAGGTATCAGCCAGTAGAGTATGGCAAAGGTCAAAAATCCGTTCCAGCCAAGGGCTCCAACATGTACGTGGGCTACTATCCAGTCGCTGAAGTGGGCAATACCGTTTATTTGTTTGAGCGATAGCATTGGCCCTTCAAAAGTGGCCATACCGTAAGCTGTAAGGCCTACCACCATAAATTTAAGCACCACATCGTCGCGCACCTTATCCCAGGCACCCCGAAGGGTAAGCAAACCATTGATCATTCCGCCCCAGCTTGGTGCTATCAGCATGATAGAAAATACAACGCCTAATGATTGCGCCCAGCCCGGCAGGGTAGTATATAACAAGTGATGCGGGCCAGCCCATATATAAATAAATATCAGCGCCCAAAAGTGCAGGATACTTAATTTATATGAGTAGATAGGGCGGTTAGCCATTTTAGGCAAAAAGTAATACATCATGCCCAGGTATGGCGTGGTTAAAAAGAATGCGACCGCATTGTGCCCGTACCACCATTGTACAAGTGCATCCTGCACCCCGGCGTATACCATATAGCTTTTAAAAGCTGATACAGGCAACTCAAATGAGTTTACAATATGGAGCACCGCTATAGTTACGAATGTGGCAATGTAGAACCAGATGGCCACATACAGGTGCCGTTCGCGACGCTTGATAATGGTACCGAACATGTTTATGCCAAACACCACCCATATCAGGGTTATGGCTATATCAATAGGCCATTCCAGTTCAGCATATTCATGTGAAGTGGTTAAACCCAGGGGCAGGGTAATAACAGCCGATACGATGATCAATTGCCACCCCCAGAAATGGATACGGCTTAACACATCGCTAAACATGCGCGCCTTTAACAGGCGTTGTAACGAGTAATAAACGCCCATAAAAATGGCGTTACCAACAAAGGCAAAAATAACGGCGTTGGTATGTAACGGTCGTACACGGCCAAAGGTGGTGTACTGGTTGCCCATGTTCATGCCGGGTTTAAAAAGCTGGATGGCGACTATAAGGCCCACCGTCATGCCGATAATGCCCCATACAATGGTGGCTATACCGAAATTCCGGACGATTTTGTTGTCATAGTAAAATTTTTCGGGGTGCATAGTGGTCTTGTATTATGGGTGTAAAATTATTCTGAGATCACGGGCTGCAGAATGATCAGGATATGGTAAAATTGTGATAAGGGTCACTTATTCTTTACGGTCTTCAGCATCTTCATCAAGTAAGATCCTGACAGAAGGTGTATACAGGTCGTCGTTCTGTCCGCTGCGCTGCGCCCAGAAAAAAGCGGATAAAAAAGCGAGCGCCAACACTACGCTGCATCCAATTAAAAAGTAAATAATGCTCATGCCAGGTGCCTCCTTTTAGCAGCGATGTGCGTAGCTATTGTAGTAAACGATATAATGGTGGCTGTACTCAACGGCATTAGTATAGCTGCCGTTAGGGGTGATAATTTCCCGGTAACCGCATAACTTAAACCAATGAGGTTGTAGGTAAGGGATATCAGGAATGAAATATGAATAATGGTCACCGTGTTTTTTGAAAACTTCAGAAAGTCGGGCAGTTTACCAAACGACTTACCATCCAGTATGGCGTCGCAGCCGGGCGAAAAGTTGTTTACATTATCGGTAACAGCAATACCCAGGTCGCTTTGCTTTAAGGCGCCTGCATCATTGAGGCCATCGCCTATCATCATTACCTTATTAGCCGGGCTTTGTAAATGCTGTATCAACCTAAGCTTATCCTGCGGCGACTGGTTAAAACTCATGCAGCCCTGCTGTTTAAAATAGGGCAACAGATCGGCCCTTTCATGGTCGTTATCGCCCGAGATCAGGAATAGTTTGTATTCATCGTTTAATTGGGCAACCTTGCTTAATCCGTTGCGGTAATGTTGCTTAAAGGTGAAATAACCCAGGTACTGGCCATCAATCATCAGGTGCACACGTGTAGCACCGGCAGCCTCCTCGTAATCGTTAAACATAAAACTGCCGCTACCTATTAATACATTTTGGTTGCCAATAATAGCGCTGATGCCTTTGCCCGGTATTTCCTGGTAACTGCTTACATCAAGCTTTGCAACATTACCCAGGTATTCGCATATCATCCGCGATAGCGGGTGATTAGAGTTTACACAAGCGCTGTAGGTCAATTGGGTTTCTACGGTGTTTAGTTTACCATTTAGTAAAACACGGTTATCAGCGGCATTGGTTATAGTGCCTGTTTTATCAAACACGACAGATTTTATGCGTGCCAGCTGTTCAACAACCGCGGTGTTTTTCAGGTAAAACAAATTCCTGTCGAATATGCTGAGCGCGGCCGACATGGTAAACGGCGTACTCAAGGCAAGGGCGCAGGGGCAGGCTACAATAAGTACAGCGGTAAATGCTGCAATACCCCTGTTAATATCTGCAGATGCCCAGTAGAGTAAAGCCCCAAAGGCAATCAGCAGCAATACAATGGTGAAATACTTGCTTACCCGCTCGTTAAAAGTTTGCATGCGGTTATCCTGATTGCGTGTAAAGGCTTCGTTATTCCACAATTGAGTGAGGTAACTTTGAGAAACCGGCTTAACTACTTCCAGCTCTATGGCCTCGCTGGTTTGGCGGCCGCCTGCATAAATTATTTCGCCCAGCGTTTTACTTACCGGCACCGATTCGCCGGTAACAAAGCTAAAATCAATCAGGGCCTCGCCTTTCAGAAGGATGGCATCAGCCGGTATTATCTCATTATGCCTCAATAATATCCTTTGGCCAACCTTCAGATCGGCTAATGGCACAGGCTTTTCTCCCGCCCCGGTAAGCACCTGCACAGCAACCGGAAAAAAAGAGCGGTAATCGCGTTCGAAAGAAATATGGTGATAGGTTTTGCGCTGCACAAACTTACCTACCAGCAGGAAGAACACCAGCCCACATAAAGTGTCTGCAAAGCCAGCCCCGGTATGATAAGCTACCTCTAACAACGTGCGCAAAAACAAAACGGCTATGCCCAACGCCAGTGGAAAATCAATGTTAAGTATCTTATTGCGGATGTTATTCCAGGCGGATACAAAATATTCCCAGCCGCTGTAAAATACAACCGGTAAGGAGAACAGCACGTTTAGCCATCCAAAAAAATGTTTAAACGATTGTTCAAACTCAGATAAGCCAAGGTACTCAGGGAAACTAAGCAGCATTACGTTGCCAAAACAAAAACCGGCAACGGCAATACGCTGTACAAGGTTGTCCCTGGTTTGGTTATTCTGCTTTTTTATAACATCCTGCAGGCTGATCAATGGCTCGTAACCGATATCAAAAAGCAGTTCGGCCAGCTGCCGTAAGCTTATCTGCCGCGGGTCGTATTTAACGTTGACCTGTTTTTTCAGAAAGTCGATACGGCTGTATAAAATTCCGGGGTTAAACTTGTTAAGTTTTTCCAGCAGCCAAATACATGAGCTGCAATGTATGTGGGGGATGTACAGGGTTACAATGGTCAGGCTGTCATCTTCATAATCAACCAGCTCTTTGATTATTCCTGCATCATCCAGGTACTCAAAGCGCTTATCAGTACGTAAAAGGGTAGCGCCGGGATGATCGTTAAAAGTATAATAGCTGCAAAGGTTGTTTTCAGATAATATCCTGTAAACGCTTTTACAGCCCTGGCAGCAAAACGTTTTATCTTCAAGCAGGTATCTGGTGGTTAAACACTCGTCGCCGCAATGATAACAGGTTGTTTTTTCAGTAATAATTCTCTCCGTCATCTGCAAATATTTGTTGTTTCAAAACTGCTGGCTTTTGCCTGCCTAAATAATGATGACTGATGTTTGAAAAAGTGACGGTCGTCAGTTTTTGCAAAGCAGCGGGCCGGTACTTTTGGCACATGAGCCACACCTTCCATATACCCGTTTTAGGATTAGGGTTTTCTATAGATACACCGCTTAAAGTAGCCCGCTATGGCATATCGTCAGTCATGTCCATAGTTGATGACGAGTTGATTGAGCGCATGCGCCAATACCATTGCAAAGCCAACGGGCTACCCTATACAGCTATTAAAAAAGGCGAGAATGATCATCGTGCGAGACGCATTACTGCTTATCTGAACCTGGTGAAAGAACTCGCCGACCAGCAGTTTGAATGCCTGAAACAACAGCCTTTCGAAGCAGGGTCAGATCTGTGCCGGTACTTTGAACTTCTGCCAGAAACATCGGTATTAAGGCAGGGCTATGACCTGATGATGGAGTACCCTGAAGGGCAGCGGAAGGACATATTTAAATCTATACTTATAAACAGTATCAAACAAGGTTCCATTGATGTTAACCTGATGGCTAAGGTCGATAAAATGAACTTTGATGCAAATGGTTACTACACAGGTGACGAAAATACCGATGCACTGGCCGCCCTTCGCGGCTATGCACTGAGTAACCTTAACTCGGCCATTGTTTTATCTGCCGGGATGAACCCCAAACTTTACAGCTATTTAGAAAATTTCAGGGATTTTTTCCCGGATGAGAACGGGCATATCAATAAAAGAATCATTTTAAAGGTAAGCGATTTCCGGTCGGCATTTATACAAGCGAAGTTCCTTGCAAAAAAGGGATTGTGGGTATCCGAATTCCGGATTGAGTCGGGCTTAAACTGCGGCGGCCATGCTTTTGCCACCGAGGGCCTACTTTTAGGGCCGATACTCGATGAATTTAAACTACGCCGTACTGAAATGAAAGAAGAGCTTTATGGCCTGTACGATGCCGCCCTGATACAAAAAGAAATTTTTACCACTAAAATTCCGCCACAGCGTATAAGCGTGCAGGGAGGAATAGGAACGGCAGATGAAGACAACTTTTTAAGAGATTATTACGACCTGGATGCTACTGGCTGGGGCAGCCCGTTTTTGATGGTACCTGAAGCTACAAATGTTGACAATGAAACACTGCAGCAACTGGCTGATGCTACCGAAGATGATTTTTATACAAGCAATGCCTCGCCGCTGGGTATACTTTTTAACAATTTTAAAGGTAGTAGTATCAACCAGCTGCGGTTGCAGCGCATAGCCCAAAACCGACCGGGCAGCCCCTGCACCAAAAAATATTTATGCAGTAATACTGAGTTTACTGCTCAACCCATCTGCACAGCTTCGCGCGAATACCAGAATTTAAAACTAAAGCAATTACAAGAACAAGAACTGCCGGAGGCGGCTTACCGGGACGCAGTTGAACATATTACCGAAAAGATATGCCTTTGCGAAGGCCTTTGTTCATCCGCATACCTTAAAAACGATATAACCAAACCAAAGGAAAACAATGCTGTGGCTGTATGCCCCGGGCCTAACGTAGCCTACTTTAAACGGCCCTATTCGCTTGATGAAATGGCAGCGCATATTTATGGCAAAACAGATCTGCTTAAAAACATTAAACGACCCCACCTGTTTTTAAAAGAGCTTGACCTGTATATTACTTATTTAAATAAGGATGCCAGGCAAAACCTGGCCGGTATAACTGATAAAAAACCAAAGCAGCTTCAAAACTTTAAATTACAGTTACTTAAGGGTATCGACTACTACCGAAACCTGTTTACAACGGTGCTTACCAATTTTCCGGATACTATTGATCAATTAAAAGCCTTTGAAGATATTTTAATGAAAGAATTAGCGTTTTAATAAGATGACGGCAATCATTTTTTTGAGGTCGGGCGATCCATAATTTTGAACATAAACCCCAAGGCCATGAAAACCATACGATTTAACTTTAACCACCCGGTGCACGGCAATGCTACTTTAACACCAGTAAATTGCATTGGCAACTCCTGCCAGCGCTTAAAAGTTAATAGCACTACAGACAATGAACTGGAAGTGCCGGTTACTGATTGTAATGCAGGTAAATGGCGCCTAACGCTCGACTGGGAACACGAAGGCCGGATGTTTACCCACCAGGAAGATTTTGAAATAAAGGAATAAGTTTACGATAGTATTGGCCTGATTACTTATATCACAACAACAATGGCATTAATCCTTTAAGCAAAGGATTAATGCCATTGTTTGTCAATCGGCAGTTACCAAACGAATGTCCCTACCGCGCCGGCATCAAGCGAGCAGGTTGCTGCTTTTGATTGATGGCTGATATTAAACGTCGCTTTGTTTTTACCGTTATTAATTACAATTAATACCCTTTTACCTTCCGGAGTTTTAAACGCCGCATTTGCCAGGTCTCCGTTCAAATTCGAAGCAATACGCGTTGAACCGGCCGGTACAAATTTGGAAGCATGGCCAATTATATAGTATGCAACGTTACGGGTAATAATATTCTGTATGGTTATGGCGCCAAGGCATTCTGTACAGCCTCCTGGTGTGTGTGGCAGGTTACCGGCGTCTGCAGCCAGGTTCCACTCAAGCACAGTACGGGCCCAATTGCGTGTTGCCCCAATAATCAGGTTATTGATATGCCAGTTTAAATTGCTGGCAAAGTCGCCTGGGGCGCCAACCCATTGTTCGGTAAAATAAATGTTCTTTTTAGGGAAAGCATTGTGTACCTCGTTAAGCGCCTCAATTTTTCCGCCGTATAAGTGAAATGCAGATCCGTCAACATATTTTCTGGCTTCAGGATCTTTTAATATATCAAGCGGATAGTCGGGCCTGTCGGCGTTATGATCATAAGTGATTATCTTGGTTTTTAATCCTGCTTTGCGGAATGTTGGCCCGAGGTTATTTTTAATGAAGGTTGCCTGCTCTGCAGCTTCCATTACCATGCTTGGGTTGTTCTTAGGGTTCAGGGGTTCATTTTGCGGGGTAATGGCATCCACCGTAATCCCTTTAGCCTTCATTGCCAAAATGTACTTGGTTAAATATTGTGCATACACCTGGTAACAATCCGGCTTTAAACTGCCACCTTTTGACGAGTTATTGGTTTTCATCCATGAAGGCGCTGTCCAGGGGCTACCCAATATTTTGATGCGAGGATTAATAGTCAGTATATCTTTCAATAACAAAATAACACCGGCATCCTTATCCAAACTAAACTTGTTAAGTTTCGGGTCGGTTTCACCGTCAGGCATATCATCGTAAGTAAATACCTCTGCGTTAAGGTCTGATGCGCCTATGCTTATACGCAGGTAACTTACGCCAATGCCATTGCCTTTTGTAGAAAACAGCTCCTGCAACAAACTTTTTTTATCCGCTGCCGGAAGTTTATTGATCAATTCGGCACTTCCGCCTGTTAATGTATAACCAAAGCCATCTATCTGCTGATATTGCCTGCTATCATCAACCGTTATGGTTGGATAACTGTTATCAGCACTGCCAAATGCAATGGCTGGCTGTCTTTGCAGTAAGGCCGATCGGTTGGATTGTGTTATCCATGAATCAATCTTTTTAGTTGTATGATTCTGCCCGTACGATGTGCTGCAGGCCAGCGCAGTAAGTGCTGCAACCGCAATAAAAAATCTTTTAATCATAAAATATCATTTCATTTAAAGCTAAATTAAAAAGGCGGGAATATCCCGCCTTTTTATCAATATCCCGGGTTTTGCGTAAGCGCCGGATTACGGTTACGCTCTGTTTGAGGTATTGGCAACAATTCCTTTTCCTTAGTCATGTTGTAGTTTACCTTTTGGCCGGTAACCAGGTTGGTTTCATTCAATGAGTTCATCACCGTTTCAGCGCGGCCGTAACGAACCAGGTCGTCCCAGCGCTGGCCTTCCTGCGCCAGCTCTAAACGGCGTTCCTTTTCTATAGCCAGTGCCATATCGGCCTGTGTTGTTGCCGGCGTGTTGCCAAGGCCTGCACGCTTACGTATAATGTTTACCTGGGTTGCGGCTTCATCTGTACGGCCTAATGCGTTAAGCGCCTCTGCCTTCAGCAGGATGACATCTCCTAAGCGAAGCATATATTGCCTGCTGGTACTGTTACCGTTTGTAAGGTTACGCTGTTTGTACGGGAACGGCACCCTGCCATTAACGGTTGCCGACCAGTATTCATCCACCCATGGCGCTTGCTCAAATATCATGGTTTGGTTTTTACGTACTACATCACCTTCGTCGTCAAACGCCTTTGCAAGGTCTTTTGAAGGGGTAATGAATTTACGCCATGTAGTATTGGTAATAGATGGAGGTAATAACAACGATGGCGACCAGTTACCGATAGTAGTACCGTTAAACTGGGCTTCTAATATAGACTCCGCGTTGTTGTAATGGTTGCCATCAAAAAGGTCGCTGTAGCTTACCAATGTATAACCAGCAGGGCTGTTAATAACCGCATTGGTATAAGTAAGTACTTTGCTGTAGTCGTGGTCTGGCTTTTGGGCATAAACTTTAGCTAACAGCGCATTGGCCGCTCCTTTAGTCGCCCGGGCTTTGTTAACGCTTGCATCACCACCATAGGTATCAGGCAATGCGGCAACAGCATCGGTAAGGTCGGTGATGATCTGATTGTAAACCTCATCTACCGATGCACGGGGTGTATTGATATCAGATGGCTCGGTAGTGCTTACCGGCACCAACACCAATGGTACACCACCCCAGTTTTTCACCAGCTGAAAGTAATGATAGGCGCGCAAAAACTTGGCTTCGCCTACAATTTGGGTTTTGCGGCTATCCGTTAAACCCGGATCTGTTATTTCTGGTACCCGCTGTATTACGGTGTTAGCTTTTAATATGCCGTTGTATAAATTACTCCAATCACCATAAACCTTACTGTTAGTTGCAGTCAGCCTTAAATTGTCGTACTGAAAAAAGTCGGGATTATCGCCGCCGGCATAGTAGTTATCAGATCTTACATCACTGGTAAATGTATTATCCCAGATATAGTAGTCGGAAGATACGAAAGTATTATAGGCACCAGCAAGCGCTGCTTCGGCCTGCGTTGCCGTGTTGTAAGAGTTATCTACTGTAGCATCAGATATCGGCTGCAAATCAAGCGATTTTTTACATGATGTTGCACTGACAGCCAGCGCGGCTATCAAGGCATATCTTAATATATATTTTGTAGTCATTTTTTGTTGCTTTTAGAATGATGCATTTAAACCAAAAATCAAATTGCGGGTCTGCGGATAAGTACCGTAATCGATACCAAAACCGCCATTGGTAGCAAGGCCGCCGCTTGATGTGAATGCGTTAACTTCCGGATCATAACCAGAATATTTGGTGAACGTTAACAGGTTTTCACCGGTAGCATAAACCCTTATGCTGCCAAGCTTCAGCTTACTGGCGATTGCTTTAGGAAAATTGTAGCTAAGCGTTGCTGTCTTAACCCTTAAGTAAGATCCGTTTTCAACAAAACGGGTAGATATCCTTGAGTTATCTGTATTGTTAACTGACGCCCTTGGGATATCGGTTTCCTGTCCGGGTGCTGTCCACCGCCTTAATACAGCGGTAGATTGATTTTGCGGACCAGTCATACCTTCTGTTTCAATACGAGATGCGTTGAAGATGTCGTTACCCTGCGAACCCTGTAAGAATATATTCAGGCTGAAGTTTTTATAACTGAAGGTGTTGGTTAAACCATATATAAAATCAGGATTAGGGTTGCCTATTATCCGGCGGTCATCGGCAGACGGAGAACTGGTTTTCTCGCCTGCGTTATTTAAATAAAGCGCATTCCCGGTTTGCGGGTCAACTCCTGCATAAACATAGCCATAGAAAACGCCAAGCGGCTGTTGCTCTCTTACTAAAGAAATTTCGCTCCTGCCTGATATAGTATTGCTGAAAAATTGCTGCCCAACCAGATCAATTACGTTGTTGCGGTTAAACGATATATTGAAATCGGTATTCCATGTAAAGTTATCGCCCTGGATGTTTCTTGAGCTTACCATAAACTCTAAACCTTTGTTGCGTAGTTTACCAACGTTTTTGCTTACCACATCATAACCGGTAGATCGTGGAACCGGGTACCCAAGTAAAAGGTCTTTGGTATCTTTTATGTAAGCATCGGCACTAAAGGTTAAACGGTTATTCAATATGGTTAAGTCGATACCGATATTGGTTTGCTGCGTTTCTTCCCACTTAAGATTCCTGTTTTGTATGGTTGATGGATAAGTACCAGGTATTACGTTACCGCCAATAATATAATTGGCTCCGCTGCTAACCTGGCCAAGGTATGAATACACGCTTCCAGACAATCTGTCGTTACCTACCACACCAAAGCCTGCCCGCAATTTTAAATCATTAATAGCGGTAATATCTTTCATGAAGTTTTCTTCAGATATTCTCCAACCGGCAGATACTGAAGGAAAATAACCCCACCTGGTGTTATTACCAAATACCGAAGAAGCATCAGCACGGAAGTTGGCTGTTAACAGGTACTTGCCAGCATAATCATAATTAACACGCCCTATTACCGAATTGTTGAACCGCTCTGATTTATTGTTATATGCAGAACCTATCACTGAACCCGCATTGGTTGTAGGAATGGTATTACCAGAAAATCCGGTTGTTTGGATGTAGGTGTTCTCGTAACGATACTTTTGAGCGATAAAACCACCTAATACGGTAAAGTTATGTTTACCTATGATTTTGTTATAAGTTAAGGTATTATCTGATGTCCAGTAATTTGTTAAGTTAGTTTCATTACGGGCTATACCATTGTTCTGACGGCCGTAAGAAGTCAGGTACGGATCCAGGAAGTAATCATTTACCGCGTTAATGTAGTCGATACCTAAGCTGCTCCTGAATTTCAATTCAGGGGTAAATTTTATCTCGCCATATACATTGCCCAGTAAACGCTGATTTTTGTAAGGCCTGGTAGATCCGTAAATGCTTGCCAGCGGGTTTTCCCATTGCTGAAAAGGGTTGCTGGTATAAGTACCGTTTGCATTAAATATACCGATATTCGGCGGGGTAGTTAATGCGCCCAATACCACACCACCTCCGTTAACATTGGTATTATCGGTGATACTTACATCATTATAACGTGTATAGGCTACATTGGTACCTACGGTAAACCAGTTATTCACCTTCTGGTCAAGGTTAACCTTAAAGTTGGCGCGCTGCATCAACGAGTTTTCTATAACGCCTTTCTGCTGTGTCCAGCCACCAGATATATAGTAATTGGTACCTTCGGTTTTACCAGAAACGGCTAACTGGTAGTTTTGCGAAGCACCGTTTCTGAATATTTCATCCTGCCAGTCGTTATTTGCGGTATACTGGGTCCAATCCGTACTATAACCTAATTCGGTAACCAGTTGGCGGTATTGCTCTGCATTAAGTACGTCAAGCTTTTTTCTAACTGTTGAGATACCTGCGTAGGCAGAAAAATCAACCTTAGGCTTTGCTGTTGTACCGCGCTTGGTAGTGATCAGTACCACACCATTTGAACCTTGCGAACCGTAAATAGCCGCCGAAGATGCATCTTTAAGAACGGAGATAGTTTCAATATCAGCCGGATTTAAAGAGCGGGTATCCTGAGCCGGTACACCGTCAATTACATAAAGGGGATCGGTACTACCCGTTATGGTGTTGGTACCCCTTATTTTGATACTTAGAGAAGCAGAAGGGCTGCCTGATGGCGCTAAAACCTGCACACCGGCAGTTTTACCCTCTATCAGGTTACCTATCTGGGTATTCGGACGCTGATCGAGCTCTTTTTTTCCTATAACAGATACGGCGCCTGTGATATCGCCTTTACGTTGTGTACCGTAACCCACAACAACAACTTCGTTAAGTTGCCTGTTATTCTCTGCAAGCACTACGTTGATATCAGTCCTGCCAGATACCGGCTGCTCTTGTGTGGCAAAGCCCAGATATGAAAAGACCAATGTACTGTTCGCGCCGGTGCTGATGCTAAAAGCTCCGTTAACATCGGTAGCTGCACCGGCATTGCTGTCTTTTACTTTTACACTTACCCCTGGAAGACTTTCTCCCCTGGAATCTTTCACTGTACCTTTTACGGTAATATTCTGGCCATATGCCCAAATATTTGCCAATAGAAATGCACAGAATAAAGTAATTCGTTTTTGCATAATTAAAAATTGAGGTTATTAACTGGTATCGCAGGTTATAAGAAAACCCAACGAGTGGACAAAGGTGGTTGCAATACGGAATATTTGCAAGCAAAATAATTGCTAAATTGCTGAATAACAGACAATTGTAAATAATTTAATACGCTTTACTACCACAATAAATTGATTCAATTAACATTGATAATCAGACAGAAGCGATAACCTGTTTACGCTATTTGCGCAATGCCTGATACGCTAAAATGCCGTATGTTGTGATATATTTTCTTACATTAAGATGGCAAATAGCCGAGGATTTTATTCTAAAACCAATTTGCTCCAACCGCCTTTTGAAGTTTCTTTGAGCTCCTTTTTCCGGCCATCCATCAGCTTTTTTATCTTGTTGCTGTAAGACCAGCAGGTACCTTGCCTGATGTCAAGAATTTCAGATAGCTTATGTGATGATATCTTTCCTTTGGTTGAATATATGAGGAAAAGCAGGTAAAAGGCTTTGGTAATAGGTATACGCGAATTTTGAAAGATGGTATAAGCAATAACAGATTCTTCGTAATCGCATTTGGCACACCGGCGGCTGTGTGGAACGTGGCCTGCAAAATAATGCTCGTTACCGCATTTCCGGCAATGGTAACCTGCATTCCATTTTAGCTGCGCAAGATAAGCGAAACAACTCTCGCTATCAGGGTAGATCTTACTGAACTCACTGAAGTCAACCTCTTCAGACATGATGCGCGACCGGGTGATCTGCACAACATTGGTATGCAGCTCCTCATTATCTTTTTCAAGCAGCACATTCATCCGGGAAATTTCCTCAGACTGCCGAAGCAGTAACCTGTTCTTTTGCTCTAAAGCCACATTCTGAGCTTCTACCAATGTGGTTTGCTCTTTAAGTTCTTTTGTGCGCACTTCAACCAGTTGTTCCAGCTCTTTATTCAGCTTTTGTTCAAGGGCTCGGCTCTTTTTCATCTCCCTGATCATTTGCCTTTGCGCCTTGTCGCGGGTGCGTTTTAACTCGCTTACCTGCACAGCAATAGCAATAGATAAAAAGATCATTTCGGCAATAAAGCTGATGGTTAAACTATAATAAGTGGCTGCCCCGATATTCAACCAATCGAAGTGCAGCATGATCAAAACTTTGTATATAAAGCCAAAGCACAGGCAGCCATAGCCTATAATGAAGTACAAGGCCGGCCGGTATCCTTTGCGGTAAACCACTATACCTGCAGTAAGCGCAAGCACTAACGGGATAAATTCTATGAACTTATAATTGAAAAGATCGCGGTTAAATACAAAGCCGCAGATTAAGAACAATACCCGGCAAAGCAGAACACCAACAATCACCCTATCTAAAACAGGCACTTTAACCGATGTGCGCAACAATGCCCGTGTAAACAATAAACAAAACACACTTATGAGGCATAGCGCTATGGCAAACGCGTATTGGTTAAATGCAGGGGCCGATGGCCATAAATACTGGAAGGCCAATCCATCGGTACACATTTCATACAATCCTATACTAAAAAGGTAAAGGGTGTAATAGAGGTACTGCCTTGACCTTACAGCCATGAACATCAGCAGGTTGTAAAAGCCGAAAATCAGGATCATACCATAAAATATTCCGAAGGAGAAATATTCGTCATTGGCGTATTGTATGAACCAGTTTACCGAGCGCAGCACGATTATGATATCGGCCGGCTGATGGGATTTGATCCTGAAATAGTAAGTCCCTGAAATATCGGCTTGCTTTAACGGTACCTCAAAATTTTTATGATGAACCCGGCGATTGGTAAACTGATAAGCATCTCCAAACCGTTGACTATAATAGCCGCCCTTACCATCGGGCAAATAAGCGGTTATATCATCAATAGTCTGATCAAAAAACTCCAGCAGCCACTGCTTACGCACATCACTCTTTGGTTTTATTGATATCTTATACCAATAAACTCCGTTAAGGATGGTGTTTTGTGGAGTACTGCTTTTGCTTGCGGCAAAAGGCCGGTTCCTGATCTGATCAAAAGAAAGTTTTCCGGAGGCATCATATAAACCCTCTACTTCTTTAAAGGTAAAAATATGCTGAAAATCCGTGTCGCTTATAACCACCGGCTGCTGGGCAGATGCCTGCAGAGGTGCTAAAAAGAACAATAAAATAAACGACACCCAAACACGGCGATATACAACATCCATCAACACAGGCGATATAATACTAAACCTGCAAATATCGGCTTTATTGTTTTTAGAATTCGTTTTATAATGTAAAACTACCGCAAGGTTTATAATAGCCTGTAGTTATGCCTGTTTGTTGTAACATCCGGCGCATTGCCGCGCTATTTCAAGCTCCTCATTAGTGGGCACAACCAATATACGCACTTTCGATTGAGGCAAACTAACATCACGTGTATCCTTCTCTCTAACAGCATTTGTCTCAGTGTTCAGCATGATACCGCAATAGTCCATATCCAGGCATACCATCTGGCGTATCAGGGCATCGTTTTCGCCGACACCGGCAGTAAATACCAGGGCATCCAGGCCGTTTAAGGCTGCTGTATAAGCGCCTATATATTTTTTGATACGGTAAGCATACATTTCATAAGCCAGTTTGGCATCTTCATTACCCGCCTCTATCGCCTTGGTAATATCGCGCATATCACTAAAGCCCGTTAAGCCCAGCATACCGCTTTTTTTATTCAGCAGGTTGCTAACCTGTGCCTCATCATAGCCTAACTGGTTAACCAGGTAAAAAATTACGGTAGGGTCAATACTGCCCGAACGTGTACCCATGATCAAGCCATCCAGCGGGCCAAAGCCCATACTGGTATCAATAGCTTTGCCATTATTGATAGCGCTCATACTGCATCCATTACCTAAATGCACGGTGATCAGCTTTGCATCGGTATGCCCTAAATATTGATAGGCCAGCTCCGACACATATTTATGGCTGGTGCCATGAAAGCCGTACACACGTATGTTTTGCTGGTTATAATAGCTTTTAGGTATGGCATATCTGAAAGCTTTCTCGGGTAGTGTCTGAAAAAACGCGGTATCAAACACGCCGATATGCGTCGCATTTCCAAACACATTTTCGGCTACCTCAATACCCCGATAGGCAGACGGGTTGTGCAGCGGTGCAAGCTGAAAAGTAAGCTTAAGTTTTTCTTTTACCTCTGGTGTTATTACAGTAGTATCAACAAAATACTCCCCGCCGTGCACTATGCGATGGCCAACAAGCTGCACCTCGCCCGTATCCGTAAGTACCCCATTCTGGCTGTCTGTCAGTAAGCGGTTAACAGCTTGCAGGGCCGCGTCATGGTCCGCGATGTCATCCGTTTCCGTTATAACCTGTTCTCGTCCTCCAATGAAAGTTTTATGCGTGATCTGGGCGTTTTCCAAACCGATACGGTCAACCAGTCCGGTGCATACCGGGCTTGGCGATGGCCAGTTGAAAAGTTGATATTTTAAAGAGCTGCTGCCCGAGTTAATAACAAAAATGTACATAAATAAATATTAAGCGGTTTCCTGGCACTGTATGGCAGTAATAATAACGGTATTGAACACATCATCAACGGTACACCCCCTGCTAAGATCGTTTACCGGCTTGTTGAGTCCCTGCAACATAGGGCCAATAGCTAAAGCCCCGGTTTCGCGCTGCACGGCTTTGTAGGTATTGTTGCCGGTATTAAGATCCGGAAAAATAAGCACGCTTGCACGGCCTGCCACCTCCGAGCCCGGCATCTTACTACTGCCCACAACCTGGTCAACAGCCGCGTCGTATTGTATGGGGCCTTCTATTTTCAAGTCGGGCCGTTTTGAGCGCACAATCTCTGTGGCCCTTCTTACTTTTTCCACATCTTCGCCTTCGCCGGATGTTCCTGATGAATAGGATAACATGGCCACTCTTGGCTCAATACCAAACTTTACGCTGCTCTCTGCCGATGAAATAGCGATCTCTGCCAGTTGTTCGGCAGTAGGGTTGGGGTTTACTGCACAATCTCCAAATACGGATACCCTATCCGGCAAGCACATAAAAAACACCGATGATACCACCGAAATGCCGGGCTTAGTCTTAACAAACTGCAATGCCGGCCTGATGGTGTGCTGAGTAGTATGTACGGCGCCCGAAACCATACCATCTGCATATCCTTTATATACCATCATGGTACCAAAATAAGATACATCGGTCATCATATCGCGGGCCATTTCCATGTTCACGTTCTTGTTCTTACGCAACTCATACAGTGTTTCCACATACTCGTTGTAATGCTCGTCTGTAGCAGGGTTTACAATTTTTATCCGGTTCAGGTCAAGCTCGATATTATGTCGCTGAATAAGTGTATTGATCTCCTCGCGGTCGCCAAGCAGTGTAAGGTCAACAATATCCTGCTTTATTAACCTTGCGGCCGCTTTAAGTATGCGTTCGTCGGTCCCCTCGGGCAGTACAATATGTTTTTTATTGCTTTTTGCCCTACTGGTAATCTGGTACTGGAACATCCTTGGCGTTATGCCCGATGGTTTAAATGTTACAATGCGTTTATCCAGATCGGGCAGGTTAACATGGGTATTGAACGTTTCAATAGCCAGTTGGATCTTTTTGGGGTCTACGGCCGATATTTTAGACCGTATGGCACCAACTGCATTGTTCGTTTCAAATGTACCGGTTTGCACCGCAATAATAGGCACTACGGTCTGCAAACCTTCTATAAGCCGGGTAATAGGCTCTTCGGGTTCATATCCGGCGGTAAGTATAATACCTGCTACCTTAGGATAGCTGGATGAAAGATTGGCCTGTAAAGCGCTGATTACGATATCGCCCCTGTCGCCAGGAGTAACTATCAATACATTGTCTTTCAGGTAATTTAAAAAGTTGGGCACCTGCATCGCCCCGGTTACAAAATGATCAACGCGGTTGGTAAGCTGCTCGGCGCCAAACAAAAGTTTGCCGTTCAGTTTTTCGTAAACCTCGCGCATGGATGGGTTTTGCAGGGTTTTATCTGCCGGAATAACAACCAGCATGGTATCAGGGTCAAGCTGCTTCTCTAAAAGCTCCTTTACATCCGCAACGCTGGCTGGCGGTACCTTATTGGTAACAATAGCCAGCACCTTGATCTCCCGGGCTTCAAAATTATTCAATGTGGTTAAAGCGCCGTTTACAATTTGCGCCGTGCTTTTTCCCTCGCCGGATATGACGGCTATCACCGGCGCGCGCAGGTTTTTAGCTATCTGGGCATTCAGGTCAAACTCAAAAGCATTTCCCTCGCCATGGTAATCAGTTCCTTCAACAACTATAAAATCGTATTTTTCTTCCAGGTTCTTATACTTGCGGATGATAATATCCATCATATCGCCTTCGGCTTCCGACTCCATGTGCAGCATAGCTTCCTGCCAGTTGAGCGCATAACTGTCCTCGTAAGCTATAGGCAAATCAAAGTGCGATATAATGGTATCGATATGATCGTCCTTTTTATCAGGCCCTTTCGCGTTGATGACCGGTTTAAAAAAACCTACTTTCTGGGCTTTGCCTAATATCATATTAACAAGCCCTATAGAGATAACAGATTTGCCGCTGTAACCCTCGGTGCTTGCAATAAAAACCGTTTTAATCATAATGGCGAATGTTTGTATGTTATAACACTGTTACAAATAACAGGTTTTTTTATGAGCTAATTACCCAAAAAACAAACATCTATTACCATTGATTATTACATTGCAGGAATCATTACGCCTATTAAATGATCCGTTTAACTGCCGGCACAAGCAAAACAGCCCAGGCCAGTAAAAAGCTGCCGGCTACCCCAAGCGGAGCAACCACTAATAACTTTATCGCCGGATCAACCGCCCAGTTACGCAAAATTAGCGACAAGCCTATCAGCGGCAGCGGGTGCAGAATATAAACGGCAAAAGCCTTTCGGGATAAGATATTTAATATGTACGACGATGTATTCCAATATCGTTTGCCATAAGTTAGTATAGCGGTTATTATAGCAAAGCCTATGCACTGCTCCCAAACAGCATACAGCAGTGCCTGCCAGTGAAACCCGCCGGAATACCAGGCGATGGGCATATTCAGCTTTGTCCTGATGATAAAGAAAACAGGAAAGAACCAAAGCGCGTACAAAGCAACCCGAAGCATCTTTTGGCCGGTTTTGAAACTAAGCTGATGCAACCAATTATTTTTTGATGCCAGGAGCCCGATAATAAATAAGGCGATATATTGTGAGAAGTGGCCGGGTTGAAAGCCTACCGGACGAAGCACCCAACCAACCGGAAGCTTTATCCTTATCAAAAAGCTGATTACACCGATCGCTATTGAAAACAGGAAAATCCCTTTTGTACCTGGTGTTGGTAATGGGGCTTTTGTAAATGGTATAAATAATTTCCTGCCAAAGATATATGCTAGCGTAAATAACAACAGGGCAGCTACAAACCATAACACGCCAAACTCTATCCAGTTATTATAGCCGCTAAGATATTGCCAAAGGCTGATAGGGCTGCCTTCCGCGAAATAATAGACCAGATAACTGAGCACCGGTGAAAATATGAACGAGTAAAATATCAATGGTATGCCCAACCGCACAAGCCTGTCGGTAAAAAAACGAAGAGCCCCTTTGCGATGGTAAGAGGAGTAAGTAAAAAAGCCGCTTAATAAAAAGAAGAAGCCCATAAAAAATGATTGGTTGAGGCTGACAAACATCGTCATGGGGATGAGTGCCCCTACTGTGGCGGTTTGTTCTTTGTAATACCAGCCGCCCGGGGCGCCGTAGCAAACACAGGCATGGTGCAGGATAACAAGTATAGTTAACAGTATCCTGATATTATCAATGTAAAAAAGCTTTTCGGTTTTGGCTTGGGTGGTAATAGTTGGCGGGGTTAAAGCGGGCATGGTTTGATTTTTATGTTGCTGCAAACCTACACTGCGATAAAAGTTAACTAAAGCGGCTTGTTACGAATGGCAAAACTTTGTGATGAGCAACAAATCAACCGGCTGCAACTTCAGCCAGTTGTTCATACAGCTGTTTAAATCGGTCTACCTGCGCCCTTGATACCGGGATGCTTTCGTCTGTTGCATTTAAAGAAAGTGTATAACCCAGGGCATTCCCCGAAACGGCTTTTACCTGTGCTAAGTTGACCAGGTAAGCACGATGGCACCTCAACAAATACGGGCAGCCGGTAAGCTGCGCATCAAATTGCTTTAGCGAAATCCTTTTTAATTCGGTTGTAACTTTAGCATTGCTTAAAACCGTTAACTCGATGTAATTGCCGTCGGCTTTGGCAAATAGCAAATGTTGCGGGTTGAAACTGAAGTCATCCTGCTGCACCTGCGTTTTAATGAACAGGGATGTACCTGCGCTTAAGGCTTCCGGATTATTGCTGTGCATTGCAGCGGTGCCGGGGTAATCATTGTCCCGTCTTTTTTCCCGCTGAAAGTACGAGCTGGCAAAAAGCAAAAAAATGTACAGGAATGTGCCTGCCAGGTAACAGTTCCTGATCTCCTCCCATAAGTAACGTACCGACCAATTGTAGGGATTGTTATAGATAAAGCTCCGCAGTAAAAAACTGGCAATACCGGTTAAAAGAAAAACAACGGCCAGGTGAGCATACTCTCTTGACAGGGTCCATACCCGGGGCTTAAGCTGCTTGTTGTTTACAAAACAAAGTGTAGTGAAATAGACATAGATGATCAGCGATGGGAACAACGCATGAAGCGCGCATATAAAAAAATAGTTGATCCTGTGCTCTGGTTCGTAAACGCCGAATGGCTTAAATAAAAGCAAAAAAACAAACACAAGGCAAAACTGAATAGCCACCGTTTTGCGGATTCCTCCCTGCTTAAATCTAAGCGGATATTCGGCCTCGTTGAATAAATGTTCTTTAATATTGCTGATCGGCATGCTGTCAGATTGCAAAGATGATAAGTTTCATTGTAAATCTGCAACATATCAATGCTTAAAGAACCTTAAAACCCTTACGATACCGCCTAAGCAAAATGGTTTCAATACTCAGTAGCGCCTATGTCAAACGCACTTCCTGCTGGCCTTGTCTTATCATAAAAATCTGTAACAACACCATAGTTAGCTGTATTTAACCCTGCGTTGATAAGCGGCGATGATACCTGCAAATGAAAATCGCCCTGGTTGTAATTTACAAATTTACAGGCGGCCACCTTTGTATTAATATAATTGTTTGATGAAGTAAGCTTAACACTGCTGTTCATCCTGATGATAGCATTGCTGCCTGATGCCCCTATGATAACATTGTTGATAACCACATTCATGGGGATGGTTACCGAATTCATTTTGATGCCCCCAAGCTGCGAGTTAACAATGGTATTATTAACAAACTGAAAATAAGGGCCGGGCGTATAGCGCGAATCTGCAAAAATGCCGTAACTGCCCGAGTTAAGTATGATGTTGTTAAACACCTGGTTATCGCCAAGGCCAAGTACAATAATGCCATTGCCCGGCGCATTGCGTACCAGGTTGCCATAGCATTTGCCGCCTGTACCTTCGCCTATTTGTATCCCGTTGTTCTGGCCGCTGGCAAAAGGCGCCAACCCAGGGTACGACACCCGGTTTTTGTAAACCGCACAATCTGCAACTGCGCTGCCCACCTGTATGCCCTCGCAGCCGGTAGAGTCTATACGGTTATTGTAAATTTGGAGGTTATTTACATCATGCGGCAATACCTTACCGCAACTTACCGATACGCCCTCGGCATAAAAGGAATTGCCTACATAAAAGCCTTCGCCACCGGTTTTGTGCACATAATTATCATGCAGGCTCACGTTCTTCATGGTAAAGTTGCCGCGTTGGGTGGCAACATCGCAGGTAGGGTCGGTTTTGGCCATAATGCCCGCGAAGCCTGCCCCAACCACTTCAACGTTTGATACTTCAAAGTCCGAGCTCAGGTCATCCATTGTCATCCCGATGTTTCCGCCGCTAACGGTGATGCCATAAGTAATATTCGGATCGCCATTTCCACGTACCTCAAAATAACTGCAGTTTTGCGTTTTAAACCCATAAGAAGCAGTGGTTGAAGTAGACAGGATGGCTTTACCGCCTTTATTTACAATGATGATCGGATCTGCCTCTGTGCCTTTAAGATTTTTAAATAATAAGGCGCCCCTTGTACCGGCAGGAATATAAATGATTGCCCCGGCAGGGATGTTGGTACCATCAACATACCATTGCGAGGGCTGTACGGTATAAGTATAGGCAGCCACGGCGTTAACATGGCTTTGCGACGTTGAATCTTTAGCGGCGGTTGTACCGGGCACCTCCGCATCAACCGCTGGTTTAACGCACATGGTGAACGATGACAACACAACAAAACCAATAATTGTGCGGACAAGAGTATTTAAAAAGGTCATAACAGTTATATATAAGTACGGGGTATTGGTTGTTGTACGGTTTTTTTACAAAAATGTTGCTGTAGATTTAGTGATTTACAACTTTGGGTTATACGGCGGAATACTTGGTTTGTATATTATCTAGTATTATATTTAGATAGCATTACAAACCTCACAAATAGATAGCATGACTATACACTTGGCTTATACCGCTCGCTTATGGAAAACAGCAGCAGATATTTTGATAATTTAAACGCGATGTTACGAATGCTTTTTTGATTTATATTTCTCACCACTAGTATTGCCTTTATTGAATTAGGTCGTTATGATATCCATAAATATTATGACGTGAGCAGTTCTTTTTTCCAAAATTATGACGTTAAGCGGCGTTACATTATATTTGTCGTCATTTAACGACACAATGAATTTACGACGAGATATCTTTCAAGCCATTGCTGACCCTACAAGGAGAAATATACTCATCTTGCTGGCTTCACAAACCATCACTGCCGGGATGATAGCAGAAAAGTTTGAAACAGCCAGATCTACTGTTTCTAAGCACATTCAGATACTTGCCGCATGTGATTTGATTGAGGCAAAGCAACAGGGTCGTGAGATATATTATCAACTAAAGATTGACAAAATGCAGGAAGTCGACCTTTGGCTAGATCAAATCAGGATGATTTGGGAGAACCGGTTTGATAACCTGGACAAATACTTAGAAAAAATTCAAAATAAAAACCAATAAGACTATGGGAAATGATGCAAACAGAGAAATGCGAACCACAAGGATTTTTAAAGCGCCCATTGAACTGATGTGGGAAGTCTGGACTGATCCAAAGCACATTATTAACTGGTGGGGGCCAAATGGATTCACAAATACTATTCACAAGATGGAATTCCATGAAGGCGGAGAATGGACTTTAACTATGCACGGGCCAGATGGCACCGATTATGCTAACCGAAGCATCTTTAGGGAAATAATTTTTGAAAAGAAGATAGTGTTTGAGCATTTCAATCCGCATTTTATCACTACTGTTATATTTGAGGCCAAAGGGAACGAAACGCTGATTGATTGGACACTTTTGTTCGATACTGCCGATATGCGAGAAACGGTGATCAAAGCGCATAAAGCAGACGAAGGACAAAAACAAAACTTGAATAAACTTGAAAAGTATCTTTCTGCCAGGTTGAATGAATTAGCATAGTTACTCGTAAATTTAAAAATGTTGTAATGACATTTTATAGCAAGAACAAAATATACAGTGACTTTATGGGTAGTAAAACGCCCTCCACATTACGTAGAGGGCGTTTTTTTTCAGCGGAAAAACACCGCCTATTTTTTGCGTAGCCCCGACGAGAATCGAACTCATATCTAAAGTTTAGGAAACTTCTATTCTATCCGTTGAACTACAGGGCCGGATTTTTTTGAGTACGCAAATTTGCACATTTTACCCGACCCTGCCAATACCTCCGGCATTTAATAAAAATTTATTTAACTATGGCAATTTAGCGTCCTGAGAGGCAAAAGCAACAAAGGCCCCTACAGCTATTGCACCAGCCGCAATCCCAATAGCATTGCTGGCCCCGCTTGCTTTTGAATTAATAAAGTAATCGCCGCGCTGCCGGCTATAGTCAGTCAGCGTATTCGGGTTCCTTGAAGTTTTAATTGAGCGCGATATAAAAAAATGCTGTTCATGCACTACCGGTACCGGCTTATTATCTACCAGTGTGTACATGGTTATATAACTCCTGAAAGCTAAAGGCGTACAGGTAGGTGTAAAATTAGCCGACTTAACGCTGATAAGATGGTCAGAAGTAGCGTCAGCACTGCGCATCCTGGTTTTCAAAAACTCGTTATCCGGAATTTGCAAAAACCCTTTGGTCAGGTAAATGCCGGTATTGTTACTTTCTGCATGCGGCGGTAAAAAAGTGGTTGTTTTTGGCAGGTCGGCAGTTCCGTTGATAGTGCCGGTAGTGTAGGTAGGGTTGGTTGTTATACCATTGTTATAAGTGTTGCGGTATTTGTATGATGCTGTATTGATATCACCGTTAAAAACAACGCTGTTGGTCGCATAACTTGTAGCCCTATCGCCAATTATAAGGGCCGATTTTTGCCAGTCAACATACAGCGGCTGGTTTAATTTGTTATAAATGCTGATACTAACGGGTGCGTTTTCCCCGTAAAAAGAATACGTTATACGCACTGTATCGTTATCAAACTGATAGTCACCGGTTTGCGCGTCCGGCGTTTTATCAACACTGCTAACAACATTTAACTGGTAAGTTTTGCAAGATGAAAATAGTGCGCAGCAAGCGAGGGCAGCAAGTAGAAGCTTTCTCATGATAGTTTGGGTTATGGTTTTTATTTGTCTGACCCAACTATCTGTTAAAAGTTTAAACCTGCATTTGTAACATTCTTATCGCACAACCGATCCGTTAGGCATCTCATCAGCGGGGGCCACAAAGCTCAGCTTGCCTTCGGCATTTTCGGCCATCAGGATCATCCCCTGCGACATGATGCCTTTTATCTCTCTCGGCTCCAGGTTAACCAGAATACTCACTTGTTTGCCAATGATAGCCTCGGGCTCGTAATGCTCTGCAATGCCCGATACAACCGTGCGTTGATCAATACCGGTATCAATAGTAAGCTTTAGCAGCTTTTTGGTTTTGGCTACTTTCTCGGCAGTAAGGATAGTTCCTGTGCGGATGTCCATTCCCACAAAATCATCAAAGGTAATATTTGCTTTTGCAGGTGCCACAGGCGCCTGTTGAGGGGCTACCATAGCTGCGGCTTTTTTATCGGCCAGTTTTTGTATTTGTTTTTCAATGGCTTCATCCTCTACTTTTTCAAACAGTAAAGCCGCTGCATTTAATTGATGACCGTTGGTGAATTCCACTTCCTGGTCAAGCGCTATTGGCGTAACATTCAGCATACCGAATATCTTTTCGGCGGTGCGTGGTAAAAATGGCTGCAGGCAGGTAGCCAGGTGGCCAATCAGCACCAGACTGTTATGCAAGGCATTTTTGGCAGCGGCAGGGTCTGTTTTAATGGTTTTCCACGGCTCCTGTTCTGTTAGGTAGCGGTTACCCAGGCGCGCCATATCCATTACATTCTGCAGGGCCTGCCTAAAGCGGTAGCTCTCCAGGTTTTTGGCCAACTCGTCGTAGTACTGGCCGATCTCGGTGTTAAGGCTTTCGTCAGTCAGTTTTATGCCGCCGGTTTCGCTTTCTACCTTGCCATCAAAAAATTTATGCATCAGTATCATTACGCGGTTTACGTAATTGCCTAAAATGGCTACCAGTTCGTTGTTTACGCGTGCCTGGTAATCTTTCCAGGTGAACTCGCTGTCGCTGGTTTCGGGCAGTATTGATGTCAGCACGTAACGCAATTCATCCTGCTTGCCCGGAAACTCTTCCAGGTATTCGTGCAGCCAAACGGCATGGTTACGTGATGTTGAAAGTTTATCGCCTTCCAAATTTAAAAACTCATTGGCAGGAACATTTTGCGGCAGTACATATTCGCCATGCGCCTTTAATATCGCCGGGAAAATAATGCAGTGGAATACAATATTGTCTTTGCCGATGAAGTGCATCAGGCAGGTATCGTCGGCGTCGTTTGCCTGTTTTTTCCAGTAAAGCTGCCAGTCTTTATTGTTATCAATAGCCCATTGCTTGGTGGCGGATATATAACCAATCGGAGCATCCATCCAAACGTAAAGCTTTTTGCCTTTGGCTTCTTCCAGCGGCACGTCGATACCCCAATCCAAATCGCGGGTCATGGAACGTGGCTGCAGGCCCGATTTCAACCAGGAACGGCACTGTCCAAAAACATTCACTTTCCATTCGCCTTCTTTCTCGTCTATCCATTTTTCCAGCCATGGCTGGTACTTGTCTAACGGCAGATACCAATGTTTGGTTGGTTTTAGCACAGGTGCTTTGCCGCTTAAGGTAGATATAGGGTTGATGAGGTCTGTAGGGTTTAATGATGTGCCGCAGTTTTCGCATTGGTCGCCATAAGCCCTGTCGTTACTGCAAACGGGGCAGGTGCCGGTGATATACCTGTCGGCCAGAAACTGGTCGAAATCTTCATCGTAGTATTGTTCTGAGAACTTCTCAATAAACTCATCTTTCTCGTATAAGTTCAGGAAAAATTCCTGCGAAAGATCATGGTGTATAGCCGATGATGTTCGGTGATAAATATCAAACGACATCCCAAACTCCTCAAAGCTTTCTTTTATCTGCTGATGATACTTATCGATAATAGCCTGTGGGGTAGTCCCTTCTTTCTTTGCCTTGATGGTAATAGCTGCTCCATGCTCGTCAGATCCGCAGATGTACACCACATCTTTTTTTAACAGTCGCAGATAGCGCACAAAAATATCAGCTGGCAAATAAGCGCCGGCAAGGTGCCCGATGTGGAGCGGCCCGTTTGCATAAGGCAGCGCAGAAGTGATGGTGAATCGTTTATATTTATTAAGTTGCGACATTAAACAGCGATGTTTATTAATTTGCAAAGATAAATCTTTTATGTCAGAAAGTCGGGAAGACAGTTGTTGGAATGACCGGAAGACAGAAAGCATTTTTAGTAGCAGCAAACCTGATCTGACTTATGTCTTACGAACGTTCGTGCATCACACCTCCTTACCTGCAAAAAGGCGACAAAATTGCCATCACCTGCCCGGCTAAAAAGCTGCCTATACCTATGACGGATGCAGTGGCTCTGCTGACTTCATGGGGGCTCGAAGTAGTTTTAGGCGATACCGTTAACGCCGAATACTACCAGTTTGCCGGTGATGATAACTTTCGCGCGGCAGACCTGCAACGGTTTATCAATGATGACAGCATAAAAGCGATAATCTGCGCCAGGGGCGGCTATGGCACCATCCGCATGGTAGATCTGGTTGATTTTAGCGCGCTTGCTCAAAACCCTAAATGGCTGGTTGGCTTCAGCGATATCACCTTGCTGCATTCGCACGTTATCAATAACTATGGGCTTGCTTGCATCCATGGGCAGATGCCGTTGAATATTCCGGACGCTTCCAAATACTCATTAGAGACCCTAAAAATGGCGCTCTTTGGCGAGCAGTTGAGTTACAGGATTGGTGCCAACACAATGAACCGCGCGGGGCAGGCAAAGGGTGTATTGGTGGGCGGCAACCTTTCGTTAATGGTGGCCGTATCAGGCTCGGTAAGCGATGTAGCGTATGGAGGCAAGATCTTGTTTCTGGAAGATGTAGGCGAATACCTCTATGCTGCCGACAGGATGCTGCGCTGCCTGAAAAGAGCAGGTAAATTGAAATCTCTTTCAGGACTGATCATTGGCGGCTTCACCGATATGAAGGATAACGATATTCCGTTTGGCCAAACGCTGCCAGAGCTTGTCTTGGACGTTGTGGCAGATTACGATTATCCGGTATGCTTTGATTTCCCGGCAGGCCATATACCTAACAATTGCAGCCTAATATTAGGGCGAACTGTTAACCTTGATGTAAGTGCAGGTGGCGCCCATATCTACTACGATATTCAAACTAAACTATAAAAAATGGCTTATTTAAGTAAACTAAACAATTACCGTAACACGGGTCTGCTTATTATAAGGGTAGGGCTTGGTGCTATGATGATCTATCATGGTTACCCTAAAATTATGGGTGGCCCCGGGTTGTGGGCCAATGTTGGCAGCGCTACGCATTACATCGGTATAAATTTTCTGCCTGCGGTTTGGGGTTTCCTGGCAGCGCTGACAGAGTCATTAGGCGGCTTTTTAATACTGATAGGCCTGGCCTTCAGGCCGGTTGCTTTACTAATGGTAATCAACCTGATAGTGGCGGCCGCTTCTCACCTGGGCGAGGGCGATGGTTTAATGGGCGCCGCACACGCCATTGAGCTGGCTATTGTATTTGCCGGGTTGATATTTGTTGGGCCTGGTAAGTATAGCGTGGATAAAAAATAAAGGCCATAGCAATCCTGCCAGGGCCTTTATCTAACTAATACTAACTAAACTAACTTCTACATCCCTTAACAGGGTTGTGTAAGACTTATTTTTATGAACGGGTTAACTACTCCCTGTAATAAGTGCTGCAAATATCAGATTAAAGTACCGTAATTAAAAATTTGAAGGCTATGCTGTGTAAAAGTTACATTATGGGGATAACTAATTCACCATTTTGCCGCTGATATCAACCGCCCTTGCAAAGGGATTAAAAAACCGGTTGGCCAGCACAGCAAATTCACGGCGGGTAACAGGGCGGTCGGCCTTAAAATCAGATGGGAACTTGTAATACGTCTTCCATGTTTTCTGCAACGCATCGCGCAGGTTTTCCGGATCGCGCAGATTAAGTTCGCTGATGAAAGATATGATATTGTTAACTGTGAATACCTCTCCCGGCTTTTCTTTGTTGAACCAGATAAAGGCCCGGGAATAGATCTCTTCTAAAAAAGGTTTTATTTCAGCAGTATAAACTACCGAATCGGGCACAAACAGCACCTGTGCTTTGTTACCCTGCACTTTTTGTATGCCTTTTAACAAGCCGGTAGCGCCCACCTGTTGTATGGCCCGCCACGCCGGGTCGGTTTGTTTGATATCCGCAAAGGGCATCAGGTATCCTTTAAAGTCAAGTATCTCGTTTTGGATGATCCTTGGTTTAAGGTTTTTGGTAGTTGTCTCAAAAAATGCGCAATAGGCGGCAGTTGCCCCAGCGCCCTGCCCTAAAGTCATTTGCACAGATGGATAAGTAATTCCACCGTTGACGAGGTGCGTTACCGACATAGCTTTCTCTGTGACCAGCAGGTTTTCCTGATCTTTTACTACAATCGCCCCTAATGGAATGGTATACGCCGGGTAAGGCGGATAGTTTATCTTAGGCACCCCAGCTTCGCTATAGTGCTGCCCCGGCACCGCGTCACCAACGGCTATAGATGTACGGTACAACTGAGAGCCGCGCTCGTAAGGCGTATAAACATCATCCAGAACCATGCGCACAACGCCCGCCGCACGCCTGTTTTCGCGGATAAAAGGCATGTATGGCAAATGGTCCGCTGTTTTAAAATCGTCGGTCAAACCAAGGTTTTTATATCCTAATGCTGTTTGCAGGTAATAAATAAGCCCTAATGTATGTAAGCGTGCTTTTCTGAAAGTTTCTGCACGTGTTTCGGGCTTCAGGTCGTCGCTGGTTACCGAGTACTGGCTGGCACAGCCGCCCCAATTGATCATATATTTATCATTTGGCAGCTTTGCCGCGTTTAACAGTCGTTTAACGTCTGTGCCTTTAATGCAGTTATAAACGGCAGGGTTGTATCCTTCAGGTTTGGTGATTGTCCGGTCGGTATTCCGGCCGTAGTCTTTCAAAATAGCAATGTAGCTAATGTCCTCTATCTGGTTTGTGGCATTCTCAGGCGCCGGCGCTTCTTTGGTATCGGCGCGGTTATCAAACCCAGCTGTCATCAAAACCCCGGCTTTACTTACAATATCGCCTAATTCAGTAGCATCTATCAAAACTTTAGCTTTTATAGTAACCGTTTCTTTATTTTGCAGAATTGTTACTTCCCATCCCGTCCCGTTCTTTTTTACATCAGTAAAGGCTGTGTTCAGTTTAACCGTCAGGTTTTTTACCGTGTCAGTAATTTTTTTCAGGATGTTAGCGCCAGTACCAGGCTCAAAAGCCAGGATGGCATTGTAAGTGGTATCATACCCAAGCCTTAGCTTATAATAATCCTTAACATGCTGCCTGAATTCTCCATAAATGCCTGATGGAAAGTTCCTGTTGGCATCCAGTACGCACATCCCACCGGCTGTCATGCTGCCACCAAGCCAGGGGCCTGTTTCTATCAGCATAGTGCTCACTTTACTGCGCGCGCTTTGTATAGCGGCCGCAACGCCGCTTGCCCCGCCCCCAATTATCAATACATCGATTTTTATCGTTTCGGCGTAACTGCCTGAAAACTTTAACAGCAAAAAAAACAGAAGCAACTTTTTTATCATGGGCGAAGCAAAATACCACTAAAACGCTAATTTAGCCCGAATACTTATCCAAGTACAAAAATATATTATACCATATGGCTTTAACAGATGAACAAATGCGCTACCCGATAGGGAAATTCATAGCGCCGGTTTCCTATACCGATCAGGATTTCAGGCACTGGATACATGATATCTCCACGTTGCCCGGAAGGATCAGGGAAGCAATTATCGGTTTAACTTATGAGCAGCTGGACACACAATACCGTACAGGCGGGTGGACCTTAAGGCAGGTTGTGCACCACCTGGCCGACAGCCACATGAATGCGCTTTGCCGCATTAAGCTGGCGCTTACAGAAGATAACCCGACAATAAAACCTTATGAAGAAGCGGCATGGGCCATACAGCCTGATTATCGCCTGCCGGTAGAACCCTCGCTTAAAATGCTGGAAGGGATACATCAGCACATGGTGGCCTTGTATGAAAGCTTTACCGAAGACCAATGGGACCGCACCTTCGTACACCCGGCATCAGGGGCTACTATATCGCTTAAACGCAACCTGGCTACGTACGCATGGCACGGCAATCATCATTTGGCTCATCTTACAGAAACAATAAAAAAATTCAGATAGTTACATTTTCCCATGGAATCCATCAGCTGGAATGATTTTGAAAAAGTAGAACTAAGGGTAGGGACTATACTTGAAGTATCGGATTTTCCGGAGGCGCGCAAACCAGCCTACAAATTGAAGGTTGATTTCGGGCCTTTTGGAATAAAGCAAAGCAGCGCTCAGATCACAAAGCATTACACGAAAGAAGAATTGCCCGGGCGGCAGATACTTGGCGTTGTTAATTTCCCCAGGAAGCAGATCGCCAATTTCATGTCGGAGTTTTTGGTGACCGGCCTTGCTGATGAAAATGGCGACATTGTACTGGCTGCGGTTGATAAACCGGTGCCAAACGGCAGTAAACTGATCTGATATGGAAGTTTTAAATTGGCTGATAGGGCCGCAGTTGATCGGCTTGATTTTTATAGCAGCTGCTGCGATACAAAAGCGCTATCCGCCAAAAGAGATCAATGCTTTGTATGGTTACCGTACTAAACTATCTATGTCCAATCAGCAAAATTGGGACGAGGGGAACCGCTACTCAACCCGCTTATTGCTTAAGTGCGGACAAATACTGTTACTTACAGGCATCTTTATCACACCGCTTATGCAGCACATTAGCAATGTAAATGTGCGCATGATAATTAGTGTGAGTATGATAGTTTCAGGCGCAATTACAACGGTTGTTCTGCTTCATTATTTAACCGAAAGGCATTTAAAAACCACTTTTATAAATAAGACCGAATGAGATATATCACTTTTGGCGATGACCAGCCTGCCATTTCTCCTGATGAGTATTTCATGAACGAGGCGCTGAAGGAAGCCCGGGCGGCATTGAAAGAGGATGAGATTCCGATTGGGGCGGTAGTAGTTTGCAAGGGCAAAATAATAGGGCGGGGGCATAACCTTACCGAGCGCCTTAATGATGTATCTGCCCATGCAGAAATGCAGGCGCTTACCGCCGCTGCCAATTTTATCGGCGGGAAATACCTGCCTGAATGCACGCTGTATGTAACGCTTGAGCCTTGTGTAATGTGCGCCGGGGCAAGTTACTGGTTCCAGATAGGGCGTATTGTGTTTGGCGCCTATGATACGCGTATGGGCTTTGGCCGCTTAAACCAAAGTATTACTCATCCCAAAACACTGATAACCGGAGGCATCCATCAAAATGAATGCGCGCAACTGGTAAAGGATTTTTTTAAAAGCAAAAGAAAAAAGTAGCAAGGCGCATTGCAGCACCGACGCCAAGGCCCTTTAGATTAGCGGGGTGATATCATTAGTAAAAACTTGTTATTGTTAGGGTGTGGATGTATCAAAGCTTACTATTGATGCCCACTTACATTTAATCAATGTCTCCAAAACATTTAGCAACAACCAAAACGGTTTTGTATCCTTTTAGCATGGATGAAAAAACACGGTAAGATATCGGATCTGACAAAGGCAATAATAACCTTTTAACATACAGGTATGTATTCTATCAAACTGGCCATGTATCTCAACGAAATCAATGTCTCTTTTGCCATGTTTTCCGCACTTCAAATTAAGCAATCCATTGCAATCAGGAGAGGTAAAATTAATCAGGCAAATGCGCCGAGAATTGCAGAATCTACCTGGCTGTACCGGGAAACGTTGCAGGCATTTGCAATTATAGAAGGCCGTTGAAGTTATAAATAAGACAACGTTTTTTCAAAATTATAATCGTTGTTACGTACTTTAATAAAAAAATGAATCATGTTTCATTTATACGAGTAATTTTCAATTAGCATATAACAATTTATGGAGATCAAGGTCAAGTTAGACACAATAATACTTTACGTTCAAAGTGTTGACAGGTTAAAGTCCTTTTATACTAATGTTTTCAATCTGGAAATAGTTGAAGAATATGAGTCCAAATGGACACTTTTAAACACAGGTAATTGCATGATAGGCCTTCATCAAATTGGTGACAAATATTTGAATGCAAGTGAAGGTTCATTCAAGTTTGATAACAATACTAAAATCGTTTTTGAAATAAATGAAGACATTAATGAGGTTAGGAAGGATTTAATTAGTCAAAATGTAGTTATGAGGGAAATAAAAACTTTTGACAACTATGATTACTGGCTGTGCGATGGAGAAGACCCTGAAGGAAATGTGTTTCAGTTTAAGCAAAAAAAGCAGTAATATATTTGAGCGTTTTTATTTGCTTTTTTTTTAGAACACGGGCTGTTACCAAATCATTAAATGACATTTCTTTAGAACAATTAGCGCTTTGTAACCTTATATTTGCTACATCACGATTTGTTTAACCCATTAAAATCAAATATTATGGCATTTACACTACCGGCGTTACCATACGCAACAGATGCTTTGGAACCACACATTGACAAAGCCACTATGGAAATTCACCATGGCAAACATCACCAGGCTTATGTTACCAACTTAAACAAAGCATTGGAAGGCAAACCAGAGGCTGATGGTAAGATAGAAGACATCATCAAAAATATTTCTAAATATCCGGCAGCGGTTCGCAATAATGGCGGTGGCCACTACAACCACTCCTTGTTCTGGACGCTATTATCGCCAAGCGGCGGCGGCGAACCTACAGGCGCTTTGGCTGATTCTATAAAAAGCACATTTGGCTCGTTTGCCGATCTTAAAACCAAGGTTTCTGAAGCGGGTGCAACCCGTTTTGGTTCTGGCTGGGCATGGTTAATTGTTACCGCTGATAAAAAATTAGCCGTTACTTCAACCCCTAACCAGGATAGCCCTTTAATGGATATCGCCGAAGTAAAAGGTACGCCTATCTTAGGTATAGACGTTTGGGAACATGCTTATTACCTGAAATACCAAAATCGCAGACCAGATTACCTTGCAGCAATCTGGAATGTTATCAACTGGAACCATGTAGCTGAGTTATATACCAAAGCTATCGCTTAATTAAGCGCATTATACTTTCAAAAAGCGGCAGGATAAACAATCCGCCGCTTTTTTTATTAAATAACTATGTATTCAGGTGTTTTAAAAGCAACAGCACATGAAACTTGTAGTTGCTATAACAGGGATGTAGATTGACAAGAAATGAAAGCATTAGTATTAGAATCTGCCGAAAACCCGGTAGTTATAAAAGAGGTTGATAAACCCGTAGCCGGCCCGGGTGAAGTACTGGTACAAATAAAGGCCGCGGCACTGAACCGCCGCGACTGGTGGATCACCCAAGGCAAGTATGCAGGCATCAAATATCCAACAATTTTGGGTGCCGATGGTGCAGGCATAGTAGCTGAAGCAGGCGAAGGAACTGAGGAATGGCTGGGAAAAGAGGTGATCATCAACCCATCACACAATTGGGGTGAGCACGCCGCGTTTCAATCCAAAGAGTTTAAAATTTTAGGTCTGCCGGATGATGGTACCATGGCCGAGTATGTGTTGGTAAAAGCAGAATACCTATACCTTAAACCCTCGCATTTAACCTGGGAACAGGCCGCCGCTATTCCATTAGCCGGCCTGACGGCTTACCGGGCACTTTATACCAAGGCAGGTATAAAAAAGGGCGATAAGGTACTGATTGTAGGCGTTGGCGCGGGCACCGGTACTTTTTTGCTTCAATGGGCTTTGGCTGCAGGGGCAGAAGTTTTTGTAACATCAGGCACAAGTGAAAAAATACAGCAGGCCAAAGCGCTTGGCGCTGCTGCCGGCGTAAATTACAAAGCACAAGACTGGGCGCAGGAGTTAAAGCATCTGGCAGGTGGTTTCGATATTGTGGTTGATAGCGCCTTAGGGCCTGATTTTGCCAAGATACCCGACCTTTGCAACCCCGGGGCACGCATTGTATTTTTTGGCGGCACGGCCGGCAATATCCCTGAAATAAATGCCCGCCCAATTTTCTGGAAGCAGATACAGATACTGGGCACCACCATGGGTACTCAGGATGAGTTCAAAGCCATGCTGGATATGGTGAATGAGCATAAAATCATTCCGGTGGTTGATGAAGTTTACCCGTTAGATAATGCTAAGGCAGCATTTCAAAAAATGGGTGAAGCAAAACAATTTGGTAAAATAGTATTGAGTATTGCATAGATGCTGCATTTAAGAATTGATGGAATAAAGTGGGAAACGCCTGATACCGCTACTTTTTACCTGGTGGAGCAATTCGGGCGAAACATACCCTATAAGGCCGGGCAGTTTATTACCCTGATTTTTAACCATCATGCCGAAGAGATACGCCGCTCATATTCGCTAAGTTCATCGCCGGATGACGACCGGCTTGCGATCACCGTTAAAAGAGTACCCAATGGTGAAATCTCCCGCTTTTTACTGGCGAAAACCAAAGTCGGCGACCTGCTTGTGGCTACGGAACCTGCCGGGATATTCACCGTTACCAATTATGAGCAGCCTAAAGACATTATATTTTTTGCTGCCGGAAGCGGCATTACGCCGGTTTTTTCGATCATTAAGTATGTTTTAAACCGGCCGGGCCAAAGCCGGCTACACCTGATCTACAGCAGTCAGCAACGCCAATCAGCATTATTTTATAATGAGCTTAATGATCTGGCGCATTTGTTCCCTGACAGATTGAACATCAATTACCTTATCAGCAATGAAGCCATGCGCATGACAAACACAATAGTTGAGCGGCTGGTAAACGAACAGATACATTACGATAAAACCGCCGCCGAATTTTACCTCTGCGGCCCGTTTGCGTATATGCGTACCATCCGCCTTACGCTCCATTATATGGGCATAGCCGACCGGCGCATTCACCGCGAAAACTTTGTACTGGAGACGGTTCCCGTAACGCGCAGCCAAACCACTTATCCCCCTCAAAACATACGCGTTAAATTCAATAATGAAGTACATAACCTAATAGCAGGCGAAAATCAGTCTATACTGCAGGCAGCGCTCCAAAACAATGTGATGCTACCTTATAGCTGCCGCAATGGTATATGTTCTGCCTGTGTGGCCCGTTGCAAAAGTGGAAAGGTTGAGATGGTTAAAAACGAGGTATTAACAGATGATGACCTTGCCAACGGATGGATACTCACCTGCACTGGCCATGCTTTAACAGATAATGTAGAGATAGATTATCCTCAAAAGTAAGCTCAAGCACATCGCATAAAAAAGCCCCCGCTTTATCAGCGGAGGCTTATTGATATTTAAAAGCTTATAATTTATTACAGCTTACGTTTAACTTCAACGTTCTCGTATGCTTCAACTATGTCGCCTACCTCAATATTATTGTAGTTGGCAATGTTTAAGCCGCACTCGTAGCCCTGGTTAACCTCTTTAACGTCGTCTTTAAAGCGCTTAAGTGATGCCAGTTCGCCGGTATGCACAACCACGCCATCACGAATAATGCGGATCTTGCTGTTACGGTTGATCTTACCATCCAGCACCATACAGCCTGCAATGGTGCCCACTTTGCTGATCTTGAAGGTTTCACGTATCTCTACATTCGCAACAATCTTCTCTTCAAAGGTTGGTGCAAGCATACCTTCCATCGCTAATTTAATCTCATTGATAGCATCATAGATGATAGAGTATAGCCTGATGTCGATCTCCTCCTGCTCGGCCAGTTTACGGGCACCTGTTGATGGGCGTACCTGGAAACCGACGATGATAGCGTCTGACGCTGTTGCAAGCAATACGTCCGACTCGGATATCTGGCCAACAGCTTTAGAGATAATATTAACCTGTATCTGCTCGGTAGACAGTTTCAGTAATGAATCTGATAACGCCTCGATAGAACCATCCACGTCACCTTTAACAATAATGTTAAGCTCTTTGAAGTTACCTACCGCTAAACGACGGCCAATTTCATCAAGCGTGATGTGTTTTTGTGTACGTAAACCCTGCTCACGCTGTAACTGTAAGCGTTTGTTGGCAATTTCACGTGCTTCCGGTTCGCTGTCAAGCGCATTGAACTTGTCGCCTGCGGTTGGAGCGCCCTGCATACCTAACACCTGTACCGGTGTTGATGGGCCTGCCGACTCAACCCGCTGGCCACGCTCGTTGGTCAAAGCTTTAACACGGCCGCTGTAGCAACCGGCTAATATCGGGTCGCCTACTCTTAAACGGCCGGCCTGTACAAGTACGGTAGTTACAATACCACGGCCTTTGTCAAGGGCGGCTTCAATTACGGTACCTACTGCACGTTTATTAGGGTTGGCTTTAAGCTCAAGCAACTCAGCCTCAAGTAATACTTTTTCTAACAGCAGATCGACATTTAAGCCTGTCTTAGCTGATATCTCCTGCGTTTGATATTTACCGCCCCACTCTTCAACCAAAATGTTCATGGTTGAAAGCTGCTCACGCACTTTGTCTGCGTTAGCGCCAGGCTTATCAATTTTATTGAAAGCGAATATGATAGGTGCACCTGCTGCCTGCGCGTGGTTTATGGCCTCGCGGGTTTGCGGCATCACGCTATCGTCTGCCGCGATAACAATAATAACAATATCTGTTACCTGGGCACCCCTTGCACGCATCGCGGTAAACGCTTCGTGACCAGGTGTATCCAGGAAGGTGATCTTCCCTTTATTATCAGGCAATGTAACCTCGTAAGCACCAATGTGCTGGGTTATACCACCGGCCTCTCCGCCAATTACGTTTGATTTACGGATAAAGTCAAGCAATGATGTTTTACCGTGGTCAACGTGGCCCATTATGGTTACAATAGGCGAGCGTGGCACAAGGTCTGCCGGATCATCTTCCTGATCAAGGTTGGCTTCTTCATCCTGCGGTTTAACAAACTCTACCTGGTAGCCAAATTCATCGGCAACGATAGATAAAGTTTCAGCATCCAAACGCTGGTTAATGGATACGAACATACCCAGGCTCATACATGTAGAGATGATCTGTGTTACAGAAACATCCATCATCGATGCCAGTTCGTTCGCTGTTACAAATTCAGTAACCCTCAATACCTTTGATTGAAGTTCCTGCTCCATTGCCAGTTCTTCGGCACTTGCAGCAACGTCATCACGTTTTTGACGACGGAACTTGGCACGCTGGGCAAACTTACCCGACTTACCTGCACCGCTTAAGCGTGCAAGTGTTGCCTTGATCTGGTCTTGTATATCTTTTTCTGATGGCTCCTCTTTAGGGCCGGCAGGCGGCGCATTACGGTTACCTCTAAAATCGGGGCGGTTGTTGCCACCCTGCGGTTGTGGCGGGCGGTTCCTGAAATCCGGACGGTTTGGGTTTATGGTGCCGCTTGGCGGTTGTTGTTGCTGGCCACCACCTTCTTTGCGTTTACGTTTACGCTTATGGTCGGCTGCATTGCCGGCCGCGTTAGATGATGCTACCGGGCCACCACGCTTTGGCTGGTTAACCGGCAACTGTATCTTACCTACTATTTTAGGCCCCGAAAGGCGCTCGGCATTGGCGCGTATAACCTCATCTTCCTGCTCATCTGTATTAGCTTCTGCAAGAGTAGTTGCATTTGTATCCGCAGCAGCAGCTACAGGCGGCTGTACTTTTTCCTCAACAGGCGCCGGTTTTTCGGCGGCCACAGGCTCTGCCGGTTTTGGCGCTTCCTGGGGCTTTTCTGCAACAGGTTCCGGCTTTGGCGCTTCTGGTACGGGGGCAGGTACTGGTGCGGGCTTCTCTTCAACCGGCTCTGGCTTTGGCGCCTCGGCGGGTTTTTGAGTTGCTGCCTGCTTACCGCTAAGATTATTAAGATCTATTTTCCCTACTATCTTAACGCCCGGTAAAGCTTCACTACGGTCTTCCCTGTTTTGCGCAGGTTCGGCCGGGGCCGGTTTTTCAACCGGAGGCGAAGCAAAATTGCCGGCGTTTTTTATCAGTATTTCCTCATTCTCAAAATCCCTGGAACGGCGAGGCTCAACAGGTTTTTCTGTAACCTGTGAAGTTTCATCCTTCCTGATCTTGCCAATACTGATCTGTTTGGCCTCCTCCTTAATAACTTTATCAGCAGCAAATTCCTTCAAAAGTACGCTGTACATGTCGCTATCTAACTTGGCCATGGGTTGCTTTTCTACCTTGTAACCCTTAGACGCAAGAAAGTCGACAATGGTACCCATACCAATGTTCAGTTCCTTTACTGCTTTAATTAATTTAATGGATTTGTCTTCTGACATTTATTATACTTTCTCTGCTAATAATCGCAAAAATACGATTTTTAATTTGTTATTCGGTTTTATTCAAACTCGGCCTGCAGAATTGACAAAACTTCTTTTATGGTTTCTTCTTCCAGGTCTGTTCGTTTAACTAATTCGCCTACCGACAGGGCCAATACTGATTTAGCCGTATCCAAACCAATCCGTTTGAATTCGTCAAGAATCCAACTGTCAATTTCGTCTGAAAATTCTTCAATGTCCACATCCTCATCGTGTTCATCGGCCTCACGGTACACATCAATTTCATACCCTGTCAATTTACCTGCCAATTTTATATTATGGCCGCCTCGACCGATAGCTAATGATACCTGATCGGGCTTTAAATATACAGCGGCGGTCTTTTTCTCATCATCCAGCTTAATTGATGTGATCTTAGCCGGCGACAAAGCGCGCTGAATGTATAGCTGAATATTATTAGTGTAGTTAATTACATCAATGTTTTCGTTCTTTAGCTCGCGCACAATACCGTGTATACGCGAACCTTTCATGCCCACGCAGGCACCTACCGGGTCTATACGGTCGTCATACGATTCAACGGCAACCTTAGCTCTTTCGCCCGGTTCGCGAACGATTTTTTTAATCGTGATCAATCCGTCAAATATCTCGGGTACTTCAAGCTCAAACAGGCGCTGTAAAAACTCAGGCGCGGTACGTGATATGATGATCTTAGGGTTGCTGTTCATCATGTCAACCTTGCTTACAACCGCACGTACGCTATCGCCTTTTTTGAAATAATCGGCTGGTATCTGCTCGGTTTTTGGCAATAATAACTCATTTCCTTCATCATCCAAAACCAGCGTTTCTTTTTTCCACACCTGGTAAACCTCTCCGGTTACAATTTCTCCAACGCGGTCTTTATATTTTTTAAATATCTCGTCTTTTTCCAGCTCCAGAATTTTTGATACCAAAGTCTGGCGGGCGGCTAAAATGGCACGGCGGCCAAAGCTTTCCAAAGTTATCTGCTCAATAAAATCGTCGCCAACTTCCAGGTCGGGGTCAACTTTATGGGCCTCTGCCAGTTCAATCTCCAGATCATCATCCTCAGAGAAGCCGTCTTCCATAACGGTACGTGTCCGCCAGATCTCCAGGTCACCGTTATCTGTGTTCACAATTACATCGCAATTTTCGTCGGTGCCGTATTTTTTCCTGATCATGCTCCGGAAAACGTCTTCCAGCACACTCATCATTGTCGGGCGGTCAATGTTCTTGAAATCTTTAAACTCCTGAAAAGAATCAATTAGATTAATATTGCTCATCTTCTCTTTTTACTTGAATGATATTAAAACCTTTGTTTCTGTTATTTTATCTGTCGGGATAGTGCTTTCAATAATTTCCGCCTTTTTCCCTTTTTGTTTAATCGTTTCTTCTATGCTAATGGCTTCCTCTCCTGCCGCAAGCAGTTTTCCCTCGCGCTTGGTGCCATCATCCATTTTTATGCTTAATAGCCTGCCAATATTTTTGGTGTACTGCCTTGTCAGCGTAAGCGGTGTATCTATACCCGGCGACGAAACCTCTAAATTATAGGCGTTTTCTATCACGTTCTCTTCTTCCAGATGAAAACCTACATGCCTGCTTATGGCAGCACAATCGGCTATACCTATCCCGTTATCACCGTCAACTAAAATGGTCAGCTTTCCGTTGGCCTGCATTTTAACATCTACCAAAAACAGGGTGGGCATATCGGCTATTTTTTCTTCAACCAGTTCTGCTACTCTCTTTTCAATATTCATTATCGTTATGTTTTTGTCCGGCCGATTAAGCCGCGAAAAAATTGATCGATAAAATAAAAGAGGGGACAAACCGCCCCCTCTTTTTAATTTCAATGCAAATGTAATATATTTCTTGCTTTTTTCAAAGTGTTAGGGCTTAAAAATCAAATCAATAAATTGCACGTTGCCTACTCTGGCCTGCCCTTTTATATATTCGGCAAGCGATATTCCCTTTCCTAACCTATATTTTCTGACGAAATAGGTTTTACCTTTAACGAAAGGCGTATCCGGTGTAAAAATCACTGTACTGTCCTGAACCGCGTATTTGCCCGGCTGTACGGGCTGATAGTTCTTTAGGTCCGTATCAGCAGGCATTGCATACACCGCGACAAGACTTTGCCATACGGCGTTATCACTGTCGCGGGATATTTCGTTGATGATTAACTTATCCAAACCATTAAATTGAAGCGAACGATGATTATCACTCAGCTTTATTTTAATATCGCTACTGTTATGTTGGGATGATGAACAACCAAATGAAAACAATAGCAAAATGAATATCGATAGTTTCATTTGCATATTAACTTTTTGTGCCAAACCAAATCCTTATTGCAAAACAGTATAAATTAAAAATTATGATACAATTATTTCCCCTTCAGCGTTTCTTCAAACAATTTGTAAATACGTTTATACTCGTCCGTCCAACTGCTGGGTTGTTCAAAGCCATGGTCTTCAACAGGATAAGGCGCAAGCTCCCAGTTCTCTTTGTGCAGCTCGATCAGTTTCTGGCTTAAACGAACGATATCCTGGAAGTTTACATTCTGGTCTATCATCCCATGGCACATCAATAAGCGCCCTTTTAGTCCGTCTGCAAAATAAATCGGCGAGCTTTGCCGGTAGGCCTTTTCATCGGTATAGGGCTCGTTTAAGATGTTTGATGTGTAACCGTGGTTATAATGTGCCCAATCTGTTACTGAGCGCAATGCTGCACCGCTGGCGAAAACCCCGGGCTGGGTAAACATGGCCATCAGTGTCATGAACCCGCCGTACGAGCCGCCATACATACCTATATGCTTTGGGTTTACACCGTATTTTTCAACCAGTAATCTTGCGCCGTCAACCTGGTCGGTAAGGTCCGTACCGCCCATGTGCCTGTAAATGCCGGTGCGGATATCGCGCCCGTAACCCGAGCTGGCCGTATAATCGATATCCATTACCGTGTAACCGTTATCAACCAGCATATTGTTAAACATATACTCCCTGAAATAGCTGCTCCACCAGTAATGCACATTTTGCAGGTAGCCCGCCCCATGCACAAATATCACGGCAGGCTTTGCAGGGTCGGCATTTTGAGGCACATAAACCCGCGCGTAGATGTCTTTACCCAGGCGGTTTTTAAAACTGATCACCTGCGGCTCTCTCCACGGATAGGAATTAAACTCGGGCGTGGTTGAGGATGTAACCTTTATCGCCTTTGCACCGGGCTGATTAGGCTGTATATAAAGTTCCCAGGGTTTGTTGGAGTAAGAGTAGCGTATAGCAAGCCATTTTTCATCGGGAGAAAGGTCTACCTCGTTCCCACCTTTCATACCTGTAATTTTAACGGGAGTGCCACCGGTAACAGGCACTTTGTAGAAATGCGTAATACCGGGGTGCTCGATATTGGCGGTAAAGTAAAAGGTTTTCTTATCGTTTGATAGCTGCAGTGTTTGCACCTCCCATTTACCTGATGTGATTTGCTTTTTATTGCGGCTTATAACATCTGCAAGGTATAAATGCGAGTATCCGCTTGCCTCGCTCTGGTAATAAAAATGCGTATTATCCGCCCACCCTAAACTGCTGCTGCCAAACCACGCGCCGGTACCGGGACCACCAATCCAGGCATCGTCGTGCTGGCGGTCGAGCAGGGTGAGTTTGCCTGTTTGCGGGTTAAGCAGCATCAGCCAGCGGTCTTTGTTATCCTGCGCGTCAACGTTAACAACCGCATATTTACCATCGGGGCTCCAGAAAGGGCCGGTAATGTCAGCCTTTCTGTCGCTGTTCTCTTTTTTTAGCGCGGCCAGTTTATCCGGATAATCTTTATAAAAGGCTGGTATATCCTTAATTCCCGGTATGGTTTTAATATTAATCGCGTATACCGAGTCTCGCTGGGTATCAAAGATATAAAACGCTGACTCAGGCCGTGGAGCCCCTACTTTTGTACGGTTCGGGATATCCTCGGTAAAGCCGGTAGTGGTTACATAGTTAGGCACAATGGTTGCTTGCGCTCCCTCCACCGGGGATGTTAGCCTGTAGGTGATGTACCTGCCATCCGGACTAAGCTGCTGCATGTTTACCCTTTTGTTACCAATTGCTATTTCTTTAAGCTTATCTGGTTGCTCGTCCGCCCGCTCTGCCGAATCCAGCCTGCGGTCTTTATCTTTAATAATGTCAAATAACTCCAGCTGCTGTTTTTTTAACCATTCGGCCTGCTCTGTATCTTTCGGCTTTTTCTTGCTACCGGCTTCCTTTACAAAACGGGTTAACTGAACAGTCTGGCCCGAATTATATTTGATTGCGTACAAATCATTCCCACTGGTGTAAATTATCCGGCTGTCATCGCCGGTAAAAGCAGGGTTGCTTTCTGTGGCTACGGTGTTTGTCAGTTGTATCGTCTTCCCAGATGGTGCCTGCAGCAAAAAGATATCGCCGTTTTTTTCATAAACCTTAAGTGTGCGGGTTTTATTCCACTTACCGTCCGCAGGTATCATAGCGCGGCGTTCGTCGGCATTTACTTTCACCGGCTTCAGATTGGTTGGTGTGATGCTGAACAAACCGTTACGTTCTGCTTGATCAGGGTTCCAGTCGAAATAGATCTTTTTGCTGTCGTCGCTCCAATGTATGTTTGTTGGGGATATACCCATCCACTTAGGGTCGCGCATGATTTTTTCAACCGAAAGCGGACCAAGATTTTGAGCAATTGCAGATGTAGTAACTGATAAAAGAGATAAGATTAAAAGTTTTTTCATTATGAAACCGGTGATACAACCTGCAAGTTAACAGTTTGCATCATAACACACATGATGTTTTCTAACAAACAGCACTATCAACCGGTAGTTCAAAACAAAAAAGACGCTGATGCGCGCCTTTAATTGGTTAAGGTATTCAACTTTTCCCATGATCACGTTTTCATGCATCCAGGGCTTAAAACAGGTGTTTATGTGGTGACAATGTTTTGCCACCTAAATTTTCATCAGCCTGATCAACAACAAATTATGCGTGTTCACGATGTTCACTTGTGTGTTCGTGAACATTACAAATACAAAGGGCTTTATAGATAAGCAAGTTATCAGGAAACGTTACGCGGTAAAAGCATCAAGCGCATTTTCGATGCGTATGACCGTTTCACTTTCGCCCAGTAATTTAGCGATATCAAATACATGAGGGCCAAATTTACCGCCCACGAGCATTATACGGAAAGGCAGCATCACGTCGCCTGGCTTCAGGGCTTTTTGTTCGGCAAGCGCCTTAAACCTTACCTCTAACTCAGCCGCATTGTAAGTTTCGGCACCACTTAATATCGATATAAACTCTTTAAAAAAAGCTGTTTTGGCCTCGTTCCATTTGGGCTTTACCGCGTTAAGATCGTATTCGGCTGGCTGTTTAAAAAAGTAGGATGACTGCTGTACAAAATCGCCAAGCAGCGTACATCTATCTTTTACCAGGTCTATCACTTTAAGCAGATAGGATTCATCTGTTATAGCAATACCGGCGTCCTTCAGGGCCTGAGCTACATTAAGCTTTAGGGTTTCGGCAGATGAGCGTTTGATCCATTCGGCATTGAACCATTTGGCTTTTTCAAAATCAAACTTCGCCCCGGCTTTGCTAACGCGGTCGATTGAAAACTTTTCGATCAGTTCATCAAGCGAAAAGATTTCCTGGTCGGTGCCGTCATTCCAGCCTAACAGCGCCAGCAGGTTTAAAAACGCCTCCGGCAAAAATCCAAGCTCACGAAAGCCTGGTGTTAACTCGTTACTTTTTGCATCAAACCAGTTCATGGCATATACCGGGAACCCTAAACGGGCGCCATCACGTTTGCTTAATTTGCCATGTCCATCGGGTTTTAAGATCAACGGTAAATGGGCCCATTCCGGCATATCGGCTTTCCAGCCTAAAACCTCCCATAAACGGATATGAACAGGCGCGCTTGGCAGCCATTCTTCACCCCTGAAAGCATGGGTTATCTTCATCAAATAATCATCAACCACAACAGCCAGATGATAAGTTGGCATGCCATCGGCTTTCAATAACACTTTGTCATCAACCACGTTGCTGTCAAAAGTAACACGGCCGCGAATCATGTCGTCAAAAGCAATGGTTTCATCTTCCGGCATTTTTATGCGGATAACATGCGGAGTACCATTATGCAGCAATTGTTCTACCTCATGCAATGGCAGGCTTAGTGAGTTTCGCATTTCATGCCTGTAAGCATGGCTGTACTGAAAGTTTGGCACATCTTTTCTTTTCTGCTCCAATTCTGCAGCAGTGTCAAAGGCGTAATAAGCATAACCTTGTTCCACAAGCCTTTCTGCATACTCGCGGTAAAGCGGTTTACGTTCGCTTTGGCGGTAGGGTGCAAATGGGCCGCCTTTATCCGGGCTTTCGTTGGGTGTTAAGCCGCACCAGACAAGGCAATCGCTGATATATTGCTCAGCACCTTCAACATACCGGGTTTGGTCGGTATCTTCAATACGCAGAACAAAATCACCATTATTTTTCTTCGCGAAAAGATAATTAAACAATACTGTACGCACACCACCCAGGTGTAAGCCACCTGTTGGGCTGGGCGCAAAACGTACTCTCACTTTTTTTTCTGACATGATGAGGAAATTAATCCTTGTGTTAAGGATATAACGTTATTGCTGTATGTTTATATAGAGAGGATCTCTACAATTTTTAAAAGATTAGGGTTGATCTCTTCCACATGTTTGCACGCATGCTCAAATGGGGTGTAGTTAATTTCACTATGAACAATCCCTATCATCTCATTGCGGCGGCCGTCGCGCAAGGCTTCAACCGCGGCAACACCCATACGGCTGGCCAGCACCCTATCCATACATGAAGGGCGGCCGCCACGTTGTATGTGGCCTAAAATAGAAACCCGGGTATCATAATGCGGAAAACGCTCTTTGACCTGGCGGCCAATCTCAAACGCGCCACCTGCATCATCACCCTCGGCAACTATTACAATCTTAGAAAGCTTGTCTTTACGACCGGTTTCTAAGCGCTCACAAAGCGCGCCGATGTTGGTTTCAGTTTCCGGGATAACTATAGCCTCGGCACCTGAAGCAATACCTGTACGCAAAGCGATAAGCCCTGAGTCGCGCCCCATTACTTCGATAATAAATACACGGTCGTGCGACTCTGCAGTATCCCTGATCTTATCAACAGCGTCAATAACCGTATTGATAGCGGTATCATAACCAATTGTAAAATCGGTACCTACAAGGTCGTTATCTATAGTGCCCGGAAGGCCTATAACAGGTATATCATACTCATTCCCAAAAATGCGGGCACCGGTAAAAGTGCCATCACCACCTATAGCAACAAGTGCATCAACACCATGAGTTTTTAATTGATCGTAGGCTAATTTACGTCCTTCAGGTGTTCTGAATTGTTCGCTGCGGGCGGTTTTTAAAATAGTGCCCCCGCGCTGAATTATATTAGCGACAGATTTGCGGTCCATAGCAAACAATTCGCCGTTTATCATACCTTCATATCCACGGCGGATACCGGTAACTTCTATACCATAGTAATAAGCAGAACGAACAACCGCACGAATAGCGGCATTCATTCCCGGCGCGTCGCCGCCGGATGTAAAAAGTCCTATATTTTTTATTTGCGTCATTTTTTAAAGGGCGCTATAAGTTCATAAGTGTGCGGGATTCTCTATCAATCACATGTATTAAATGTGGCTTTGTAAAGTTTCCGCGAAGTTACATTATTTTTTTACTTAGTGCTATTTTTATAGGCAGCTATTCCACTGTCTAAAAATTTAATAAACTCTGATATGTTTGAGTTTGCACCTTGCGGAGGGACAAGCGTTTCGCCCTTTTCGTTTATGATAACGTAATAGGGTTGAGCATTTGAATTATATTTACTTATCTCAAAATCAAGCCATTTTCCGCCAATAGTAGTGATTTTCTTGCCTGATACTGTTGATATGAATTGTTCGTTTTGGGGCAACTCTGTTTTATCGTCAATAACCAGTTGCAGCATCACAAACTCGTTTTGCAGGCGCTTAAACACCTCCGGGTCTGGAAATACGTTTTGTTCCATTTGCCTGCAGTTTACGCAATTCCATCCTGTAAAATCAATCATTATAGGCTTATGCAGTTGTTTTGATACTTCCACCGCCTGGTCATAATCATACCAGTCGTCAATGCCTTTTACCTTTGGCAGGCGCTTAAATATTTCTTCGTACTTTTTTTCACCTACAGTGGCAGTATTCGTACCTGCAGATACTGTGGTTGTTGAAACACCTCCTGCCGAAAGATCAAAATCCTGTGTACTTAAAGGTGGCAGCAATGCACTGATGGATTTTAATGGCGCTCCCCACAACCCAGGTATCATATAAACTGTGAAGGCAAATGCCGCCATTGCAAAGAAAGTACGCGTAACAGTAAGATGACTAACATCGCTATCATGAGAAAATTTAATCTTCCCTATAAGGTATAAACTCATTAACAAGCCTATTGCTATCCAAATGGATAATACCACTTCGCGGTCAATTATATTCCAGTGGTAAGCCAGGTCTACGTTTGATAAAAATTTTAAAGCAAATGCAATTTCAATAAAGCCTAAGATAACCTTAACGCTATTTAACCAGCCGCCAGATTTTGGTAAACTTTTTAACGCAGATGGAAACATTGCAAAAATTGTGAAAGGAAGCGCTATGGCCAGGGCAAAACCAAACATCAATATGGCAGGGCCAAGGCGCTCGCCTTTGATAAAGGCATTTGCTAACACTCCGCCAATAGCGGGGCCTGTACATGAAAAGGATACCACTACTAAAGTGGCAGCCATAAAAAATATTCCCGCAAACCCTCCTTTATCTGAGTTTGCATCAAGCTTATTAGCTAATGAACTTGGTAGCGTTATTTCAAAGGCACCAAGAAACGATGCACCAAAAACCAACAGCATCAAAAAGAAAAAGAAATTAAATATTCCGTTAGTGGCAAGCCCGTTTAATGCGGCGGGGCCAAAAACAATTGTGATCAGCAAGCCAAAAAAAACATAAATAAATATGATGGAGAGGCCATATAAACATGATTGCCAGATAGCGTTTGCGCGCGTTCCGCCTCTTTTTGTAAAAAAGCTTACTGTTAAGGGCAACATCGGATATACGCATGGCAATAAAAAGGCAGCAAATCCGCCCAAAAAGCCGATAATGAATAGTTGCCAAAGACTGGCGTTGCTGTCTTTTGAATTGCCAACTGCTTTATTTAAAGCAACCTTAGTTTTACTAACAGAATCCGCCTTTATTTTTGCTATTGAGTCGGTTTTAGCTTTTTGAGCCGCCAATTGCTGACTTGCCGATGGTGCTTCTGTAAACTCTACATCGCCGGTTGATATGGTATCAGCCGAGGGTTGCATAGCCTTTGCCTGTGGCACAAACAGCCACGAAGCAATAATCAACAGTAAAACAGAAATAGATCGGAACAAGAGGCCGCGGCCTTTAACTGGTGTCATTTATGCAGAATAAGATACTTATTTTATGGCTACGCTAAATTCAACCTCATCTGGCGGAAGGCACTTAGAATCATTACAGGTCATGAACTCTACCTTACCTTTAACTAAGGTAGCTTTGGCTGATTTAAGTTTTACTTTTTGCTGAAATATAACTGCGTTCTCAAAGTATCCTACATTCATATTAAATACCTTTTCAAACTTGGTGATGGGTTTTGGCTCAGAGGGTTTACCAGTAACTGTAAAATCTTTTGAGGGAGTAAACGTAAATTCGGTTTTAACCGGGCCGCCTTCTTTAACCGTTTGCGAATAAATATGCCATCCTGGATCGATGGTAGCCTTAGCCAGCACAACCGCTTCTGTAGCGCTGATCTTTTTGGCGGCAAAAGCCCAGGTTACGTGTGTTTCTATTTGTGCTTTTGCCCCTATAGTTATAAAAAGAGCGGTTAATGCTAAAAATAATTTTTTCATTTTAATCATCTAAAAATTCAATTTCCTTTAAATTATAGGTGTATTCCTGTCCGTCATGTTCAACCATCAGCAAACCGCCTGGCTGCACATTTTTTATAATACCTTCAAACTTCTTTTCATTAGACTTATACCAGTGCCTTTCGTTTAAACGATATAGTCGGCTAATATATAAATCCCTTACAAACTGTAATTTGCCGGCTTTAAGCTGCAGGTAATATGCCTCAATGCGGTTGCAAATTTCGGCTAATATATATTGTAAATCATAATCCTTCTGTAATATCTTTTTCAGAGATGTTGCATTTACCGCCCCGGGATGAAAATTTTCCTGATTAATGTTAATACCAATACCAACTACCGCATGCTTTATCTGCGCCCCCTGCAATATATTTTCAATAAGCATGCCTCCAAGCTTTTTATCCTGGTAGTAAACATCATTGGGCCATTTTATTTTAAGGCTGTCACGCAACAGGGGGTATAAAGCGTCATATACACCCATACTCACGGCACGGGTCAGGTCAAATTGTTGTTGCGCCGATAAAAACGTTGGGTTAAGCAAAATGCTAAAAGTTAAATTTTTACCGGGTTCTGCATGCCAGGTATTTTCTCGCTGTCCGCGGCCCGCATATTGGTCTTCTGCCATAATGACCGTTCCCTCTGGTAATGGCTTGGAATTTGACAAAGAATTTTTGAGAAAAGTATTTGTAGAGTCAACTTCTTTCAGGACGACTAAATTTTGTCCAACAAATAATCCTGAAAATATGTTATTTTGCAACGTATAATATTATTAAACTTAAAATCGTTCAAAACTAAATCTTTTTAATGGTAAAAAGTAAAGTGATAAATGAATCCGCTTACATTTCTGAGCTGGCTATACACGGCATGCAGGAGAAAAAGGGGAATGATCTGGTAAGGCTTGATCTTAGAAATATAAATAGTTCGGTAGCAGATTACTTTGTAGTTTGCCATGCCGATTCTACCACGCAGGTAAAGGCAATTGCAAACAGTGTTGAAGAAGAAATTTATAAAGCGCTTAATCTTGAGCCCTGGCGCAAAGAAGGGCTTGAGTATGGCGAGTGGATTTTGCTTGATTATGTAGATGTGGTTATCCACATTTTCCGGACAGATAAACGCGAATTTTATGGCGTTGAGGAATTATGGGGCGATGCTGAAATTAAAAGCTATAAAAGCGCTTAAACAAAGCTCAAAAGAGTACCCTGTTGTAAATTATTGAATTAGCTTATTGAGCTTCACCAAGAAGAAATGGAAATAAAAGATAAAAGATCCGATGGTCCTAAGCCTTTACGTAAGGCTCCAAATAAAAAACAAACGCCAAAGCCCCCTAAATTTAATTTAATGTGGCTATATGCCGTTTTAATTATTGGTTTACTGGTAATCCCTACCTTATGGGCTGGCAATAACGGTAAACAAATAGATTTTCAAACCTTTAACAATACAATGTTAAAGGCGCATGACGTTGATCATATAGTAGCCTATAAAAGCGGCGACCTGGTAATGGCCGAGGTTTACATTAAAAAAGACAGCCTTAGCAAACCTAAATATGCCGATGTAAACAAACCACAACGCGGCCTTAGCATGAGTAATGATGGCCCGCAGTTTTATTTTACCGATGCCAGCTACGAAAGTTTAAAACAATCTTTAACTGCAGCAGAAAAAGATCTGCCAGACACTGAAAAAACTCCTGTTAAATATGAGCAGGGTAAAGAAAACCTGTTAAGCAATTGGTTAGTGCAGTGTATAATTATGGCGGTATTGCTTGTTGGCGTATGGCTGTTTATAATGCGCCGCATGAGCGGCGGTACAGGCGGTGGCCCGGGCGGACAGATCTTTAACATCGGCAAATCAAAAGCTACCTTGTTTGATAAAGAGGCTCAGGTAAGCGTTACCTTTAATGATGTTGCCGGCCTTGAAGAGGCTAAGCAGGAAGTTATGGAAATTGTGGATTTTCTGAAAAATCCAAAAAAATACACCAACCTGGGTGGTAAAATACCTAAAGGCGCCCTTTTAGTAGGATCGCCGGGTACCGGTAAAACCCTGCTGGCAAAAGCTGTTGCCGGAGAAGCACAGGTACCTTTCTTCTCTCTTTCAGGCTCCGACTTTGTGGAGATGTTTGTGGGTGTGGGTGCATCCCGTGTGCGCGACTTGTTCCGCCAGGCAAAAGATAAGGCCCCTTGTATTATTTTTATTGATGAGATTGATGCTATAGGCCGTGCCCGTGGCAAAAACAACATTGTAGGTGGCAATGACGAGCGTGAGAATACGCTTAACCAGCTATTGGTAGAAATGGATGGTTTTGGTACAGACTCGGGCATTATTATTCTTGCAGCTACCAACCGCCCGGATGTTTTAGACTCGGCGCTATTACGCCCGGGCCGTTTTGACCGCCAGGTATCTATTGATAAACCCGATCTGGTTGGCCGCGAACAGATATTTAAAGTACACTTAAAACCTGTAAAACTGGCAGATGGCGTTGACGCTAAAAAATTATCTGCACAAACCCCGGGTTTTGCAGGTGCCGAAATTGCCAATGTTTGTAACGAGGCCGCACTTATTGCCGCCCGTAAAAACAAAGAGGCTGTAGATATGCAGGATTTTCAGGATGCTATAGACCGTGTTATAGGTGGTTTAGAGAAAAAGAATAAAATCATTTCTCCTGAAGAAAAACGCATTGTTGCCTATCACGAGGCCGGCCATGCTATTGCAGGCTGGTTTTTAGAACATGCCGATCCATTGGTGAAAGTTTCAATTGTTCCTCGTGGGGTAGCAGCATTAGGCTACGCGCAATATTTACCAAAAGAGCAGTTTTTATATACAACCGAGCAACTGCTTGATGGGATGCGCATGACAATGGGGGGCCGCGTTGCAGAGGATATTACATTTGGCAAGATATCCACAGGTGCGCAGAATGACCTTGAGCGTATAACTAAGCTGGCTTATGCCATGGTTACCATTTATGGCATGAACGACAAGGTAGGCAATGTATCTTTTAATGATACCCAGGGAGAGTATCAGTTCAATAAGCCATACTCAGAAAAAACATCCGAGCTGATTGATAACGAAGTGAGGTCGCTGATCAATGATGTTTACCAAAGCACCAAACAATTATTAACAGAGAAACGCGAAGGGCTGGAAAAACTGGCCAATAAACTCATTGAAAAGGAAATTCTCTTCCAATCGGACCTGGAGGAAATCTTAGGAAAACGCCCGTTTGATAACCGCACAACTTACGATGAGTTTGTGAATGGGCCGGGCGAGTCGGATCAGGACCCTGCAGCCCAGGGATTGGTTCATGAAGGTGTTGTTGATCACTCGGGCACTTTCAACCGCAATCCGGAAGAAACAGATACTGTAAAAGAATAACTTTTAAGATTAAAGTATAAAGTCGTAAGTCTGATAAAGGCTTGCGACTTTATACTTTAATCTTTTTACTTTCGATTTGATATGAGGGACATCACTACATCTAAAGAAAAGCTTTTAAAAAAAGTGCGTAAGGCGCTTTTAGAAAAACGTGATAATCCGTATCCCAATCTGGAAGATATGCCAATGTATCCTCCCTCGGATGAGCTCCCGGAAGTGATGTTTGCCGAGAACTTTGGGAATGCAAGCGGGCAGTTTGTTTTTTGCGAGGACGAGGTACAATTCATAGAGAACCTGCTTGAGCTGGCCGAGGAGCGTAAATGGCATAAGATTTATTGCTGGGAACAACCCCTGCAGGACTTACTGAAACTTTATGAGTACCCATTTTTTGAAACTGATAAAGATTTTGAACAGGCAGAAGTTGGCTTTACGCTTTGTGAAGCTTTAATAGCACGTAGTGGTACTATCCTGTTATCAAATGCCAATGCAGCCGGCCGCAGGCTAAGCATTTATCCTCCGGTGCATATTGTTTTGGCTTACACGTCGCAAATTGTACCTGATTTTAAAGATGGGTTTAGGCTGTTAAAAGAAAAGTACGGCAAAAATATACCATCCATGATAACCCATGTTACCGGCCCCAGCCGCACGGCCGATATTGAAAAAACGCTGGTTTTGGGTGCGCACGGCCCCAAAGAGCTTTTTGTATTTTTACTTGACGGCTGATGTATTCACGATAATAATTTTAAAAAAAACGACGTATGTAATACATACGCCGTTACGGTTGTGATAAGGTTTAGGTTTAGATTTTAATATTTACCGGAACCTGTTATGGTTACGTTTTCCTCCTCGATGGGATCATAAAGGTTGATCGAGAAATTAAAAGAATTGCTGCTGGTTTTAGTTACCGTACCAGATGTGGAGTAATACACGTTATTGCCTGAATAAATTGTACATATAGCATATAAACTGGATGAGAAAGCTACATCCTCATCATCAAAATTAACAACCTGGGTTGTACCGCTGCTCCCTTTTGGCATATTGTACATAGCGAAAACAGCTGTGCCGGATGATGTGGTTATCAGCACATCTATATTACCGCTTACGCCGCTGGTGGCAGGTATAGAAGTACAGATCCCGCTGTACTCGTTACCCTTTAATTTGAAGGATCCTTTACCCGGATCGTTACCTCCGTCATCGCTGCTGTCTTTTTTACATGCACCCAGAAATAATACAGCCAAAACAATAGCGAAGGCTTTAATAAACGCGTTACGTTTAAGTGTTTTCATTTGTGTGATTTAGTTTAAGGTTTGTTAAAAGTAATATGTATTTAATTATTTAAGCTTAGTATTGTAATATCAGTTACCTGTTGGGCATAATGCCTGATATCCAATATTTAATATATATTTTACAAGCTTTTTTACTATCCATTTAATAATTATACCACCTGGAATAATACTTGCTATTGCTTCCAAAATTTTGTCTATAATATCAGATGCGGTAGAATCTGCCGCTAAAAAGCCGCATATAAATTTCCGTATCCTTTCAAAGATAGTTTCGCCCATATTAGCGGCTTTGTATGCAAGCGATTCCATTTGATAAAGTCCCTTCTCCTGGGCATCTGCCTGTACATAATAATCCGCCAGGTCTGACTCAAGCTCCTGTTGTTCAGGCACAGCTATAGTGTCTAATCCTGTAAGTAATTCTTGTTTTAATGCTGCAATTTGAGCTTCGCTCAATTGCTGAAGGTTTTCGTCGTATAATAACATGGCCTTGTTTTCTGTTGCCTACTCTTATCCGTTTTCGGCTTTCCCGGTAATTATAACACAACAAAATTGGCGCATTCTATAAGCAACACAAACAGGCCATTCGCCCTAAATATATCTGTAAAATAGCGTGTAAAACACCGTGTTTTCACGGTCTGTTTAATATCATACCGGGCATATCTTAGCCATTGATTACAAGTATTTACGGCTTAATTATTAATGCTTATATTTATCATAAATAATATTTAACCTTAACCTTATTACAATGAAAAAAAACCTATGGATTATTATCGCCGTTGTCTCGGCGTGTTTGTTTGCTTTTACCGGCTGTAAAAAAGATAAAGATGATTCCTCGCCCAATGCCTCTAAAAGCAAAATTGTTGGCAAATGGTATTACGACAGAAGCATTGAGCGGGATAAAGATGACAACGAAACAGATACCGAGGTATTTACAGATGGCGAATACCTGATGTTTAACGAAGACGGTACGGCATACGACAGTTTTGATGGCGATTATGCCAGTTGGCGTGTATCAGATAATCAGCTGATTTTGACAGTGGCTGGCGATCAGGCCGTGCTCGAGATCAAAAAACTTACAAACAATCAGTTAGTACTATATCACAATAGCTCGGAAAGTGAGGGGACTTTATATTTAAAACGATAATTAATAAATAACCCTAATAATTAACTACTAAGCCCTTAACCACATGAAAACGATTTATGCAATGGCCAGCGCAATGCTGTTTTTTGCCGCCAGTACCGGCTGCGGTGACAATGGAAAAAAAGCATCATCTGCTACAGACACTACAACAACGGCTGGAGCCCGATCAACTGCTACTGTTCACAAAAAAACGCTTAACGGAGTTGACCAGCAAACTGCCGGGCAGATGATCAGAAACTTCGAACAGCAAATGACTACCCTGCAACAAGCGCCAATCACATTCTTTATTAATAAAGACATGGTTGCAAAAATTGTAAAGGTATTAGATGCCGACGCAGCAAGCACACCTGCCGGATCACCAAAGCCAGACGGTGTAAGAGTTTATTTTGCAAAAAAATCGGCAGCAGAGCCTTTAACCTTATTAATAATTGCGACAAGGGAGTTCAAATCAGCCGCACAACCAGATAAAACCCATGATGATTATTATGAGCACTCATCGGCAGCGGCAGATGTACTTTTTAACCCGCAGCAAACAAAACTTGAAATAAAAGCGACATATAACGACCCTGGAGCAACGCTGTTTAAACGGTGCACTACCTGCACAGATGACACATCTTGCGGAGAGGATGCTCATTATCTGAGAAGAAAGGATGCTGAAGACATGGTAGCAAATTATACCGCTCATCCTTTTAATACCCGCGCGGAGTGGTTTGATACCGAAATGCTAAGAGATATGGTAAAAGATCAGCAATGCGATGGCATACGTGTGTATTTAGCGCGCCACTTACCAAATGATCAGGTTGCAAGGAACAGAAACAGAGATACCTTTATTTTAACCACTACAAAACTGGTAACGCCAGGGAATTATTATGAAGATTACTTTGACTGCCATACGCTGAAAAACTTTGTTAAAAAATATGAGGATAAGATTGGCCATGGTATGTTCCCGCCTCCTTTTGATAACGGAGAACTATGCCCAACCAACTGTAACTAATTAAAAATGCTGTTCTACTTTACGATAAATACTATTGTTGAGCTGCTATGTCTGATCATGGCCATTGGTTGCCTGTACAGGCAACCAGATACCGTGTGGAAAAACATGATTTTTTTCATGCTGGTTATTGTGGTTGCTGAGTTTACAGGCAGGCACGTAAAACGTATTTATCTGCAGGATGTGCAGCATAATTTAAGTAATGCCTGGGTATATAATGTGCTTTTAATTGCCCAGGCATTATTTTTCTCTGTTCAATTTAAATATCTTATAGGCAAGCATAAGGCAGCGACTTATGTAATAGGCTGCGGGCTTGCACTTATTGCGGTATTATACGGCTTTGAGCTGCATAAACATGGCTTTTATGTATTTAATAATGATACTTACACAGTGCTGTTGGTAATGCTTATTTGCTACAGCTTATATTACTATTACCTGCTGCTTAAAGATGAAGATTACATTGAGCTAAAAACATCTGCTGGCTTTTGGTGGGTTACAGGCATATTATTTTTTTGCTTTGGTACAATAATATCCACGTTATTCAGAGATAAGTTATCCGCTATATTGGTTACATCTCATAATCCTTTAACTTATTATATTTATAATGCGCTGAACGTTATTTTATACGGGTGCTGGAGTTATTCATTTTTATGTAAGAGATGGCAAACACCGATATTAAAGAGCTCATACTGATAGCAACCTTTATTTTTTTATTAGCGCCGGCATTTATTGTGCTTTATGTAAACCTGTATAATCAGCGCAAAAAAAGGCATATAGAAGAGAAGGCTTTGCTCGAATCAAAATATCAGCAAGAGCTTTTAAAAGCACGTACGGAGATCCAGGAGGAAACCCTTACGCATATCAGCCGCGAGATACACGACAACATCACCCAGGTGCTGTCATTCGTTAAGCTAAACCTGGCCTTACCGGCCAAATCCACCAAGCAGCAAACCGAACAACGGATTGAAGAAAGCCGTGCATTGGTAGCCCAGGTAATAACAGATCTGCGCGACCTTTCAAAGAGTTTAAGCCTTGAGCATATCATGCATTTGGGCCTGGTAAAAACTATTGAGCTTGAGGCCGAGCGGATCAATAAAATCGGCATCATCAATGTAGATATTTCTGTGGGGGGCGATGCCCATAGTTTAGGCGAACAACGCGAACTGGTTCTGTTCCGTATTTTCCAGGAAGCTTTAAATAATGCTTTTAAACATTCGCATGCAACAGACCTGAAAATACGTTTGGATTATTTTGACCATTTGTTTAATTTAACCATCCAAGACAACGGGGTTGGTTTTTATGCCGGTGCACTTCCTAATAGTGGATCGGGCCTTAAAAATATAGTGAACAGGGCTGCCTTGATCGGTGCCGAAGCTGCAATTGAAAGCTCGCCGGGAGAGGGTTGTTTTATAAAAGTAACTATTGATCCGCTTACCAGGTTTACCCATGCCCACGGAAGTTAAAATTGCCCTTGTTGATGACCATCGTCTTTTCAGAAGCGGTATGGTTTCGCTGATAGGAAATCTTTCCGGATATAAGATCCTTTTTGAAGCCGCTAACGGCGAAGAACTCACGCGTAAATTATCTCCAAAATTTAAACCGGACATTATTTTACTGGATATAAATATGCCGGTAATGGATGGTGTAAATACAGCACAGTGGCTGCAAAAAACCTATCCCGAAATTAATATCATTATACTTTCGATGTTTGAAGATGCCGAGAAGGTACTTACAATGGTGAGATTAGGCGTTAAAGGCTATTTGCTTAAAGATGCCGAACCGCAGGAATTTGAGCAGGCGCTAAAAAAAGTGTCTCAAGGTGAGCTATATTATCCTGAGTTTGTAATGCGGCACCTTGTACATAATTTCAATAAAAATGCAGAAGCTGTTAAGCTGAACAGCCGCGAAATTGAATTTTTAAAACTTGTTGGAACAGAACTTACTTACAAGGAGATTGCCGATCAGATGTGCATAAGCGCCCGAACCGTTGATGGCTATCGCGATCAGCTTTTTGAAAAACTGCAAATAAAAAGCAGGGTCGGCCTGGTTTTGTATGCCATAAAAAACAATTATATACAGTTGTAATTTGCTAAAAATATTAGCAAATTTGCTGTATGGCACATGAGGATAATCCGGAGTTTTTTAAGGGCAGAGGGGCACAGGTAAACACACATAACAGGTTTCTGCAAAATAAATATGTTACCGAGCACATAGAAGGGCTTGATGAACAATTGCTTGAAAATACCCGCACACAACTTTTTGAGGAGAGCCCGAAAAAGATAGTAAGCGAATCTAACAGTCCAGACCTTAGCCATTTTGTATCCATTAACCCTTACCAGGGATGTGAACATGGTTGTATCTACTGTTATGCCCGCAATAGTCATGAGTACTACGGCTTTAGTGCCGGGCTTGATTTTGAGCGGAAAATAATTGTAAAACGTAATGCGGCCGAGCTGCTTGAAAAACACTTCAATAAAAAAGGCTACAAGCCAGTGCCTATTGTATTATCCGGAAATACAGATTGTTACCAACCTATTGAGCGCAAATTAAAGATAACACGATCATTGCTTGAAGTTTTTCATCGTTACCGTAACCCGGTCAGTATCATCACAAAAAACAACGTAATACTGCGGGATATTGATATTTTAAGCGAAATGGCCCAATTGCGGCTTGCGCACGTAAATATTTCCATCACATCACTTAACGAATCGTTAAGGCAAAAGCTGGAACCCCGCACAGTAACCGGCATGAGCCGCCTGGGCGTTATACAAAAATTATCTGAAAAAGGCATTCCGTGCAGGGTAATGGTTGCGCCAATTATCCCGGGTTTAAACAGTAATGAGATACTCGATATTATTAAGGCCGCTGCAGATAGGGGGGCTGTTTCTGCTGGGTTTACTATTGTAAGGTTAAACGGCGCTATTGCCGAAATATTTACCGACTGGATTCATAAAGCTTTTCCGGATAGTGCTGAAAAAGTACTTAACATGATCAAATCCTGCCATGGCGGCAACTTAAACGATAGTGATTTTGGCAGGCGGATGAGTGGCGACGGACATATAGCCAGTTCAATTCATCAATTGTACCGCATGGCTTGTGTGCGCTTTTTAGCAGGCAGAGATATGCCGGAATATGATTTGAGCCTATTCACACCAAAGGGTGGCAAACAAACTGCTTTGTTTTAACTTGTTGTTACATCCTTAATCTTAAGGATACCGACCGCCCTAAAGCCTGAATAAGATCAGCGTCGAGCTGCAGGTCGCCATCTTTTAGCTTCCAAACTGCATTTTCTTTCGCAAGTATAACTTTTTCTCCATTGAGCATCAGTTCAAGCTCGGTGGTATTTTTGTTTATTAAGTTGCTGTTTATTATCTGATAAACGTAATCCTGTTCGTTAAATGTCATCCTCAGCGGCAGTCCCATATCTCTGTAATTCTCTTTGTAAAGATAACAGCCGGCGCGGATTGAAAAAGTTTTATTTTAAAATTAAAAGTGGGTTAATGCTGACGCTGAAATCGACATAATAAATATGGCTTTACATGGTTGATATCACTTTAAACAGTATATTTATTAAAAAAACTAAAAAATGGAAGTGACAACGGTACTTGGCTATATTCTGTTATTTTTTCTGATCATTGTTATTTTTTCCTCTTTCGTTACCGTAAAGCAAGGTACAATTGTGGTAATAACCGTATTTGGCAAATATCGCCGTATACTTACGCCAGGCCTTAATTTCAAGATCCCGTTAATAGAAAACATTTATTCAAAAATATCCATACAAAACCGCTCGGTAGAACTGGAGTTCCAGGCCGTTACTTACGATCAGGCCAATGTTTACTTTAAAGCCATGCTGCTATATTCGGTATTGAACCAGGCAGAAGAAACCATAAAAAACGTTGCCTTTAAATTTGTTGACGAACGGAACTTGATGCAGGCGTTGATACGTACCGTAGAAGGATCGATACGTGCTTTTGTAGCTACAAAAAAACAAAGCGAAGTACTTATACTACGCAGGGATATCGTAGAACACGTAAAAGAACAATTAGATGCTATACTGGAAAGTTGGGGCTATCATCTGCAGGACCTGCAGCTTAACGATATCACGTTTGATGATGTGATCATGAAATCAATGAGCCAGGTTGTAGCATCAAATAACCTTAAAGCGGCTGCCGAAAACGAAGGACAGGCATTATTGATCACCAAAACTAAAGCGGCCGAAGCAGATGGAAACGCAATCAAGATATCGGCAGAGGCCGAGCGCCAGGCTGCGCAACTGCGCGGGCAGGGTATCGCCCTCTTCCGTGAGGAGGTGGCAAAGGGTATGACTATGGCCGCCAAAGAGATGCAAACGGCTAACATGGATACCTCTGTGATACTATTTACCATGTGGACAGAATCTATCAAGCACTTTTCTGAAAACTCCAAAGGAAACGTTATCTTCCTGGATGGCTCGAGCGATGCCATGCAACGTACCATGAAAGAAATGATGAGCTTAAACCTTCTGCATACAGACGCAGTCAAAAAGTAAAGTTTTACTTTACTAAGGTTTAGATGATTTATAAGATTTTTCGGACAATTAGCCTGATTGCCTTACTGTGCTTTACAACTAATTTGATATCGGCGCAACCGCATCTAAGATTAACGGAGGCTGATTTTTTAGGAACGCCAAAGCCAAACGGCCGTGGTGTTGTAGCCTATACTAACTGTACTATTGATTTTAAGTTTCAGGCGAGTCGTCGCGGCGGCGATTATCTGCTGCACTTCAACGTACGGTTATTTATGAACAAAGACAGATCGTGGATTGACCGTAGCCGCATTGTTAATGCTTCGCAAATGGCAGAAATATTGAAACACGAACAAGGGCATTACACCATAGCCTATCTGGAACAGCAGGAAGTGCTGCGAATCATGAGTCAAACACGGTTCAGCGCTAATTACCAGGCCGAGGCTATGAATATCTTTAACAGTATCGACAATAAATATAAGCAGCTAAACCGCGACTACGACGAAGATACCGCCCACATGGTTAACCGCCAGCAACAACATAGCTGGGATATTTATTTTGCCAAACGGCTGCAGTTTATGCCGCAGGAAAGCGCAAGTTTATAACAAAGGAGGGGAGGGTTTATCACCCTCCCCTCCTTTGTTACATGTCCATCATGCTATGGTTCATCTTCTTTCTTCCACCCATTTGCATAAGAGCAGGCGTTATGCGCAGGTAAATCTCAAAGCCGAGTGGCGCAGTGCCATATAACGGCTTTAATGCTTGTGGCGAGAAGTTAAGTGTGCCCTGTAGGCCTGCTGTAAAGTTGGTATGCTTAACGGTAGTAAGGATGCGGTTAACGCCAAGTGTAAGAGCATTAATGTTAAAGTTTGGATTAGTTGGAAACATTGCCTCCAGATCTAACTCGCCTGCATCCTTTTGCACAAACTCATACCGGCCATAAACCGCAGTTTTATTTAACTGCAAGCTGTTTTCTAACAACACAGCGGGTTGGGTCTGTCCATGATGCCTGTTTTGGCCATACACAAGGGTTGTTGCGATATAACTGTTGCTGCCCAGCATTTTGGTATGTATGGCTGATGCTGTAAACCTGTTAACATTTTCGTCCGGCTCGGCTTCCTCCGGGCTATGCAGCCAGCCATTTGACACCTGCAAAGCCCATTCTTTTGAAGGGTTTACAGATAGACGAACGGAATAAGAATCAAATTTTGACTTATCAAAATCATAACGATGTTCGTCAGGTTCTCTTCCGGTGAAAACAGAACCTTCCAGTTTTACATTTTTATACCTGAAACCAAGCGTTGCCGTACCAAATGTAATGTGGGTAGCATCGGCATAATGATGGCTTAAAGGAGCGTCAGGCGTATTCATGGCAGATAAACGGTGCATAAATACCGGTGGCCCGAGCGCCGGTTCGCCGGGCATACCTACACTTAAATATACATCCGTGTTTTTTGCTATGCGCTGGGTATAAGCAAGGCTTAGTTCGGCAAACAGGTCGTGCGGGTGTTGTTTATCTACAAGTTTTCGGCCTTTATATGATTCTCCTGTTTGGTACAAAAGCGGATAACCGCCGGCACCAACCGTAAAAGGATCAAAAGAAAGCATGGTGTTTATGGCAAATAAACCGTTAGTGCCAACTTTGCGCTGGGCCATATACATAAACCAGTTTGGCGCGTCAAATTTGTTAGCGCCTCGGCTGCCTTTGTTAAACAGATCCTGACTATTGTAGCGGGCGAAAACGCTTCCATGAAACATGTGCATCCATTTTTTACCGTGTACCATATACATATACATGGGCGTTTCATCAGGTACCCATGATGTTCCGGAACCATCACGGTTCATCGGGAGATCACGCGAAAATTGGCTGCTCATCATTGGTTCCCTGCTGGTGTCCTGATGCATTTCTGCCATCATTTTAGCGTGATTATGCTTCATAGGCATCCTGGCTGCAGTGTCAGTTTGAGCTGATGATACAGTCGCTATTGAAACTGTAAATATTATCAGAAGAAGTTTTTTCATAATTCAAAAAAGTTATACTCAAAACGCAGTAGATACATGTTTGCACTGTTGCGCTGCATTTTATTGTAGAGTGGGGTACGGTAAGAAAAATCTATGCGACAGGTACTGTTAATGATCAATTGCAACGCAGGTGCCACATCAAGGTAACTTTGGTTATATCCCGGATTGGATTTACCTAACAGCTCGGCATATATATTTAAGTTAAGTTGTTCATAGCTTCTGTAGGCTTTAGGTAATAGCAGGTACCCGGCAGATAAAGTGTATGCAAGCGATTCTCTCGATCCGGTGATTGCACCTCTGTCATTGGCGCTGTTAAGCCCACGCAGGTAACTTGCCGAACCCGATACGGCCAGCTTATGTATCAGTTGTGTAAATACAATGCCACCCTGCAAGCCGGAATTATCTCCTTCTAAAGCAATTTCCTGCATCCCATATGGATTACGACTGACAGCAGCCTTGGCAAATACAGATCCCCTGAAATGTTTCTGAACACTGTCAACCGATAGAAAGCGGTATTTAGCATAAATACTGCCACCTTCAAAGCGTTGCTGTGGTTGATAAAAATCAGAAAGATAAGCCGAACCGTGCACCATCACTTTTCCGGATACACCATACATTGCCTCTAAAGTTGTACGATTTTTATACGATGGCGAAAAGAACCCCTGGTTCTCCAATCGTACCCCGAGCGAGTGCGCGGCCATATTGCTGGCAGGTTCTGTATTTACATACAGTTCCTGGCCAACAGCAAAGCAGGCGCATGCCATAAGGCATAAAGCCAATATTATTGCCCTCATTATTAAAAAATAAAAGGGCCCTTAAATAGCTAAATGATAGGTGCGGCCGCCTGATGTAGCAGTTTCTGCAACGTCCTTCCCCAGATGTTTTTTTACAACCGAGTTTGGTGCAAAACCTTTATCAACAATGGTTACTACTACAGGTCCGGTCAAAGGCTTATCGGCATTAAGCAGCTTATAAGTATTGCCGCCATAAGTAAACGCGTTGTCGGCCACTTTGATCTCATCGAAATTAAAGGTCGGCTTTAGATAATTAACAAAAAAGCCCGAGCTTTTCACCTTTTTGCTTATCTGTTCAAAATCTACCGGGACATCATTTTTAAAAGTGATCATGTAAACATTGCGGATAAGATCTGCTTTGATATCACTGATGAACGGAAGGGCTTTTAATGACTTTTCGGTTGTTTTAGCACACAACGAGCAGGTTAAACCGCTCACCTGTAATTCGGCTTTTGTTGGTTGTGCTTTGGCAGCAAATGCTGATATAAGAAGAATAACGAATATTTTTAAAGTTTTCATGTTGTTAAAAATTGAAGATAATTGAAATAGACTTGAATATGGAGTCAGGTCTTTTCAAATCCTTAGATTGCAATTTTTTATGAAAACAGAAACAGTTGGCTTACTAACGTCCGGAGGCCCTCTGTCAAATAACTTTTCCATTATTGCCTGCTGTATAGGCAGAAAAAAATCATCAAAAGAAAGTTTGGGAACTTCAACGGCCGGGGCTTTAAGTAGTAAAGTGTTAGCCTGTGCTTCGTGGCTATCCTTTACTTTGACGCTTATTTTATTATCCTTACAACATCTGTCCTTGCTTTTTGCCATTGGCTTAGCACAGCTTTTAGCAGGAGCGTTGATTTTTATATCGGCTATTGTATTACCGCAGTAATGCAGGTTCAGGCTAAAGCCGGAAGCCGTAACCGTGTACAGCAACACCAAAAGCAATATACCTGTCCTTTTCAACATATAGCAAATTTACAGTTTAAGTTATTGATTACAAACTATTAAATATTTTACAGGTAAATTTTTGGAAGAAAAAATTTTATATCGTTACTTTGTTTAGAATTAATCTAAATTAAAATGAAAAAACTCATCCTTATCCTTTCACTGGGGCTATCTGTACTTACAGTAAGTGCTCAATCAAAGCTCGACCAGGACCGTGCGGCTATCAAATCGCTGGCCGGGTATTATAAAGTTACCTTTAATTACGCAGAAACATTTGCGCCTGATACCGCTTACAAATTTCATCCGCGCTACCATTCCTGGGGTTATGAGTGGGCAACTATTGTAGAAGATTCTCCAAAGAAAATAGCTATTCAGCACCTGCTTGTAGTTGGCGACAGTACAGTGATCAAACACTGGCGCGAAGACTGGGTATATGAGCAGCCAACCATCCTGCAATATGATAAAGACAATACCTGGAAAAAAGTAGCTCTTAAACCATCAGAAGTAAAAGGCCGCTGGACCCAGAAGGTTTACCAGGTAGATGACAGCCCGAGGTACGAGAGTATTGGCACCTGGGTACATGTAGATGGCCGTCATGAATGGCAAAGCAAAGCAGACTCGCCACTGCCGCGCCGCGAGTTTACCAAACGCAATGATTACAATGTACTAAACCGTGGCAACCGTATTTACCTTACACCGCAGGGCTGGATGTTTGAGCAGGACAACAACAAAGTGGTACGCTCTGCGGACGGCGACAAAATAATCGCCCAGGAAAAAGGCTATGAGGAATTCACCAAGGTTGATGAAGCCAAATTTGCTTTTGCTAAAAAATGGTGGGCTGGCCAGCAAGGGTATTGGGCAGATGCACGTGCTGCCTGGGATGATGTATTCGCCAAAAACGGCACCATAAAATTAGCAGGCAAAAAAGATGGCAAACTGCTTTACGAACAGTTGTTTGACCTGGCTGAAAAATCTGAAAAAGAAAAATGGAACTCCGCCAGGAATAAAGCCGAGACCATAAAAATCATCAACGGGTATATCTCAGCATCATAATAATAGTACGTATTTATAGTTAGTAGTAACGGGCGTGGATAACCACGCCCGTTTTTGTTTTTGAGGTGTTTGTTGCCCACAAAAACTATAAACGCTACTTTAGCTTTATGCCGGCATTAAATTTAAACCTTAGTAAGCTTTTTAACATCGCCCAAAAAGAAGAAAGGCTTTGCATTGGCCTGATGTCGGGCACCTCGCTTGACGGGCTCGATATTGCCTTATGCCGATTCAAAGGGCATGGCATCGGCACACAATTCCGGTTGCTGAATTTTATGACCATACCGTATCCGGATGTATTTAAGGACGAAGTAAAGCAGGTATTTGCTAAACGCAATGCCGACCTGGAAAAGGTTTGTTTGCTGAACGATTATATTGGCGGTTATCACGCTGATTTAATATTGCAGGCCTTAAAACAATGGGAAATTGCACCTGCTGATGTCGATTTTATTGCCAGTCATGGCCAGACTATTTATCATGCGCCACAGCATCAGCATAAACAGGCCGGACATGGTAACGCTACGCTGCAAATTGGCGACGGCGACCATATAGCCGTAAAAACCGGCATTATTACCATAAGCGACTTTCGGCAAAAGCACGTTGCTGCTGGTGGAGAAGGCGCGCCGCTGGCCCTCTACGGCGATGTGATACTGGGCAGCAAAACCGGTAAAGACAGGGTGTTATTAAATATCGGCGGCATCGCTAACCTTACTTACCTGCCTGGCGACGGGGATCTGGCAAAGGTCATGTCTACAGATATAGGCCCAGGGAATACTTTGATCGATGCAGCCTGCCGCGCTTATTTCAATAAACCTTTTGATGAGGACGCGGCAATAGCCCTATCTGGTGAAGTAAATGATGTTTTATTGGAGGCATTATTACAACATCCCTTTTTTAACGAACAGCTACCTAAAACTACAGGCCCGGAGCTATTTAATCTTGATTATGTTGCCGATGCGCAGCAGGCAACCCGTACCCTTAACATCAACAAAGCTGATCTGATTGCTACACTAAGTGCGTTTACCGGCAGAAGCATTGCTCAGTTTATTGGAAAGAATTACCATTCAAACAGGCTTAAGATATTTGCCAGTGGTGGGGGCGCCAGGAATCCATATATACGCAGTTATCTGAAAAAAGCCTTGCCTGCTGCCATAATTACTGATACGGATGAACTTGGAATAAACCCCGATGCCAAAGAGGCCATATTATTCGCTTTGCTGGGTAACGAAGCCTTATGTGGCGAGCCGCTTAATATTGGCAGGAACCCAGCTATCCTCATGGGCAAGTTTAGTTTCCCACTTTAATAGAATTATTAAAAATGTTGTTTATTCTTCCTCTCCTTAATGAGAGGGCTGGGGTGAGGCAAAATTTATCCTTATATTCGAAGCAAATTTACGCTCATGAACGCTTATAAGTTTTTTCTGGAATTTCATTCCGGCCTAAGGTATATCGTCCTTGTTTTAATAGTAGTAGCCATTTTAAGGGCCTTTGCTGGCTGGCTGGGTAACCAAAGTTATACTGACGGAAACCGCAAATGGAACTTGTTTACCATGATATCGGTACATACGCAATTTTTGCTTGGTTTGATATTGTACTTTTTAAGCCCCAATGTAAAATTTGTTAGTGGGTTTATGAAGGATGCTTCTTTACGTTACTGGGCGGTGGAGCACATCAGCATGATGCTTATTGCAGTAGTGCTTATTACCATCGGGCACAGTAAATCTAAAAAGGCGCTTAACCCTGCAAACAAGCATAAAGCCATAGCAATATTTTATACCATTGCTACGGTGATTATTATTGTAGCTATAGCACTAATGACCAAAGATGTACCCGGCCGTACATTTTTTGGGATTACCCACTAAAAAAGTAGTCGAAAACTTTGCAAATTCAATTTTCTTTATAAATTTGTTGCCGCGATGCAAAAAACTATCTACAATAAAAGTTGGTGGCACCATGTAAATACATGGCAGCCGGATAATTTTTTGCATATGCAATACTAATCAAATGTAAACCTATTTTAAAAACCCGGCGACAGCTCAAAGCGCCGGGTTTTTTTGTTAATAACAGTTCCAGATTCAACAAATGAAAAAATATAAAATAACTACTACTTATAAAAAACTTCTTGCCGATACCACTACCCCGGTAAGTATCTATCTGCGCCTGCGCGATGTGTTCCCTAACTCACTGTTACTGGAAAGCTCTGACTACCATAGCCGCGAAAACAGCATGAGCTTTGTTTGCTGCGCCCCGTTTAGCGGCATTGTGCTTAATGAGGGCTTTTTAAAAAAGCATTTCCCGGATGGCACGGAAGAAGTTAAAAATGCCGTGGCATTTGAGCTTACGGAAGAAATCAACAGTTTTATTAGCTGCTTTGAGGTAGAAAGCAACAACTCAAAAGTGCTATCTAACGGGCTATTTGGTTATTTTACTCATGAGGCGGTTGAGCACTTTGAGACCATTAAGCTTAAAAGTGTTGAAGCCGACCCGCGTAAGATACCGGTGATGCAATACCATATTTACAGGTACATTATCGCCATAGATCACTTTAAAAACGAGCTATATATATTTAACAATGAGTTAGAGGGCCATGACCATACGGGTGGCTTATCGCGTGTTGAGGATCTTATCAAAAACAAAAATTTCCCTGAATATAGTTTTACTGGCAGCAATGCAGAGCAAAGCAACCTTACTAACGAGGAGTTCATAGCTATTGTAGAGAAAATGAAGCAGCATATTTATCGTGGCGACGTTTTCCAGATAGTGCCGTCAAGGGCTTTTTCAAGGCAGTTTCAGGGCGATGAATTCAATGTTTACCGTGCCTTGCGCTCTATCAATCCATCACCATATCTTTTTTATTTTGATTACGGTGACTTCCGGATCTTTGGATCATCTCCCGAAGCGCAGATCACTATTAAGAACAATGTAGCAAGCATTTTCCCTATTGCCGGCACCTTTAAACGCAGCGGCGACGATGAGAAAGACGCCGAGATTGCCCGCCAGCTGGAAAACGACCCTAAAGAGTCGGCAGAGCACGTAATGCTTGTAGATTTGGCGCGTAATGACCTGAGCCGCCATTGCGAAAATGTAACCGTAAAGGCGTTTAAAGAAGTGCAGTTCTACTCGCATCTCATCCACCTGGTATCGCATGTTAGCGGTACTTTAAAAAAGGGCACTTCATCGTTTAAAATAGTGGCCGATACTTTTCCTGCAGGTACCCTGAGCGGGGCGCCAAAATACCGCGCGATGGAAATCATAGACGAGAACGAAAAAAGCAAACGCAGCTTTTACAGTGGAGCGATCGGCTTTATGGGTTTTAATGGCGACTTTAACCATGCCATCATGATCCGCTCGTTCCTGAGTAAAAACAATACGCTACATTACCAGGCCGGGGCTGGCATAGTAGCAGGGTCGGTAGCCGAAAGCGAACTAAAAGAAGTTGATAACAAAATAGCGGCGCTGCGCAGGGCAATAGAATTAGCACAAGAGTTGTAAAACTCCTATACATAGGAGGTGAATTAAATTAAAGACAATGAGTACACAGGAAAATATAAACGCCACCAACTCCCCTTTTAATGGGCAGGAGGGGAAACACATCCTCATCATAGACAATTATGATTCTTTTACCTATAACCTGGTACATCTGGTTAATGAATTGGGTTTGGAGTGTGAGGTTTGGCGGAATGATCAGTTCAAACTGGAAGATATAGACAGGTTCAGCCATATTATTCTTTCACCAGGGCCGGGTATACCTTCAGAAGCAGGGCTTTTGCTCGATGTGATCAAAACATACGCGCCTACAAAAAGTATGTTCGGCGTGTGTTTAGGCCAGCAGGCTATTGCAGAAGTTTTTGGCGGAAGCCTTTATAACCTGCCGCAGCCTATGCACGGCATTGCCACGCCCATAAAGGTGACGAATGGTTTGGAACCATTATTTAACGGCTTACCAGATACTTTTAAAGTTGGGCGCTACCACTCATGGGTAGTAGAGAAAGAATTACCTGAGGAGCTGGAAATAACCGCGATTGATGAACAGGACGGATCGGTAATGGCGCTTAGGCATAAACAGTATAATGTGCGCGGTGTACAGTTTCATCCTGAGTCTGTACTCACAGAGCACGGAAAACAAATGTTGGAAAACTGGCTGAACGCTTAATCATTGGAAATGACGATACTTGATAAAATAGTAGAACATAAGAAAAAAGAGGTTGCCGATAGTAAACAGCAGAGGTCCATTGCTCAATTGGAAGCATCTGCGCATTTCGGCAGAACGCCCTATTCGTTCAGGGAGTTTTTGCTTGCTCCTGACCGTACCGGCATAATTGCAGAGTTTAAACGCCGTTCGCCCTCTAAAGGTATTATCAATGCGGATGTACTGGTTGAAGATGTTACCCAAGCTTATGCGGCGGCCGGAGCTTCAGCATTATCCGTTCTTACCGACGAAAACTTTTTTGGCGGAAACAAGCAGGATGTGATAGCAGCAAGGACGGTTAACAATATACCTATTCTTCGCAAGGATTTCATGATAGATGAATACCAGGTGATAGAGGCAAAGTCTATCGGGGCAGATATCATTTTGCTGATCGCTGCGATACTTACACCTGCAGAAATAAAGCAGCTTGCAGCACTCGCAAAAAGCCTTGGATTAAATGTATTATTAGAGGTACATAACCTTGAGGAATTAGAAAGGAGCATTGATGATAACCTTGATGCCATCGGCGTGAACAACCGTAACCTGGCTGATTTCACGGTATCGGTTGAAAATTCATTTAAACTTGCAGCGCATATACCCGATAGTTTCATGAAGATATCAGAAAGTGCTATTAGCGATACTGAAATTATTAAGGACTTAAAACAGGCCGGTTATAATGGTTTTCTTATAGGCGAAACCTTTATGAAGCAACCCGATCCCGGGTTGGCCATGAAAGCGTTTGTAAAGGGGCTGTAAAAGAAAAGGCGCATATGTTATTGCGCCTTTTCAACTCTTAATCCGGCATCGGTAACCTCTCTTAGCGGGTTATCGCGCATATTTTGTTCTATCTCAAAATGCCATGTCCCAGCAGCCGGAAACTTGAAGCCTTTGCGCAGAGGTATTTGGTAACTATACATATTACCACTGCCGCTGCCCAGCCATTGCCCATCGTTATTGGCCAGTTTAAATTCATACCGTGTGGTCAATGTTTTTTTGCCCGGCGATGTCATTTTTACCAAAGCGAACATATTTGAATACCGGTAATTGCCTGTAACCCTTACATTAAAGTACAAATTATAGGGTACTGTATTATCCTCTATTTTCACATTATATTTTACCCTGTTAACGTATGTCCAGTTATGGTTCGGTATCTCCATGTTCTGGTCTATAACCATTGCGGGGTCACTGCAACCCTGCAGGGTAAAACATGCAACAGCTATAAATCCTGTTAATAATGATCTGATGAGCTTCATTATTCTGGCCGCGCTTGGTTATTGTTCCTTTGATCGCCCCCTCTGCCACGGTTTCTCCTGTTACGGTTGCGGTTATTGCCGCCTCCTTCAGGACGTTGTACAGGCTGGCCCCCTTCTGGCTTAGCTGCCTGCTGTTGCGGGCGGTTATTACCATTAGGCTTATTATTTTGCTGTTGGGGCCGTGGCTGGCTGGCTGGCTCTGCTTTAGGCGCCGCCTCGGCGTTACCGCCACCTTGTTTGTTGCGGTTGCGATTTTTGTTCTTGTTTTTATTTTTATTGCGGCGTTCGTCCAGGCGGGTCAGGCTGTCCTGGCCAACAACATTTTCATAATCAAATGCTTTTGCCGGTTTGGTTTCCACCTCTATTATTTTACCCAGGTCTTCCGGTAGTACACCCTCCCGGTTCATTTGCTGAATTTCCTTAACCCGATTGATCGGCAGGGGCACCCATGATTCTTCACCAGGGTAGCTAAACCACATCACACGTTTAAAAATGTCCGTTTTTTGCAAACGGGCATCGCCTTTTTCTGTACGAAGCAAATTAACATTATCCGGAATGTGCTTAAGCGCATCCATATAAGTATCAAGCTCGTAGTTAAGGCAGCATTTTAATTTACCGCATTGGCCGGCAAGCTTAAGCGTGTTTAACGACAGGTTTTGGTAACGTGCAGCCGCCGTAGAAACGGTTTTGAAGTCGGTAAGCCAGGTACTGCAACACAACTCGCGCCCGCAGGAGCCAATGCCTCCCAAGCGGCTTGCCTCCTGGCGCATGCCTATCTGCCGCATTTCTATGCGTATACGAAAAGCCTCGGCCATTTTTTTGATCAGTTCCCTGAAATCCACACGCCCCTCGGCAGTGTAATAAAACGTCGCCTTGGTTTTATCGCCCTGGTAATCTACATCGCTTATCTTCATGGATAAGTTAAGATTAAGCGCCAGCGTACGCGAGCGGTGCATGGTTTCCCACTCCAGGTCTTTAGCAGCCTTCCATTTATCTACATCTGCGGGTGTAGCACGACGGTAGATCTTTTTTACCACATCGGCCTCTTTTACGTGGCGCTTATGCATTTGCATACGCACCAGTTCGCCGGTTATAGAAACATGGCCGATATCATATCCGCCGGTTGTTGTTTCAACGGCAACAAGGTCGCCGGCTTCCAGATAGATGTTATCGTTATTATGATAAAATTCTTTTCTTGACCCTTTAAAACGCACTTCAACAATAGAAAAGGGCTTATAATTAGTTGGCATATCCATATGCGACAGCCAATCGTGAACATCGAGTTTGGCGCAACCATTAGTAAGGCACGAGCCATTACTTTTGCACCCTGCCGGCGTACATCCGCCGGATGAGCAACTTCCGCATCCCATATTAATTTGGTATATAATGATTCCCCTGGGGGACAATTTTTAAATGTAATATTTTTATAATCTGCAAAGATACGTCTAAAAACAAGATTTTAGGATTTGCATTTCTTTCTATATGATAATGAGCTTTTTCCAGCTCGCTGATAACCGCCTGGGCCATGGGCATATTAATAACCGCCGACATTTTCCGGGCTGTTTCCATCTCGCTTTCGGGCAGTTTCACAATTCGTTCGGCACCTGCACGCAGCAGGCAACATTCGCGTAAAAAGCTGATGCCATAGCGTATAAAATTCTTTTGGTTCTCACGGCCCATTTTTGCAGCCTGTTCAACAAAACTCAATACCTCAAGCCCCTTGTTTCCAACACATAAACGCAGCCACTGTACAAAAAGTGTATGGTAGCTTTTACCATCCTGCTGCAGCATGGCTAATGCCTCGGTCATATTGCCATTGCTTAAATAGGCAATCTCTGCAGCTGCGGTTTCGGTTTGATGGTGATGGCTGATCATCTCCGTTTTGATGTCCTCAAAATTCAAACAAGGCACTTTAACAAGCTGCGTACGCGACAAAATAGTATTCAGTATCTGGTCTTGATTTTGGGCAACTAATAAGAACAGCGTGTAAGGTTGCGGCTCTTCAATCACCTTAAGCAGCGCGTTTCCCTCTTTATCCAGGTACTCGGGCAGCCATAATATCAATATTTTGTATGCCGATTCAAACGGTTTGAAGCTTAACTTTTTAATAATCTGATGGCACTCTGCAATATTAATGTTGGCCTGCTTATTCTCGGCATCCAGGTAACCCCGCCAGGTATCCAAATTTAAATATGGATTGGATATAAACGCCTCGCGCCATTGTTCAATAAAAGTCAGGGCGTTATCGTCCTTATGCTTGGCAAAAAAAGGATAGGAGAAATGCAGGTCGGGGTGCATCAGCTTTTGATATTTACGGCATGATGCGCAAACGCCACAGGAGTCGACCGGCTGCTTATCCTCGCAGGATAAATATTGCGCATAAGCAACAGCCAAGGCCAACGCCCCGGATCCCTCCGGTCCTAAAAAAAGCTGCGCATGGCTCACCCGGTTCTCTGTCACCGAGTTGATCAATCGTTGCTTTACTTCGCTCTGCCCTATAATCTCTTTAAATTGCATTTGTTGCAAGGTAAAAATTAGATGTGAGATTTGAGATATGATTTGAGACCAGACATCGATTCCCGTATCTTTGCTCAAATTATTAAGATTGAAATGACAAACTATCTTATATCTCAAATTTCATATCTCCTATCTGCGAAGCAATGCGCGTAATGGCCTTCGACTACGGTACCAAACGTATAGGTATTGCCGTTACCGACCCCATGCAGATCATCGCCACAGGGCTGGATACCATACACCCGATGCACATTATCGACTACCTGAAAAAGTATCTGCAAACAGAGGCTGTTGAACGGTTTATTGTAGGGGAGCCAAAGCAAATGGATAACACCCCCTCGCAGTCGGCCATGCATGTTAAAGGGTTTGTAACTTTGCTGAAAAAGAATTTTCCGGATATGCCGATCGAGATGCTGGACGAGCGCTTTACATCAAAAATGGCATCAGCGGCTATCGCCCAAAGCGGCATGGGTAAAAAGGCGCGCCAGAATAAAGCCCTGGTTGATAATATATCGGCAGTGATACTTTTACAAAGCTGGATGGAGCAACAGCGCTTTTAGCTTACTCTAAAAAAGTTAATAACGCGTGCTGGCTTGCCGTATGTATATCGCGCCAAACGCGATTAATTTCGGTATCCGGCGATGCAGCTAACAACCCGCAGTAAGGGTACAGTTCATCAACGCACTCGCGTGATACTTTGGCGAGCATACGGCTTGTACTGCTTACAGTTTCTAAAATTTTTTGATCTTCCGGCTGCTGCCAGGAAACTTCTATTGCTTTAAAAAATGATAACCTTGCCTCATTAAGCAAAGTTGTGGCATCCTTTAAAGCGCCGTACATCGCTTCAATATTTTTTGCGTTTACCCTGCGGACATTTGTTGCCTTGTTGGCAAAAGCAGGCTCACACAGATCGATAAAATGCAGCGCCATACCAGAGAGGTTGGCGGCTAACGTAGCCTCTGCGAGCTGAAGAAACGGATAGCGATAAATGGTTGTGTTTACCACAGCCGCTTCAGTGTCAATCTTAAAACAGCGGTTTTTGTTAACAAAAAGATTATTTACTGTATAAGCATCGCTGCCGGTGGCAATCATGCCCATATACTTCCAGCCGCTTTGCAGTTCAACGTCGGCTCTGTCTAACACAAATGGTAAAATCAAGGAGCCGCCGTCTTCCGTTAAAAGGTTTTCTCCGTCATTTACTATCTGGCAATTTACAGTGATATGCGTGGCGTGGTGTACACCACTTGCGTATTTCCAGTTCCCGTTAATGATATACCCATCGCTCGATACTTCGGCAGTTCCAGTAGCTGCGCCGCTGCCGGCAAGGCATACTTTTTTATCACTAAAAATTTCGGCTGCGATGGTTTCATCAAAAAATCCGCCAAACCAGCCCGCCCCGCAGCATAATGTAACCACCCAACCCAGGCTACCATCGGCCCAGCTTAAGGCTTCTTCTGTTTTGATCAAGTCAGGCAAGTTTGTTTGTAAACCGCCGTAACGGGCAGGAGCAAGTAAATTAAACCACTGCTGATCGTAAACAAGCTTAAGTTGTTCGGAGTGTAGCTTGCCTGAGCGTTCTGCATCGGCAGCATAAGCGCGGATGGTTTCGACCCATTCAGGTTTTAGCACCTCTGTAGGATGATGTATTAAACTCATGCTTTACCAAATTTTGCTATCCTGCGCCAATCGTAATAACCAAAAATGGCGACGATGAACAGGATCAAAGTTAATACAGAAAACATTGCCAGGTGCTTATGGAAAAGCAACGGGATAGCAAACAGATTGCTAAGATTAAGCAGCAGCCAGTTCTCTACCTTTCGCCGGGCCAGCAGCCACATGCCCGCCCACGCTGTTGACGACACCCATGCATCCCATACCGGCACTGTAGACGGTGTATAATGCGCCAGCAATAAGTATAATATGCCCCATCCTGCAAAAACTATTAATAAAGTAACCACCCGCTCTTTCCGTGTAGTAAACGTGACTTTAACCTCCGGCTCGTTACGCTTTTTAACCCAGTGGTACCAACCATAAACGCTCATCACCACATAATAGCCATTTAGCAGGCACTCGGCATATAAAGCGGCTATCCATAGCAAGTAGATGGATATTAAAGTAGCGGCTATACCTGTTGGGTACAGCCACACTTTGTTGGCCCGGGCCAGCAGTACTTCGGCAACGCCTAATATCACTGCAAACCACTCTAAAAGGGTTGTTGCTTTGAGCTGCTCAATAAACAAATCGGCCCAGCTTTGCATTATCAAAAACTTAGGGTTACTGAGGCCATAAAGTTGCGTTTTGCCTGCGCAAAAAAGTAATTGTAGTTAATTACCTGTCCGCCTTCTATGTCAGGGTAAGTTGCACCGTTTGCTTCATACTCTTTGTTAAAGATATTGTTAACCTGTAAGCCTAAACCAATGTTTTTAACATGCTTAACTGCAAAACTGTAACGCAGGCGCAGATCACTCACAAAGTAATTTTTTAATAACCTGTCGCGCACATAACGGTTATCGCCGGTTACCGGGAAGCCATTGGGGTTGGTATTCATTGTATTGTCCAGGTATTGGCTGCTGATGTATTTGCTAAGCAAAGCGATTTCGCCACCCTTAACCGGACTGTAAGCGATCTCTCCTGAGCCAATGAAAGATGGCGAATAAGCGATATCCGTTTTTTTCAAAAATATCGGCACCAACGATTCGTCGTCCCAATTGGTCAGATACTGTGTGTAATTTTTTATCTTGTTGGTGCTTAAAGTGGCTGTTGCAGCAATGCTTAAATGTTTTGTTGCCTGTACACGCCCATCAAACTCAATACCTGCTCGGTAGCTTTTATCCACGTTTACACGAACAGGCGTACCAACATCATTTAGCGCACCGGTTAATATCAACTGGTTATTATAAAGCATATAAAACAAGTTTACTCCGCCTTTAAACACATCGCCGCCGGTGCGGTAGCCTGCTTCAAAATCGTGCAATGTTTCCGGCTTCGGCCTGTTGGCAGGAGTGGAGTTGGTGTAGTCATCGCGGTTAGGCTCATGGTTGCCAACAGCGTATGATGCATAAACATTGCTGTTCTCATCAATAACATAAGTTATACCTGCCTTTGGGTTAAAAAAGTTCAGGGTGGCGTTTTGTTGAACATTGTTCAGGTTGCGATCTAAACCAAAAAACGAATAATATATGCGGCGGTATTGCAGGTCTGCATTCAGGATAACATCACCTAAGCGCCACTCCCCGCGGCCAAAAATATTGAAGTCTGTTTTCTTTGCATCATCACGGTAGTACTCATAATTAGGGGGGATACCGGCGCTTTGCTCGGTATACAAAATATTGCCGTAATGCGCGCCCTTGTATTCATTATAAGCACCGCCCAAAGTAAAATTCAGGTTACTCTCTGGCTTGTATTTTAAAGCGTAAGTTACACCGTAAAAATGGTTATCCAGCCAGCGGCGGCGCACAAGATTTGTGCTGTTGATAGTTTCATCTCCATATTTTACCGGCGTAAGGCCATAATCGGTTACATCTGCATCCTTTTTATATTCTTCATAATAGCCTTTTCCGCGGGTATAATGTAAAGCGCCGCTAAAAGATAGCTTGTCAGATAAGGTTTGATCATACAGTAACTGATAATGGTTTTGCAAATAATCATCTACCTGGTCGGGGTAACGCTTACCGTTTGGCATCAGGCCAAGTTCATTGTAGGTACGGTGGTTGGGCAGCGTATTGTCGCTGATAATATAGTCGGGGATACCGTTCCATGCCTGGAAAGTACGCTCCTTACCCGAAAAGATATTGGCTCGTAAAGTGTTATTTTTCCCGTAATATGCACCGCTTACAAAATATGATTTCAGGTTGGATGAAGCATCATCGATATAACCATCAGATTTAATTTGTGACAAACGGCCATCAACCGAAAATTTGCCGCCAAGTAAGCCGGTGCCCAGGTTTATAGTGTTCTTAAAAGTATTATAAGAGCCTGCAGAGCTGCTGATATCTGTGTAAGCCGTATCACGGCGTGTGGTGGTTTGGATATTTATGCTGCCACCAAAAGCACCGGCACCGTTAGTTGAAGTACCCACACCCCGCTGCACCTGTATGTTATTGATAGATGAAGCGATATCTGGCAGGTCTACAAAAAAAGAGCCCTGGCTTTCCGAGTCGTTATAGGGTATGCCGTTAATGGTAACGTTGACGCGGGATGCATCGCTCCCCCTGATGCGTATGCCGGTATAGCCTACACCAGCGCCGGCATCAGATGTAACTACTACCGATGGGGTCTGATTAAGCAAATACGGCAGGTCCTGCCCGAAGTTGTTTTTCTGCAGGTCCTTTTTACTTACGTTAGTAAAGGCTGTTGGAGATGTTTTATTGGCGCGCGTTGCTGTAACGGTCACTTCTTCAGCCCCTATCGGGCTGCCTTCCAATACAAAATCTGCGGTTGTGCTGCCCTTTAAATTAATTGTTTTGGTTAACAGCTGATAGCCTACATAACTTGCTTTAAGCGTATAGTTACCCGCCGGCAGGTTAATAAGCTGATAAGCCCCCTGCGCATCAGTTTGCGTGCTGATGCTGGGGTTTGTTATGCTAACGGTTGCTCCAGGTAGCGCCTGGCCGGTTTGATTGGTGACTTTCCCGCTGATGGAAAATTGTGCCGACGCCATATAAGGCAACAGCAGGGCAATGATTGCCGCGAATAAATTTTTCAAAATGTTGAACAATAAATGAGTTAAACTTACTGCGCGCCAGGGTAAAGCCGCAGAATACTTAACTTTTTACCTCTCCCTACGCCGGCATTACCCGGATCAGGTGCATGTTAAGTCTTTATTCGTAAGTTTTTAGTCAAAAGCCGGACCCCGACTTAGAACTTAGAGCTTTGAATTCAGTACTCAACAATGGGTATGATCTCAGCCTGTCTTTCAGTTTGATGTTACTCAAAGCAAGGCACCCCTTGAGAATTATTGCGCAAATATAGTTTTTGCTTTTGTAAATGCAAGTATTTGCAATTTTTGTTATGCGATGTAAAACGCCGGTATCAGGTAAATTGACTACAGATTTACCTTGACAGATCAATTATGGGAATTTATATAATATCCCCAAGGCAAGCCCTTCGGTGCCTTGCAGGTCATTTATACCTGTATTTTTATCAAATAGCAACGTCCCATTAATAGATACATTTATCAACCGGTTAACTTTGGCTGCCAGTACAGCATCTAAACGGTGGCGGGTATAGCTAAGCGGTTGCCCATAAGGAATAAACATTTCGTAACGGGCGTTAAGGTGCATGTTTTTGGCAATGTCTTTATCAAATATACCCACTATTTGGAAGGCTATATCAGTACGGACGCTTTTATCCCGCTTTACCCCATAAGCCTCCAGTTGGTCGGGGGCATAAACATTATCGTCCAAAACAAACGTCTGGCGGGCAGTACCAGTACCTAAGCGCAAATCAAAATAAGGAACGGGTTTATACTCAAAACCGATAGACTCGGTAAGATAACCTGGCGCCATAAAGTTTGATATTAAAGTAGGTGGCAGCACGTTGTTAGGGTCATAGTTATAACCCTTATCGAATTGCGACTCAAAGCTTAACGAACCGAAGAAAAACCAATGGGTAGACATTTGGGTAGCCAGCTTGTTATCCCAAAATATACGATCGTTTGTTTTGCGGGAAGACTGTCCTTTATTTTTTGATTTACCGTATTGTAAATTTAGCTCTGAGGTATAGCTAAGCGGGGCTTTATTGTACTCCAGCCGGTATACAAACGTTGAACCCAGCGCTACCGATGATACACCGCCCGCCGCATAGTTATTGCTAAAAGCTGACTGATTAAAGTTTAATCCGAATGTAACAAACTTACGCCAGTAGCTTACTTTATAATCAAGCATGGTAACCGGTATCAGCTCCTGCTGAATTTGCAGGGGTGTTGGCGGAACGGGTATAATGTTTCTTCTGGTTTCTATCCGGTATTTGTTAAGGATAGCCGTATCAATTTTTACCGTATCTTTTTTTACGGTGTCAATTTTTACGGTGTCTGTACGGAGCGAGTCTGTTGTTTGCCCTTGTGCTGTTAACGTGATGATGAACGACAGTAAGAAAAAAAGCCTGATACCTGTTCTTAACATATAACACAAATAAAAAGCAAAATTCTGTTATTTCATTACTTTAATTAAAAATACCTCAACCAGCTAAAAGCCTTACGGCTATTCAGATAGCTTAAGTTTTGCTCATTGTTATACGCTTCTTTTTCAAAAGCAATGTGTAAATACGCCTTGTTGTGCTGCCCGTATCTGCCCAGATTAGCCAGATAGTTTAACAGATAGAGCACATAAAACGGCAGTACCAAAAGCTCGGCCTGCTGGCGCAAATGAATCCGCTCATGGTTAATAAGCGCCTGGTCGTGTTTCATCCGCTGATCTTTAACCAGGATAAACGGAAAAAGCGCCATGCCGCTAACCTTCATGAACGGGCATACTACTATCAGTTGTTTTCCCATTTTACTGGCGGAAGCGCAGGAAGTTCATAAGCTTTTGGATGGCGCAGATAGCGTTTAAGGTTTGATTTTATATAACTGATAAATTCATAGTCGCCGGCGGTAGTCACCAAAAAGTAACCCGGCCGGTATTTTTGCATAAAATCAGTAAGTTGGGGCTCCTTTAAACGGGTTACGCCTTGCACAAAGGTTTTGTTAAAGCGGTAATCGATTATTTTTTCCCGGTATTCCGCATCGATAATGTTACGCAGCTTTTCCGCGTTATGCGCCGATTTACTAAAAGCATTGTACAGCGCGTCGATGCTGAAACCCACCCCTCCGGGGCCAACATTCAACAGGTCGGGGTTGGCACTGCTTCCATAAATCTTACTGTATTCGCTTTTTGTTTTGGCTAATTGTCTTTCTGGAGATAAAAAGCTATCACGAATAGTAACCTCTGCCAACGGTATTGCTTTTGGTTTTAAGTAAACCGCAAGGGCCTGATAGTCCTTTATTTTGATAGTATCCGGATAGTAATCGGCTTTGTTGCAAATTAAAAAATCGCCAGGCTTCACCTCAATGCTAAACTCGCCTTTAAACGTATTGTAAACAGCCTTACCTGTTGCAGTATTGGTTATGCTTACTTTCGCAATCCTGCCTTTGGTGTTACTGTCAAACACAATACCGGTTACAGCACGCTCCTGAGCAAAAGCGCTTAAACTACAAACACATAAAATGGTAAAAAACCATAACTTCATTGCAAGCATTAAAGTTATAGTTTTTAAACAGGGATTATACTTCTTTAACAATCTTTAACACGCTATTTCACTACCACAAGTTTCTGGCCTATACGTATATCATTACCTGGTAACTTATTAAGCTCCCTAAGGTCATCAACTGTGATACCAAAACGCTTGGATATATTATATAGTGTATCGCCCTGTTTTACGGTATAAATCTTATCATCAGGCGAGGCCTGGCTTGTCGTATCTTCTGAAGGGTTGTTTGCCTTTTCGCTGATCTCTGCCAGTACCCGGTCTTCACGTTTGATCTTGGCAATTTCACCTTCAGGCCTGTCGTACTGATCTAACTGATACTTATTAATGATATTAAGCAGCAATTGCGGATATTTTGGATTGGTTGCATAACCGCAGGCTTTTAAGCCATACGCCCATCCGGTAAAATCATTCCTGTCGAGCTCAAACAGGCGGGCATAGTTTTTCTTCTTCAAAAATTCTGAATGGTCCCGGAAAGATTCTTCGGCACTGTTGTAGACCCTAAAACAATCGTTCTCATTATCATCATTTTTGTAGTAGGATTCTCCGGCCCAGTTAAATCCGCATTTTATACCAAAATGATTGTTGGCAACCTTAGCCAGTTCGCTGTTACCACTGCCCGATTCAAACAGCCCCTGTGCCAGTGTGATACTTGCCGGTATGCCGTATGTATTCATTTCCTGAATGGCAACATTCTTATAGAGTTCGATATACTCTAACGACGAAAGGTCTTTATGCGCTGCTATAGTAGCCCGGTTCCGTTTTTGTATGGATTTGTTGTTTTTGCGGGCTTTGCTGCTGCTTATGGCGCCTTTGTGGGCCGAACATGATGTAAAACAGAAAGCGGCAATTAATAACGTAACTATCCTGCGCATGCTTTAGCTTATAACTGAGCCAAACTTAAAGTAAAAAATACAATTATTAATCGTTACTGGCTATTTCCTGCTTCCTGGTACTATCAGGAACAGGTGAATTATCCAGCTCGTTAAGGTCGTACTTTTTGATAATGCCCATTACCTGCGCCGACCATTTTCTGCTGCTGGCATAACCGGCACGCTGAATGCCGCGGGCCCAGCCTTTATAATCATATTGGGTTAGCTTATCAGCCAGGTGGCTGAATTGCTTGCGCTCTGTCATGATGCGTGCAAAATCCTTGAAAGAATCTAAAACGCTATCGTACCGTTTGTACGCGCTGCGTACTTTTTTATTGTTTTTGTAGTACACGGCACCACCGCCGCCTTTAACTCCAAACTGATTGTTAAGATTTTTTGCTATGGCGCTTTTGCCACTTCCCGACTCGTGCATGGCAACACCAAGAATAATGCTTGCCGGCACCCCGGTTTCATGCATGATACGAATGGCATTATCTTTGAACTTATCGATGTAGGATTGTGAAGCGCTCTGAGCTGAAACAGCTGAGGTAGATGCAATAAATACTAAAACTGAAAAAATAGTAACAGTTAAGAGTTTCTTCATAATTTACTTTTTTCTGATGATCAAGAGGCCATCCCGCACAGGCAGAATTAATTTTTCAACCTGTGTGTTAACAGCTATTTGTTCATTTAGTTTGCGAAAACTTTCTGTATCGGCATCTTTTTGATGCTCATCATACACTTTTCCTTTCCACAAAACATTATCAATTATTATTAACCCTCCGGGCCTTACTTTATCAAGTATTAACTCAAAGTACTTAAAATTATTTCGTTTATCCGCATCAATAAACACAATATCGAAGTTATTATACTCAAAATCAGCTATAACAGCCTCGGCAGCGCCAATATGCAGCTTTATTTTTTTATCCACATTTGTTAGCTTGAAATGTGAATTCAGCATCTCCTCATACTCTGCGTTCACTTCAATAGTGTGCAGCACCCCACCTTCTGCAAGGCCTTCAGCAAGGCAAATTGCGGAATAACCTGTAAACGTACCTATCTCTAATATGAGTTTAGGCTGCATCATTTTGCTGAGCATGCTAAGTACGCGACCCTGGTAATGCCCCGAAAGCATGTTTGCTTTCAGCATTTTCAGATGAGTTTCCCTGTTGATTTTTTGCAAGCCGGCGGGCTCGGGGTCGCAATGGTTATCAAGGTAAGCCTGTAAAGCCGTGTCCAGAATTTCCATGCTACAAATGTAAGCATTTTATTTTCAACCCTTTTTAGGGCAGTAACTGTCTAAAAAACAGCACAAATAAAAAGCTCTGCATCAATTACGACGCAGAGCTTGCAAGAATATTTATAGAATTATCTACCACCCGGAGGGCAGTGTTCTTTTATATAATTAGTATATAGCGTGCGCAAATGCGTGGTGGTACCCGGCCCTTCAGATATACCATGTGTGCGGTTAGGGTACGACATCAGTTGAAACTGCTTATTGTATTTAACCAACTCGTTGATCAACTCTTCCGCATTTTTATAATGGACGTTATCATCGCCGGTGCCGTGGATGTAAAGTAAATTACCTTTTAAGTTTTTTGCATAGGTAATTGGCGACCCTTTAATGAAAGGCTCACGGCCTTCGGGCGTTGTAGGCACACCCATATAGCGCTCCTGGTAAATGTTGTCGTAAGTTAGCTGATCGCCAACTGCTGCCACGGCAATGCCTGTTTTATAAATTTCAGGATATTGGAACATCAGGTTAAGCGTAGACGACCCGCCACCGCTCCAGCCCCAAACCGCTATCCTTGTGCTATCAACAAACGGCCATTTCATAACTTCTTTTGCACCCATCGCCTGATCTCGGATATTGATAGTTCCTATATTCTTGTAAATAGCCTTGCGCCATGCCGCGCCTTTAGGTGCAGGGGCGCCGCGGTTTTCTAAAGACATATAAATATATCCGTCGGCAGCCATATCACCGGTGTATAAAAAGTTTCTGCCGGCGCCATATGTATCGGTAACTGTTTGAGAGGCCGGTTCACCGTACACGTAAAATACAACAGGATACTTTTTATTCGGATCAAAATTGGCCGGTTTTTTCATCCAGCCATCCAGCTCAATACCATCAACTGTTTTTACTTTAAAAAACTCGGTTTTATTTTGGGCATTAGCATCTAAAGCAATAGCTTCGCCGGCAATATGCTGATGATCGGGCAGGCTGATCACTTCGCTTTGCGGACGTGTATAAGCATTTGAAAAATTGTGGATGGCTAATTTCGCGTTAGGCGATACTTCATAACCATGTGTGCCCGGTTGGCTGCTCGGGGACAGGCGCTCCTCTTTGCCGCCTTTTATTTTGATGCGATACAGATAATTTTGAGTAGCGTTGTTTGGCGAGGCATTAAAGTATATATAGCCGCCGGTTTCATCTATCAGTTCTATACCGGTGATGTCATAATTGCCTTTGGTTATCAGGGTTTCCTTACCTTCGCGGGTAATTCTGTAAATGTGCCTCCAACCATCTTTTTCGCTCACCCACAAAAATTCTTTACCATTATTAAGCCACTCCCAACCTACCGGATTGCCATTGTTCCAACGCGATTTTCCGTCTATCCAGGCGTTGTTGTTTTCCTGATGTATGGCCCTGCTGGTGCCATTGGATATGTTGGCAATAAATATCTTGCTTTCTGTTTGGGCGCGGTTCAGTTGTTCTAATATAATTTCATTCGGGCTTTTAGTCCACTCCATGCGGGTTACATAATGTTGCACAGGGTCGCCGGGGATATTCATCCACTTTGTAATCGCGGTATTTATATCAACTACGCCAATTCGGCACCGGCTTGGGTCTTCACCTGCAACCGGATACTCCACCGGTACAGTAAATGAGTAAGTAGAGTCGGTAGTGTTCAGCATCAAATAATTCTTTATTTTGCTTGCATCTATCTGCCAGTAGGCGATGTTGCGTCCGTCCGGCGCCCAGCGAAAACCGTCGCGGCAATCAAACTCTTCTTCATAAGCCCAGTCGAACGTGCCGTTAATCAGTCTTTTGGTGCCATCTGTAGTTAGCTGTTTAATTTTGCCGTCGGCAAGGTTTTCTACATATATATTATGTTCGCTAACATATGCTACTTTGCTGCCATCCGGAGAAAACTTGGCAAACATCAATGATGATGCCGGCAAGCCCTTGCCCAGCTTAACCAAAGTTTTGCTGTTTGTATCATAAACCCAGTAATCGCCGCGAGTATCGTAGCGCCATACCCTTTTTGTATTGTTGTTGATCAGCACTTTCTGCCCATCGTCGGAAAGTCTGAACCTGCGGACAGCAATTGGCGATTGCCCCTGCGGCGTAAGCATCTGCCTGGTTATCCAGGTTGTTTTCTTGCTATCATCGCGGGCATCAACCAGCATTATTTCGCCATCTTTAATTTTATAATACTGGTTGCCATCTTTTGTCCAGTTTGTTGCCTGTGCGCCGGCTGTACCATGCCAAAGCACTGCCAGCAATAACGCTACAGAAAATAATCCTGTACGGTAAAACTTTATATTCATACTGTTTATTTAAGAGTGGTTATAAATAACCGGTAAATTTTGCGTTAAATTAGCATTTAAAAGCCTTCTGTATTATTTCTCATGAAAAAATTACATATCCTGTTAATCTCTCTTTTTTCAGCATCAGTACTCAACGCCCAAAACATCGACAGGAGCAAGTTTATTACCGACAGCCTTGATAATTATATTAACCGGGCGCTCACTAACTGGCGCGTACCCGGAGCGGCGGTTTGCATTGTAAAAGACGGAAAGATTGTGTTGATGAAGGGATATGGGGTAAAGGAGTTGGGCCTGACCAATAAAGTTGATGTAAACACGCTATTTATGATAGGCAGTAACACCAAGGCTTTCACAGCAACTGCTTTGGCTATGTTACAGGCCGAAGGTAAGCTTTCCCTGGATGAGCGGGTAACAAAATACATTCCTGAATTTAAACTGGACAACCGCCTGGCAGGGGAACAGGCTATAGTTAAAGATCTGCTGTGCCACCGACTTGGCTTTCGTACGTTTCAGGGAGATTTTACTTTTTACAATAGCAACCTGAACAGACATGAGGTGATAGAAAAGCTTGGAAAAATGAAAGCTACCTATCCGTTCCGTACCACCTGGGGATATACCAACTCGGCTTTTTTGACAGCCGGCGAAATAATACCCCGTGTTACCGGTAAGCAATGGGAACAATATTTAAAGGAAAGTATCTTTTCTCCACTTGGCATGAACAATACGCTGGCGTTAACCGCAGATATGCCTAAAGCGCTCAATCGTACCGCTGCCCATACGCTGGTTGACGGACGCTTAACCGCCATTCCATACTGCAACATAGATGGTTTAGCACCGGCTGGAAGTATAAGCTCATCGGTAAGCGATATGGCTAAATGGGTAATGGCACTGCTTGATAACGGCAAAGTAGGCAACAAACAGGTAATACCTGTTGCGGCAATAACAGCTACCCGCCAACCCCAGGATGTGGTAGGAAACGTTAATCACCTGAACGGCGACAGTGGCTTTCAGCTATATGGCTTAGGCTGGTTTCTGCAGGATTATTGCGGCCGCCGCATCGTTATGCACGATGGGGGCGTAAATGGCTATGTATCATCAGTAACCTTGGTACCTAAAGAAAAACTGGGTATTGTTATACTCACAAATACTGACCAAAATGCATTGTACGAGGCCTTAAGATGGGATATAATGGATGCTTACTTTAAAAACAAGAACTACCATTACAACGATACCTATCTTCAATTTGATAAAACTAACACTGCACGAGAGCTTGCCCGGGATAAAAAGATGCGGGATAGCACTTTGCTTAATTTAAAGCCGGCACTTAGCTTAGGAAAGTATACCGGTAAATACATGAATGACCTATACGGAAACATGGAGGTGACCAAAGGCGATGGCAATAATGAGCTGGAAATGCGCTTTGAACATCATCCACGGATGTTTGCCAAATTACAGCCGCTGGGCGGAAACCGTTTTTACGTAACGTTTTCAGACCCGACACTGGGTAAGGCGGTATTTCCATTTACGATAGCTAACGGCAAGGTTACCAGCATACGCGTAAAAGTAGCCGACTTTGTGGAATACAACCCTTATGATTTTAAAAAGATGGATTGATGTTGCTGGATTTCCTTATAAATCATAAGTAATCTGAAAGGGCGGCTTTTAAGAGAGCAATCAGATCCGGGTCATTGTACTGATATTCATCATCAATATTTAAAACAATAAGCGGTTTGACTTTAAGATTAAATTGCTGTTTCAGGATATCCCGGTGTTTATATTCCATCACCAAAATAATCTCGGCCCAATCCACCAGTTTTTGACTTACTCTTATACGCGCTTTATCACTTGTTCCTGCGGATCTTGCAGTGTGCTGATGATTGCTTTTAAACAATAGTTCGGCAGTAGGGCTACGCCATTTGTTTTTACTGCAGATAAAAAGAAGGTTGGCTAATTGGTGGTCTTTAAAACAGCAAAGAGATAAAATTAATTTTATCTCTTTGCTGTCAAATATTCTTTTAGATATTTATTCAACACTCTTTACCGTGACAGTGAATATAAGTATTGAGTTTGCAGGTAAAGTGCCTGTTTGCAAATTTCCATAAGCTAATCCAGAGGGAACAATCAATAATATTTTACCTCCGCTTTTTATTTTCGGCAATCCAATTTTCCATCCGTCTATGATGTTGCTGTTAATGGAAAGCCCGGTCACAAAACTATTATCTGCACCTAACTGCTTATCTTGTATGTTTTTTAAAATATAATCTGTAGTAACAATAGAGTTGGTTGTTACCTGTGCACCCGTACCAGGATCCAATATTTGAAAATACAAGCCAGTCTCATCTTTAGTTGCATTGATATTTTGATGAGTATCAAGGTATGCTTTTATCACTTGATCGTCTATTTTAGCCTGCTCAACCGGATCGAAAGCTTCAGGAGGCGTATCATCGTCTTTTGAACATGATGCAAACCCAAGTGCAAACATGCTTAATATCAGTATAAATCTTTTCATGTTACAATTAACGTACTAAAGACTGATTATGATACAACAGATTTAATTTTTAATTCATTCAGCTGCGCCTCGGCAATGGTTGATGGAGAGTCGATCATAATATCCCGCCCGGAATTATTTTTGGGGAAAGCGATTACATCGCGGATAGAATCCAGCCCTGCAAAGATCGACGCCAGCCTGTCAAAACCGAATGCTATACCACCATGCGGAGGTGCACCGTATTCAAATGCGTCCATTAAAAACCCAAATTGCTTTTGCGCTTCTTCGGGTGAAAAGCCCAGATGCTTAAACATGAGTGATTGCAACGCTCTGTCATGTATACGGATAGATCCGCCGCCAATTTCAGTACCGTTTATGACCAGGTCATAAGCATTGGCGCGCACATTACCCGGATCTGTATCCAGCATGGCTATATCCTCTGGCTTTGGTGAAGTAAACGGATGATGCATGGCATGGTAGCGGCCAGATTCCTCGTCCCACTCCAAAAGCGGAAAATCAACCACCCATAACGGCGAGAATTTATCTTTATCCCTTAATCCTAACCGGCCGCCAATTTCCAGTCGCAACTCGTTAAGTTGCTTACGTACTTTATCCGTTTGGCCTGCCAAAATCAAAATAAGGTCGCCCTTTTCAGTTTCAAATGCAGCCGACCATTTTGCCAGCTCTTCTTCGTTATAAAACTTATCTACTGATGATTTTATGCTGCCATCATCGTTATGGCGGGCATAAATAAGGCCGGTAGCACCAATTTGCGGGCGTTTAACAAACTCGGTAAGCTCATCCAACTGTTTACGCGTATAAGCGGCACAGCCTTTTGCGTTGATGCCTACAACCAATTCGGCATTATCAAAAACCCCAAAACCTTTTCCCTTAACAATATGGTTCAATTCAACAAACTGCATCCCAAAGCGAGTGTCGGGTTTGTCCGATCCATACAGGCGCATCGCATCGGCATATTGCATGCGTGGAAACTCATCAAGCTCCAACCCTTTTACCGTTCGGAACAATTGCCTTGTAAGCCCTTCAAAAATATTCAGAATATCCTCCTGTGTGATAAAAGACATTTCGCAGTCTATTTGTGTAAACTCAGGTTGTCTGTCCGCACGCAGGTCTTCGTCCCTGAAACATTTTACTATCTGGAAGTAACGGTCAAACCCGCTCACCATCAACAGCTGCTTAAAGGTTTGCGGCGATTGCGGCAGGGCGTAAAACTCACCAGGGTTCATGCGGCTGGGCACCACAAAATCACGCGCACCTTCAGGGGTCGACTTGATAAGCACGGGGGTTTCCACCTCAATAAAATCAAGCTCTGACAGGTATTTACGTACCTCCTGGGCCATTTTACTGCGGAGCACCAGGTTATTGCGTATCGGGTTGCGGCGCAAGTCAAGGTAGCGGAAGCGGGCACGCAGTTCTTCGCCCCCATCGGTTTCATCTTCAATTAAAAACGGTGGTATCTTTGCCGCATTAAGTACCTCGAGTTCTGTAACGGCAATTTCAATTTCGCCCGTTGGTATTTTAAGGTTTTTGTTAGAACGCTCTAATACTTTGCCTGTAACTTTAACAACAAACTCGCGGCCCAGTTCACGGGCCTGCTCACGCAGCTGCACATCAGTATCGGTATTAAAAACCAGCTGGGTTAAGCCATAACGGTCGCGTACATCTATAAACGTAGTGCCGCCCAGATCGCGCGATTTCTGAACCCATCCGCAAAGGGTGACAGTTTCACCTAAATTGCTGATATTTAATTGTCCGCAAGTATGTGTTCTTAGCATATCAATTTATTTGAAAATTCAGCAAAAGTACATTTTTGGCCCGAAAGCCAAAAGGTTTTTACCGTTAAACCCAAAACCAATTATTGCAGCTTCAAGCCCTAACCAATCAAAAATAACTTACATTTGATATATGATACAACAGCTTGTTTATGAAGACCAGCTTTTTGAAAAGCTCAATTTTGAAGGCAACCATGCAAGGCAAAAAGAGTATCAGAGCTGCACATTTAAAAATTGCAATTTTACAGAGAGTGATTTTATGCGCAGCCGTTTTTTAGATTGTGTTTTTGAAGACTGCAACTTAAGCATGGCAAAATTTGAAGGCACGACCTTGAATGATGTGCTTTTTAAAAATTGCAAAATGCTCGCAGTCAATTTTAGCAAATGCGATGATTTTTTATTCAGCACAGGCTTTGAATCATGCATTCTGGATTACGCCTCATTTGCAGGCAAAAAAATGGTTAAAACACTTTTTAAAAACTGCGCTTTAAAAGAGGCAAGTTTTACGCAAACCAATCTAACCGGTTCTGCCTTTGATAACTGCGATCTGGAAAACGCCGTATTTAACCGTACAGACCTTTCATCCGTAAATTTTGCATCGGCTTTTAATTTTATTATAGACCCAGAGATAAACGTGTTGAAAAAGGCAAAATTTGCATTGACCGGGCTGGAGAATCTGTTGACCCGCCATCAGATCAAAGTAGTATAAATCAAGCGCTATTCTCCTTTAAATTCCGGCTTGCGTTTTTCTAAAAATGCAGAGACGCCTTCAGTAAAGTCCGCTGTAGAGAAGCAGCCTGCAAATTGTTCAATTTCTGTTTCATAGCCGTTAACGCCATCTGTAAAGGCGGCATTTATCGCTTTGATTGCTGCAGACAGGGCAAGGGGAGCGCGTGTAAGCATTTTCTCCATGATCTCGTCAGCTTTGGGTAACAGATCGTCCGGAAAAGTGACGTGGTTAACCAACCCAAATTGGAGTGCGTCTGCCGCGGTGATCATATCAGCCGTCATGATCATTTCGAGCGCCCTGCCACGGCCAACCAGTTGGGTTAATCGCTGTGTGCCTCCGTATCCCGGTATCAATCCTAAAGTAACTTCAGGCAGGCCCATTTTCGCGCTATCAGCAGCAATGCGTATATGGCAGGCCAATGCCAGTTCTAAGCCGCCGCCAAGGGCAAAGCCGTTGATAGCTGCAATAACCGGTTTGCTGGCATTCGCTATCACATCAAATACTGTTGTTTGTGCATTCTGCGCGATTTCTTTTCCTGCGGCGGCATCCTGTCCTCCAAATTCTGCAATATCAGCGCCGGCAACAAAAGCTTTTTTACCGGCACCTGTAATAATGATACCGCCAACCGCTTTGTCTGCAAGGGCTGTTGTTAATGCCTCATGTAACTCGGCCAATGTAAAGCGGTTTAAAGCGTTAAGCTTTTTTTCACGGTTGATGGTGATATATTGTATCCGGTTTTTTACCTCAACAAGAATGTTTTCAAATTCCATTTAATGTCAGTTTAAAAATTACGGTGGGCGTATACCCAATTAGTAATATAGTCTACAATCCGGGCGGTACTTGTCCCGGGAGGAAAAAGCTCGCCCACACCCATTTTTTTCAGCTCGGCCATATCATCAGCCGGGATGATGCCCCCGCCGGTAATTAAAACATCATCCATCTGTTTCTCTTTTATTAAGGCAAGCACCTTTGGAAAAACAGTCATGTGTGCGCCGGATAGTATGCTGATCCCAATAACGTCCACATCTTCCTGCAGGGCGGTGTTCACTACCATTTCGGGCGTTTGGCGCAGGCCTGTATAAATTACTTCCATACCCGCGTCCCTTAGGGTAGTGGCTATGATACGAGCGCCACGGTCATGCCCGTCCAGGCCAACCTTGGCAACTAAAACGCGTATTGGGCGGTTAAACTGGGTATCACTCATTGTGAGCCGAAAATTGGTTGCTGTAAATGTAGGAATTTTTAAACCTGAGGCCAATTTATTCACTAAGCCTCAACCAGCGTGTTCACGAACACACAGGTGAACACCGTGAACATGCGTAATTTGCTAATAATCAGAGCCATTTAATTTCAGGTGACATGACATTGTCAGTACATGTTCTGCTGCCGGGGAAAACAAGGGCAAACAGGGAGCGCCTTACATGCAATCCTTTTTAAAACACATTTATGTTTGGGAATGACGGGTTTGTATAAAAATGTATAATTCTGCGTACTTTTACACCTCTTAGTATTATCATGAGCGAAGAAAGATCACTTAACTTTATAGAAGAAATTGTTGAAGAAGACTTAGCCAATGGCAAGCATGCCGGCAGGGTGTTAACCCGTTTTCCGCCGGAGCCTAATGGCTATCTGCATATTGGCCACGCAAAATCTATATGCCTTAACTTTGGGCTGGCGCAAAAATATAACGGCAAAACCAACCTGCGTTTTGACGATACCAACCCCGTAAAAGAGGATGTTGAATATGTTGACAGCATCAAGGAAGATGTAAAGTGGCTGGGCTTTGAATGGGCACAGGAGCTTTACGCCTCCGATTATTTTGATAAACTTTACGATTTTGCTGTTGAGCTGATAAAAAAAGGCCTTGCCTATGTTGACGATAGCACAGCTGAAGAAATTGCCGCACAGAAAGGCACCCCTACAGAGCCTGGCACGGGTAACGAATACCGAAATCGCAGCGTAGAGGAGAACCTGCAGCTTTTTGCCGATATGAAAGCCGGTAAATATGCAGATGGCGAAAAAGTACTCCGCGCTAAAGTAGATCTGGCATCGCCAAATATGCACCTGCGCGACCCGCTGATGTACCGCATCAAGCATGCGCATCACCACCGCACAGGCGACAAATGGTGTATTTACCCCATGTACGATTTCGCCCACGGCCAAAGCGACGCGATAGAAGAAATCACGCATAGTTTATGCACGCTTGAGTTTGTTCCCCACCGCCAGCTTTATGAGTGGTTTATAGAGCAGCTGGAAATTTTCCCAAGCAAGCAATATGAATTTGCCCGCCTTAACCTTAACTATACCGTGATGAGCAAGCGCAAGCTGCTGCAACTGGTAGAAGAGGGACATGTTGACGGGTGGGACGACCCCCGCATGCCTACTATCAGCGGATTGCGCCGCCGGGGTTACACACCGGCCAGTATCCGCGAATTTTGTGAGCGTATAGGCGTTGCCAAGCGCGAGAACATGATTGATGTGAGCTTACTGGAGTTCTGTATCCGCGAGGACCTGAACAAAACCGCATGGCGCCGAATGGCTGTGTTAGACCCTGTAAAACTGATTATTGATAATTATCCCGATGGCCAAACAGAAACTTTTAGCGGCGAGAATAACCCCGAAGCAGAAGGCGGCGACGGCAGCCGTGAGTTTCCATTTAGCAAAGAGTTATGGATTGAGCGTGACGACTTTATGGAAGCGCCAACTAAAAAGTACTTCCGCCTGGGTGTAGGCCTGATGGTACGCCTCAAAAATGCTTACATCATCAAAGGCGAAAGCTTTACCAAAGACGCAGAAGGCAATATTACGGAGATACATTGCAGCTACCTGCCCGAATCAAAAAGCGGTAACGACACCAGTGGTATCAACGTAAAAGGGACCATCCACTGGGTAAGCGCGCAACACGCTAAAACAGCCGAGATACGCCTGTACGACCGCCTGTTTAAGGTAGAAGACCCAAGTAATGAGGAAGGCGACTTTAAAGATTACATTAACCCGGATAGCCTGCAAATCATATCAACTGCCTATATAGAGCCTGATCTGGCGAACGCTGTTGCAGGCACCCCTGTACAGTTTATGCGCAAGGGCTACTTTACACTGGATAAAAATTCGACGCCAGACAAACTGGTGTTTAACCGCACGGTGACGCTAAAAGATAGCTGGGCGAAAAAATAGTGCAGTTATTAGTATGCGGTTAGCATTGAAAATATTGCTAACCGCATTTACAAACTGCTAATTCACAACCATTAACGTCGATCTCAATATTTCTTATAAACATTATACAGTACATCCAGGTCAAACTGGGTTAGCCGGGATGAACCCTCGCGTTGCACAAAATGTCGTTTAAAAGCGCCGATAGCGGCAGGCAGGTTGCTGGTGTCATAACCTATCAGGCGCAAGGCCGTAGCGTAATCAAAATTAACCGGCGCGGGAACGATAATAATGTCCGAGTAATAACCAAAGCCTTTTTGAGCTAACAATTCCCACGGAAACCGTAACCCCGGGTCTATTTTTCTGCCGGGGGCAACATCGCTGTGTCCAATAAAATTAGCGGTTGGTATGTTGTAATCTTTCTTGAGCTTTGCCAATAAAGCCAGCAGGCTGTTGATCTGGGCTGTTGAGAACGGCTCGTTCCCTTTGTTATCAATCTCGATACCAATAGAGCTGCTGTTCATATCTGTAACATTTCCCCATTTACCTGCGCCGGCATGCCAGGAGCGCATATAATCGTTCAGCATATGTATCACCTTGCCATCTTTGCCAATCACATAATGAGCGCTGACCTGCGGCTTAACCATTGTAAAGGTGCGTATGGTTTGCTGCACCGAATCCTGCGCGGTATAATGAATAACTACATAGTTTGGCTTACGCAGGTTGAAGTTTACCGTCCCGATAAATTCTGATGGAATTGGCCGGCCAGCGCTGTCTACCAATGTAGCAGGCGTTTGCGCCAGGATCATACGGCTAAGCGTATCGGCATGCTCGGTATAGATCTTGTTGGTCGATGCATACGGCGAAACTACCTTTTTTGAGCACGATGATAATATGGCTGTACCCCCCAGCGCCAGCAACAGTAAGAGTTTTTTCATAAGCTGCTAAACTACGCAATTTTTGTGCCTTGTATGGGTTGAAGAACACTTAGCTTTTACTCTTGTCAATTACAATTTAATACCTTGATACATCCCTTTTATAAGCCAGTAGAAAATATGATTAATCCATAATAGCTCTTAAAAAGCCCATCAAATCATATTCGCCTATTTCATTCGTCAATTCGACGCTATCAAACTCATGCCAAGGGTGGTCAAGCTCGCTATCCCAGGTATTAAAATGCAGGTCGGGCATGTGCCATTTATCTGCATATAACCACACTCTATCAATCAGCTTTCGGTGAATGAATTTTTCGGCTTCTACTAACGGAATGCTTGTCGGATTATTGAGAATAATGAAACTATGGTTTTTATAATTAGAAGCATCACGATACAAGTATGAAAATTTGATGTTAGGCATACGGCTAAAATAGCCGCATTATGAAATATGTCAATCGGATATAAGTGAATTCAGGGTTTGAATTTATCATTATGCCTTCTCAAAAAAGCAGCTTCTGGAGAAAACTTTTTGGGCTGTATTAAATTCTTACCATTAAAGGCAATAAAGTTATCACAGATACTTGGCACAGAACTATTTAATAAGATTGATGATACTTTGATTTTAAGATCTTCTGAAATTGTTATCAAACCACGTTCAAACGCTTTATCGTGCAACGCATTTAAGGATAATCCATTGCGAGGATTAAGCCGATTGCCAGCATCTTCGCTCCATGGTAAAATGTGGCTTGCGATAAGTAATTCTGGCTGGTCTATTCCTGTTATACAACATTTATAATTGAAGTTGCTTAGCACCATCTTTCGAAACACCGTTTGATTCAACCGTACGAGTATAGGCCTTAATTCTTCACGACCCAACAAAACATCTTGCTCATATTGTTCTGTTGGATTTAATGCTTCAATCGTAGTATTCTTTTTTTGGGCAAGCAGTTGTTCACTCTCTATAAATAATTCATCCCAATTGTTAGTATACTCCTGCCAAATCTGTTTGTCTAACTTGCTTACATTCTCTAATCCTTTAACTCCACGAGCTTGCAGCTTTGGATCAAAACTGGCAAAATTTCCGAGTTTTCGTGCAACAGCCGATGGAGAACGGCCAATTATTGCGGCCAACTCTCGCACATCTTTATTACTTGCATGCATCTGGCCAAACCGTATTTTACTGTAAAGATTTACAGTAAGTAAAAGTTCTTCTTTTGTCCAGAGTGTTTGACCAGGCTTCATATTCAGCAGCTAATATTGCAAAAGAATAAGAACTTACAAAGCTGTTAATACACTACCTACATGTATATCTTTTACGGTCTGATTTAATGCAGTTCCAACTTTACTTCCTCAATACTGCCCTATACTCAACAATACCAACGTACAGGCATAATCTGTACTGATGCCGTTTTCATGGGCCATTCGCCGAAGCTCTGAGTTTTCGGTCCCGGGGTTAAAGATGATGCGGCGGGGCTTGGTTTTTATGATATAGTCATACAGAGCGGTCTGGTTTTGCGGTCCAACGTACAATGTTATGGTGTCAATATCGGTATGGATCGTTTCTGGCTTTTCTATGGGCACACCAGCTACTTCCCCGGTTTTGATGCCTACGTTAACAATGCTGTGCCCGTGCCCCACCAATCGGTTTGCTGCAAGGTAAGCGTATCGGCTTGGGTCGGGCGTGGCGCCTAATATGAGTGTTTTTTTATCAGCCATACCAGTATAACGTGAAAAAGCGGGCGATAGTTTTGGGAAGCGGGAGAGGGTGGCGCGCGAGCCTGTTTACTGTTGTTGGTTGCAGGGAATGAGGTACAGAAGTATCCCGGCACACAAAATTGATCAGGACATATAATAATCATCGTATCCGGCACCCCGCAACGGGCAACCGGCAACACAAACAAGCCTTATCAACAAAAATTAAAAAAGTTTAAAATGTTTTACAATGGCAGTCGTCCTTATCTTTATAAACAACAATACAATTGGAAGCCGCGATAATGCCTCAGGATAAAAACAGCCACATCATACAAACAATAGCGTCGTATGGTAAAAGCCTGTTAGGTTTTATACGCAAGCGGGTAAAAAACGATGCCGATGCCGAAGACATTCTGCAGGATGTTTGGTACCAGTTCAGCAACGTTGTAAATGCCGGCCCCATAGAGCAAACCGGCGCCTGGCTGTATCGCGTTGCCCGCAATAAGATCATCGATAAGCATAAAAAACATACCGAAAGCCTGCTTGATGACCTGACACCAACCAGCGAGGACGATGATGAAGCGCCTGACTTTGCCAGCATATTGCTAACAGAAGCCACTACGCCCGAAACGCAATACATACGCAACTTATTTTGGGAACAGCTTTTTGTAGCGCTTGATGAGCTGCCCGAAAACCAGCGACAGGTATTTATCTGGCAGGAACTTGATGATATCCCGTTTGAGGAGATTGCACGCCGGACAGGCGAAAATGTAAACACGCTGGTATCACGCAAGCGATATGCTGTACTGCACCTTCGCAAGCGGCTTAAACAATTGTATAAAGAGATCAATGAATATTAAAGACAAAAAAGACAATGGGAACATATAATAACCGTCACCGTTTTAAATTTCTGATACCGTTTGGTATTGCCGCCCTGTTGGCATTGGTAAGCTTTGTGGTAATGCAGCTGTGGAATAACCTTTTACCGGATATTCTGCATGTAAGCACTATAACGTTCTGGCAGGCCATGGGCATATTTATATTGTGTAAAATTCTGTTTGGTTTTGGGGGCGGCCCGCGGGGTGGCGGAGCTCCCTGGATGCGACGTAAACGCATGATGGAAGAAAAATTCAGGAATATGTCGCCAGAGGAACGGCTTCGCTTTAAACAACACTGGCAGGATCGCTGCGGATGGGGTAAGCGCCGGGCCGACTGGGCAAACGAATTTAAAGAAGAGCCTGTAGCTGCGCCACATCAAGACGAAGCAAAAACAGAATAACATCATACTTATCCCCTACATCAACCACAAAACTTAACAATATGGATGTGCTGGTTTTTAAAACAAGCGTGGCAAGCCGGAAGGAGGCAAGCCGGGTAGAACTGTTGCTTACCGCCATGAAAGATATCAGGCAGTATAATTTTGACCTGGAAGATTGCGACAATATCCTGCGGGTGGTAAGCAGCGGGCTGGAGCCACAAACCATTAGCCATGCCCTTAATATGGCTGGTTTTGAATGTGAGGAGTTGCCTTATTGAGTTGGCGGTTTTCAGCATGCAATTGGCAGGCTGTATTAAGATGCAAATCACAACCGCAGACTGATTTATCCGCTTACAATTCTGTTTAATAAAGCTATTTGCCCGCTATGATAAATATGGTGTTGAATAAGGCCCTCTATAAGCGCCTCGTACGTTACACCATTACCAAGAGATGGATCGCGGTGATCGTTGGTTAGCTGCGACCATCTATCCGCCGGAAAACCATTTATAACGCCCTCAAGGGTTACATTAGCTAATTTAAAATCATTCTGAAGCTGCTGCCATTTGTGTTCATCCGGGTGTCCGGGCTTTGGCCAATCGCCACCGGCAGGTTCACTTGCTTCTTTACCATGCAGGCGTTCAGTCACTTCGTGCGTCCAGCTAAGCATGTGCAGCATAATACCTGCGATGCTATGAATTGATCCGGGCGGAGTTTCGTAAGCAGCATCAAATGATACCTGATTGAGGATGTCATAAGTGGCCGGCCCATACCAGGGGTCGCCGGTAAGTACGCTCTGCAGCGAGGCTATAAGTTTTTCGGTAATTATCATTTACTCCTAACAGCCATAACCCCTATTAGTGTTCGCCAAAACAAAAAGAGCATCTTTCACGGATGCTCTTTTGTTTATTTCTGCCTGAACCAAACCTGTATTGGCGCTCCGGTAAACTCAAAGTTTTCGCGCAGTTGGTTTTCAATGAACCGGTAGTACGGATCCTTAATATATTGAGGCAGGTTACAAAAGAAAGCGAACATTGGTGTAGCGCCCGCGATCTGCGTAATGTATTTTATCTTAACGTATTTACCTTTAATGGATGGTGGCGGATAGTTTTCAATAATGGGTAGCATTACTTCGTTCAATTTGGAAGTTGGGATTTTACGCGCTCTGTTCTCGTAAACCTTATTAGCTACGTCAATAACTTTAAGCACCCTTTGTTTTTCTAATACTGATGTGAATACGATGGGTACATCTGTAAATGGTGCTACCTTCTGGCGGATCTGTTCTTCAAAAACTTTAACGGTTTTGCTGTTCTTTTCAATCAGGTCCCATTTGTTAACAACAATCACAATGCCTTTTTTATTTTTCTCGGCCAGGTGAAAAATATTGATATCCTGCGATTCGATGCCTTCCACCGCATCAATCATTAAAATCACCACATCAGCCTCTTCCAGGGCCTTGATGGTTCGCATTACTGAGTAAAACTCGATGTTCTCTTTTACCTTGGTTTTTTTGCGGAGGCCTGCGGTATCTATCAGCATAAAATCATGCCCGTACTGGTTGTAATGTATGTGGATAGAGTCGCGGGTAGTGCCTGCAATTGGCGTAACTATATTACGCTCTTTACCTATTAAAGCGTTGATTATGGATGACTTACCAACATTAGGGCGACCAACAATGGCGTATTTTGGGCGGTTGTTCTCTTCTAAAGGAACATCTTCAAAGTGTTTTACCACTTCGTCCAGTAGCTCACCCGTACCGGAGCCCGTCATGGAGGATAGAGTATAGATCTCACCTAAACCCAGGCTATAAAACTCGGTAGCATCTGATACCTGCGAGGTATTATCAACCTTATTTACTACAACAAAAACGGGCTTATTCCCTTTACGCAGCAGGGTAGCAATCTCATCGTCCAGATCGGTAATGCCTGTAGTTACATCAACCACAAACAAAATAACGGTCGCCTCTTCAATGGCAATCATCACCTGCTCGCGAATGGCAGTTTCAAACACATCTGCCGAGTTAGCCACATAACCGCCCGTATCAACTACCGTGAACTGATGGTCGGTCCACTCGGAAGTGCCATAATGCCTGTCGCGGGTCACGCCGCTAAAATCGTCTACAATAGCTTTACGGCTTTCGGTTAAACGGTTATATAAGGTACTTTTGCCAACGTTGGGCCTGCCTACTATTGCTACTATATTACTCATGGTGATTAGAATCAAGAATTAAGAGCCAAGAACCAAGACGACGCAAAAATCGTGAACTTCTCCTAAATTCTGTATTTATGTATTAATTTTCTTGAATCTTGATTCTTACATCTTGATTCTGTTAGCTTTATTCGTACCCGAATTTTTTAAGATAATTTTTTTTACTGCGCCAGTCGGGTATTACTTTAACAAACATTTCGAGGAAAATTTTACGCTGGAAGAAGTCTTCCATATCCTTGCGGGCATATGTGCCTACAATTTTTAGCATCTCGCCCTTATTGCCTATAATGATATTTTTTTGCGATTCGCGCTCAACAATAATTTCGGCGCTTATGCGGTGCAGCTTCTCGCCCTCTTTAAACGCCGTAACAATAACCTCCGTGCTGTAGGGTATCTCTTTTTTGTATTGCTTAAATACCTGCGCACGTATCATCTCAGATGCAAAAAAACGATCGTTACGATCGGTAAGCGCATCTTTTTCGTAATATGGCGGATGCTCGGGCAGGTTCTCTAATACGAATTCAAATATGCCTTTAATATTATGATCATGCAGGGCAGATATGGCAAACACCGCTTTCGGATTCAGCTTTTCCTGCCAGTAAGCCGCTTTCGCACGAACTTCTTCCTCGTTGCTCAGGTCTATCTTGTTGATGAGTATAGCCAGCGGCGCTGTTGACCTTTCCAGCTTTTTAAGCACATCCTCTTCGTCGTACTCCTCTTTGATATCGGTAACCAGCAAGATCAGGTCGGCATCTACAATGGAGCCTTCAACCTGGTGCATCATGCTTTCATGCAGGGCATAATGAGGTTTAATAATACCGGGTGTGTCAGAAAACACGATCTGATAGTCCTCATCATTTACTATACCTAATATACGGTGGCGTGTTGTTTGCGCCTTTGGCGTAATGATAGACATCTTTTCGCCCACCAAGGCATTCATAAGGGTTGACTTACCCGCGTTGGGTTTACCAATTATACTTACAAAACCAGCCTTGTGCGACATAAAAAAATTATTTAAAAATATTTTTGGACTGCAAAGAAACGAATTATATCTTTGCAGTCCAATAAAACGGAGAGCAAATTTGCTTTTTTGCTAATTGGAAGAAACATTTCGGGTTTATGACCGTTATGTATATACCAACAACAATAGTGCGGGATGGAGCAGTTGGTAGCTCGTCGGGCTCATAACCCGAAGGTCGTAGGTTCGAGTCCTGCTCCCGCTACCCAAGAGGACAAAGAGGCATAATTCAGATTTAATTCTGGTATGCCTCTTTTCTTTTTAGTCATAATTTGCTGTAAATAAGCAAGATACAAAAAGACGTTATTTATTCTTTTGGTTCGACACCCGTCCGTTTTCCTATCATAGTTAATACCCTCAGGAAACAACAAAAACTGGATTTGCTGCCTAACTGCATAATCCCCAGAAAGCCACTTTAAACGCATTTTAGACGCGAAATTGACCGCTAAATCAATGCATTTATCAAGGTTCGACACCTCATTTAATCCCTGGTACATTTCTCTCTCCAATTCCTTCTTTTCCTCCAAGTATTTTGAATAGTATTTATGGTAAAGTTCGGCGTTAATCTCTTCCTCGATGAATCGCTCTTCCAGGCGGCCCATTTTGGTATTAAGCTCGATTATTCGCAATTGAAGTTGCTTAACCGAATCCTGTTGATCTTTCGTTAACTGGTTGAAAGTTGCTATCATCTGAGTTTTGAGGAGATTGATGACGTCCGCAGATATGTTTAAGTTGAAATAATTTAGGATCGATGCGAAGCGCTCGTTGAGCACTGAGGCGCTTCTGTTGTTACAGCAACCGGCTGTACAGCACTTATAATAGTAAATGTTTTTTTTCTTGACTATGTAACCCCTCAATAATTTACCACAGGTGTGGCAATGAAGAAACCGCTTAAGCGGTATAGCGTCGTTTTCTTCTAATACCTTATATCCCTGTACATGCTGCTCTATAATGCCGTTGACTCTAAGAAATAGATCTCTTGAAACAAGTTTCTCTTGATTTCCATTTACTACTCGGCCTTCTAACATATTATGCGTTAGCAAGCCGCAATAGAAAGGATTTTTAAAAATCTCTGAGATGCGTTGCTTATGAAGCATTAAGCCCTTTTGGCGCAAGCGAAAGCGAATGGATTCATTAGATAAACCTTCATCGGCCTTCCAATGAAAAGCCATCTTCAAAAGTTTGCCTTTTTCATTGACAACAATTCGTCTTTCACCATTGATACGGATACTGTCGTAGCCCATAGGTGGATTTGTCGGCCAATTACCACGGAGTAACATTTCTTTCATACCAGCCACACATTTCTGCTTACGCAGCTGATTGTCAAACTCGCCAAAAAGGAACAGCATCTTCTGTTGCATCTGACCAGAGGGGTTAGACGTGTCAATCGGCTGAGTAACTGACACAATCTCTATCCCGAGTTTTCTTAACTGGTTACTTAACCAAATGGAATTATCATTACGAGAAAAGCGTTCCAAACTGTAAACAAGTATATGTGACACCTTTGCTCTGGATTTTTTAACATAGGAAAGCATAGCGGTAAATTCTTTACGTTCATCATTTTGCGCGCTTTCATAGGTGCCGCCAAAATCCGCAAGAATATTAAACCCCTGCCTCTCGGCATATTGATTACATGCCTTCTTCTGGGTTTCAAGACTTAAATTTTTGTCAGCCTGTTCTTTGCTGCTTACACGGGTATAAATTACGCAGTTTGAGCCTTTTGTCTTTGTCAGCTGCTGTGCGCCTTTGGCAAAGGAATTAAATAGCAAATTTTCGGACATGACATTTAGAGTTAAGTATCTGACTTATTGCAATTTATGAAAATAAATTCTTAAATCAAATATCTTTACGTTGGTTCCGCTGAAAAAAATTAAACATAATCACAGTGAAATTCTTAAATGCCGAAATCACTTCTAAAGCTTGTTCGTCCGTGAGCTGTGCAAAAGCTTTACATGATCTTACTTCCTCTATAGTAAGGTCCTCCTTTCGTTGAGGACTTTGCTTCTTTTCTTTCATTAGCCACCCTTCACCATTCAAGCCACTTGTCGTCATCTTAATTAAGTTTAAATTAGACACGATGGAAATCGGTAGACAAAATAATAGCAGAGCTTGCACAACGTAAAGTCCAATTCAGGGTACAACTTAATTTGTATTCCATAATGCATTAAAGAAATTGGCTTGATATCAGGAAGGCACCTTAGTTTGAACATTAGCTTTTTCGAATTTTAGCCAGTAGAAATTTGTGGCGGATTAGAATCGCCTGACTCTCTTCAGCATCTTGTGATTGTTATTCTTTCAAGGTTTTAGTAGATTTGACGCTATGGAAAAAGTGTTTTTGTGCAAGTGGGGATCATGGGATGAGTATGCTTTGAACTCTTACGATCCAGATAAAACTCAGGAAGTAGGTATTGATTTTTTCTCTCAAGATAACGGGTATGAGGAAGAGGATCTTGACGCCGTCCACAATTTGAAAGTCGGCGAAATTTATAATGAGGTTTATGGGAACCACACGATTGAACGTTTGATGTAGTTCCATCTGAGTCCAACCAAATTAAGAACAACTATAAGGAGCGAAATTTCTACGGCTGCTTGTCAACCTTCAATTTCGAAAACAAGTTGTAAGTAAACAGTTTTCGGTTACTTCTTTGATTTACGCCTACCCTCCCATTCACAAAACAAAACGCATTTCATATGTGCTTATTTGTTCATAAAGTTTGATGGTAACCGAACAAAGTCGGTTGTGTATTAGACTTGATGATCCCTTTTTCGATTTAGTTTGTTTAACGAAAACAGCTGCCTGCTCATGAAATTTAATAATATGAGATTGTTATATTTGCTGGCCATACTTTCAATTTAACTCATTTGGGAAGCACAAAAAATCATAGTCCATTAAGATATCCCGGGGGTAAAGCATGTTTATCTGGGTTTATATCAAATATTGCCCAACAAAATGGATTGGTTGGTGGTACCTATTGCGAACTTTATGCAGGTGGTGCTGGCGCTGCTCTTAATTTGTTATTTGATAATACATTTAATCAAATTCATATTAACGATGCTGATTATAGCATATATGCATTTTGGTTTTCTATTTTAAATCACACAGATCTATTTATTCAACGTTTAAGAGATGTCACCGTCGATATCAATGAATGGCATCGTCAAAAAAATATCTATCTTCAAGGTAGAAATGTCAATATAATAGATCTTGGATTTTCTACGTTTTTCTTAAACCGCACTAACCGTTCCGGAATAATTCACAAAGCAGGGCCAATTGGAGGCCAAGAGCAAAATGGCAACTATTTAATAGATGTGCGTTTCAATAAAGAGGAACTAATCAGAAGAATTGAAAAGATAGCTGCTGCGCGTGACCAAATTACGCTGACAAATGAAGATGCAGTTAGGATAATTAGAAATATAAACGAATTTCACCCTCAAGTAAACGATTTGTTTATTTATCTCGATCCCCCCTATTACAATAAAGGAAAATTATTATATTTAAATAATTACGATCACTTTAATCATCAAACGTTAGCAGCTGCGGTAGAAAATCTTATTGATGTTAGATGGCTCATTTCCTACGATAATGTTCCACAAATCATTGAAATGTATAGAGGATACAGAATGTCTTCTTTCAATCTTAATTACACTCTGCAGAGTAAGAAGTTTGGTAGTGAACTATTAGTGTTCTCACCTGATTTAATAATCGGTAATGAGATTAAGGTCAATAGCAGAAATAGTGAGTTAGTGCTTTTTTAAATCCCATGAATCAAACAATCACGGAAATTGACCCAAGGGATCTACATTTTGATCCTGAAAACCCTAGGATAGCTGAATTTAGCGCTGGTCACAACCTATCTGAACGTGATATCGTCCAGATATTATGGAATGCAATGGGCGTTGAAGAAATAGTTCTTTCAATTAAAGCGAGTGGCTTCTTCGAACATGAACCTCTTATCGCTACTGCTGAGAATGATAAGCTAATAGTAATCGAAGGTAATCGAAGGTTAGCCGCCATAAAATGCATTCTTGACCCATCCTTGGCCGATTATATTGGTATTAATAAAAACGCCTTAATGGTGCCTGAGGAAATAAAAGCTTCCTTGAGAACTGTGCCGGTAATAGTGGTTGGTGCTCGTAAAGATGCCTGGAAATTTATTGGCTTCAAACATATAAATGGTCCGGCAAAATGGGGAAGCTATGCTAAAGCACAGTATATTTCTTTAATAAAGAATGAATACCAAATTTCATTAGAGCAAATTGCGTCTCAAATTGGTGATACACATAAGACAGTTCAGAAACTGTATCAAGGCCTACAGGTCATTGAACAAGCAGAGCGAGTTGGGAAATTTGACAGAGCTGACATCAATGCACCACGACTTTATTTTTCCCATCTCTATACAGGATTATCATATGAGGGAATTAGAGATTTCATAGGCATTAAAGATGTATCTGAAGAAGTTAGCAATCCGGTTCCCGAAGATAAACAGGATAACTTAGGAGAATTACTACTGTGGTTATTTGGGAGCGCAAGCAGTCAAATGGAACCGGTGATTCAATCACAAAATCCCGATTTACGACGACTAGAAGCTATCGTTAAAAATAAAGAAGCAACTTATGCCCTTAGAGATGGTGTGCCTCTAATTGTAGCTTATGACATTAGCCAACCTAAAGATGAAACTTTTGAGCAGAGCCTGCTGGAAGCGAAACGGGCCTTACAAAAAGCTCAGTCTTATCAAACGGAGGGCTTCGACGGGAAAGACGAATCGTTGCTTAAATTAGCTTCGTCAGTAGCTAACATTGCCGACGAATTATATGACGGGATGGAACAGAAATGGAAATCTTTGCAAGAAAATGCGGGTACAAAAAAACGCTTGTTTAGCGAAGACTGATTATGTTTAAACTTCCCGATCAGATTCCGACATTGCGAAGCTCAACACAAGAATGGGCTGATTATGCAGAATATCTAGCTCTGAAAAGCGGCCAAATTTCTTTATATAATTTGGTTAAGCGACCTATGATGGTTTCTGATGAAACGATTGTAAGTGGAATTGAAGACTCGACGGATCGCTTTAATGATAAGGCAGATGAAATTGCAATGGAAATTAAAAAGCGAAAGGTAATTTCTAGAGAGCGATACCCGTATTATGCAGCCAACTTAGGTTATTCAATTAACTACGAAAGGAATGACGACCAGCATAATTGGATATACCGATTTTTATTATTGAGTACAAGGTTGAACATGACCAACCATAAAGTGCAGAATGGACTTGACGGTACACAGTTATTTGAACGCCTTTCTGCTGAAGTAGCAAAACAGTTTTTTGGTACTAATGCCGAAGCAGATATTCTAGGAACCAGTAAAGCTCAAGCTGGAGGTTTTAGAACCAAATTAAAGGAGTTGACAAAAAGAATTGGAGAAGGGGGCGAGCCGCACAATAACGCTGGCTATCAGCCACAGGACGATAATATCGATGTTATACTTTGGAAAGGATTTACCGACAAACAGCCCTCTCAGATTATAGCTTTTGGTCAATGCAAAACGGGAACTTCGTGGTCGGATCGTTTATCGGAATTGAATGTGGATGCTTTTATGAAAACATGGTTTTCAATGCATCCCGTACTCACTCCTATAAGAATGTTCTTTTGCGCACAATATTTCCCCAAGGAAATTTGGCGGCCCAGAGCAAACGAAGCAGGCTTGGTTTTTGATCGATTCAGAATTTTAGACTACTTGCCCGAAAGCCTACCAGTGGATTTAATGAATGACATCAAATCTTGGTTATTGGGCGCAGAAGCATTGAATTAAAGCTATTCCCTTTACAACACTTCTTTTATATAAGGTTCCAATTTATCATAAATGTCAAGTAAATCCTGTTTCGTAAAGATGAAATCTGGGTTATGAACGATTTCGTTAAGCAAGAAGAGAACATTGTGAGGCCCCTTCATAGTAAGGTGTTTATTTAAAGCACTCATCGCAGTGGAGGGCAATCCAAATTTCTTTCCCCCACCGGCTATCCGATTTAGCATTGCAAACAATTCCGGCGTCCAGTAATCCCGTAGTTTTTGACCAGGCTTTAATTTTGCCTGAGCTTCAGATTCCATTACTACGTCTTCTCCATGGCTCTTGATAAATTCATGTGTGATGATGTCTAATAGTGTCCTTAAAAGAACACCCGCAGAATTTTTGAATCTGTCAGCATCAATTTTCTTCAGCTCAGTTACTATGACAGTCACTCTCTGCTTTGAAAAGTTTCGAACAACGGTTACATCTTGAAATATAATTGACGTTCGCTTTCTCGCCTTTGGCTTAGGCTTGGGTTTCGGCGTAGGAGTTGGCGCAGGAGCAGGTGGTGGCGCAGGCGGCGTTCCTGGAACTGGAGATGGTGGTGCAGGACTAGGTGTGGGTGTTGGTTTGGGTGCGGGATTCGGAGTTGGTGTAGTACCAGGGGCAGGAGTTGGAGGTGCGGGGGGAGGTGGTGCTACAGTATAAATATCATCAAGGCTTTTCAACGTTGTTGTGTAAGCAATAACATCTCCAATACTTTCCTTTACAATCAAAGACTGATTAGGTTTGAACTTTTCGTTATAGCTATTAAAATACGTTTCTATCTCAACAGCAGTATTCGCTATCCTCGAATTAAAATCTTCGCTTACAATATCTAGAATCAGCTTTGCAAACGGCCTTAGAAATTCCTTTTTATCATAAGATAGGTATGCTTTACCATCTGCATCATTAAATTCTAATTTGAATAGACCAGCGCCTGTACTGGAAGCAATCGCGCGAACTAGATTACTTAAAGTAAATTTATTTTCATCTGCGATTTTTTCCTTTATAGTGGGTTCAAATGGCAATGCGAGTGCAAGATTATACAGTTGCAATGTTTCTAAATCACTTCTAAGGGAAGAGACCTCAATTGATAAAGCATTTGCGACTTCCGGTAATGTTTTTCCCGCCGTCATAAAACTGGTTGTATAATGCGCTTTCATGATCATTTCCCAAGGCCTAAGTTTGGCTGGATCATTTGTGTGGCGCTTAATCAGTACTGGCGCTGCGGCCAATCGGTCGTTATAAACGATAACATTTAAATCAGACAGTTCAGAAAGATCAGCATTTGTTGAAGCTTCCTTGAATTTGTTTTGGTGTTTAATAGCAAGACTCGGATTAGCTAGAAGTTTCATAGCAACTAGCCTCCTATTTCCTTCAATCACACTATGTATTCCATCTTCCTCAACCGCAATTAAAGGTTCACTTGGAAATATGCCGTTTTCAGCAATTGATTCAGCAACTTCCAAAATGTTCTCACGCTCTTGAAGATAATCCATTACTGATGTGGGATCAATAAACGCTCGGCTTTGGGGAAGTCTTGGATTTTTTAGATCAACCTGAAGGTCATTGACTGAAAGTGTTTTGAAGGTGTAGGATTTCATTAATTGTATAATAGTGAGAATAAATGTGCACAATATTCTTTATATTAAATATTTATACAAATAAAAATATAGAAAATCATGAATTTATTCCTGTGAGTACAGCGCAAATGTTCTTACGTGATTAGCATCTATTTTTTTATAACCAAATGCATCAATGCAGGATCGCTCAGCAACCGTTCCATTTCCAACTGAATGATCCGCTGTACGTCCTGCTTGATCTCTATATAGTTTCGCTGAACAATAGCATTGTCCAGCTTGCGAACCAACGGTATTTCTTTATACCCGTCAATCTCTTTTTTAAGCGCGTCATGGTCGTTGATAATTTCGGAGTGAAAGGCTTTCAACTCAATCTTACAGTCCGGGTTATCAGCTACCATACCTACAAACTCACCAGAGCTTAACGAAGAGATCCGCGACGGCGGCACTGCTGCTTCCAACTGTTTTGATTTACTGATTGACGTATCAGACCTATTAATGGATAAGCTCTCGCGATCCTGCATGATCTTACCAACCCGCTCTGAGATTTGTTTCGCCGTATCACCGGAGACCTGACCTGCAGCAATGTTACCAACGATATTCATGATGACGTCGGCTTGTTCCTTGCCATAATCCTTCCGCAACTGGCTGGCATCCTGTATGCCCAGGCAGGTACTGATTAGGTTACTTCTGCCGGTAGCAATGGTCGGGATAATGTCCGTGGTCAAGGTGGGAAACTCATCGAACACCAAGCTGCATTTCAGCTTGCCTTTTTGATTGATATTTTTCAACAACCGATTGGTAAACAGCGATAGTACAGCTCCATAAATTTGAATCTTCTGCGGGTTGTTGCCCATGCAAACGATCTTGGGTGCAGCGGGATTATTGATGTCCAGCGTGAAGTCGTTACCTGACAACACATAGTAGAGCTGTGGTGAAGCAATCCGGGCCATCGTGATCTTCGCCGATGCGATCTGCCCCTCCAGTTGTTCTACCGCGTCACGGAGGTAAGCACTGACAAAAGGATTGATCAGTACTTCAATTTCTTTTTGAGTACGTAGAATAGTAAACAGGTCGTCGTACTCCACTTGCATCAGTTCAATCACGTGGGGCAGCGTACAAAATTCGCCGTCCTTATATTTCCGGAGATACCAAATGATGGCCGTTAAAAAGTTGATGGGGCTTTCCACGAAGAAATCTCCTTGCTTTTTGATCCACTCCCGGTTCAGCCCTAATAAGATGGTACGCGCCGATTCTACCGCGTCGGTAATGTCAAGCATGGCTGACGGATCCAGCGGGTTACAGCGATGGCTATGAGAAAGGTCATCAAAGTTAATGGAATAGAATTTCGGTTCCACCTTGTATTTATCCTTGTTGTTCAGCCAGGTATTATAAGCAATGACAGAAAGATCCGGCATCTTAAAGTCATACACGAACATCGCAAATCCCTTCTTGATGTGCTGGGTGATCACATGCCGAATAATGAAGTAACTCTTACCGGAGCCGGGTGAACCCAGTACCAGCAACGCCCGAAACATGTTGATATAATTGATCCAAGAGTTGCGCACTTTCCCTTTGAGCTTGTACCGGGCCGGCAGGTTGATGGAATATTCATTTTCAATCAGCCGTTCCTCCTGTGGGAAGGTTTGATTTTCGGTGTTGAAGATGTCGTCTTTGAGCTTGTCCCGGATAATGCGGGACAGCATGGTGCCGCCACTTAAAAACAGCATATAGCCCAGGGTAGTAATGGCCATATACAAAAGCGCTACGACTGATACCTCCAGTTTGACCAGCAACACTAAGCCACTGATAAAATAGAATACCAAGCCAGTCAGCAGGTAAATACTAGCCGTCTTGAAGGTCTGCTTTTCGTCTTTTTTACCCTGTACACCGATCAGCGCGATCATCAGAAACCCTAACGCGATCAGCTTCGCTTTGTAAAAGTTGCTGAACAGGCCTGTCCGTATGATATTCTCCAGCAGGCGGTCGGTCAGGGTTGACACGAAATGCCACCCTGCAAATGCCGCATAGCACTCCTTGTAAAAATGTAAAATCAAAACCACCAAACTGATCAGCCTGGTCATGTCCAGGATCTTGCGCATGGCCTGATCGTTTTCTCCTGTCTGCATCTTTCCTCCCTTTTTTAATCGTTCATTCCTAAGACGGCTCAATACGCGGCCGCTTCTTTTTCTTCTTACTCCGTGATAGCTGCCAGTCCATCCGCTCCGACTGGTCTTCCGGCTGCAGCAACGCATCTGCCAGATTCATTAGGCCGGGCAGGCCTGTAGCTGTGTCCCCACTTGCAGCCCCTTTTTTCACACCGGGTTCAACCGCCTGCTTATCCTGCGGATCTGCCCTGTCATCCGTTACCTGACCCGGCACCAATGCTTTCGTTTTTTCCTCACCGGCCTGCCGTGCTGAACACCGTTCCAGGATCGCTTTGGCACTGTATGTTTTTCCAAGGGCACTACCATTAAATACTACTTTGGTACGATGGTCAATAAAGGTGATCCCATAGATCAAGCCGGCCTCATTCTGCCTGATGACCGTATCAATGCCCTCCATTTTCAGCGCGGCTACCAAGCCCTTTAAATTTGTACGGCCATGCAGCAAGGCCCTATCTATTGCATTTTTAATCCTTGCCCGATGAGGTTCCTTGGCTGTCATGTTCAAGCCGAAGCGCTGCTCCAATAATTTAAGGGTAGGCTTATTGTAAAAGTCACTGGCCTTAATGGGTACACCTACCTTGTTACCGGCTTCATCAAGCACCCGGTAAACCAGACCATGATGCTGAAAAACCCGTGAACTTTCACTTCCCCGGTCTGCTACTACATTATACTGCTGCAGTATTGCATTCAATTCAGGCAGCGAAGCAAACTTGTAATGCGGCAGCACCGTTTCCAGTACGTTACCAATCGCCCGTTTCGTTTCCGAACGGCCGTACTGCACTCTTGCGGCATTGACCGGTTTGAGCCGGAAAGCCTCTTGCCGCTGGCTGTCTTCCGCTTTGACCAAGCTAAATTTCTGCTCAATTTCTTTACGTATTCTTTCCGATTCATTGCGGCCAATGTTTTGCGTATTTACCCGGCTGCCGTCCGCTCTTACTTTTACCGAAACAATATGAATATGCGGATGCCCGGCATCGAAATGCTGGTACATCAGGTAAGGCAAATCATCAAAGCCAATACCTTTCATATAAGCATCGGCTATCTCTCTTAACCGTTCCTCAGCATGGTTTTCCGACGGATCAAAATTCAATGAAATGTGCACACTGTTACGGGTCACATTTTCATTTAGCGCCGCCTGATTCACCAGCCTAGCCAACTTCTGCTGGAAGGATAGATCTGCCGCTTCCATCGGATAATTTTCGGCGCCGATACAGACGGCAACACCTTCCTTCACCTTGTTCTCATTATAGTTCAACAGGCGCAAAATGGAATGCCCGGTTTTGATCACTGCAACCATTGCCCGCCCATTTTTTTAATGACTATTTTGATAGCTTCCATCTGGTCAGAAAGCAGGTGTTTGTCACGCTCAAATCCGACCAACCAATGCTGCATTTGCGGCAGATGATCCAGCGTATGCAAGCGGTGCACGGCCTGATTAAAGTTGTTGCCGATCGCATTCAGTTCTTTGCGCAAAACGATGAGTTCAGCCATCAGCTCATCCATGGAACGGTTGCGGTAAGAACTGACTAATGGCTTACCGAAGATCAGCCGACGAACGTAATCGCTCAGCTTACGGCAATTGCTTTTCTTCCATTCTTTCTCCAAACCGTCATATTCACCGGTCGTCAGCCGCAGGCCGATAATGCGGCTTCTTTTGGTATTCTCCTGTTCCATCACTCATCTCCTTCACCATTAAATCGTTTACGAATTCAGCACTTTCCAAACCGCCCCCGACTTCGGAGGGGGCGGCCAGATACGGTTGTTGTTAAACAACCGGACATCTGGCCGATTGCGGAGGAGGCAATCTTCCTCCAGCTTTTGGCCCTGAAACCTATAGTTATAAAAAGCCTCTGTTATCCGTCCAGGCGCTGCTTCATCTGCTTTTTGGGCACGGCGCCTTTACCGCTCAGCCACTCATTCAAATCCTTGTGCTGGCTGTACAAGCTGCTCTGATCCTGGAAGCCTTCATTTAAGGAAAGTGCATATTTGGTATAAGCTTCGCCGGTCGTATCATGATCCAGCCAAAGCTTTTTGACAGGATAACGGGCCATCATCGGACGTGCCCGTTCAAACATGGCTGCGCCGTTAAGCACCAAAATATCATCGTCCTTATGCTGTTCTTTTGGGTAAAGTGTCCGGAAGGAAAGGAAGTCGAAAAAGCCTTCGAATATGTGCAGTTCGCTGCCGTCCTTTCCGATGTGGGTAATGTCCTTTGGAGCGCTGCTGCATTTGAAAAAAGCATTGCGGATTTCGTAGCCACCGGCATCATTTTTAAAGCCGATCCCATAATAATTCCGGCCGTCCAGTTCGTATCTGATCTCACTGCAATATTGCTCTGCAACGGAGAGCGGAATGTGCCTTTCATGCAGGTAATGAATGAGCGGATAAGCAAACAAGGGACGCACAGTTTGCACCTGGATTCTGCTTTCCGTTTCGGGGTGCTTATCCGGCTGATGAAAAGATATTCCGGCGTGCTGTTGAACGGTAAAATCAGGACCAAATCTCTCCATCAATTCCCGCACGGTACAGTTATAATATAAGAGACCGAAGTCAATGAGATTGCCGCCTTCTCCTAACCCGTGATCATACCACCTGTTCAGGTGCCTGTTCACTTTAAAACTGGCTTCACCTTCTGAACGTAAAGGCGACAAATACCAGTAATCCACATCCCGTTTGACCCGCTCCGGCTGGTAGCCGAGTCTGGCTAAGTAATCGACCATATCAAGTTTCCTGATCTCTTCCAACGAGAGACCTGTGTTGCTGAATTCCATATCCCACCAAATCAAGTTCAACCTTCAGTATAGCACGAAAGTAAACACAGCAAAAGGTTAAAAACGATGCCCGCTATATTTTGATGAGGATCGGTATCTATAGTCTAAAAACAAATCTGCTAAAAGCGCTCTCGCAGGAGAATCAGATCAGGCTATCAGGCCGAGACGCAGCAGTAGACCTCGTGCAGGTGCATGTCTCCGGGGGACATAAGGGCGAAAGTTTTCAGTAGCAAAATCATCAAGTTCGGTATAAGCCTGATAAAGTTTCTTCAGATCAATATCCCATTCAAAATCCGTATTCGCGTCCAGCCGGACAATGATTAACACCTCATCTATAATGCCTTGGATTTCATACCTCCTGCCCTTAGCGCTTGTGAAGTGTGTTTCCAGCGCTACCCTGGCCAGAAAATCGGTATAAGTAATGAGTGGTAAGTTTTTCTTGTAGGGCATAAGACGGTTTTGAATATTGTAAATTTAAGTTATGAGTTCTATTTATGCAGCGATTATTTTATCTTTAGTTTTGAACGGCATCAGTCAGCAAACGTCCGCTTGTTTTATCTGAGATTTAAGTTTTATGGTTACAGTAGGATAATGAACCTTAGAACAATTTTGGCTGACGCGGCCAGCATTTAATATACACATTGATTACGAAATTAGCTTACGAATATATACTGTTAAAGATTCACCAGTTTTGCTGATAACATAATTCAGGCAAGTCATGTCTTCAACAAATGATTTGTAATTTTAAAAACAGTAAACTTTAGGTAATGGATACACAAGATTCACATCCAAAAATAGACTTTAAAGAGTTTCAAAAGGTCAGCGAGCGATTTTTCTCTGCTATGGACCAAATTGTAGCACAGCATGGTTATGAGAAGCTGACACCCCTTAATGTTTCTAATCAGGCTAAGCTACCTGAAGAAAGCATTCAGCGATACTTTAACAGTTTCGAAATGCTTTGTAAAATGTACGATCATTATGTTGTGCTTAATCAGCAGTTGCGGCTTGCCTCTGGCCAGACAAAGTTAGATTAAGGACAGCATTGATGATGTGTTTGTTGCCAAAGGCTGGCTGTCCGCTTTCTTTCCATTACGGGATCAGTATAACTTCTCGACAGGATCAATGATAGGTAAATATAATTTGCTAAGCTTTAATGACCTTGTATAGGTCAAAGGTAATATGTTTATTCCCCGCTATATTTTGATGAGGATCGTTTCCAGGCAGCCGCCTACCTTTACAGGATTAAAAACTTAATAATATGGATATGGCAACGAATGTAATGGAGAAGGTTTATGAAACCTTAATGTGCAGCCCGGGAATGAATGAGGCCGTGAAAGTTGATCTGAAAATAAACCGAAAAACGATTTTATTACTAAATAACGTAATCGATAATAGCCTGAATCCCGATGCTGAAAACCAGACGGGAAGCCTGCTAAAGATGCTTCCCCAGGAAGCAGCAGCTGAACTGAAGGAGTTGGCAGAAGAATGTTTGAAAAAAGCAGGCCTTACCGAACTTAGTGAAAAAATTAAAAGTCTGAGCGTTAAGTAAGTGATTGGCCTGGTTGTAGATATCGACGACGCTCATTTCTAGGCTCACCACTTACACAAAAAAGCAAGTGCGCGCGAAGCAGTGCTCTTGCTTTCATCTTAACTCGTGAAGAAGGATGCGGGCGCATCGCGCTGGCATTCTGATGGACTGGCCTGGTCGCCTCAGCAGTCATGTAGCAGGACCGGTAAATCTTCAGCAAACGGCAATATCTTTAACAGATGGCATCACCGGTTGCATATCGCAGGGATTGGTATTGCTGAAATATAATATTTCTATATTTGAACTATATGGCGCACCGGCGTCATCTTAAAGAAAGAAGTTTATTTATGGAAAAATTAGCCGAACTGAAAGCGCTGGTAGAGACAGCGGAGAAAGAAGGAACTGCCTTCTACGAAAAACACAACAATGCAGCCGGAACACGTTTGCGCAATGCCTTGCAGCAGATCAAAGTGCTGGCAACGGACTTGCGTAAGGATGTTACGGAAACAAAGAATGCCGCCAAGGCATAAGGCTAGGGCCTGCCTCAACGGTGGGCCTTCTTTAATTTCTGGTCCACAAAAAGGCTGGCAGACATTAATGCGTTATAAGCATTTAGCTGCTTCAATATAGAATATAAAAAAGCCCCGAAGGGCTTTGGTTTAAGTAGTGCGTTGTTCGTATTGCACATTTAGGATGTAATCGGCGGCTTTCTGTGCTTGTCCTGCAGCTTTCAGGATCAGTGATTTATCATTTTTAAGTGCTTTCAGCCAACCTTGCAGATAAGCGGCACTATTTTCCAAGGTCTGCTGCCCGACACCGGTAATTCCACAGAGAAACGCTGCGGTAAGTTCTGCCGTAAGTTCCTCCCTTGAATAAGGCTCGCTGCCAAATTTATTAGGTTCTATGATTTCCTTCCGTCCAAGTCGTTTTTGGTGTCCGGTACTATGGGCCAACTCGTGATACAAAGCACAGTAATACTCTTCACAGGAGTTGAAGTTTTGCTTGTCCGGAACCGACACCTCATCCCTTAACGGATAGTATACCGGATACTGTCCCTGAAGGTTCAGCGCAGGCGGGTTAGGCATATTTCGGATCACCTCTTCACACGCTTCAATTTTTCCGATGGTGGTGTGATTTGATCCGAGCACCTCCGGAAACTCAACACCCTCAGTCTGCTCTACATTAAATACCGTATAGACTTTAGGAACCATCCTGGATCTTACACTAGCCTCATCTATAGACAAGGGGTCACCGGCTACATCTTCAGCCGTTCCTGTTTTGATGCTGGCCCAGTAAACAATTTTCACTCCGCTTTCCCCTTTGCGGATCGTTCCTCCTAAATGCTGTGCTTGCTTGAAGGTGATATAGCGCGGCGTTTGATAACCTTTCAACATGGTGTGAAAATTGAGCCAGAAAACATTCCAGCCACGGTAGCTGACTCCGGTTGTTACATTGGTAGGAAAGCCTGTTTCGTTCCAGCTGCAACGCCAGACTATATTGCCTTTTTTCAGTTGCTCAATTACTGCGTCAGTTACTTCCTGATAAGTGTCTTTGAAATTCTTGTAAGTTTCCATAACCTAAAATTTTAAATGAGTAAAAAATTAATTATGGCGGCTACTCCGCCTGCAGGGCGCAATAAGGGCAAGGTGGAGATCGGAAAAATGCGGAGGCTCCCGATAGGGATACCCATTTTTCCGATACTACCTTGAATGCCGTTGAAAAAAATAATAGAAATCCCGTTTGCGGACTGACGGGCGAACTTTGCTGCAAATGATTAATGCTTACTTATTTATTATTAGTCTTCTCGAATCGTAGAAAGCTGACTCCTAGCATCAGCAGGACAATTACTAAAAATTAAGGGCTTTAATGGCAATGAATTAGCGTTAATTTAAGCGGACTACCTTGCTGAACGATAGGTAAATAATTTCATAAAAATTTACTATTTAAATTTCACCAATTGGAGAAATTTAAATAACTTACTCTAAAAAGAAGTAATATGGATACGCCAGTCAATTTTGCCAAAGCCAGCTTCAAAGATTTTGAGGAGATTCCAAACATGAACGCTTTTGAGCGTGCGGAACTTTTTTATGAGTTTACTGACTACATGCTGGAAAATGGTCATATGAACTACCGGTTCATGACCACGAACGGTTGCAGCCCGGAGATGTGGGTAACTTCACCATTTAATAAAGAACCAAAAAAGTGTGTAAGCCTGGTTTCTAACGATTACCTGAATTTTACGCAACATCCTAAAGTTAAAGAAGCAGCGATCGAAGGTATCCGCAAATACGGTACCGGTGCAGGCGCATCGCCACTGATTGGTGGGCATCATGAATACCATGAAAAATTAGAACATAAGATATCGGCCTTCTTCGGCCGCACACCGGATTCAACTATTATCTATACAACAGGCTACACGGCAAATAGTGCGACCTTACTTGCGCTTTTGAATAAGACAGATGTGGCAATTGTGGATATGGCCGTGCATGCCAGTGTGTATGAAGGCTGCAAGAACACCAATACTAAAATGTTCCCGCATAACAACTTGGAAATGCTGGAGCGTGCGCTGAAAGAAGTACGGGAAAAATACCTTACCCGCATCGTTGTCATTGATGGCGTCTATTCCCAGGACGGCGATCTGGCGCACATGGATGAAATCTATAAATTGACGAAGCAATACGGTGCTTTCCTAATGGTAGATGATGCCCATGGTATTGGCGTACTTGGTGCTACCGGCCGGGGAGCCATTGAAAAATATAATCTTTTGGACAAAGTTGACCTGATTTCCGGAACATTGAGCAAAGCTTTTGGGCATATCGGCGGCTTTGTGGTGGCCAATCCTAAGATGATCAATTACCTGAAATTTCAATCAAGACAACAGGTGTTTTCTTCAACCTCTACACCTGCCTCTGCGTGCTTACTCAAAGCGCTTGATTTAATTGATGAGGAGCCGCAATGGCGGCAAATGCTGGATGCTAATGTGCAGTATTATAAAAAAGGATTATTAGATATGGGACTGAATATCGGCATCACAGAGTCAGCCATTATTCCTGTAAAAATTGGTGATGCACATAAAACGGGGGATGTTGCCCGGTTGCTTTTAGAGGCGGGTGTTTATACTAATGCCATCGTGTATCCCGGTGTCTCCAGGAAAAACGCCCGGATCAGAACCAGTCTGATGGCCACACATACCCGTGAACATCTGGATAAGGCACTGAACGCATTTGATTATGTAAACCAAAAATTGCATATTTCCCATACCAATTAGGGAAACCATGACAAGAAAGAAGTATCAGGGCGCTGTCAATGATAAGGAGCGTTCTATGCAAAAACTGATTGATGCTGTTGGGGTCATCATCAAGACCAAAGGTTATACAGGACTAGGGCCGACTAACATCGCCAAATGCGCAGGTCTGAACAAAAAGCTCATCTATCTTTACTTTGGATCGGTAGAAAATCTGATTGAGATCTATGTAAAAGGTAAGGATTATTGGGTAGCTGCTACTGGAAACGCGGGGGAACTAATGGAAAAAAATAAAGGCAAAAATACTAAAGATATCCTTGAAGCCCTGCTCGTTAACCAGTTAGACTACTTTTATCAAGAAGAGGAAATGCAAAAGATCGTATTATGGCAGATCAGTGAACGGACGAAAATCATGTATGACGTTTGCGAAGAACGGGAGCGGTTAGGCGATAAATACTTTGAGTTAGCCGATCAGGAGCTCAAAAACTCAAGCGTAGACATCCGAGCAATTGCAGGACTATTAGTGGGCGGCATATACCACATGGTGTTACACGCAAAATCAACGGATAGCCTCTTTTGTCAAATTGATGTAAATCAGGAAGATGGCAAAACACGAATCAAAACCGCGATAAAACAGATTCTTAATGCAGCCTATTCACCTGATTTTGAATTAGGTGATTGATAAAGAGATAAAGGCTTTATTTGTCAACGTATATCACATCAACAATAGAACTACTTCAAACTCAATTTACGTATTTGATTTAAGACTAATGCTTTTCAAATCATCAAGTGGGTTTTTAATAATCACCTTGTTTTTAATAAAGTCTTTAAAGTTCTTTACATGATTATCATATATTAAATCCCCGATACTACTAAGTGTGGCTTTAACACAATCCTTGTCGATATATACACCCCACTGAGCAGTTACACGTCTTTTATAGATCTTATCATCGAAGTAGACCTCGCCAGAACGTGGAGTCAATCTATTAAAAGTCGCTACGAAAATATCATTCTCGATAGGAGTGGTTTCTAAGTCTTCAATAAACTTATTCTGTTTATGGATCAATTTTATGTTCTTATTTACTGACATTTAAAAGCGTAGTATTTATAAGCATGAAATAAAAATATTAAATTATTCACGGTGAAACAGTGAAGATTAATCTTAGTACATAGATACATCCCAGTCAATACCATTATATGAATATCGGAGTACCCCCGTTATAAAGACAAGGCATGATATTACAGGTTTGCACTTTTCTTTAACGAGCCTGAAACATTAGCTATGATCCTTAACTTTTTTAAACAGCCGTTGAATGTCCGCTTCATTCAGTGTTCGAAAATCAAATAACTTATCGATACTATCTAGTTTTAAAACCTTGGCTATTTCCTGAATGATATCTGCTCTTGGATTTGCACCCTCATTTTCATACCTATTTATAAATTGTTTGTCTTTATTCAAGTTCGAGGCCAAAACTGCTTGGTCTATCTCTTTCTCCACCCTCAATTGTTTAATTCGCAATCCGAATTTTATTCTGAATAACAGAGTTTCATCTTTCATTCAACGAAACTCTATTACAAACAAAATACCTGGTCAACAAATTTGTTTACTATTGATATTTAATTTATATTTGAATGAATAAAATTTAGTAATAAGAGTCTTGCGATTACAATATCTGACGCCGTGACGTAAGACAGCAGTTATTTCCCATGTCTATGTGTAGATGTGTTATATTAGCACGTTGAAATAGATGTGGGGGCTGCTGTAATTCCATGTCACGTAAGGCGTCAGAAACTTTTATGTAATCATGGTCGGCAGTCCCCACATTTATTGGTAATTGCTCTCTTCCAAGACTCGTATCAAATACGAGTATGTACGAAGCATTAATTCACTTTTCTATAATGAATTTATCCCCTCAAAGGGATTTGGTATGCTTTTTTTACTTGTTAGATAAAACTTGTTATTCCTATAAACTTTTTTTCAAAAACATTATTAAAGCGCCGGTTTAACTTAAAGATAACCTGAAAGGCTTCGAACTTGTAGCTAGCTACCAATTCTTACTTTACACCGAATTGTTCCATTAGACTTCTTATTGACTGAATTTCATGAAAAAAACTACACTGAATATAGTGCTGGCCGTGCATTGCTTTTTTTTCAGCGCAACGGCACAAGATAAATCCACTGCCAGCGGGCTCAGAATTGGCGATCAGGTTCCTGACGTCATTATAAACAATATCATCAATTATAAAGATGCAAATGGCCAACCCGCTACCACTGCTAAAATATCCGATTTCAAAGGCAAACTTCTCATACTTGACTTTTGGGCCACCTGGTGCAGCCCCTGTGTGGCCATGATACCTAAGATGGATAGTCTGCAAACGGAATTTTCGGGAAAACTACAATTCCTATCAGTCACTTATCAATCGGAAAAAGAATCCATTTCTTTTCTGAAAAAATTAGAAAAGCAAAAAAGCCACCACTATAATTTACCCAATGCCGTTGCTGATGAAAAGTTAAGCAAGCTATTTCCGCATACTTACTTACCTCATTATGTGTGGATTGATGCCAGCGGCAAGGTAAAAGCTATAACTGGATTTCAGGAGGTCAGTTACAACAATATTAAAAAGGCTATCGAAAAACAATATACCCGTCTTGCTGAAAAAACTGAGGCGCCTCAAGTTGCTTTTGACAAAAGCACTCCTCTTTTAATAGACGGAAATGGAGGCGACAAGAGCAAATTGCTTTATCATTCCATTCTCTGCCCATATATCGACGGCCTTGAACTAGCAGGAGATTTTTCGGCTGACAGCCTTCATGGTAGAAAGATATCGATCAGGAACGCAAATTTAGCCTGGCTTTATCAGGTAGCCTATTCTGAAAACGGGCATGTCTTCAATGAAATGAATACGGTATTCGCTGTAGCCGATTCCTCCAGATTAACATCCTCAAAAGTCGGTAAAGCCTATCGCGATTGGTTACAGGCAGGTAACGGATTTTGTTATGAATTAATTATACCCCCTGCAATTATGAAGCAGGGGAACAAAATCATGCAACAAGACCTGTTGCGTTATTTCAGCAGGTATTCTGCTCAGATAGAGCAAAGAGAGGAGTACTGCCTCGTTTTAAAACGCACTTCCAGCACCGATAAGTTAAAAAGCAGTGGCGGTAAGCCTCATATTGATCTTGACAGATTTGGATATCAGCTTCATAATACAACCATCGGTAACCTGCTTTACCGATTAAACTTCACGCAAAGAACTCCCTTGTATCTGATTGATGAAACGGGATATAACGGTAAAGTCGATTTAACTATTCAGGCAAGTTTACCAGATGTGTCAGCCGTGAATAAAGAACTCGAAAGGTATGATCTGACTTTTGAAAAATCGAAAAGAAAAAGAGAAGTATTGGTGATCCGGGATACTCAATAATCTTCCTAAGCAGCGCTCTGCATTTTTATCACTTCCTCATTACCATGAATTATGAAACAAATTATATTCATTACAATATTTCTGTGCTATGCTTTTTTTGTATTCGGCCAGCATCCCATTACCGGCAGGGTATATTCCGGAAAAGATAGCATCCCGTTACCCGGCGCAACTTTATATGCCGAGCCTACACACGTTTTAGTACGTGTTAACGAGAAAGGACAGTTCCGGATAAGCGATATCGGAACGAAAAACAAGCTTGTCATTTCTCATATGGGTTATGTAACGTCTGTGGTCAACCTTTCACTGAACCCCGAAAATCATTTTGAAATCTATCTTAAGGTAGCTTCCAACCAATTAAACGAGGTGGTGGTAAGTACCGGTTATCAACTCATTCCTCAGGAACGTGTAACCGGGTCATTTGTACAAGTGGACAATAAACTACTCAACAGATCTTTAAGTATGGACATTGTATCACGATTGGCTAACGTAGTTCCAGGTTTAACTTTTAATAATGTTGGGACCGGATTTAATAATCAGACGCAAATTAGCATACGTGGTCAAAGTACCATTTCCTCCAGAACCGATCCTTTAATTGTAATAGATAACTTTCCGTATGAGGGTGATGTAAACAACATTAATCCGAATGACGTAGAAAACATTACCATCCTTAAAGATGCCGCGGCTGCCTCGATATGGGGGTCAAAGGCCGGTAATGGTGTCATTGTAATTACCACAAAAAAGGGAAGATATAATGGAGCGCCAAAAGTTTCCTTCAATTCAAATATCACTGTTGGAACAAAACCCAACTTGTTTTACTTACCGCTCATCACCCCAGCAACCTATATCGATATTGAAAAAGATCTGTTTGCAAAGGGCTTCTATGCTAGTCGTGAAACGTCGGACAATAAGACTGCACTAAGTCCTGTAATAGAAATATTGATTGCCAAGCGTGATGGTAAAATTAAGGCGGGTGCCGCTGATGCACAAATCGAGGCGCTAAAAACGTACGATCTGCGTAACGAATATGAAAAGTACATTTACCAAAATAGCATCAACCAGCAATACGCCTTCAACCTAAACGGAGGCAGCAGCAACCAGCGGTATTTCCTTTCAGCAGGGTATGATAAGAATTTAGCTTCATTAAAAGGGAATGCCTATGACCGCATCACCTTAAATGCCAATAACACCTATAACCTCCTTAAAAACAAGCTGAGTATAACTACACAGGTTTATTATATAGAAAGCCGGGACCAGCAAAACAATAATCAGGGTATAAATTCATCTGCTTATAACCGGCTGTATCCTTATGCAAGGCTTGCAGATGAATCTGGTAACCCGCTTGCTGTAGCCGTGGATTATCGCAGCAACTTTACTGATGCAGCAACTGGCAAAGGATTACTGAACTGGCAATACAGGCCGCTGGAGGAACTCCGCCTGGCTGATAACCAAACTAAAATAACGGATTATAGGGTGAATGCAAACGTTGGATATAAGCTATTCCCGGAGCTGAGTTTAGGATTATACTACCAGTATGGACGCAGTATTAATGCAGGACGTAACTATCAATCGCAGGAGGCTTATTACACCAGGGATCTGATTAATACCTATACTGCTGATGGTCCGGACGGTAGCCTGACCAGGCCTGTCCCAATGGGGGGAATACTAGATCTGGCTGCTACCGACATCCGCAATCATAATATACGGGCCCAGGTCAACTATGATAAGAACTGGGGAGCCCGGCATGTCTTTACCGCCATCGCAGGGACAGAACTTTCAGACAGGCATAGCTTGAATAATAGTTATAGACTATACGGGTATAATGATGAAAATGCCACAAGCCAACTGGTCAATTACACCAGCAACTTCACCTCATACGTTAATCCATCCGTCACGTATCTTCGTATACCAAACCGGGACGGACTGACAGATTTATCCGACCGGTTCTTTTCTTATTATGCCAATGCTTCTTATACGTTTGACAACAGGTATACCATTTCAGGAAGCGGCCGAATGGACCAGAGTAACCTTTTTGGGGTCAATGCCAATCAAAAAGGCGTACCGCTTTATTCGGCCGGGATCAGCTGGGATATCAGTAAGGAAAATTTTTACAGGTTTGACTGGCTGCCGTATCTGAAGGTTCGGGTAACTTATGGCTATAATGGCAACGTTAATAAAAGTTTATCTGCTTATACAACGGCCTACTATTATGGCAACAATGGTTACGGTCTGCCATATGCAAATATTCAAAATCCACCCAACCCGGAGTTGCATTGGGAGCGCGTAAAGATTACCAATTTTGGCGTTGATTTTGAATCCAGGAACCAGATTGTTAAAGGAACTGTTGAGTATTACAACAAGCGGGGAATTGATCTTATTGGCACTACGCCTTATGCGCCTCAAACCGGCATCAGCACATTTACCGGTAATACCGCCAATACCAGCGGCAATGGTGTCGATATTACTATCAGTTCAAAAAATATTGACCGGACATTCAAATGGAGCAGCGACTTCCTGTTCACCTACATTCAGGATAAGGTTACACGCTACCTGGCCAAGAGCACCAATATTTCAAACTATCTAAATGCTTACAGTAACGTTCCGACAGAAGGTAAGCCTCTTTATGCGATTTACAGTTATGCCTGGGCGGGGCTCGACCCGTCGACAGGAAATCCGCAAGGCTTCCTGAACGGGAATGTCAGTACTGATTATGCCGCGATCATTGCGGCTGCAACCGCAGAAAGCCTGGTGTACCATGGATCAGCCCGTCCTACTTTTTTTGGGGCGGTGAGAAATACGTTCAGATTTAAAGCCTTATCCGTTTCGGCTAATATCAGCTACCGTTTAGGTTACTATGTAAGACGGGAATCCGTAAATTTTGACAATGTACTTAACGGCAACGGAGGGCATGCCGATTATTACCAACGCTGGCAGCAGCCGGGTGATGAAGTTATCACTCAAATTCCTTCCTTGCCTTTAGCAACCAATGCTAACCGCAATACATTTTTCACCTACTCTTCTTCACTTGTTGAGAAGGGAGATCATATTCGTTTTCAGGATGTGAATGTAAGCTATGACCTGTTTAAGAACCAGTTCCGCCGGATGCCTTTTTCGCATGTGCAGCTTTATGCTTACATAAATAACCTGGGAATCATATGGAAAGCCTCAAAGTCAGATTTAGACCCTGACTATCAAACGCGGTATGCTTTACCGCCCGTGAGAACTTACGCATTAGGTGTTAAGGTTGACTTTTAATATAACAAAATGAACATGAAAAAATATCTGACTATTGCCTATATGATTCTGACCGGAGTGATTATGCCCTCCTGTAAAAAAGAATTTTTAGATAAGAAGCCCAATAAAGCTTTACTGGTACCCACCACCTTGGAGGATTTCCAGGCGTTACTCGATTATGCGGAAGTGATGAACGCAACGGTTGGCCTAAGCAATGTTGCTGCTGACGACTTGTATCGGACAGATGCTAATCTTTCGAGCCTGGAAGCAACTGAGCGGAACAGCTATTTATGGAACGCTGATATCTTTGAAGGAGCCTCAAGCAAAGATTGGAGTACTCCTTACCAAGCCATTTTCCAGGCCAACGTGGTACTTGATGGTATAAGAAATATAGCGCGTAATCCCGGAAACCAGCAAGATTGGGACAGAATCAAAGGAAGCGCCCTTTTCTTCAGAGGATTTGAATTATATCACCTATCACAGCTTTTTGCGGTGCCGTATGACGTGAATACTGCCTCTTCAGTATTAGGGATACCTATCCGCCTAAGTTCTGATGTCAACATTATAGCTGGACGCGGAACGTTACAGCAAACTTATGACAGAGTGTTACAGGACTTAACAGACGCCGCTACGCTTCTTCCTGATAAAAGTTCAGCTGCCAACCGCCCGAACAAAGCAGCCGCCTATGGCTATCTTTCCAGGGTTTACCTGACGATGGGGGCTTATGATAAAGCGGTCCAATATGCGACGTCTTATCTTGGGATCAGCAATGTCCTGATAGATTATAATACACTGACAGCAAGTACTGCCCGACCTTTGCCCAATGGAAATACAAACGCCAATGCTGAGGTTTTGTTCGTGGTAATGCTTAACGGTTATACCTTCGTTTCATCAACAACGACCTTTGTAAACCCAGCGCTTTATGCCCAATATTCAGACAATGACTTGCGTAAGACCTGTTTTTTTGCCAGTCGTAGTAATGGCAACTATACCTTTAAGGGTAGTTACCTGGCCTCCGCAACTTCTTTTGGCGGGCCGGCAACAGATGAAATGTATCTGACCCGTGCGGAATGTTATGCCAGGCAAGGAAAACTTACGGAAGCGATGCAGGATCTTAATACCGTAATCAGTAAGAGATGGAAGAAGACGGCTGTGTTTCCTGCGTTTACTGCAGCAGACCAAAAGGACGCACTGAACAAGATTTTAACAGAAAGAAGGAAGGAACTGATCAACAGAGGTGTACGTTGGATTGATCTTAGAAGATTAAATAGAGATCCCGTTTATGCAATCTCTCTTCAAAGGTCTTATAATTCAACAAGTTTTATATTGCAGCCTAATAGTAACAGGTACACTTTCCCGATCCCTAATGATGAAATTATGTCGAGCGGCATTGAGCAGAATAATAGATAGAAGAAATTTACTTAAGTATAATGGGATGTATTTGATCAACACATCCCATTACATTTTTTACTCTACGACAAATCCTTGTGTGTAGGAGCCGATAGCTGCGTTTTGATTTTCGGTATCGGTGTGCATACTTGGATCATAGTTATCCGGAAAGGTGGCCCTGCATATACCGGACGATGATTCACAGGAGCCGGAAACGTTTGCGTTCCGCCATTCCAGTTCTTCATCTTCATTCAGTACGCGTGTCCACTGACTGGCAGCAACAGTTGAATTGTTGGCAGGTTTAAATGCAAAGGCAGTCGTGCCTGCTAATAGAAGGGCCATTAAGCCGAAGTTGTTGATTTTTTTTAATAAAGTACGCATGGTAATAGTTGTTATGCTTTGTTATTGATTGCTCTTTAACAAAATGATTCGCCGTTCGACTCCCCGGAGCCTGTGTCTTCACGGCCAATATTTTTTTTATCTTTTTCGCAGGGTAAGCTCTGATCCCTGCTTTCTCGGGTCATTCAATTGCCTGCAACCTCCTTCCTTTTGTGTTAAACCTTCGGTTATGTATACTCCATCCTTTCTCTTGAGCGATGCCCCAAATGGCTATGCCGATAAAAAAAAGGTTAAAGATCAAATGGGCACCGTAACTCATGTGCTTTAAGATGCCTCCGCAACTGCATGGCACACGGCCAAATATTCCGGTCATCGTAATAGTGATATAAATTGAAAAAAGACATAAAAGGACTAGCGAAGCATATAAGGCTATCAACCGTGTAGGTTGATAGACCAATAAAAAGGATAGATTCAATTCTGTCAAAGGAACCACCCAAAGTAGTACGTCAGCTACAGGGACTGGAAATACCTGATTACGCATTTCCTGCCGGGACTGGCTAAAATCGGTTAGCTTGCTGACCGCTGCATAAAAAAACATTGCTGCTATTAGTCCGGCAATAATTTTAAGTAAGCTATCTTTTCTCATCTTGCAGTCGTAAATTCACATATAATTTTTAGTTGCTTCACCCAGTTTCTGATGCCGGTCCGAAATAGATGACCTTATGCCACCGGTTCGCCCGGAAATCTGATATCCAGACCTTTAAAAAGTCAATCAATCTGGATGCTATTCACTGGCAACAGTATTATGTAGTAAAGTTAGCAGCGACAGATGTACGTGTGCATTGCGCTACCTTATGAAATCAAATGAATACCTTATTAAATTAAGCGAAGTTCTCCTTCTTAAACAGTGAGGTAAATCAATAAGGCAAGCCCCTGTTCAATCGGCTGAAAGTTTCCCGCGTGACATTCAAGTAAGAAGCTACAAGGTAATGGGGCACACGCCGGAGCAGAAAGGCTTCATGAATGGCCATGTAGCTATAGCGCTCACGGGCTGCAGGCAAGCGAAGCAATTTTTCGCGGTATTGACTTTGTCGCCTGGCATCTTCCTGAAGTAAAAGGATCAGGTCCTGCGCCTGAGTATATTCAGACATGATCTTTTCGAGTTGGGTAAGAGGGAGTACCAGCAGCGTCGTATTAACAATTGCACTGATATACTCTTCAACCGGTTGCCTTGTAAACAAGTTTTGCGGCAACAGGAAGCCACCTTCGGCGATAAACCAGGTTGATATTTTTTCATGGGGACCATCAATTGCGCCCCTAATCATGCCGCTTTCTACGTAATATAGTGCGTTAGGAATATGGCCGGGGGAAAGCAATATCTCCTGAGCTTCCAATCGATTAACCCGTAATGCCTGATTAATCGCATCTGTCACTTTAAAGGAAGTTGGCCGGAACTGATTGATCCGGTTAATAAATGCTGTCCTGTCTATCATATTAAGCAAATGAACTGCAAATTACCAGAAAGAAAAACCGGTCGTCAAGTGGCACTGAATGGCATTTAAATAGCCACCACGCGTAAAAAACTTAAAAGAACGACATTAAGTATAAAGAAATATTTAAATTTCACCAAATGGTGAAATTTATGATTATATTGCATTTAGATACACATTGTAAAGGAATGTTATAGCCTCTACCCGCAATTTCCGGACGAAGATCCGGTCGTAAGTTTTAGCCAGAAGGGATCAGTCGTATGGTGAATACATTAATTAAAATAAAAGCGGCTACATTTATCGTTGCCGGCTACGGTGATGAGGAACTGACCGCCCGGTTGCCAGAAGAACTAACGGGCATCATAGCGGAAGACATCAGTCAGATGATCCTGCATATTGAAGAGCAACTTTTCAGCTATGCCCAAGAAGGGGACAGAAAAGCTTATCTGGCTGACGTTCAGTTCCATTTAACTGAATTGGCTGATCAGCTCTCCGCACTCAGCCGCGACAGTAAACCGTCTGAAGCGCTTTCCAGCTTATTCCAGGCAATGGCCGAAAAAGCCATTACTTTACTTGACTATCTTTTTAACCATTTTATAAGATATTTCAATCTTAGCGGGAAATTACCTGCAGGGTATAACCGAAGTGCTATTTTACCAGAAACAGAAAAGCTGCAAACATTGATCGGCAAACTGCATACCATGGAAATAGACCCGGATCTTGTTCATGTATTGAGCACCTATGTGCTTGATGAGGGACAAGAGGAACTGTATCCGGTACATACCTGGCAGCAATGGCAGTACCAGCAGGAGACCGTCAATTGGCTGGATCAATTCACCCAAACAAAATCTGATGTAAAAGCTGACTGCAGGATTTTGTTGGAGTTGATTGCCCGGAATTTTAATAGTATCCGTCTGTATTCCTATTTTCTTAGGTATATCGCCCGCATCACGAAGGCTGACATGTCGTTTCAGGATCAGCAGGAGGAACTGCTCTACCTGCTTAAGTTATTAAAACAGGTATTGGTTGATCCCAACCTGGCTTATGAAGCACACGTGCAACCATTAAAGCAAACCTTGATCGATTGCCTGACAACGGAGCTGGAATACGTAGAACAGCGGGAAAAGCTGTTCGTGGAACATTATCGAAGTACGATGAATACACCGTCCAGGTTCTATTTTGATATAGCAGTGACGCTGGCGGAACTGATGTTCTTAATTAAAGTTTGGCTGGAGACTGGTTTCATCAGTACCAGGTTCAAGTCTTATGTGTATGAGTTCATTTCCAATCATATCCATACGAAGCGGACCGACAATGCGTCAAAGAAAAGTATGCGAAATCACATGAGCAATCAATATCTGCCGGACCGGCTGGTACAAAATGTCAGGAACTGGCTAAGCAAAATGATTGCGCACATCGATCTTCATTACAAAACCTGATGCTTCATTGTATATACCGCCTAATGCTTTTCCAACATGTGCAGCAGGCGGCAATCTTCCAGAAGCCGCACGAGTTCATTAAACCACAGATAGTCGAATTGCTCATGCTGCTGTAGTGCACCCCATCCTTTAGCAGTCACCTGGCGAAGTGTCTCAAAACCCATCGCCTGCGTTTTTTTTACAAATCCCGAACTAGCACCGAGTTGGCAAACCGGCATGCTTAAGATTTCCTGTTGTTCTTCTGATATTTTCATCTTTAAAAAAGTAGCGTGGTACATCAGTCTTCTGTTTACAAGAGGTACCGCTAAGAACCTACACACAGGATCAACCAATGCCCACGCATAACGCGGACGATCAGTCTATTTCCCCCCTGTGTGTGTGTTTGAAATTTAGCGGATTTCTTGTAACAAGGTTAATAGCATCGCCATTAAATATTTTATGTCAGTCAATTTTTAATTCATGTCTCAAAAGTAACGATAGCGTCCAAGTATAGCAAGCGGTTTATATTTTCCAATCTTTTTAAAAAAATATGAGTGCAGCGGGTGGCTTTTTAAAATCGTGTTATTCTCTCTGAACGGCGCTGAACTAAGAGGATGGTGGCAAGTGCCGATGCCATGTAAGCCACTTTACACCCCCTTTTTAAAAACCGAAACTTGCTGATAATAAATCAGTAACCAATGAAAACATCACACAGGATACCAGGCTACCCGTTCGAATGGATGGATGAAATTATCGAAGTCACACTTAATCCTCAACTATCCCGTATCGAGGATCTGACACAAGAGCAACTTGTTCAGCTGCAATTGCTCTTTGAGCGGGAGGCAGATCAAATCTGGAAAGAGCTCAAATCATTTACTTTTGCGTTGTGCCCTCCCGAACAAATCAGTTTTATTGTCGGGCAGTATGATACAGCTATATCGCTATTACTGGAACAGGCGGCAGCTAATGTAAAGTCTTCTACTCAAAAAGGTGAACTAAGCCTGCATTTGGCTGCAATAACTGCTTGCCTTGCAACATTGAAATATCGGTTGCATACTCGCTTTGAATCATTACTGCAAGATCGGCTTACAAATTATAAAAAGCTATCGGTTGTACAGCAAGAAGCCTTACCGAAGATTACCTGCACCCTTACAGTTGATCAGATAGGCATTATTCTAAAAGCTGCGGATGATAACCGGCTCATCATTTCTCCCTCTTTAAGTATGGTTTTCAGATTAATAGTGCCTTATTTGTCAACCGCAAATAAGCAGGAACTTTCGTGGGATAGCATGCGTAGTAACTCCTATCATCCTGAAAAGCGGGACAGGGAAGCTGCAATCCAAGCACTCGAAAAACTTATCAAAAGAATTAAGGGTGATTGAAAGCTAAAATAGATCAAATTTTCTTCAACCCCCAGTTGATTAAGGATCTAATCATTCTTTCATAGGCTTAAAAACTATGCTTTAAACAAGGATTAAATCTATTTCTGTTAAACGTGACACTTTAGCTACGGATACAGACATTCGATATCTCAAAGTAAACTTTCATTTGATTTTTTTATTAAATCAAACGGAAACGGCTAATTTTGTATTTTAGAAATTTGATAATTCAAAACTGACCTATTGAAAAAGAAAGTACTGATTGCCGAAGACGATGAAGATATCCGGAACATTGTCGGTTATATATTGGAGGATGAAGGTTATGAAGTGATCGGCTGCGACTGTACACTGAGAAACATTGCCGCAATCCAGGCCGATCTGATCTTGCTGGACGAATGGATCAATTTGAAAGAAGGCCCAATGCTGTGCAAAGAAATCAAGGCAATAGAACAACTTGAACAAGTCCCAGTTATCATTTTTTCAACTTCTTCGGATATTGCAGGGATAGCGGATAACTGTAAAGCTAATGGCTATGTGCATAAACCCTTCGACCTCGATAAACTCATCTCGGAGGTTCGCAAATTTTTGCCGCTGGATAAAACATATGCCAGAGCCTAACCTGGAGCCGGCAAGGTAAACCAGAAAGTGCTGCCTTTCCCGGGGGCACTGTCAACGCCGATCTGTCCGCCATGCTTTTTGATGATCTCTGCGGAAATATACAGGCCCAATCCTAAGCCCGCATATTGTTCGCCACATTCGTTCGCCCGGTAGAACCGTTCAAAAAGATGCGGGATCTTGTCCGCCGCGATGCCGGGACCGCTATCTATAACTGAAACTCTGACTTGTTCCGGTTCCTGCTCTATTCGTATGACAATATCTTTGGATCGTGAGGCATACCTGACCGCATTGTTTACAAAGTTGGCGATCACCCGCTGAATACGTTCGGCGTCCGCCTCGACTTCTAAGTCTTGTATGCCTTCGGTCAGGATATGATGTGTTCCGGCGGCGGCGATGTGGAGGCAGCACTCGTCGATAGCTGTTGAAAGATTGAACCGCGTTTTCCGGAGGTGCAGCTGCTGGCCCTCACTCATCCGACTGGCATTCAGCAGATCATCGACCAATACGGTCACCCGGTCCATGCCTTTACTGGCCTGCTCAAGCAGCGCCGGCATTTTAGGCGTCGGCGCGTCTTTCATCTTTTCCAGTAACTGCAGTGAGCCTTTCAAGGAGGTGAGCGGAGTTTTCAACTCATGGCTGGCAATAGTAATGAAGTCCTCTTTTTCCTTTTCCGCCAGCTTATCACGAGTAATATCATACAGCGTTCCGAGTATCCTTACTTTTCCATCCGGTGTTCGTTCGGCCCGCCCCTGCAGATTGATCCACTTGATCGTTCCTGACGCAGTGCGGATACAGCCTTGGAAATCCAGCTGACGTTCAGGGCTGATCATGTCCAGCATTTCTTTAAGCTTTAGGCGGTCTTCCGGTAGGAACATGGCCAGAAAGTTCTCTTCGTCCCAGCCCTTTTCTGTCACGGGCTCGCCGAACAACTGGTCGAAACCGTCTGAACGGCTAATGGAACGGTCGGTCAGGTCCAACTCCCATACCGCCAAGTTGGAATATTTCAACGCCATACTCAAGCGCTGTTCGCTCTCCTGCAGTTTTTTCCAGTCGGTAAAGTCGTCCAGTATGGTATAAGCATACGGTATATCATCTTCTTTGAAAACGATCGTGGTGACATGCACCCAAGCCAGGCTGCCATCCTTTTTTTTGATGCAGGCGTCCAGCTGGAAATTCGGTTTACCCTGGTGCCACATAGCATCCTGCAGTTCGTGCCAGTGCTGCTTATCTTCCTCACAAGCATAATCCATGATCCGGGTTCCGACCAGCTCATTATCGCTATAGCCGAGTAATTCCGTTAAGGCCCGGTTCACCTTCAGGATCTTCAGGTTGCTGTCAATGATCTTGCTCGCGGCTGTTGTTAGCTGAAAGATCGCATCAAAGCCCGCCTTGCATTCACTAAATTTATTTTCAAAATCCGTTGTTGATACGTTACTTTCCATAGCTCTACCAAAAACAACAGCAAACTGTTTTTATGGTTTTCCGGATTAGAAATTGACTTTTGGGATCTATAGAAATTTTATTTTTTTCTTAGGGCAGCATGAAGAATAATCCTTAATGATCTACTCTGAAAGAATACGGCACATTTCAAATTACTTAAGACAGGAATGTCACAGCACTATAATGCAAATAAATGAACCCAAAAATCTAGGCACCGGAGTGTCACCTCATCCCTTATTTTCTTTTTATATTGTAGCGTAACTTGGCACAATTTCACCTGCCGGTATAAGTTAATAAATGTTATTATAACCTACTGAAAATAAACAGATTAATAGGATACAAATGGATACAACATTCTAGTTGGACTTGTACACCCCAGCGTTTCAAAGTTTTTTTGTAATAGAAATCAGCGCCAACATACCGGCGATGATCTAAAAGAAGCTACAGAAAACTTTAAACGCACATAATCATGTTAAATCACCTTTCCTGGACCAGTTACTTCGAAGCTGTTGCGCTCCTGCTGGTCATTTACTACATCTTCATCGGTATACGCTTTTACAGCGACGATGTCAGAAAATTCTTCGAACAACAAAATCCTAAACCATCCCAGGATGAGCCGGAACAGCCCGGGTTTGAAGAGACGGCACCCCTCCAGGCAGAACCGGAAATTTCTGACCAGTATGTACAGGATAACTATCCTGATGCCGATATCCGGGAAACTGATGACCTGATCGCCGAGGCGAAAAGCCTGATCAATGCCGCCGCCAACAAAGCCTACAGCCCCGAGTCGCTGATTATCCGGCTCAGTGAGCTATTTAGCAAATATACTTCTTTAAAGATCTCACCGTACCGTCCGGCTATCAACGAACTGGTAGTATCGGAGTGTGAAAGAACCGGGGTGGCCGCGCTGACTGAAGATGAAGTAGATGAGTGGTGGAGTGATTAGCCGGCACCTCAGCTCCCCGCCCGGCGTCCGCATACTGCGGTCCCGGGCACCGGGGAAGCCATAACAATAATGCTATGTACTGCTAGTCAGCCGTGACCTTCTAAACTAAAGGATATCGCTAATAGCCTGCCTCTGACCCACTGCGCATCAAGCGGAGGCAGGATTGGAAAACTAATGCCAGAATTTTTAACCAAAAGATAAGTGAAGATGAAAAAGTGGAGTGAAAAATTTAAAAAAAGATTTCTTAGAACAGGCAGCGCGCTAGTCATGCTGCTCATGGTGTCAATGGTTGCCAGAAGCCAGGATGGAAACGCAGGTATTGACGAGGCCAATACACAAGTCCGAAGCTATTTCGAATCGGGCACCAACCTAATGTACGGCATTGGTGCGATCGTCGGCCTGATCGGCGCGGTCAAGGTTTACCAGAAATGGAACGGTGGCGACCAGGATACCAGTAAAGTGGCAGCAGCATGGTTTGGCTCCTGCATCTTCCTGGTGGTGGTCGCTACCATTATTAAATCATTTTTCGGGATATAGCCATGAAAGAGCATTTAATTAACAAGCTGCACCATTTCCTGATGGATAATCACCTGGATCTGCTGATTGCCCTGCAAGAAGAGCATCGGCTTACCCATTACCTCCGGCATAAGGTCGATTCCGTAATGGAAATCTGTGAAGAGCTGCAGGCGGAAAACCGCCCGGAGTATGTGATCGAAGCCCTGTGCATGGAGGAACTGACGAGGGACTTGCGGCCATCACGGTATGAATACATTAGGGCCCTGCTGGAAGAAGAATTCAAAAGCGAGTTCGAGCGCATGGCGGCCAGCGGCATTCTGACTTATGAGATCATCAGCCTGATCGGCGCATGTGAACCCATTTTTGAAGTCTTCGCATTTGGAGAAGAAGGTGAAGATGGGCGCGAACTCCGCTCGGCTATAACCGCGATGATAACCGAATACTTCGAACGATAGAACTGTACTACAAATGTTAAGCCTGGAAGGGTGCCTTAAACTGTTTGCAGGACCGGAGACCCTCAATTTTCAAAATGATGAACAACAGCATTTATCAGATCAACAAAGGAATTAACAAAAGCATCGAATTTCAGGGCTTGCGCGCGCAATACATCTGGTACTTCGGCGGTATGGTTCTCCTGCTGCTGGTTTTGTTCGCAGTCCTGTATATCGCCGGCGCCGGCACGATCATCTGCCTGGCCGTGGTTGGCGGCAGCGGCGTTTTTATCAGCATCAAGATATTCTCGCTGAGTCACCGGTACGGCGAATACGGTCTGATGAAGGCCATTGCGAAAAAACGAGTACCTAAAGTACTGAAGTCCTACAGCCGGAGATCATTTCAGCATCTTTCCAGTACGGAGGGTGGGATATGAAACCGTTCAGGGAGGCACCGATCTATGTGATCGAAGGAACCAGTTTTCTTGTCGATATCGACCGTCAGGTTCTGCGTCAGACGAACGACCTGGATAATGAGATCTCTTTCATTAACCAGATGCAGGACCATGGCAGCTTCTACCGGCTGCTTTATGACCCTGATGCGCGCCATGCGGCCGACCACCTAACTGACCAAAACCGTGTAATGGTCATAGATGTCCCGCAGATGACCGCTTTGGATCCGGAAGGGATGTCGGAAAAATTTGGCATACCGGCAGAACAGCTGGCAGGAAAGGCTGACTTTGATGTGATCGTCAATGCTGAACTGCTGCAGGAAAGGTTATCGGGACAGCTGCCTAAGATTGAGATTGCCAATGAGCTTTTCACCCTCGACCTGCGTTTACGGGAGTTCCGGCTTGTGCAAGACCCTTTTATTAAGATCAGCCTCCGGTCATTTAACCTGTCGCAAAATGGTGATCAATATGAAGCAGCCTACAACCCGTTTCTAAGGCAGGTTGTAGCGATAGACCCAAAGTTAACTGAGTTTCCGGACGGGGTAATTATGATTCGGTTTCCTAATGAAATTGGGCTGGATCCGGTCAGCGTTGCCAGGCAATATGGGATCGATGAAAAGGAATTTCTCCGGCGATATCCTATTCAAAGCGGCTTGAAAGCGGAAATTATTCCACTCAGTGAAACGAATGTCCCGGCAATGATCCGGCGCAACCGCGAACAATTGCAACAAGAACACAATGATATTAAACAGCGCACGAAGGTCAGGCACCGGCCACAGTTTTAAGAACTGAAAAAGATAAGCGAGATGGAAAAGGAATTAAAAAATATATTACCGATACTGGGCATAGAACAGGATTGTATTCTGTCGAAGCAGGGCGACTTCACTATCGTGTTCAAAGTCAGCTTGCCCGAGGTCTTTACTTTGTCGGACGAGGAATACGAAAATCTGCACCAGGCCTGGGTTAAAGCGGTAAAAGTACTGCCAAACGGAACGGTATTACATAAACAGGACTGGTTCACCGCAAGCAACTACAAAGGAAATGCGGCTAATACCGGCAGTTTTCTGCATGCCAGCAGTGAACGGCATTTCGAAGGGCGGCCATTTCTGAATCATGAGTGCTATATCCTGCTAACCAAAAAGCCGGCCGGGCGCAAAGCCAGTAATTCAGTATTCTCCAACCTGATCCGATCCTCACTGGTTCCGGTGGATACATTGAACCCATCGGCACTGCATGATTTCCTGGGCCTGGCAGGCCAGTTTAAAAGATTACTGGAAGACAGCCACCTGGTGCGTTTAGACCAGGTCAAAACCGCTGATCTGGAAAGTCAGCCGCGTAAAGCAGGCCTCATCGAGCGGTATTGTTACCTAACATCACAGCCTGAAGAAATCACTTACAAAGACATCACCTTTGGCGATGATATCCGGATCGGCGATCAGCAGGTAGCCATCTACACACTGGGTGATGCCCTGGATTTGCCATCGCTTTGTGGTTCCAGAGTTACCTATGACCGCTATTCTACAGACAAGACCCGGTTTCCGCTCAGTTTTGCAGCCAGCTTGGGCTTGTTGCTCCCCTGCAGTCATATCTATAACCAGTTCATTGTGATCGGTGATGCCCAGCAAACCCTGAAGCAAATGGAGAAAAAAAGACTCCGTCTGCAATCGCTGTCTGCCTATTCCCGGGAAAACGCGATCTCCCGGGACGCCACGAATGACTTTTTGAACGAGGCGCTCAGCAGGCAGCGCCTGCCGGTCAAGGCGCATTTCAATGTCATGGTCTGGTCTGATAATACGGAAGAACTGAAGGTGATGAAAAACCAGGTGGCTTCTGCGCTGGCCGGAATGGATGCTGCGGCTAAACCTGAGACAGCCGGCGCGCCACAACTCTGGTGGGCAGGGATACCCGGCAATGCGGCGGATCTACCCGCCAACGACACGTTCGATACATTCGCTGAGCAGGCCTGCTGTTTTCTAAATCAGGAAGGTAATTACCGAAGTGCGCCACCGGAGGCGGGCATCCGCTTCAGCGACCGTCTTTCCGGCAAACCGGTATTTGTCGATCTCTTTGACGCCCCGCGGGCAGCAGGTATAGCGTCCAATATGGGGGTGCTGGTATGCGGAACTTCAGGCGGCGGCAAGAGCATGACCGTAAACCATATGCTGCGCTCACTTTTTGATCAGGGTGCTCACTGTGTTACTGTAGATATAGGCGGCAGCTACCTTGGCTTGTGCGAGCTGGTCGGCGGCTACTACTTTACCTACACGGAAGAAAAGCCGATCCGGTTTAACCCTTTCTTTATCAAAGATGGTGAGCTACTCGATACGGAAAAAAAAGAAAGCCTGAAAGCGCTGTTGGTTTCCCTCTGGAAACAGGAGAACGACGGCTTCAACCGGTCGGAGTATGTGGCTTTGTCGAATGCCATCCAGGGATTTTACCAACAAATAGGACAAAACAAAGACATCTTCCCCTGTTTCAATACCTTTTATGAATACCTGGAAACGCATTATGTAGAAATACTGAAAGTGCAGCGCGTCAAGGACCGCGACTTTGATATCGATAACTTCCTGTATGTGCTGCGGCCTTACTATGCGGGCGGGGAATTTGATTACCTGCTGAACGGCCGAGAAAATCTCGATCTGCTGGATCAGCCTTTCATCGTCATAGAACTCGACAATATCAAGGATCACCCGATCCTCTTTCCGGTGGTGACCCTGATTATCATGGAACTCTTCATCAGCAAGATGCGCAAGCTGAAGGGGATCCGTAAAGTACTGACCATTGACGAAGCCTGGAAAGCGATCGCCAAATCCGGCATGGCCGAATTTCTGAAATATGCCTTCAAAACCATCCGGAAATTCAATGGCATCCCGATCGTCATTACCCAGGAACTGGACGACTTGATTAGTTCACCGATCATTAAGGATGCCATCATCAACAACGCAGATATCAAGATCCTCATGGATATGCGCAAATTCCAAGGGAAGATCGAAAAGTTGCAGGATGTGCTGGGCATGTCGGAGAAGGGCAAAACGATTTTACTGTCGGTCAACAAGGACCATCGGGAGATCTTCATCGATATCGGCGGTCAGGTCATGAAAGTGTATAAGAATGAGCTATGCCCGGAAGAATACTATGCCTACACCACGGAGGGTAAGGAACGGGTGAAGGTCATGGAACTGGCAGCCCTTCATGGCAGCATACAAAAGGGCATTGAAGCTATGGTCGAACAGGTCAAACATCAAAAATAGCGATATGGAAAAGCAAAATTTGATCAGCCGGACCTGGCAGCTGTTACGCCTCGTAAAAGGTTATCTTTCACGGCATGCCGTCAGCCTGAAGGCAATGCAGGCGGAATACTTTACCGTTTGCAATGAATATGGGCCAAATGCTGGCCTTATCATCAAGATTTCAATTGCTCCACTAGGGCACTTGTACAAAGTAACGCAGGTGTTCTACAAAGATGGCCAGTATTCCCATGAACAAAGCTGGCTGGCCACTTACGGCTGGCAATGCAACGGGCACCTGATAGCCATTGGCAGTCACCGCCTCCTAATCTTCGATCCGCCTAATCAAGCGCTTTACCTCGAAGAATGGCTGGATACCCCTGATGAAGTGGTCACCTTTTACAAACAAACCAACGAAAGCATATGAAGAAAGCACTATCGACAGCAGGTCTGATTCTGATATTGGGACTGCAACCACAGCGATCCGATGCCCAGATTCCGGGTGTAGGACTGGTTACCGGTATAATCAAGAAAGTCATCATCGCCCTGGACCTGAAGGTTCAGGAATTACAGAATCAAACCCTGAAGGTTCAAAACCTCCAGCAGCAACTGGAAAACAAACTATCCATGGGCAGCCTGAACGATATTTCCGGCTGGCTGAACAAAGAGAAAGAGCTGTATCAGGGCTATTATCAGGAACTCAATACCGTCAAGGGAATTATAGCAGGTTACCGGGAAGTCAAAGCGATCATTCGGCGTCAAAAGCAACTGCTTGACGAATACCGGACGGCTTATGCCCTGTTTCGCAGGGACCGTCATTTCCGGACGGAAGAACTGCAGTACATGGACAATATCTACAGCGGAATTCTGGAAGAAAGCTTGCGCAACCTCGATGATCTGACGCTGGCGGTCTCCTCGTTCCGCACACAAATGACCGATGCGGAACGAATGCAGCGCATTCATCAGGCCTCCGGAACTATGCAGACTAACCTGGATCACCTGCGCCAGTTCAACCAGCAAAACAAAATGCTTAGCCTGGCCAGGTCGGCCAGTGAGCAGGACAGGCAGGGTGTCCGGAACTTATACGGCCTTTAAATCGATTCTTTAAACGAAAGGAGTAGCTATGAAAAATCACACCTTATTATTTCTTTTCATCAGCCTGACGTTTGCGCAGGCCAAAGCACAATTCCTCGGTGGCATTTTCAGCCAGCAGGAGAAGAAAGAAAAGCTCTTAAAAGAGCAGATTGCGCAATTGTATATTCAACATTCCCTGCTCACAAGCGGGTATAATGTCAAGGATAGCGGCTTAACGACGGTTCATGCCCTAAAAGACCAGTCTTTTGAACTCCATGCTGATTACTTCAACTCCTTTGAACAGGTTAATCCGGCAGTAGCGAAGAATCCGAAGGTAAAAGAAATCTATGACCTGCAGAACCGGATGGCAGGTACATTTAAACGGGAATTGGACTGGCAGCACAAAGAACAACAGTTAAGCAGGGAGGAAATGACTTATCTCAGCCGCGTTTATAATCATCTGCTTGCAGAAAGCCAGCGGGACCTTAACGAATTGACCGAACTGCTGACCAAAGACAAGTTACAGCTAACAGACCAGCAGCGCATGGCCATGCTGGACCAACTTTATGCCGGGATGAAAGATAAAAACGCATTTGCCGGCTATTTCACCGGGAAATGCCGAAAGCTAGCCATGAGCCGGAAGCAAGGCAGCCAAGAAAAGTCAGCAATTAAAAAGTTATATGGCATTCATTAATCACTATCCTAATGAAAAAAGCAATTTTATATACGATTGCATTACTGGCATGGACGTCAGTCCCTTCCTCCGGACGGGCACAATCGGTGGCCGACTGTATTAAACAACTCACGCTGGATTATGAAAAGCTAGCTAGTTTGAAAGGCAATCTCAATCAAATGTATCACGGATTTGATGTGCTGAGCCAGGGATATGGTATGGTTAAAGATATTTCGAAAGGTAATTTCAGCTTACACGAAACATTCCTGAACGGCCTGCTGGCTGTGAGTCCTGCGGTGCGGAAATACCCAAGGGCGGCGGATATTATCACCAATCAAGCCAGCCTGCTTAAAGAGTACAAGGCCGCCTCCCGTAAATTTCTTCAAGACCCGCATTTCAGTCCGCAGGTATCCGCTTATATAGTTGAGGTGTATGATCAACTTTCTCAGGCAAGTCTTAAGAATCTCGATGATTTAGCGTTGGTCATGACGGACAGCAAACTGCGGATGAGTGATGCCGAAAGACTGGCGGCAATCGATCAGCTATACTTCGAAAGCCTTAGCCAGCTGAGCTTTTTGCGGCGGTTCAACGATCAGGCTTCAAAATTTACGCTCCAAAAGTCATTTAACACGAACGAGCGGAACGCGCTCAAAAACCTTTACGGTATTAAATAACAGCTATGAAAAATCAAATACTCAAGGCCGCCTTTCTGGCGGTTGTAGCCACGTTTTTGCCTTTATTTTCTCATGCCGAAGGGGTTGCGGATGATCTGCATAGCCTGCATGGTATACTTCGTAAGCTCTATGACGAGATGATGCCGCTATGCAGCGGTATGATCGGGGTGTCCCGGGGTATTGCAGGTTTTGCGGCGTTGTGGTACATCGGTGCCCGGGTTTGGAAACATATTGCTTCAGCCGAACCCATTGACCTCTATCCGCTGCTGCGTCCGTTCGCTATGGGATTCTGCATTGTATTCTTTCCAATGGTGCTTTCCCTGATCAATGGGGTTTTACAACCTGTTGTCAGCGCAACTGAACATATGGTAGACACCTCGAACCATGCAATTGCCAGGGTGCTGGAAGACCATGCCTCGGAGAATGCGGAAAGCCAGGAACCGGTACCTGCAACCGGCGACCCAGACAAATGGTATCAGTACAGTCATCCGGATTCAGACGGTGCAGGCAAAGGTAGTTCCAATCCAATCGCTGATGCTTTCTCCGGCTGGAGCATTAAGAACTGGGCAAGAAAGTTTATCGCAGAAGTGCTGAATGTATTGTTTCAGGCCGCTGCCCTGTGCCTGGATACCATCCGAACGTTCAAATTAATCGTGCTGGCTATACTCGGTCCGCTTTGTTTTGGACTGAGCGTATTTGATGGTTTTCAGCATACGTTGAAACAGTGGCTGGCCCGCTATGTCAACGTCTTTATGTGGCTGCCCATTGCCAATATATTCGGTGCCATCATCGCCCGGATACAGGCGAATATGATCCAGGCAGCAGATTCGGGCAACCTTCCGGGCAACGAGATCGGCAACAGTAATACTGCTTATCTCATTTTTCTGCTGATCGGGATCGTGGGTTACTTTACCGTGCCGAGTATTGCCAATTATGTCATGAACGTTGGCGGGCATGCGCTGTCAGCAAAGACCTCTGCATTAGGTTCAATGGCAATGAACTATGTTTCCGGTGCACTATCGCAGGGCTTTTTCAACAGTAATGCTCAAAACCCGCAAACTCCTCCGGCAACACCGCCATCAGCCGCAGACAACAACACGGTTTCTAAGGACAAGTTAACGGGGAAAGGCACTTAACCTCAATTCAAATAACGGATAGATACCAAATAAAATAAGGAGGCACACCATGTTTCAGAAATTCAAAAACATCGAGACCGCATTCCAGCATGTGCGGGGATTTACGATCATTATTACCATAGGCTGCTTTTTAGCGATCGGCTATATCGAATACCAGAATAAGTCATTGGTTAAAACTATTCAAAGCCGCTTATATGTACTCTACAACGGCAAAGTGCTGGAGGCCATCGCAACAGACCGGCAGGATAACCTTGCGGTAGAGGCGCGTGACCATATTAGGACCTTTCACGAACTATTTTTTACGCTTGCGCCGGACGAAAAGGTTATACAGACTAATCTTGCCAAGGCCCTCTACCTGGCTGACGCTTCTGCCAAAGATGAATATGACAACCTTCGGGAGAATGGGTATTTCGCCAATATGATCGCTGGTAACGTCAGCCAGGAACTGAAGATTGATAGTGTTGCCGTTGACCTGCGCAGCTACCCCTACCATTTCCGGTGCTATGGGGTACAAAATATTGTCCGGACGAGCAGCACGGTAAGCCGCAGCCTGATCACAGAAGGAGAATTAAGAAGCATTTCGAGGAGTGACAACAACCCTCATGGCTTTCTGATCCAGCGATGGCATACCATCGAGAACAAGGACCTGAAAGTGGACAATCATTAATAGAATTCCAATAAGCAACAAACAAATCATGATATGAAATCAACAACAATCTCTGAAAAAGAAATGCGCCGGCGAAAGCTTTTGCTGGTGCTGCCCATCGCCATGCTGCCCTTTATTACCTTATTGTTCTGGGTAGGGGGCGGCGGGAAGGCTGAAGCTGTGCAGGCCGGAATATCAAAGCCCCAGGGCCTGAACACCAAAGTACCTGATGCGAAATTAAAGGAAGATTCTGCACTAAATAAGATGGGCTATTATGACCGCGCTGCATCCGATTCGGCTAAACTCCGGCAGCTGATGAAAGCTGATCCTTATTACAAAGAGCATTTAGCAACTGACTCGATGGCAGTTAATTCAGCCGTTCCGGACATTGGCGGACAGGGGCTGATAAACGAGCGATCTACTACGGTCACAAGTCAGGGCACACAGGCAGTCGAAACAGCGCTAAACCGTAAACTGGCCAGGCTGCAGGCAACGATCGACCAGCCAACTACCCGGCCGGAACCAGTCACCACTGCCTATCCTAAAGCCTCGCCTGCGGAACAGATCTATGCCGGCTATGCAACAAACCGGGAAGATCCCGAACTCAAACAGATGAATAGCCTGCTGGAACGGATCCTGGATATTCAGCACCCGGAACGCGTTATGCAAAAAGCTGACTCTAACGCAGCATCGATTGAAAATTTCCGGTTCAAAGCAATTCCGGCAGTGGTTGACGGCAAGCAAAAAATAACAGAAGGAACCGTTGTTCGACTGAAATTGCTGGATACCGTCACCATTAACGGGCAGCTGATCCCAAAAGGACAGTTGCTTTACGGGACTGGGCGTCTGTACAACCAACGACTGGCATTGACCATCAAGTTGATCCGGATCGGTAATATGATCTTACCGGCTGACCTTACCGTATTTGACATGACGGATGGCCTCGAAGGCATTTCGGTGCCTGAAGCAATTACGGACGATGCGGTGAGGAGCGGCGCTGCTAACGGCGTTCAAAGCATGGAGTTCATGAGCCTTGATCCATCATTCAGCGCACAACTGGCCGGTGCAGGGGTCAACGCGGCAAAGGGTCTTTTTAATAAGAAAGTTAAGCGCATCAAAGCCAAACTGAGTGACGGGCATCTGCTCCTGCTGAGGGACAATACAAAATCAAAGGCACTCCGGCAATAACTTGCCGGCCTTGACACAGCTAAAGGAAAATTAAATATCCACTTAAAATCGATCAACATGGAAATCAACATGAAAAATTATGATTACCTGAAAAACCAGGTAAAGTACACCGGCTTTGGTGAAGGTTTCGACGACGAACTAAAATCCAAAATGGCACAGCAACCTAAAGAGTTTACGTTGTCACATTCCACTAAATTCGGGAATGATGAAGTGAATTCCACACTGAATTTTGAGAAATCCAAGACCGGCGAGTTGTATTTCTTCAACAGCTATGAAATGGCTATGAAACAGGCCCAATCGGAAGAAACCCTGAAGCAGACCTTTTTTATTGGCAAAGAGAATAACATCACATTGAAAGAACGGTATAATCTGCTGAATGGCCGGGCGGTGTTTAAAGAATTTAACAAACTGGAAAAAGTAGGTGAAGGAGAGCACGCCCGGTTTAAGCCAACGGACGAGACTTACAAATCCTGGGCGGTGGTCAACTTTAAGGAAAGTGACGCACAGGGAAATTTCCTGACCCGTAAAGTGTTTTGGGACCACGAAAAAACGCTGGAAAAATTCCCGGTGAAAGAACTGGAAGATGCTTATGATAAGGCCAGGCTTACCGCCTCGCTTGAAAAAGGCAATGTGCAAAAAGCGACAGTCGTTCAGGATGGTCAGGAGGTTAAAGTGTCCATTGCGGCTAATCCGCTCAACAAGACCTTTGATTTTTATGATGCGAACATGGTCCGTATGGAGGTAAAGCCGGTGCAAAGCCAGAAACAGGCACTGGGTGAAAATGTGGCACAGGCAGAGACCGGCACGCTCCGGCAGGACAACAAAAAAGCTGAAAAGCAAACAACTGCCGAAGATACCAAACCTAGTAAAGCTGAAAAGGCTAAGCAGCGGGTTCGGGTATCCTGAAATGACCAGTCTTGTCAAGCATGGAAAGGATTAAGCCGTTATCGGATTTTTTCGCAGCCATTGAAAACGATGCGCGCATAAGTATCACCCATATTGGTATTTATGCCGCATTACTCCACTATTGGCAACTGTATGGGTGCCAGAATCCGCTTTGCGCTTACAGTTACGAGATTATGCGAATTGCTAAAATTTCAGCGCCAGCGACTTATCATAAAACTGTTAAAGAACTGAATGACTACGGATATATTCAGTACGAACCTTCCTTCAAGCGGAATCAGTCTAGTAAAGTACACCTGCTTTTGGTACAAAACCGTAGCTTTAAGGATTAAAATCGTCGAGTACTTAAAGCAGCAGGGGCCGGAATAACTATATTCTTTCCCAGTATATGCATTGATTTCAAAGTTGACTTATGCTTCCTTTATTACCGTGTAACTTTGAAAGTTGTAATTTTTGCTACTGGAGTTTCAATTTTTCTGCAAGTTCTTTGATACGGTAAAGCCAATAACCTGCTTCTGCATATACCGCCAGTTGAAAACGAGATGCCTGACGCCACCCGATCAGGCGGTGTAACTCTTGCAGGTTTTCGTTAACACATTGAATATAACACTGCGGATTGGCATCAAAACCCTTTACAGTTAATTCGTTATAGAGTGCCTGGAGCAAACGGGCATATTCAGTCATGTAAACTAATTTAATTCAAAAGGGCAAGTATCATTCCAATGTTTTGAAAGGCTTAAACTGGTTGGCTGGAACGAATTCTGTAGAGTTAATTACTCAACCGCTGATTTAATAGTACAATGAATTTGATCGTTAAAGTCAGCAAATCCTGTTAGTATAATACCAGCTGGCTAGACGCTCAGGTAATAGAACTTTTAACTATATTTATCCGTAGATCATCCCAAATTAATTATGCCCTTAAGAGAACTCGAACGGCTGGCAGCAGTGAACCGCTTTTTGAAACTGGAGATCAGCAAAGATAAAGAACTGCAGGAAATTGTGGAGCTGGCCGCCAGGATCTGCGGCACGCCTACGGCATTGATCACGCTGATCGATGCGGACTCGCAATTTATTAAATTCAAAGTGGGCTTCAGGCCGGATACGACTTCACGGGAAGATGCTTTTTGTACCCATGTGATCGAACAATACCAGGTGATGATGGTGCCGGACGCGCATCTTGATGAGCGCTTTGCGGGTAATCCGCTAGTAACCGGTGATCCGAATATTCGTTTTTATGCCGGCTCGCCGCTGACCACACAGGACGGGTTGAACCTGGGCAGCCTGTGCGTGATCGACCAGCAGCCTAAGGAACTGAACGATCTCCAGCAACAAATGCTGGCCGCTTTGTCCAAACAGGTGATCCAATTGCTGGAATTTGACAGCAGCATCAAGATCCTGAAGGACCAGTTCATCGCCGCCAAACGTTCGGAGATCGAGCTACGTTCCTTTTTTGAAAGTTCGATCGACTGCCATTTGTTGTTGGGAAAAGATTTCGAAGTACTGGCCTTTAACAAAGCGATAGAAAGAATCGTTGCTGCCGCTTATAACAGAACCTTGGTTAGGGGTAACGAGATGACCGAATACCTCAATCCGAAATTCAAAGATGATTTTTATAAGAATTACCAGAAGGCGTTGAAAGGCACCGCTGCGTTCGAGGAAAGGAAAATCAATTATGGCGACCGGCAGATCTGGTGGCTGATCAAATATGAGCCGGCCTTTAATCCTGATGGAGAGGTTATTGGGGTTTCCGTAAATTCGACAGATGTAACGGCAAGAGTAGAACATGAACAAACTGTTACTGCTCAAAACGAATCGCTTCGCGAGATCGCTTTCATCCAGTCGCATGAATTGCGCAGGCCGGTAGCTTCCATTATGGGCTTAATGAATCTTATGAAAAGCGATGAGCGGGTATCCGGTATAGAGGAACTGGAGTTGATGGAAAAAGCGGTGCTGGAGCTGGATGAAAAAATCCACATGGTGGTGGGCTATACGGCGAATGATCACTCCAATGCAGACAGTGGTCTGCATCCGGAACTTTAAACCTTGACTCTCCGGCAACAGCTCCAGATTGGTCAGGACTGCTTTAATTTCGCTTCCATGCTTTGTGTAGTATGCGGCACCGCCCGCAGCCGCTCCTTGGGGATCAGCTTGCCGCTCGTACGACAGATCCCATACGTTTTATTCTCGATCCGGACCAGCGCAGCTTCCAGCTGCTCGACGAACTTTTTCTGCCGGCCTGCGAGCTGGTTGATCTGCTCTTTTTCATAAGCGGCCGAGCCATCCTCCAGCGCCTTGCCGGCAATCACCTCTTCGTCGCCGTTGGCATTGGATAAACTTAAGCTGCCTACCAGGTCCAATAGTTCTTCCCGGGCTATGCGGATCTTGTCCAGGATCAGTTCCCGGAACTCCTTTAATTCACTGTCACTGTATCTTGTCTTAGTGCGCTCTTCCTGCATCATCGTTTACATTCATTAAAAACAACAAAATTACGATAATTCTTTTGTAATAGCGTGCATCAAAATAGTGTTGTAATTTCGCAAGCGTTCGGTCTGCTGTGCATAAGAAAACTTCTTTTACGCGGTTTCATTACCACTAGACGAATCAGAAGAAAGAAATATTTTAAGATCATGAGTGGGACCTGTCCCAAATGTGAACGCGAATTACCCTGGGCGGAATACCGGCATTATTGCGTGCGGGTCAGCCTGGACAGTTTGTTCAAGGGAAGCTCCGCAGAACTGGTGCTGGTATTTGATAAGATCCTGGCAAAAGTGGCTGACTGGCCCAGGGTGCTGGTCGGCGTTACGCCGAATTGTATTGTCTTTACGCAGCGTGTACGGTTCCTATCATCCGTCTTGCAGCTAGCGTTATGCCGAGTTATTCGGGTTCCCGTCTACAACGGGACTTACACAAGGATCTGGTGTGCCGATCTTTCCCGTGTAATGAACTGCCGGTTATAAAATCTTTCCGCATAGTTCAGCAGAGTTTCCAGCTGGGAGATAATGATCTCCTTGCTGAAATTGTCAATATTGCCGTCATACTCTTCCCTGATGTTCTGAATGATCGTATTGATCTTCTTTTCCTCTTTCTCCGACAGAAAAAGTGCTTCGTTAATGGAATAACCAAAATATTTGTATTTTTTCATCGATACCGCAAGGCTGGTGTTCCAAAAAAAATCCGGGTGAACAAATAAGATCCACCCTGACCGGTCTGCTGAAATTTGTTCTTCAGTCAATCTCAAAACCTGGTTTGGCGCGGTAAAGAACATCACGCCTTCGTCAAAGTCGTATTCCTCGTGCCCGTAGAACAACTTACCAACGGCATCTCTTTTAATAGCGATCGAATAAAAATCAAATACAGCGCTTACATTGGCGTTATCTGCGGGCAAAAATTTGATATCCGCGTAATCAACGAGCGTGATCAGCGGATGAGCAGGTTTCGGCAAGCCCCTCCACTTCAGAAATTCACTGATCGTCTTTATACGTACAGGCGTCATGTTAGCTGTTGTTTTTAAGCTTGGCTTTCTTTTTTAATTTCCCCTTTTCAATGGTACGGTCAAAAAAGTCCAAAAAGAAATCCGGTGCGATCCGGCTGATCAGTTTCAATATTTTTTGACATACCGGGTTTTATCTCAAAGTTATCCTTTAAAATTCCTTTAATGGCCTCACTCACTAATTTTTCCACTTTCATGACCGGCCCGGAGCCATCCGGATCAAGGTCCGAAAATTCATTCAATAAGGGTGTTTCGGTCTGAGGCGGTGCCAGCTCAAACACTTTTATGCTTGTATTTTTAAGCTGCAGCCTCAGAACACGGGTATAGGCATGTAGCCCGGCTTTCGCCGCGCTGTAAATTGGTGATGGCGGAAAGGGAATAAAGGCCAGGCCGGAGGAAACGTTTACGATGGCAGCAGATGTCTGCGCCCTCAGGTGCGGCAGAAATCGATGGAACATATGTATTGCGCCCGAAAGGTTCGTTCCTATTTCCCGGGTGATATTCTCCATGTCACGTGAGGTATCCTGGAGATCGATACTGCGCATGATCCCAGCGTTGTTGATCAGGATGTTCAGTGCAGGGAATTGCTGAACGACCTGCTCATGAAGATGCTCAATTTCATGGCTTGCTGCCACATCACTTTTTATAATATGGACCTGCGGATATTTTTTTTTAACCTCTTCTAATTTATTCAGGTCGCGGCCTGTGATGATAATGGTCGCATCTTTCAGCAGTAATTGTTTGACGAATTCTAAACCGATCCCGCTTGTGCCGCCAGTTATGAGTATGGTGCTTTTATGTAATTTCATTTTGTTGTTTTATCAAGCAAAAATGCGGTTCAATAATAGCAGAAATGCGACCAAAACGCCTTTTGTTGTAGTTAAAAGCGCAGTGAGTTACCTGCCGGACAAGGCCATCTTATCTTTCCGGTTTTTAAAAAATTGCAGAGCGAAAGATCAAATTTTAATTAACCTATGTTAAGACTTTAGTATTGAACAGCTATTGCTTAAAACTGATCACTACTTTAGTTTATTTATAATAATGAAGTATTGGAACAGCATAAAATAAATTATGGCACAAAGCATAATGGTCAATAAAATAAAAGTTCTTCTCTTATTTATCCTGTTTATATCGCATATCATAGCGAGTGCGCAACAAACCCCGGACCTCACGGTAAGTACAAAGAAGAATATTACGGAACGTGAATCCCGGACATTTAACTGGCATGATCTTTTCCGTATTCGCCGTACATCTGATCTGCAGTTAAGTCCTGACGGGCGATCTTTGATTTACACACGTCTGCAAACTGACAGCATAACTGATCGTAGTATCGCAACGGTCCGGATTATTAATACAGCGACCGGTAATGATCAGCCATTGTCAAAGGAACAACTGTTTTCTCCGCGCTGGTCACCTGATGGTTCACAGATCGCTTACCTGTCAACCACGTCGGGAACGACGGTATTAAAAATTGCAAAAATACAGCGACCGGATGCGGCCAACGTAACATTAGCGGAAAATGCCGAAGACATCAGCTGGTCGCCGGATGGAAAGTTTATTGCCTTTACAAAATTTATCAGGAATAGGCCGGATACGACCATCGCGCTGTTCGAAAAGCCAAAAGGAGCTCAATGGCCGGCAATGCCGAAGACCTATGAGCGTAAACATTTTTTCAGTGATGCCGGAGGAGAGATCGCACCTGGCGTTACACACATTTTCATCGTTCCTGCAGCCGGAGGAGAAGCCCGGCAAATAACTTTCGGAGAGTATTCTGAAAGAGGCAAACCACTATGGAGTAAAGACGGGCAAACGATCTATTTCATTTCCAGCCGGGTAAAAGAAAGGGAAATCAGTCTTTATACAGAAAGTTTGTTCAGCGTGAATATTGAGAACAAGACAGTAAAACGCCTGACCGAATTCCCTTACGCGGTCAGGGAGCCGGCCCTTTCGCCGGATGGAAAGACATTGGCGTTTCTTGGTACCCGTGAGCGATCGAAGGATTACGAAAAAGGCGAACTTTTCTTATTGGGGACCGATGGCCGCGACCTGAGATCGATCAGCAAAGACCTTGACCGCGAGATCGGTTATTTAGAATGGTCTGCTGATGGTAAGCAGATCGAGATCGTTTACGAAGACCACGGAGTCACCAACCTTAGCACCCTGGATCTGAACGGGCACATTAAAGTGCTTACAGATCATATCAATGAGCTGTCAAAATTTGCCGCGAACGGATCGGTCGCGGTCTCCCGGACCGATGGTGATCGTCCGGCAGAGATCATGCTGCGACTTAAAAATGGGAACATGAGAACCCTGACGCACTTAAATGACAGTTTGATCGACCAGGTGCGGACGGGCAAGGTCCGGAAATTCAAATTCAAGTCAAAACTTGACGGAGCAAACGTCGGAGCCTGGCTAACGCTGCCACCAGATCATGTTTCCGGACGCAGGTACCCGCTGATCGTTTCATTGCATGGCGGACCGCATGGGAATGACGGGCCTGCCTGGTCTTCAGAGGCCCAATTATTTGCGTCAGCGGGGTACATCGTCATGAAGGTCAATTACCGTGGATCCACATCGTACGGTTTTACATTTGCTGATCAGTCCCACGGTAATATTACCGGCCCTGCTTATGAGGACGTGATGAGTGCTACAGATGCAGTGATTGATGCGGGCCTTGCTGACAGCAGCAGATCATATGTGACAGGCGGATCTGCGGGAGGCCTGTTAACGGCGTGGATAGTCGGTAAGACCAGCCGTTTTAAAGCGGCCGCGGCCGTCAAGCCTGTGATCAATTATTTGTCACAAGCGTTGAGCAATGACCAATATGTGGCTAATTCCAGGTACATCTTCAAAAAAAATATATGGCAGGACCCACTGGCGTACTGGCAGCATTCACCGCTTTCACTTGCGGATCAGGTTACCACCCCGACACTTTTAATGGTCGGAGAGAACGACAGTAGGACACCTGTAAGTGAATCGCTTCAATTCTACCATGCCTTACAGCTCAGAGATATCCCGACAAAACTGGTCATTGTCCCGGGAGCCACCCACAGCTCATTAAGTTCATCAGCCGGTCAGCTGATCCAAAACACTTATATCATTCTGGATTGGTTCGCACGGTTTAAGGGAAACCCGGTAAAATAGCGGACATATCGGCGCTGCTTTCAATAATAAAACTGAATGAAACGTTCCACTTCATGATACATCCGGATGATCTTCGTCGCAGTCGATCCAGGGAACTTTTGAAATCGTAGCACTCAGGTTTAATATCGTACTGAAAACGATACCGGGTACACCGGCAGCCTTTGCCGCCCAGATAATATTTTTAGCCTGTCTGATCTCTGCATTAATATCGAAGCAGCCCAACTCGTAGTTCCAGGGTTGTGTCAAGCCGAAAATACCATCTGCTCCGTTAAAAGCAGCTTTAAGGGAATTCATATCCCGCAGGTCTGCCTTAACAATATGGGCACCCCGTACAGCGAGGCTGCGGGCCGCTGCCGATCCGGGATCTCGCGTCAGTGCGGTGACGGCGTATTTCTCCTGCATAAGCAGTTCGGTAACCACAGCGCCTCCCTGGTTTCCGGTTGCTCCGCATACGGTTATCTTTTGCTTGCTCATACCAAAATATTCGGGGGTAAATAATAACGACGCTTCACAGGGTCTCACCCCAGGAAAGCAGTTTATTTCCGGATCTCAAAAATACTGACAAGCGTCAGGTCGGGTCATGACATAGGTTAAGACTTTCTGAAAAATGAAGAGGGCTTTGATATCCCGTTCCGATCTTGGCCATTCTGCTGCACAACCTGGTGAAAATACCTTAGCTTTACGTTCAGTATTTTAAGGTCAGTTTGGGTATTATGTTCACAACATCACTTTTCGAATATTTCAGCAGCTATATCCCGCTCAGGCAAACCGAGCGGGATGCGCTTACTGAGCGGGTGATTGAAAAAACGGTCAGGAAAAAGGGCATGCTGCTAACTGCCGGAGAGGTTTGTGAACATTATTGTTTTGTAAAAAGCGGTCTCCTGAAAATGTATACGACTGATCCGGACGGGGCGGGGCATAATATACAATTTGCAGCTGAAGGCGACTGGATCACAGATAATTCAAGTTTTCATTCCTGTCAGCCAAGCCCGCTGAACATTGAGGCGTTGGAAAAGTCTATCGTGCTATCCATCGGTCGGAAAGAATTAATTTATCTCTTTCATCATTTTCCAAAGTTTGACCGGATATTCCGGGTGATCGTTGAAAATAAATACCAGGACCTGCAGGCCAGGATGCTGCAAAACATAAGTTTTACAGCAGACCAGCGCTATGAATCTTTTCTGAAAAGCAGCCCGGCCCTGGCTAACCGGCTGCCCAATACCGAGATCGCGTCATACCTGGGCATCACTCCTGAATTCCTGAGCAAGATCCGGCGCAAGCTCGTCGGTAAATAGCTATCGATATTTCATTTCTTAAACTTGTTCAAGGGTAGGTTTGCCGGGAGCATCGTTATTTTGCTTTAATAAAAAAGCGAAAGAAATGTCAGAAAATAAACAAACGGCAGAGATCAGTAAACTCATCGCTGCCTACACCGAAGCCATTAACAATGCCGACCATGATACCCTGACTGGCATGTTTTCAGAAAATGGCGTCCTGATGCCTCAGGGTGCGCCGGCAGTGACAGGCGGCCTGAATATCCTTGCGGCATACCAGAACATGCTGTCCGCATTTAAACTTCAGGTCAGCTATGAGATAGACGATATCGGCGGAGACGATAGGCTGGCCGTAGTACGGACCCATTCCACCGGGTCGTCGAAAATCAAGTCCAGCGGTACCGTTTTGCCGGTAAATAATAAGGAGATCTTTATTTTGGAAAATATGGCCGGCCAATGGAAGATCAACAGTTATATTTTTAATAATAATTCAAAGCCATAAACAACCATTTTTATGAAATACACGATTACCGGCTCAACCGGTAATATCAGCAAGCCGCTGACCCAAAAACTCCTGGATGCCGGCCACCAGGTGAGGATCATCACCAGCAGGGAATCACACATCGCTGAGATTGAAGCGCTTGGAGCTGAGACGCTGACAGGATCAATATTGGATACAGAATTCCTAAGCAAAGCGTTTGCAGGCGCTGACGCCGTTTATACTATGATACCGCCAAAAATGGATGCTGACAACTGGCAGCAATTTATTTATTCGGCGGGACGAAGTTCCATTGAAGCGGCCGTTCGGGCAGGGGTTAAAAAAATAGTTAACCTGAGCTCTATGGGTGCTCATTTAAAAAAGCGGCGGAGGGCTGGTAAGCCTATACCACCATGTGGAAGGATTATACAACCAGTTAAGTGCTGACGTTGTCCATCTCCGCCCGGGTTCCTTCTACACCAACCTGTTCGGCAATATCAGCATGATCAAACACTTGGGGGTTTTGGGCAACAATTATGGTGGTGTCATTCTACCATGGCGCATCCAGAAGATATTGCACAGGCAGCCTTTGAAGAACTTTCTGAATTGGCCTTTACCGGGAAAAGCGTCCGTTATGTAGTGAGCGACGAAAGGAAAATCTCGGATATAGCAGCGATCATCGGAAAAGCGATCGGCAAGCCTGACCTGAAGTGGGCTACTTTTACAGACAAAGAGGCATTCGAAGGCATGGTCGGTGCTGGCTTAGGGGAAGATGTGGCCCGTAACCTGGTTGATATGGGAAAGGCCGTTGCTGACGGCAGATCCAGAGAAGATTATGACCGCCACAAGCCGGCGTTCGGAAAGGTCAAACTGGAAGACTTTGCGCGCGATTTTGCCAAAGTTTACGCCCATGAATAGCCAGAGTGTTTCCTAAACCATTCCATAAATATGAAAGTTCAAAAAGTCAGGTTTTGATATCTCAAAGTCTTAACCATTGTTAAGACTTTGAGATATTTTAGTTTTTAAGGAGCACTGATATTGATATTAGTAGAAAGACACAGCCGGAACATGAAAAAAATATTGTTGCTTTCCACATTTCTGATGAATTTTCTTTCCGGGTCCGGACAGGAAAGCCCTAAACAGCATTTAAAACCTGCCGACCTTTTTGCCCTGGAAAAGGCTGCAGATGTGCAGATAAGTCCCGATGGCAATTCCGCCGTCTACGTCAGGATAACGCCGGATGCGATGACAGACCGGTTATCCCGTCATATTTGGCTGATCAATGTAAATACCAAAAGGCAGGAACAGCTTTTACCCGCCGAAAGCTTTCAGCCAAGGTGGTCGCCTGATGGAAAATATCTTTCCTTTATCTCCAATAACACACTTATGGTAATGGAGATCAAAAACCGAAAGACACATATCGTTACCAAATTAGAGCATGGTGCGGGAAAAATGGCCTGGTCACCTGATGGTCGTATGATCGCTTTTTCAGGTTTTGTTCCGTTATCAGATGCTCATAAGGTACCGAAATTTGACCATTTGATCCGGCCTGAAAGAGCAAATTGGGCAGAACCCCTTAGATATATAGACAGTATTTACTGGGAAGCAGATGGTGCCGGATATATTGAGAAGGGGTACAATCAAATATTCAAGATAGCGATTACCGGCGGAAAGCCAAAGCAACTGACCGATGGCCGTTATAATGAAAATGATGATTTCTGCTGGATGCCAGATGGCAGCGCCATCGTATACAGCGCCAATCATATGAAGGATGCTTCAATTAATCCTGTAAATTCAGAGATATTCAAGATCGACCTTGCGAGTGGCCGTGTCAGCCAGCTTACCAGCCGTTCCGGGCCTGACCAGTCACCGGCTGTTTCGCCCGACGGCAAATGGATCGCCTATTTAGGGTATGACGAAACTTTTAAGTCTTTCACCGCGCCTGGTTTATACCTGATGTCTGCTGATGGCAGCAATAGAAAAGAAATCCTTACCGGCTTTGACCGGGAGCCACAGCATCCGGTGTGGTCAGCTGATGGCAAAAACATTTACTTTTCCTTCGATGATAATGGCAATACCTGCTTAGCATCGGTCAGGCCCGGTCTCAAACCGGTCATCATTTATACCGGATTAGGCGGGGACCGTGAATTTTCTGTTTCCAGGGATGGCAGATTTTGTTTTGAGGATGATGAGCCCACCCGCCCGCCTGAGGTTTCTGTCTATCAAAACAACAAAAAGTCTACACTTGTGCGGATCAGTGACAGCCTGATGCGTCAGCGCTTAACAGGGAGCGTAAGAAAGCTTAATTTGAGATCTAATTACGACGGGCAAGCGGTCAGCGCCTGGATGGTCACTCCGCCCGGGTATGAACCGGGGAAACGCTGTCCTGCGATACTCTATATACATGGCGGACCTTACGGAAGTTATGGGAAAGAGTTTTCAGCGGACTTTCAGTTGCTGGCAGCGGCAGGATATGTGGTTATTTACGGCAACCCGCGCGGCTCTACCTCTTACGGCCAGGGTTATGCAGATCAGATAGCCATCAATTTCCTTCGCACGATTATGATGACCTCATGAGCATGGTTGACGAGGCTATCAGGGCAGGGTTCGCGGATCCGGAACGGCTATTTGTAATAGGAGGTTCAGCAGGCGGGCTGCTGACTGCATGGATAGTGGGCAAAACGAACCGGTTCAAAGCCGCTGTAGCACAAAACCTGTTATAAACTGGATCAGTCACGATCTGGCTACAGACCAATTCAACGGGATCCGTTACAATTTTTCCAAGATGCCGTGGGAAGATCCTTTGGGCTACTGGCAGCGGTCGCCGCTGTCACTGGACGGTAATGTACAGACCCCTATTATGCTCCTGGTAGGCGATGCCGATAAGCGTACTCCGGTAAGTGAATCCGCCCAGTTCTACCGGGCATTAAAGTTACGCGGCGTCCCTGCTGCACTGGTCATCGTGCCCGGAGCAAGCCACGAGGGGCTTGCCCGAAGGCCTTCCCAGCACGCGGCAGAGATGGGGGTAATACTGGAATGGTTTGAAAAGTTCGGAGGGGTGAAGCGCTGAAGCTTTAAGCTATTTTTTCATCTATGCGGTTTCCTCCCGAGGCCTCAAGCAATTTTATCCGGCTCAGTGACTCGGGCTTGATGCCAAGATAGGATGCAATGTGATATTGCGATACAAGCTGTTCGATCCCGGGATAGTTGCTGAGCATATCCTCCATTCGTTCATTCGCTGAAAGTTTCAAGAATGATATTTCCCGCTTGCACTTTCGTATAAGAAAAAATTCTCCGACATATTTGCTGAACCTAAGCCAGTTTGTATCCTCTTGTATCAATGTATTCAGTTGCTCCAGGGATAAACAGTAAATTTCCACATCGGTCAGTGCCTGGATCGAATGCTCGGTAGGCAATCGTGTCACCACACTGGAATAAGCGCTTACAAAATAATTTTCAAAGTAAAAATCCGTATTATGCTCGGCGGCTTTTCCCTGGACATAGGAGCGCATCAGGCCTGAATTAATAAAACCTATATAGTTACAAACAGATCCGGCTTTTATGAAGTGATCTTTTTTTTCGATCGTTTTCAATTGTGCTGTTTGTATAAACGTTTGGTAATGTGATTCTTTCAAACCCATTTGCCCGGTAAAGATTTCTTTGAGTACTGTCATTGATCATATGTTAGATATTTCCGCCGCCGCCCGGCACCATTGGTATCCGGTTTTAATCCCGAAGGTAAATAAAGGATATATTCTAAATGATATCATAGCACATTTCTTAACTTATGTTAAGTTTTTTGTCTTAACGAAACTCCGAAAAAGCAGCACATAAGACTAAATAAGTGATCCCGGTCGTAACGATGTGCGCTCGATCTAAAGTCTTAACGTAGGTCAACACTTTGAAATTTATTAATCGAGATATTTGAATTTGCGCCTTTTATGGCTGCAAGTAATAAGCCTATGGAAAAGCAAAAGACTTTCGTTTTAGTTCACGGATCATGGCAGGGAAATTTTGCCTGGGAAATAATTAAACTTAAGCTGGCTCAGAGCGGCCACGAAGTTATAAATATCGAGCTTCCCGGGCATGGTGCGGAAAGAGGGTTTTCTGGAAATCTGACGATGACTGATTACCGGGACTCGGTCATCAGTCAATTGATGCGTATCGATGGACAGGCAATCCTTGTTGGTCATAGTATGGGCGGGATGGTCATTTCAGCAGTCGCCGAATCCATTCCTGTCAAAATTGAAAAGCTCGTATTTCTTGCGGCATTCGTTCCGGCCAATGGCGACTCGCTATTGAAACTGGCCATGCAGGACACCGAATCATTGGTCATGAAAAAAGTTGTTTTATCTGAGGATCAATCGGTGCTGCGATTTGACCAGAAGGACCTGGCAGAAATATTTATTCAGGATGCGAAGCATTTTGCTGACTTGTTTATAACACAATACCAAGACGAACCTGCTGAACCGAACAGAACCGCACTTACCCTGACCGCTGAAAGATTCGGCGCAATACCCAAATATTATATTTATACGCTGCACGATAATGCAATCAGCATTAATCGTCAACAGGAAATGGCAAAATTTGCCGGAATAAAAAAAACCTACGAATTAAGCAGCGGGCATACCCCGCAACTTTCCAAACCAGATGAACTAACGCACATACTGTTATCTATTGCTGGTAATTATTAACAGGTGATACGGAATCGTGATTGCCCTGCATTTACTTATAGTCCTTCTGGCTTTGGTAATCGTTATCTAGAAAAACTGTTTCAGTATCTTTTCTTTCAATGGTCAGGTTTACACTCCTGTCCGTTTTGGGACGGGTTGAGTGGGCTGTTTTACCGGGGATAGTAAGACACATACCAGGGGATAGCTCAAAAACTTGCTGATCAGTTTCTATGATCACGATACCTTCAACCCCGATAAATATCTCATCTGAATTGGGATGAACATGCCTTGGGTAGCGTTCGGTCATAACAGCAAGCCTGACGATATGGTCATTGACCGCACCGATCAATTCATTATGATTATTTAACTCATATGTTTCGCCTAATTTTTGAAAATCCAGCAGATCGATCATTTCCGGCATTTTTTAAACAGTCAATTGTAATAGAATTAAATCCTAATAGTATTTAATAAGTAAGCCCGGCTTTAAAAAGGACTCCAATCAAATATCTATATTTTATAAAGCGCAATGGTGGCAATACAACATTTCCATCTTGATCGTGCGAATATCTATATAATATTTTAAGAATGCGGATTTATACTAAACCCTTAACATACATCAAGGGATAAGCGTATTCAAGATCCGAAATTTGTTATAAGGAATTTGTCCAGATCTTTGAAAAACAATTAACTACCTTTCATGAAAACAGAAAAAACGATTGGCGTCGGCATCATTGGCGCGAGCGAGGGAAGCTGGGCTGTGCGCAGCCATCTGCCTGCTTTAAAAATGCTTGATAAACACTTTACCGTTACCGCAGTCAGTACCCGCAATGCTGAAACCGCCCGGAAAACTGCAGATCAATTCGGGATCCCGGGGGCTTTCTCTAATGCCGACGACCTCATAAATAACCCCGATGTCGACCTGGTAGTGGTTGCGGTGAAGGTATCAGGCCATGCCGAACTGGTTGAAAAGGTATTAGCTGCAGGAAAAATGGTTTATTGCGAATGGCCGCTCGGGAACGGACTGAAAGAATCAAAAAAACTTAGGGATGATGCAAACACCAGAAATGTCAGGACCTTCTGCGGACTACAGTCGACCAGCCTTCCCGAACTCCGGTTTCTCAAAGCTTGGCTTGGTGAAGGAAACTTGGGAAAGGTACTTGCCACTACGGTCACCGGCGGCGGGAACAACTGGGGCACAATGCTGCCGGATGAATCCCTTGGTTACCTGATTGACCCGGCGAATGGAGCGACCATGCTGCACATTCCTTTCGCACATCTTCTTGATGGATTGCAGTACTGCATTGGAGGGGTTTCATTGTGTTCGGCTTTCCTGGCAAGAACGAACAGCGAGGTTGCAATTACAGGCACTAATAAAATTATCCCGCAGCTGACCAACGATCAGAGTGTTGCGAACGCTATTCTCGCAGACAGAGTGGTTGCAGTCATCTATTTTCACGGAGGGGAATATGGAGGAGAAAATCTCAGATGGGAAATCTACGGTACAAAGGGTAAGTTAACGATAACATCACCTACCGGCCACCTGCAGTTCGGTAAGCTACAAATGGCGGTAACTTTCGGTAGTCAAAAGCCGGAAACACTGAGTATTCCCTCGGAATTTGATCCGGAGGACGGAGGTATCCCGGGTTATGAAGCCGAACCTTCCCGCGGCCTGTATTATGCTTACCGTCAGATCGCTGAAGATATCTGTTCACGTGACGTAACCTATCCCAACTTTGCATACGCGGTTAAACACCATGAACTTATTGCATCGATAGAACAACGGGCGCTGCGCCCGGAAAGCCTCAGAGCTGATATTTCAAGATCTTAGAATCCGTCAGGTTTAATACATTGATCATACTTGTTTAAAGAAAATTGGCCAGCGTAAGCCGACAATAAACTAATAAAAATGAAAAAGTTTTTTTTAAGTCGTTTAATTTTAATTACCGCCATTCTGATACCCGCGGTTGAGAGTTACAGCCAAAGCCCTGCGAATACGGATATAAGGCTTTATGCCCTCGACGGGGGCCATCTGTATTTTAAAAATATGGGAATTTTTTACGACACCGGCGAACACGAGAATGAGCCCGGAGAAATGGCAGTGCCCTGTTACCTCATCAAACATGGCAAGGACTGGCTTCTTTGGGACACGGGCAACGGGGACGCTATCGCCAGCCAGCCGGCGGGTGTTAAAAAACTGGGCATCCAGTTCACTGTAAATAAAACGCTTGTTTCCCAGCTCAAACAGCTTGGGCTTAAACCTTCGGATATCAGGTATGTAGCACTTTCCCACCTGCATCCTGACCATTCAGGCAATATTGCGTTGTTTCCGACGGCTAATTTCCTTATTTCAAAAAATGAAATGAAATGGGCTTTTTCATTGCCAACCCCGTCAAGCGTCCAGCGTAAACTGATCGAACCCCTTAAGTCGGCAAAGGTCATCACCCTGGAAGGTGATACCGATCTGTTTGGTGACGGATCATTGAGGATCATCCGTACACCAGGGCACACACCTGGCCACCAGTCACTGCTCCTTAAGCTTGCCGGAGCCGGTAATGTAATGATCACGGGTGATCTTTATCATACTAAAGAGACCTACGAGAAAAAGCTGGTTGATGCCGGAAATTATAGCCGTTCTGATGAACTGGCCTCATTCGACCGGTTTGACAAGCTTGTGAGAAACCTGAAGGCGAGGGTCATTTTGCAGCATTCCCCTGAAGATTTTTCCACTCTCCCGCTTTTCCCCAAATATCTTGAATAGTTGTGGGCATAATTTCTTTTATTCCCATTAGACGGGCCGGGGCCTGCAAACCTTGCCGTTTATCCGGCTATGGCAGACATCGAAAAATAAGCCACTTATTGTTGCATTTTATCGTCTTTATATCCGCAGCCGCTTCTGCACAGGACCCGAAACTCCCGGGTGTAAATTTTGGTTTGACAAATCTGCAGGCGGGGAAAGCCAAACCACCCGGACTTTATTATCTGCAGCATATCCAGATGTTCCAGCCTTCAGGTAATACAAACAGCGAAGGCAAGGCAGTTTCCGGATCGCCGTTGACCAGCTATACACTTTCGCTGCAGCAGCTGATGTATATCAGCCGTGTACGCGTTTTAAAAAGCTACCTTGGTTTTAATTTACTGGTTCCCCTGGTCAGAAATAGCAGCGCAAACGAATTTAAGCAAAGCATCAACCCTAATCCGTTGGGCGATGCCGCGCTCGGGGTATTTTTGCAATGGTATGACCAGCATATCGGAAAGCTACCTGTATCTTTTCAGTTAGGGGGCAATTTGGTAGCCCCAACGGGGTCTTTTTATCACCGCTATGACATAAACCCGGGAACGAATAGGTACCGTTTTATTGCACATTTCGAGTTCACTGCAGAGCCACTTGACCGATTTGCAGTTAGTGTAAAAAATAATTTCTATTTCTATACCAGACAGATTGATCAGCCGGACAGACCCGGTCCCGCTTACAACCTGAATTATGCTTTGGAGCTCAAGTTATCGGACAAGATAACCTTGGAAGCGGCCGGTTATTATCTTGCCCAGCTGGGTGAGGACAGTTATAATGGCGACAACCGTTATTACCAGCATCAAATTGGTATCAATGATACCCGGGAAAATATTCTCGGGATAGGCCCGGGAATCGGTATTGCCGGAGCCGGAAAATCTTCTATGGAGATCAAATGCTTTTGGGAGAGCGAAGCAAAAAACAGGCCGAAAGGATTCAGGATGACGATCTTGCTGGGCCTTCCGCTCTGAAACTTACATCTAAGAAAATAATAGAAGACCATGGGCCCGAATGATAAAAATATCCTTATTTATGGATACAATGCCAAAGGTTCGTGCCAGCTTATTAGCTGGCGAATAAAAACTATTTTACGTTATTATAAAATATGAATAAACAGGAACTTAAAACGCTTGCTACAGAACTGGAAAACCAGCGTTGTGCAGCAATGGAAACAGGTGATTTAGACGAGTTAAAAAAATACTTTTCAAAAGACCTTTTTTATGGCCATGCCGGTGGATTTGCTGATAATTTTGATTCATTTCTTGAACGTTTGAATTCCGGTTCTGCAAAGTACAATCAGGTTACTGTTAAAGTAGATGATGTGATCGAACTTGGGGAAACAGCATTTACTTTAAATGGCAAAGTTTATGTGGAGGCCGAGATCAATTCTTTACCCGTAATCTTACATTGCGTTTATGCAGGGGTTTGGAAACAGGAAGATTCCCAGTGGAGGTTTGTTATGCACCAAAGTGCCAGATTACCTCAATAAATATTTCAGGCTGTTATGTTAAAGGTCATGGGAGGCTTGCTGGAAACCGCCTATCCTGTGATACATAGCTTAGTGCGGCTTGGCAGATTTAAAAGTCAAATATGGATATGGAGTTGGGGCGGTCGCGTAACAGGAATTAAAACAGGGAGGCATCATCAAATATCCTTAACACTAAAGTACCTCCGAAGGGACGTACCATGTGAATGACTTGGAAGAAACAATGTACGATTTCATAAATTCATGGCTGAATGAAAATATTTTCCAAACCCTGGCATTACAATAATTTTTTCAGGATCCTGTACTATGACCAACGTCAACGAACAGCGGTTCCAGAATTTCCCGGTGGGTTTCTCCCCAGCGTGCGGCTACCTCAATGACCGGAATAAGAGTTTCGCCCAGAGATGTCAAGCTGTATTCAACTTTTTTTGTTTTTTGATCATAAACTTTTTTGTTGATAATGCCATGGCTGACCAACTGGCTCAAGTGAGAATCCAGTAATCGCCTTGAAGCTCTTGCTATCTGCCGATGTAATTCGGCAGGACGATTAATACCGGAATGAATACTCCATATCAGATCGATCTTCCATTTCCCATTCATAATTTCCATAAAAAGGTGCAGGCCGCAGGATAATTCTAAAGGTAGTTTTCTGTTATACATGCGGACAAATTTAAGTCATTTGAGCGTCCTATGTTATACGGCTGAATTTAGCCCTTATTGATACAGTATAGTAATTGTTCGATTTTGGCTAAATGAAATATCAACTTTTTGGAAAACATACCGGATTGCCGGTTAGCCAAATTATATTAGGTGCCGCAAATTTTGGCGCGCGGAAGGGATACGGTGCTTCAGCTGAAGAAATACCTGCAATTTTAGGTACCTATGCCGATGCAGGAGGCAACTTTATAGATATTTCCGATCGGTATCAATTAGGTGAAGCAGAAGAAAAAGTCGGGGAGTTTATTAAATCACAGCGGAACAACTTTGTTGTTTGTTCAAAATATACGAGAAGTAGTGAGTCCGATCCTAAACCTGCGAATCTCGGTAATCATCGGAAATCGATGCAACAGGCGGTAGATGGTAGTCTGAGACGGTTGCAAACAGATTACATAGATATCTATATGCCACATTACGACGATGGGCTGACGCCATTGGAGGAGATAGCGCGCGGTTTAGAAGACCTTGTAAAAGCAGGAAAAGTATTATACACGGGTTTGGCCAATTTTCCGGCCTGGAAAGCAAGTATGGTTGCCCAAATGGTGCCTTTAGCCGCCTTACAAATAGAATATAACCTGACCCAGCGTACCGCTGAGCGTGAGTTGCTACCCATGGCCGGTCATTTAGGCATTGGAACGATGTTTTATTCGCCTTTAGCGGGCGGGCTGCTGACCGGTAAATATCGGCATGGTGAAACCGGCAGGCTTCTGCGATCCAGAGACGATGTTGTCCGTGAAGACGAAACCACACACGGTATCTTAAACAAATTGGAGACAATTGCCACCGAAACGCATTCAACCTCCGGTCAGGTAGCTCTTGCCTGGACGTTCGATCGTGGCGGCTTTCCTATTATAGGGGCCCGCAAAATAAACCATTTGTCAGAAGCCCTTAATGCTTTGGAACTAAAATTGACCGATGAGCATATCAGCGAACTTAACGTATTAAGTGAAATTTCGCTTGGCTATCCACATGATCTTCTTAAAACAGTTCAGATATCCTATTAACTAAAGGTCGTTCATAGGTATTTACTATGAATAAATCGAGATTTTATTTGTCTAAGACTGCCGTAAGCATTAGTAAAATGAGAACATTAAAGAATACCCGCGAATCTTATTTTATTTCTATAGTGTTCCCGCCGGACATTCGGATTAACCGTGTTTGAGGTTTGAAAAGCAATCTTGACAGAGCGATCTTTTGAATAGATTAACTACTTTTAAAATGAAATCTTGCCTACAGCTTTGAAATAGGGTAATCAGTGATGACATTTCTGGCCCCCGGCCAGATATTAGCGCCCATCCGGCACCACCCAAGTTCGGGGTGGCTTTTATATGTTCACACCGATTTTTTGAGAGGCCAGCCGTTAGTGCGTTTTTTAAAAGCAAGACAGGCCAGACACTTTTAGCTATCGGGAAAGTTTCCGGATTCTTTAAAAAGTATGGTTTTGATATAATATAAACCGTCCGATTACTATTATATGATCCTTAAAAGTTTTCTAAGCAACTTATCTATCTGAAATGTTGTCGACGCACAGGATTATACAAATCTTAACAATTGTTATTTTTCATCCGAAAAAAGTTAAGGAGTTTTGAATCCGCTGTTATCACCAGGGAAACTTAACATGCTTAATTTAAAGCTTAAGATAATTGATTTGAGAGTTTATGAATTTTTAAATCAAAATGTAATTGAGAAATACCTGGCGCAAATATTATTTTATGTATAAAGTTCCTCAGGTTAAAAAGTTTAATTACGATCGTCCTGCTGGCTGATGCTCTTACTTTTTTATTCATTAAAAATTAATTATGGCATGACAACGAAAAAAACAACGTCTCCTAAAAAGTTACCAAGACCTAAAATAATAAATGTTGAGGGTTTAAATATTCTATATTATGACCAGGGTAAGGGAGAAACTATACTTCTTCTTCACGGCTGGCCGCAAACTGCTTACACATGGCGTTTTATTTTCCCGGAATTAACGAAACGATACCGTGTAATTGCACCTGATCTGCCCGGAACCGGCGGCAGCGACTCAGCTAATGGTTATGATACCAGGTCTGTAGCCGGGCTGTTCGCCCGTTTCCTTAACGCTTTGGATACAGGGCCCGTACATTTTGTGGGCCACGATATAGGCGCGTGGATCGCGACATCGTTTGCTTTATACCATGAATCACAATTGAAGAGCCTCACGGTAATCGATGCAGGTATTCCTGGGTTTATGCCTGAAAGTGTTTTTTTTCCTCAAAACGCAGCTAAAGTCTGGCAATTTTATTTCCATGCCATAGAGGGTATGCCGGAACTGCTGACAAGGGGTAAGGAAAAGGATTATCTGGGATGGTATTTTACAACAAAATCATTTGTAAAAAACGCGATCAGCGAAAGCGACCGGAAAATTTACGTTAAGGGTTTTCTCAAAAAAAAGGGGTTTGAATATTACCGCGCTTTTGTTGAAAGCGCAGAATTAAACATGGCGGCTGAAAAAAAAATCGAGGTGCCCGCCCTTGCGATAGGTGCACAATATGCGATCGGGGACGGCATAGGTATTGCAATGGCAAAGATCACTGACTATCTGACAGCTGTGAACATACCGGATTGCGGACATTACGTGCCGGAAGAGCAGCCGTTTGAACTATTGAATTTACTTACAGACCACTTTAAAAGAGTGACCGGTTAACAAAAAGGTTGCGCAAATAATATGGTTTAAGAAGATCTGTGTTTTTAAATTTAAACTCTTAACATAGATCAATTTACATCGGCGTCCTTAAATAGTAACTTGCGTTCTTTTTAATCGCAAAACTTCTAACATCAACCAAATGGAATTTCAACAAAAAAAAGACTTGATTTATCATGCCTATTCCGCGTTTAATGCCCGGGATATAGATGCCATTTTAAAGGTCATGCATCCAGATATCAAATGGTCGAGAGCCTGGGAGGGCGATTATGCAAAAGGGCGCGATGAAGTCAGCGCCTACTGGCAAAGACAATGGAAAGAAATTAACCCGAGAGTAACGCCTGTTGCATTTCATGAACGGGAAAATGGCTTACTTGAAGTTGAGGTTGACCAATTAGTAAAGGATCTCGAAGGCAAGGTAATGTTTGACGGAAAAGTAAAACATATTTACACGATCGACAACGGTTTGCTTTGCCAAATGGATATAGAACAGGCCTGAAAGTGTAACAACCACATTTACCAATTCTTTTAATATACATCGTTATGAAAAATGGAAAAAATAATGTAGCGGGAACCTGGCTAATGGTGTCCGCGCAGTTTGACCCGGGCGGTAAAAATGTCCCAATTTACGGCCCTAATGCTAAAGGTTTGCTCATCTTTACAGAAGACCTCTATTTCACAGACATAATCACCGATTTGGATATCCCAAAGTTTGCTTCCAATGACCGTCTGAATGGCACCCCGGAGGAATATGAAGCCGTGGCTACACGTTCGTTTGGTGTATACGGCACCTATACCGTTGATGAAGAAGGGGATTTTTTTAATGAACATTTGATAGCAGGGTCATTTCCGAACTGGAATGATACCCGTCGCGACCGCAGCCAGAACAGGATCGTTGTTTACGGCGATGAATTAAAAGAACAATTAACCCTCGATGACGGATCGGAAGCTTTATTCATATGGAAAAGGGCGACCTAAGTAAACGCTGTTGAACTGATGGCAGCTTAAAGCTGATAAACATGGTGAAACATTCAACTGTCTCACCATTTTTTTTCATTACCCTCCAATGCCAAAAAATCCCATCAAAACTACAGGTCTTAGCAAATATCAATTTCGATGAGCAATTAAATTATAAACTTTGAAAGATTCTGCCGGCTGTGGAAGCACTATGGTTTACTCAAATCGATAACGCCTTGCGGTTTTCAGTTTTGGAAATGTAAAATCTTTTGAAATTAAAATAATTATGGCTAAAACTGCATTGATCACCGGAGCCAATTCAGGCATTGGATACGAACTTACAAAGTTACTGCTTCAAAGAAATGGGAGGTAATTGCGCTGAAACGGTCAGGGTATCCTGAAAATTATCCGGAGATTTTCAGCGCTATAGGTAATAGATCCCTTCGCATTTATCAAACTGAGATAAGTGACTTTAGTAAAATAAAAATATCTCTGAATGAGATCAGAAAAAAAGAAGATCATATAGACGTTCTATCCAATAACGCTGGTTCAATGGCCGGAACGCTCAATTTAAGGCACAGGGACGGGAACTGGATTTTTAAGTTAATACAGCAGCACCCTACATCCTTCTGCAGGAGCTTAAGGCCCTCCTTCACAAAGGTGATTTTAAAACGATCATTAACACTTCGTCAAATGCAGCATTGGAGGTCAGGAATTTCGATCCCGAAAAGCTGGAAAAACCCGAAACCTTTAAAAATCTTTTCGGGCCATATGCCGCCTCAAAATTATCGCTTTCATTATGGAGAGCTGAAGCCGCAAACACATTAAAGGAAGAAGGGTTGCTGATAAGAAGCGTGGATCCAGGGGCGACCCAAACGCCGCTAAGTAAAAGCAGCGGCATGCCCTGGTTTATTTAACTATTACACCCTTTTTTGTTTTCTTCGGCAATCACTTGCGCAAACCGCTTATAAGAGGCTGCTTTTGGGCCATTACGAGATCAAACTGGGTTGTATCTCATTAAAGGTAAGCCGACAACGCTAAATTCAGGGACAAGAGTCCTGCGATTCTTGCCATTGTTGACACGATTTACAGGCAGGAATTTTTGAGTTGATCAACTGCACAAAAACATCACAGCTATTAGGGTTGACCCAGATATGCCATATCGCATAAAATGCCTTGATTCACCAGTGCGTCGATATCTTGGCTTTGGGTCACATCCAGCTTGATAAGGTCAATATTGCTTATCCCGGTCAACTCGTTCTCATTTTCCGGGCTACGCATCGTAGCAATTACTTTCCATCCATTTTTTGCGAATAGAACTGCCGTCGCTTTTCCTAAACCTGAAGAGGCTCCTGTAATTAATGTCGTTTTTATATAGTTGTGATTTGATATTTGAAAGGTCTTCAACTACCCATCGGAGTGTTTATCCGGATTGGTATAAGGTGTGTTCAAATTGGTGGATACTAATAGAAGCATTTCCTCAAACAAGGAAAGAATATCATTGATGCGCGTCAGTTAAAGGGCAAGCGGGTATCGTGAATTAATGGCTCGGTTAAGTGGGCTAGACGTTCTTGAATTTTAAATATTGAAAGCTTTTTAATACAGAAATAGCGTTTTAGTACTTCTTGTCAAAAAGCATCGAACCAAGTATTAGCTTCCAAAAGTTTGATTTTCAAAATTTTATATACAAAGCTTATTATTTTACCCATTATAGTCACCCCGGATGTACTCGAACCCAAAAGTGTCCCTACCTTCTTTAAACGCAGTTTTTTAAATTATCAAAAATACAAAACGGCCTTTATAATAGTGCAAAGGCCGTTTGTGCACCTGATGGTACAGAATTCGAACCAATTTCTTAAGGAGTTGGCTATTTTAAGCGAGTTAGCTTCATTATAAATATGGCAAGATGGTATGCTTTTTAATCAATTATAGATTGATCAATATACAAAAACCATCCTTAAAGTTTGATCTGTTGAATTCGTACCGCATTCAATATAGCGAGCAGCGCCACACCCACATCCGCGATAACCGCTTCCCAAAGATTCGCTACGCCCCCTGCGCCTAAAATAAGCACGATCACTTTTACTGTCATAGCCAGGACAATATTTTGCCATACTACCTGTTTGGTTATTTTCCCGGCTTTGATAGCGGTGACTATCCTGGACGGCTGATCGTTCTGTATGACAATATCAGCTGTTTCGATGGTCGCATCGCTTCCTAATCCGCCCATGGCAATTCCCGCATCAGCTAATGCCACAACCGGGGCATCGTTGACACCGTCCCCTACAAAGGCAATACGTTTTCCTGTGTCCTTGAACTGCTGAACGTGCTGCACTTTGCCCTCGGGCAGCAAGCCACCGAATGCTTTATCAATACTAAGCATTTGTGCAACTTTGTTGACCACGGCCTGCTTATCACCTGAGAGCATGACAGTTTGTATCCCCAGATCGTGCATTTCTCTGATGGCCGTCACCGCATCCTCCTTGATCTCATCGGCGATGGTGAGGTAACCTGCATACTCATGGTTCACGGCCACTACAACCACGGTGTCCACCAGTTCGTCCACAGAAGCGGGATAACTAATGCTATCTTTTCTTAGCAATTTTGTATTGCCTGCCAGTACGACCTTACCATCTACTGTTCCTTTAAGTCCATGCCCAGCTACTTCCTCAACGTTTTCGGCTTTGAGGATTTTAATATTACGCTCTGCATATTTAACAATAGCTTTGGCAATGGGGTGTGTAGAGTTATTTTCAATCGCAGCGGTAAGACTGATCAGATCCTGCTGGTCAATGTCAGCAGTTACTACCTCCTGTACCTTGAACACGCCTTTTGTCAGGGTGCCGGTTTTATCCATAATGACCATATCGATGCTCGTTAAGATGTCCAGAAAATTCGACCCTTTAAACAAAATACCATTTCGGGACGCCAGCCCGATGCCACCGAAATATCCCAATGGTATGGATACGACCAGCGCGCAAGGACAACTGATCACCAGGAACACCAACGCCCGGTAGAACCACTGATGAAAGCTGTAATCTTCAGTAAAATAGTACGGAGCAAAACAGACCAGCAGAGCGAGTGCAAAAACAATAGGTGTATAGATCCTGGCAAACCGGCTGATAAAAAGCTGCGTCTGGGACTTTCGTGCCGTAGCATCCTGAACCATCTCCAGGATACGACTAAGTTTACTATCCTTGAATAACGCTTTTACCTGGATTTGGCTAACCCTATCCAGGTTGATCATCCCCGCCAGAACTTTCTCTCCTTTCCTTTTCGTGTCGGGCTTACTTTCGCCGGTCAATGCCGCGGTATTAAAGCTGGCTGTATCCGAATACATCTCACCGTCCAGCGCTACTTTTTCTCCGGCCTTTACTTCAATGATTTCATCCACTTGTACTTCCCTTGGGTTAACAGTGGTTTGCTGTCCGTTACGGATAACAGTCACCTCCTCCGGGCGAATGTCCAGCAAAGCTTTAATGCTTCTTTTGGCTCTATCTACGGCAGCATCCTGAAACCATTCGCCTATGGAATAAAATACCATTACCGCTACGCCTTCGCTGTAGGATCCGATGCTGAAGGCGCCAATAGTTGCAACACTCATCAGGAAGAATTCATTGAAAAAATCCAGATGCTTGGCTTTACGCCAGGCCATCCCGATTACATTATACCCTGACAGGGCAAAGGCGATCAAGTAAATTGCAAGATTAAAAGGGAATGCGGGTACCCAGCCAAATCCATATTCCAATACCAGCATCAATGTCAGAATGAACAATGCACCGAGCAATGGCCAATGTGCGCGCCAATTTCCATCCGCATGTTCAGGTTGCAATGCCGAATGATCATGGTGCTGTTTTGAACTTGGCGTATGCTGATCGATCTTTCGTTCTTCGTCGTTCATTGGTGCTGATTCTTAAGATTTGATTTTGCAAGTTATAAATATCTAATTCTTTATGACCGGAAATGGGAATTGATGCGGGGTATTTGTCATATTACAACTTTATATTTCGTAGTCGTAAAGCATTGACAATTACAGAAACTGAGCTCAGACTCATGGCTAGCGCCGCGATCATGGGCGACAGCAGCCAGCCGGTAAGAGGGTATAACAGTCCGGCTGCTATGGGTATACCTACTACATTATAACCCAATGCGAAGAACAGGTTCTCCCTAATGTTCCGCATCACCCAATGGCTCAGTGCACGCGATTTTGCGATACCTTGCAGGTCGCCCTTGACCAGCGTGATGGCAGCGCTTTCGATAGCGACATCGGTCCCTGTTCCCATCGCGATGCCGATATCCGCCTGCGAAAGCGCCGGTGCATCGTTGATGCCATCGCCGGCCATGGCTACCTTTTTTCCCTGGTCCTGTAATTTTTTGATATAGTCCAGTTTATTTTCCGGCAGCATTTGCGCCTCAAAACCGTCAAGCCCCAGTTCACCGGCCACGGCGGCTGCGGTCTGCGGGTTGTCGCCGGTCAGCATAATGACCTGCAACCCTTCTTTTTGTAAAGCCGTGATCGCTTCTTTACTCGTTTCTTTGATCTTATCACTGATGACCACAAAGCCAATGGCCTCATGACCATAAGCCAGATAGGATACGGTTTTGCCTGAACTTTGTTCCTTTGCAGCCGTTTCCCGCAAGTTGTCCGGCAATGCCATACTTAACTGCTCCAGCAGCTTACTGTTACCGAGTGCTGCCTGTTTTCCGTTCAACTGGCCGGTAACACCCTTACCGGTAACCGCTTCAAAGCCTGTAACCGGCAATAAAGTAGTTTCTTTTTCCTTTGCATACCGCGCGGTTGCTTGTGCCAAGGGATGCTCGCTGGCACTGTTCAGCGAGGCAATATATTGCAGCACCCCGGCTTCCGGAGCGCTTTCTGCCGCTATTACCTTTTCCACGGACGGCTTACCTTCAGTAAGTGTCCCGGTTTTATCTACGATTAGCAAATCTATTGCGTTCATCTTTTCCAGCGACTCCGCGTTTTTGATCAGTATACCATTCTGCGCACCTTTACCGACGCCGACCATAATGGACATAGGCGTAGCCAATCCCAAGGCACAGGGGCAGGCGATGATCAGTACCGCCAGGGCATTCACAAACGCATAAACGTAGCGCGGTTCCGGACCCCATATTCCCCAGATGACGGCGGTCACCACAGCGATGCCAATCACTGCCGGTACAAAATAGCCGGAGATCCGGTCAGCCGTTTTTTGAATAGGTGCCTTGGAACGGCTGGCCTTGTTCACCATATCAACGATTTGTGAGAGCAGGGTATCGGCACCTACTTTTTCCGCTTTCATCACAAAGGTTTTATTGCCATTGATGGTGCCGGCAACTACCTGGTCGCCTGGGCGTTTGCTTACAGGTAAAGGTTCCCCCGTGATCATGGATTCATCGATGGATGTTTCGCCATTATCGATACGGCCATCCACCGGTATCTTTTCACCGGGCTTTACCCTTAAGAGATCGCCTGACTGAACCCGGTCGATACTGACCGTTTCTTCCTGACCGTTATTAATACGGGTGGCCTGGTTTGGTGCCAATTTCAATAATTCTTTAATTGCTGTATTTGTTCGTGAATGTGCACGTGCCTCCAGCACCTGCCCAACCAGCACCAGGGTAAGGATTACAGTGGCCGCCTCGAAGTAAACATACACCGCCCCATCCATCTTAAAACGTTCCGGGAAAAAACCGGGGAACAGTAAAGCGACCACGCTGAAGAGCCATGCGGCACCGGCACCAATACCGATTAGCGTAAACATATTGAAGTGGCGTGTCATGATAGACTGCCATGCCCGCTGAAAGAATATCCAGGCGGCATAGAAAACGACAGGAAGCGATAATACCAACTGTACCCAGCTCCAGGCTGTTTTACTCAGCAGATGGTGAAGCGGGTTGCCCGGGATCATATCAGCCATGGCGATCAGGAAAATGGGCAGCGTGAAAACGATTGCTATCTTCAACTTCCGCACCAGCAACAGGTATCCCTGCTCTTCTTCATCACTCCCCGTTGGCTGTAGCGGCACCATGTCCATACCGCATATGGGGCAGGCGCCAGGCTGATTCTTTATAATCTCCGGGTGCATGGGGCAGGTATACTGTGCCTGTTGTTTTGCCTCCGGCTTTTTCACCAGCGCCATACCGCATACCGGGCAGTTACCTGGCTTTTCATAAGTCTTCTCCCCCTCGCAATGCATCGGGCAATAATAGTTGCCTTTACTATCTTCAGCATTACTGTTTACGTGCTGATCATGATGATGGTGCTCCTTCGGATATACTTGGTCATGCGCGTGTGGATTTTCTTGAGTATGGGTATCTACAGCAATGGTATAATTGCCCACAGCGGATAATGCCTTTTGCAGTTCCTGCGTAGGTATGTGCTGCTCCATCGTAATGGTTGCGACGGGCGGATCGAGTGTTACCGTGGCGGTAATGCCGTCAATACGGTTGAGCGCCTGCTCCACTTTCGTTCGGCAGCCGTCGCAGGACATACCGGCAATATGATAGTGATGGATCATTTGATGTTTTTCCATGTTGTTCTCTGTAGTTTAATAATTTCGCGAAAGGCCAATGCCGTAGCCCATATTGCTGTCATAATGCGTCCTTACGCCCAGGCTACGGGTTAAGATATAACGCAGTTTGGCCATAAATATTTATCGGTATTGACCATAAACCCGGCTCGTAATCGCTTCTTTAAGGGAATGTCTTCCCGCATGAGTTTATCAATTGTCCGCGGCGCTCGACAAGCGCTATTATCATCGGATCGATCGGGTAGAGGTATTCCAGTTATCTGCAAAAGATCCGGATGGTCGTAGATGACCCAACGGAGACGCTGGAAGACTTTCTCTATCTGGAAAAGTAAATTGCGGAGGCGTCGACCGCGGTACGAAGAGGTCGCTCTACCTACACTTTGCCGGGAAATGACCGCCGAAAGGCGGTTGCAGGCCAGGCCGAGCAAGGATATCCGCTACCACCACGAAGAGGACCGGGCCTCCCTATTGCTAGATAAAACTGTTGCGGCATTGTTTGATCAACCTGATCACCGATGCGATCAAATACTCCCCTGAAAACTCGGCGATCGATCTGACTACCCGTTTTACCGGGAACGATTGCGAGCTTAGTATTGCTGACCACGGCATGGGCATTCCTGCAGCAGACCAGGCGGGCTTGTTCGAGCCTTTCTTCAGGGCGCATAATGTCATAGCGATCAAGGCTACCGGTCTGAGCCTGAATATCGTCAAACATTATACGGAGCTCATGCATGGGCATATCAGCTTCGAAAGCAAGGAGCTCAGGGCAGCAACCTTCAAACTTACTTTCCCGGCTTATTGGGCGAATAAAGGATACATGCGAATATTTCCATATTTTCTCACTTCCCAGAAACGCTCATAACTGGCATTATTGCGAAGGTAATTACGATATTTATCTCAACAGTCATGTTTCGTTAAATCGGATAACATGGTATTTGCCTCGAAACCCTTGAAAAATCGCTTAATATTTGATGCTTGATAAACGATGATGAATATGGGTAGACCGGTTACTGAACGGCCAGTTGATTATCCAGTTTTTTCGGCTTCAATGCCTGAAGTTCATTTATTAATGGCTGTACCTGATTTTTTGCGATGGATCCACGTAGGACCACCACGCCACCCGCAACGTCTGCCTGCACTCCCTGATACTTACTGACTACCGATTGCACCGCTGTGCGTAATGTCAAATCAGTTTCAACTGATTTTGTGATCGTATTTTCTACACTTTTTACACCTGCAACGGCTTTTGTTTTTCGTGTAGCGAGTGAGTCGCAATTTTCCCCGTTACAGTTTCCCTCCAGTTTAACAACTCCATCTTTCACTGTTGCTTTAACATCCTTCAGCCCGGCCTCGCTTTGAAGTTCTTTTTTAACGTTTGTTTGAATGTTTTGATCGTCAGGACCGCCGCATGAGGTAATTACACCCATACCTAAGCCAATTGTTAAAACCGCAAGTGATCTGGTCAAGTTATTTTGTTTCATAAGTAAATGATAGTTATGGGATCAATAAATAATTAATTAAAAACTTTAGTGGTTAATACCACTTGCGAACCCGGGTATGGAATATTGCTTTTATCTTCAGCCGTTACAAATACCCGTTCAGGTTTAAAGGGCGTTACAGCATGCAAAAGTCCCTCCAAACCGCTGGAGAAAAATCCACTTGAACTGTTAAGCCTTCCCAGGTTCTTTAAGCCATTGCTTTTGGTTTCCATCCACACGACATAAACTTCTTTAGGAGGCTGAAGCCTGGATGGTTCTGCCAGGCGCTTAACCATGACGTCAACCGTATAATTCTGATTATCGTCTTTGGATATTTTGATGTGTCCCTCGGCAGCAGGTACGACCCCTGAAGTAATAAAATTTACCCGTTTGGAACAGGAAACCAGGAACATTAAACATAATATATATGCTAAGCCTGAAGCCTGTTTTATTAATTTTCTTTTCATTGCTATATTAAAAGGACGGTAAAGACTGCGCTATCATTAGTGCCCATGCTTATAGGTCGAACCTCTGAGCTGACAAATAGTTTTACATTGCGTTTGATTATAGCATTTTAGGTATAAAATATATTCCTGCTTTTTCTTGCCTTATCAAAATGGTGGACAGTTCATTCTTCTTTGTCTAAGCTCTTAACAATGATGAATATCTTATTGGCCACTCATATTATTCAAGGGACATTTCCCTGAGAGTGGATATTAAATACGGCAGGTCAGATCAGCGACCACCGTTAGACCATCCAAACAACATTTAATCGCAGAAATTTCACAGGCCTGTTGCAGCATTCAAAGCTTAGGCAATCTCTGTTGTAAAGGGAAGGATAAGACAAAACATACCCGGAACAAAAAATCATAAAAACAGCATGAATGAGATTGAGGCAAGGATGGAAAGATGCTGAACTTAACGATAGTCTGATAAGTAATAAAAAGTAAAGAAAAATTACTCGTCAGACCAGGTTGTGGCTATTCCATCATTATCTGGCTAAATTTCCTTTTTCTGATTTTTTTAAAACATTAACCTAAATACCACCTTATACTTTTATACCTCTTTGATTTGTTTCTTTAGCGTATGATTTTTCGACATATGCATTAACCGAGAAGTATATACTTTTCGCTTACACCCATTATTGTATCATGAAGCGAAATGTTCGACCTCACGTCATCAATAATTTATCATTTAATTAGCCCTCAAAATTATACCTATGAAAAAAATTATCACAGTTGCCATGTTATTAACAACTTTTATGTTTCTTTCCGGCTGTGGCCTAATGGAAGGTGCTTTTAAAGCAGGATTTATCATTGCCCTAATTTTGGCAGCAGCCATAGGGCTTTTAATATGGATTTTGAGCATTAGTTGGAAATTTATTAATAAGCACTTTCCACCTGTCCGACTTTTCTCTGAATATTCGTCATTATCCAAGATGCAGACTAAGAAGAACACTGATCCTCGTCTCTAAACGTATGTTAATAATTACATTGCTCCACCCTTTATAGCATTCATATAGCTAATAAACCTATGTTAGATACAAAGCAGTCACTCCTCAAGCAAAGACCATGAAATACGATCTATTGAGTTATTCCGGTAAGCGATGAGCACCATACGGAATATTCTTTTCTATCTTACCTACGGATGCGGCATTTTGTTGATCATCATTACTTTAATTGCTCACCTTAACACTTCTCAATGGTATCTTGAAGTTTTGGCCTTTCCTTGTTTGTTAATCTTGATTGTCTTGCCAATCTTTGGTCTCGTTAGCCTTTTATTTGAGCCTAAAAAAAGCTATCTGTTTTTTATTTATATATTTTTACTCATAACATCTGAAGTTTTACAAGTTTGGTCGATTTTTCCCTACACGCCAATTGCTAAAAAAAGAGTAAGATCCGCCACTCCGAATGAAATAACTCACCTTCCTGTGGTGGGCATTATAGTTTCAAATGTGTTAATGAGCAACCGCAATGCAGATCTCTTGCTAAAATTAGTCAGCCATAAAAACCCGACGTTAATTTTAACAATGGAAGTAGATCGTTGGTGGGTGAATAAACTCGATGTATTGAATAACAAATATCCCTACCGCATAACTTTTCCTACTGATAATACTTATGGCATGTGTCTATACTCGCAATATCCATTGACGGAAAAGAAAATATTTTATTTGAATAATGAGCGGGTTCCATCTTTCTTATGTAAGGTAACGCTTAATAACGGCATTGCGTTTCAGCTCCTTACCGTGCATCCGGTAGCTCCAAAACCAAGTAAACACCCTGATAATATGGGCAAGGTTGAGAACGGATTAATTAAAGCAGCTTATTTAATAGCTCGAAGAGAAAAGGTGCCAACAATGGTGGCCGGCGATTTCAATGATGTTGGATGGTCCTATAATACTGCCAAATTCAGAGCGATCAGCAAATTAAATGACGTGCGTTGTGGAAGAGGTTTATACAATACATTCCGCACCAATTCATTGCTGTTGAAGTGGCCTCTGGATTATGTGTATGTTTCTGACGAATTCCGAGTAGTTAGTTTGGAGAAATTAGCTAATATTGGATCGGATCATTATCCTTTTTATGCACAATTGACTTTCAGCAATAATTGAAGATAGCAGAAATTATCATTAAGATTTCAACTAGTGTATCAAGCGAAAAATCTAAATTACCAAGCATAATAAATGTTTGGTAATTTAGATTTCATGTAAAAAATGTTTAATTAAAACGGTTAAATCCTTTACGATCATAGAATTCCTGATCGTCGGCCAGTTCTTCAGATTCGGGAAAATAGGTTCCATATACTACTATTTCATATTCCCGGTTTATCCCTGTCCCCTTGCTGAACCTGTTTGTTTTTGCAAATGTCTGGTAGGTAATTTGACCTGACCGTACAATTTTTTGTTTCTCGTCGAAATCGACCATACCAATGGGTACAATGAGATGATCATCGCCATCTTTATTCAGGTATTCGTGTACCCCGTCGGCCTTGGCTCCGTAAACTTCATGGCCCGCTTCTACGATAGACTGGTCAACCAATACATCAAGGTAAACAACACGCTCGGCAGACTTGCTCACCAGCAAACTGTCTACTGTTCCTATATTCCGGTCATCCGTATCCAGCACTGCCCAACCTCTTACATCCGGGTAATCATCAGCAACTTTATAATCTGATAAATCTTCCAAATAATATAAATCTTTTTTATGTTCGGTCATAACTAATTTTTTTATGGTTATTTAATTCATTTTCTTCAACAGCATTGATGCATTGTTGAAATATGCCCTTACTTTAGTTTTTTGATCCAAGGTCAATTCATCAACATCTATTGCCTCAGATGACGATGCAACTTCTTCTGCTTCTGAACTTAAATCCGGATAACTTGCCTTCTGTATATTACTCAAAACCCCGCTCAATAATCCTGCTGCCTTTTTTATATTATCAGCGTGTGTAGTTACATTTGGGTCGATGGTAATTTTATCCGCATATTCTCTTGCCTTATCAATATCAGCCTTTTCACCAGTCCCCGTCTTATCAGCCAAATATTGAGTGGCATCTGCAAGCTTAATTAAAGCAGTGTGCGTAAATTCGTGATCTAATCCCATTGAAGTGGTGTCACTATCAGCGTAGTTGGTATAGGCAAGTATTGCCTGTGCGGTATTGCTGGAAACCTGGTCAGGAGATTCTTTCATCACTACAGGGTTGTCATTACCTTTTTTGAAGTAGAAAAAGTAAAGCAATAGTAATGCGATGATTACGATGCCGGCTAAGACCCATGGCCACACCGTTGTTTTTTTTTCGATTTTAATTTCTGCCATAATTATATTGCTAAAAAATGAATTTAGAGAATATTGTTAGTCTTCTTGATTTACAACATATAGGTGTGTTACATAACCGTGCCAAATTAAATCCTCATTAGTCTTAATTGGAAAATAATGTTTCAAAAGCTATTTAAACTACCTATACATGCGCTCAACGCCTTTTTAAAACAAAACTTAATTTGTAGGATCAACCGCAATTGCATTCGATTGCCGTTCAACGTAGAGTTTATTGACCAAAGTCATCAAGATTGCAATAATTGGTGTAGCAAGGAGGACCCCCCAAAAACCACCTAACAGCCCCATTGCAACTTGACCAAAAACAACTAAGGCCGGCGGGATATTCACCATTTTTTTTTGAATGAGTGGTTGCGTTACAGCGCTTTGAACAACCTGTATGCCCGTGTATAGACCGGCAACGATCAAAGCGGTGGTTATTCCATCCGTCAGGGCGAGGAGAAAAGCGGGGACCAGCGCAATAATGGGTCCGAAATTCGGTATAAAGTTCATAAGACCTGCAATTAATGCAAGAGTTAAAATTAAAGGCATACCGATGATGTATAAACCTAAACCTGTAAGCACCGCAATAAAAACAAAACCGAAAAGCAGGCCTTTAATCCAATTCTTTAAAACCTTATATAACTCATCTAACACCTTCGATCCCTTTTCTTTAGCCGCAGGCGGTAATATTTTGATTATTCCTCTTTTGTATACACCTGGTCCTGCCGTAAAAAACAGCCCTAGCAGAATAATGATATACAAGTCACTCAATATTCCGAATGAAGAAGAAAAAAGTTGCTTGGCAATTGAAAACGTTTTACCGGAGTCCGCAGAGACAGATAAATAATCCAATGCTTTTGTTCCGATAGGAGATCCCCTCAACCATTCTTTTGCATGGCCTATAGTCCGTGGCAATGTTTCCGACAATTCGGTAATCTGCTGTTCCAGCCTGGCCCCCACAAACCATAAAAAGGCTATCATTAAAACGGAATTTAAAAAGACAGATAGAAACACAGCCGCTTTATATGGGATATGCAACCATTTATTCATTAGCCCTGCACAACCATGAAAATATACAGCCATTAGGATACCGGCAAGCAGTAGCAATAACATACCGAAAAGAGCTTTGAACAATAATAGAAGAATGACTATCAAAGACAGTATTCCTCCGGCTTTCCAGAGTTTATTGTTGAAGCTGGCTCCATCCGCAGATGTTTTTTGCGTTTTTAACATATTTTTATTCAGAAAAATCGACTATCAATCATGGTAAATACAATAAATATTGGGGTAATAAAGGCTAAATTTCATGCAGGAAAGCGGAGAACATCTTTTAAAGTTGCAGGGCTATCCTGTTTTGAGGTAAATTTTGAAATGACAGTAATATCACCCGTAGTTTCCAGCACAATAGCTTCAACATCATTGATATTTGCAATACTGCTGGCCCTGCAGGCCACATTGATCTCTTGAATTGTTATCCTTTCCTTTCTAATGACCTGTGATAATAGCTCACCTTTATATAATAATAATACTGGTTGCCCACCAACAATTACCTTTACTCTATTAAATCTGACTGACAGCCAGGTAATAAGAAATTGAAGGCCTATCAATGTGCTAAATACTACTGCACCTTCAGCCAATGCCACGTCCTTGCTCAAACAAATAGATGCCAGGCAGGAGCCAAGCGCAATAGTCACGATGAAATCAAAGGCATTCATTTTGGACAGTGTTCTTTTACCTGAGATCCGTATGACTAAAACCAATAGGGCATAACCCAAAAAGGTGACCAAAAATGCCCTAAGCAAGCCATCCCAGGCATCAAAAAACATATTACTCATAGTGATTTATTGGCAGGAATTAAGTAAACCTGACTCGGAAAAAGTTCTGCTCTTCACGACCTGCCGGTGGGTCCCTAGCAATGTTAAACTCATCATCAGTCGACCGGCTTGTGATCTACCAATCTATTAAACTTGTTTCGATTGACGGCCTTCCTCGTAATGGCGACTATAATCATCAGGAACTTTAGAATCGCGTCCTTTCTTTGATCCGAAGGCAGCGGCTCCCGTCCCTAATAAAATTCCTGTAAAAGCATAAAGTGCGCCCTTGCCGGTTGCGGCTGCGGCATCATCAGCGACTTTTAAAGCTTCTTGCTTCACCTCCTTTTTATGGGCTTCGATCTCGTCGCTAACCTTTGCGCTATCGGATGCCATTTGAGCCTGGCCGTCGTTCGTCCCAGGCTGATAACGTTGCTCGACGGCCTGCTTCAGGGAGGGCGCAGCAGCACTTACCGCACCCCCAAGAATTTCCCCTGCTCCGCCGATCAAACTCCCAACAGCGTTAGAGATCAAATAAAAAGTCAGGATAAACAGCAGTCCCGCTACCAAAATGCCATGTATCATACTTTCGGATGTATGTTTATCCTTCGCCAGGCGGCCGGATACCCAGCCGCCTGCAAACAGGGAAATGATCATCGAAGCAACATACCAAATACCGGATCCAATGGCCAGCCCTTCGCCCGGTGTGTCGTGACCGACCGCATTGATCGTGCTCATGCCAATGGCCAGGCCCAATAATGTTAATGCCAGCTGAACAAATATGGCGACGATGAGGCCGGCAAAAACCGCTGCCCAACTAATGCGCTGGTGCCAGGCACCGGCATGATTGGAATATGGCCCATAGGCTTGCTGATCTAGCGCTTGATTTTCCATAAGAAGTGATTTTATTTTATGAGTTACAATAATGAGAATTCAACCCTCCGGTTTTGCTGTCGTCCTTCAGCCGTTTTATTGGAGGCGATCGGTTGATCCTCCCCGTAGCCAGTCGCTTCTATACGGGAGGCATTTGCACCTTGCGAAACCAGGTAAGCTTTAACCGCTTCCGCGCGGTCCTTGGATAATCGTGAATTGAGTTCAGCGGAACCGGTATTATCGGTATGTCCGGCAAGTTTCAAACTAAAGTTCTTTTGAATCAACAGTTTGGCTACCCGGTTAAGTGTTTCATAAGATTTTGCCTTAATGTTTGCTTTTCCCAGGTCGAATTCAAGGTTCTTGATCGCTTCGCCAACGACCTTACGGTCTTCTTCAGTTACTACCAATACTTTGTTTTGAACAACCGGTGCAGGGAATATGATCGGACAACCGGCACCGTCAACAATGATATGTTCAATTGTGCCCGGGCATTTGTCGAATTTGTTGGCAACGCCATCATGGTCGTCATCTGCCATGTCTCTGGCATATTGCGCCTGATCGCCTAACCTCCTTTGTTCAGAAGTCATCAATGCTGATTTAAGTTCGGCACTTTCAGCCGCTGTTTGTTCACGTAGGGCAGCGATGGCGCTATAGCTTTGCAGTTGTGGCGCATTCTTCTTGCCTAAGGCAATCTCGATACCACCGTGCGCGTAAGAAAATCGGTCGTTCATTCCGCTGCGAATCCCGTCAAAATTGTTGGTTTTCATAAAGTAAACACTGTAGCCGAAGTCAAGATTAACCACCTTTGATAAACCGATCTTAAAACCTGCGCCTACCGGTACGAACCAGTTATGGTTGTAGCCTATACTGGAGACATCGGGTACATTTCTGACATCTGCATTCGAAGACATATAGCCCGCACCTGCAGTGAGATAAGGTGACAACAGGGTATGCTTTTGATTCAGGCTTAAATTCGCCACTGTAAAATTCGCGCTTAGCGCAGCTGACCACTCGATCCGGCTCTCGAAACTGCTATTCTCCTGCGCAGTGCTGCCAGTAGCAAGTGAGTTTGCGCGAAAGCCATTGACCTTGCCTGCCAGGAAATCAGCTTGAATACCGAAGCCGGGCAGGATCTGCTGTTTGAGATAACCGCCATATCCTAACTTCTCTTCAGGTGTACGGAAGTCACCATTGTTAGGACCGTTAAACGGCGTGTAATGGGTTAGCATACCGGCGTTTAGCCCGATGGAAAATGTCCGGAAACTTTTCTTCTGAAAACGTTTGGTCGTGTCAGGATAATTGTTCTGGGCGAAGCCCGCACTTGCAGTGCACATTAAGGCAAGGAAAAGTACAGATCTGGTCATTGTTAATTTCATAATGATGTGTTTCTCTTATGCTACAAAGGTCACGAATAGCTTGCGACAGCAATTACACAATTCTCTCCATAGCTTATATGATTCACACTTTTGTCAAGCAGATTACTCGATTGTTTGATGGTCTCTATTGAATGACAGTTAACAGTGCTGGAGTATGAAATCAGTTGGCCGCCAATGCTGACGAGTTTTACGATTAAAACCGAAAGCCGGGTTAATAATTAAAAGGTAGCAGGAGAATGGTATACTTGCTGCGTGTAAAAACGCGCATAAATAAACTGTAGATCCGCCACTTTTTAAGTAAATTGAGAAATGTAATACAGTTAAATCTGTATTATCCTTGTAGTTCGGGTTTGCCGGTATTGATTTCCTATTAAATAATGTTTTTAGAAGGGACTGCTCAAATAAAAAAGCGATTTATTGGTAAATCGTATGCGGTTTAATATTCACGCATAGTTGAACCCAATATCATTTGGTTTACTTACGCCATGCTTAATATTGTTTTAAGCTGCGAATTTTATCAAATTCAATATGGACAGCTCCTACTTATTAATTCTGGCTAAAATGGCTTTCATTTCGGCAATTTCTTTCTCCTGGGTTGCAATGATGCCATCTGCTAACTTCCTTACTTCCGGATCTTTGATATGGGCATTTTTGCTGGTCAAAATAGCGATAGAATGATGCGGTATCATACCTTTCATATATTGCACATCCCCAATAAGTGTCTGCGTCCTGACTCCTGCAAGTGAAAGTCCGAATACCGTGATACCGATTATCACGATCATTAAATTAATGCGTTTATTTTTATACATTTTACCCATAGTAGCAATCATTAGTAAGGCCATTGCGGCCACCATCATTAATGTCATATAAATTCTGGTCATGCTTAAATAAATATGATCAGCTTCATCAACATTCAGAAACATGATGCAATACATGACAATAAAAGAAATGATTAATGTCAGTGCAAAAATTTGGTAATTGCTTCCTTTTATGTTATTTACAGTTCTTGTGTCCATAAACGTTAGATTAATTTGAATTGCTATAACAAGCCCTGTGAAAGATTTAAAGTTTATAATCACGTATAAATGCGATGTAAATAATTGTTGAACTTTGTTACGATACCATGATCAACCTAGAGGCGAAGCAGTTTTTACAATATTTTATGACTAAGATCGTGATAAAAAAGAAAGCTGCTTTGCTTTAAGGTATCGTAAGTGTAGAAAACAATATGACAGACAATTACCGGGAGACTGAAACCAATTAGCGGGTTAACAATCTCACCTTAAAATATTATCAATTGAATTATTAAGCTATAACGCTAAAGCATCCAAGACCGCCAATGATCTGAGATTACGTTACTATACTAATTTTCGGGATAAAAAAGTCATTTAGGTTGCGGATCTCCCGCGAAATATCCCGATAATGATCGCAATGACAGCTAATACAAGGAGAATATGAATTAAGCCGCCGATAACAAAAACAAAAGCGCCGAGTATCCAGCCAATGATTAGGATGGCTGCGATGATATAAAGTATTGAACTCATTATGAATAAATTAAAATGTAAATCTATTATTTAAACGCGTGTATTTATTTCGCCTTCGTTAAGGTAAAGCCGCTTACCCGAAGTTCACGCCGTGTATTATTTATCAAAGATGTTGATTTTTGATGGCTGAGATTTATGTAATTATTACCATAAGTTGCATGATTCACACTTTCGGAAAATCAATAATAGCTGTCTTTATGTGCATCCTATTAGGTTTACTGAAATAATAATTCATTCTGTTTTCGATACAACGACAGGTTAAACTATACCTTAGTCGCGTACTTAAAATGGATATCCTATCGCCAGGTTGAAAACAACGTTTGATCCACGATATCTTGCTTCCCTGAAATCGACACCATCAATAATTCCATGTGCTGCAGAGCTTGCCTCCCAAACCGGGAAACCGAAATCGGTTCTCAAGATCAATAAGCTCAGGTTAAACCGCAGCCCAAACCCAACATCCACATCCATTTGTTTTAAGAAATTTTTGCCGAAGGCCGCGCCGGGGAGCAGATATTGCGGTTTCAGGTTCCATATGTTGCCTGCATCGGCGAACAACGCGCCCTCGACGATGCTGAATAAGTGCGGGCGGTATTCAATGTTTGCTTCAATCTTAATGTCACCGGATTCATCAGGCAAAAACTGGCTGCCACCGGTCACCCTCGCCGGCGGATAATAGGCACCGGGACCAATAGAACGTGCCTGGAAACCCCGTAAGCTGTTCGGGCCGCCAATGAAAAATTGCTGTGAATAGGGCAAAATGGTCGAATTACCATAAGGCAGACCAACTCCAACCAACAGACGTGTTGCCAATTTACTGCCCTGCCCAAGCCGATGAAAAAACCTAATTTCATTTTCCAGCTTGATATATTGGTTGAAATTGCTGCCGAAAACACTTCTTGCCTTGCCTGCTAAAGTGTCGGCCCGGGTAATTAAGCCAAGGATTCCGGCTGATTCGCTCGCTCTGCCCATATAGTAAAACGTATTGGTACGATAACCGTCGGTGGTATTATCATATACAAAGCTGTAATTCGGGCCAAACGTCAGTTGATTATTAATGACGTGTTTTAAGGTCGGATTCTGCGTATCATGTATGCTATCCAGGTAAAGTTGTGATACCTGGGCAGAATTGACATAATTTAGATCGATCAGGTTCAGCGTGTTTTGCCTGTGCGCAGCCGGCTTCCAATCATAGCCGAACGAAGCGCTGAACGAATTAAGCGTATATAACTTGGAACGATCAACATATGTATAACTTGTAGTTAAGACGGTGTGGGGTATATATGCCGGATCCGTTTTGAAAGCCACCGGGCTTATCAGGCGTGGCCATGATAAAGCTGGCTTCACGCCAAACTGGTAGACATCATAACCATTGTGATAGCTGCCGAATTGTTTATCGGTACTGACGAAGAACTTTAATGAAAAACGTTCGCCTCCCTTAAAAGTGTTTTTATTTGTGAATGTGACGTCAAACTGCGCGCCTTCATAGTTAGCTGATGTTTGCCGTGCAGTGATCTGCGCAGCAAGCGACTTCCTTGGGGACTGCGTCAGGAAATAATACACATCCAGAAACGCCGAATCGGGCGTGACATCTTCAAATTCGTTCTTTACATAACTAAAGGGGCCTAAATTTACGAAACGTTTTAGGCTATAGGTATGCAGCCTACGGTTGTAAATATCGCCCGGATGTAATAGAACGGCATTTTTAAATAAGGAAGGGGGCACCGTATGCTTGGTGTCGATCACATTATACCAGTGATAGTTTAGTGCTGAATCCAGCTTGTGGGATGTATCTCTTAACGTGTAGTTGGGATAAACGTAAATGTTCCTGATCTTGTAGATCCAGGAAGCTTCCTCAGGCGTGGATGTCTTTACCTTTACAAAGAGATCCACCTGGTGATCAGCGATCGTACTGTCAACCTTCATGATCAGATCTTCGGGCGCAAAATAAAAAAAACCTTCTTCTTTTGAGCGCGCATCGATCCTGATACGCTCGTTTAAAATAACATCCAGGTTATATTTGTCGCCTACTTTCAACAAGGACCTCTTGCTGGTTCCTCGAATGGCGGTATCCAGATCATCGTTTGCCTGCGGAAAAACGATCTTTCGATAATGGTAAGCCGGACCTGTTCGTACAGTATAAACCGCTTCAATCCCCATTGATCCTTTTTTGCTAACGGTGTCGCCGACAATCTCTGCTAAAAAATAACTCTTATTTTGCAGGCGGTGCAGCATATTACTGCTGTTTTTAACCAGGTCAATCGAACTTGCCAATACCGGGGGCTCTCCAAAATGGGTGTTTAAATAATGCTTCAGTCCATGTCGTTTTTGAGTTTTTGTTTTATCATAGATCCATAATTTATAACGCAGGCCCAGTATGGTCGTATTTGGAACTGGCCGTGACAAAGCTGCAAGTTCAGCCTTTAAAGCAGAGGCCTCTCTTTTACTGGTGTTTTTTTTATCAGCGAACTTAACTTCCGCACCGGTATACAGCTTTTGCCCGGACTTTAGATATTTTGTGGTGCTGCAGGCGGCTATAAAAAAAGTTATTGCAACGAAAAGGAAGTATTTTATTTTGTCCATATCGAACCTGGATTGCAGTTGGGTTCAGCCGACATAATGGGGCATCTGTAACTATTTGTCAAATAGCTGAGCTGCGTTACATGTTGAAAGATACTGAGGCATCTTTTACCTCATTGATCTGCAGGTGCCGCTTGCCAGACTCCTGGTTGTTTTATTCGTTTTATCTTGAATCATCCCCGCTTTTTTCCGGTCGCCTTTACCGACTGATGGCTTTGGGCGAGTACACTTGTTCAGCTCAAACCGATGGTGATCAGCGCTATGGAAATCATGTATAGATATTTCTTCCATTTACTGGATCTGTTTGAGCATGATAAAATTTATTAACAGTGCAAAAATCAATTTAAACAAATGAGATATGTTACATAATAATCTGCAAGAATTGCAAGATCCACACTTTTTGAAACCGAACGCAAAATTCTTTAAATTTTTCAACTTCGGGAGATAGCGTATTAATCCTTTGAAATCGAGAATTTTTACCGTTATAGTTAAAATCCCTAACTATAAATTCGTATTGATCATCTGGTATTAATTAAAGGGAAACCATGAGGGAGTTATCATCTATTCTAGGCTGACAGTTGCGCCTGTTTAAATATTGATTTTGACCGATTACTCACACCAATGAAATATGAAACTACACATTAAAAACATGGTCTGCATTCGTTGTAAAATTATAGTGGAGCAAATCCTTAAGGATCTCGCTATTAATTATATAGCTGTTGAGTTGGGTAGCGCCGACGTCATCCAAGACCTATCGCCGGCGCGAAAGCATGAACTTAACGCATCTCTCAACGGCTATGGTCTTGAGCTTATTGAAGATAAAAGAATTTGCCTGATCGAAAAAGTGAAATGCCTGATCATTCAATATGTACAATATAGTGACGTACGTTTGAAAATTAATTTTTCAACTTATATCAGTGCAAATATGCATTATGACTATACTTATCTCGCGAACATATTTTCGGAGGTCGAAGGGATTACCATAGAGCATTTTATTATTGTCAACAAAGTCGAAAAGGTTAAAGAGTTGTTAAGTTACAATGAAATGTCAATAAAAGAAATCGCCTTCAAGCTTCAATATTCAAGTGTCGCCCACTTATCTAACCAATTTAAAAAGGTGACAGGTATGTGTCCTTCTGAATTCAAAACTATAAAGGAAAACAGATATGTAGCTTGATGCTTATTCCGTTGATTAACTCACTGCTACATTCGGCTAAATCGATGCCCTAGGTATGACCCGCCTAATTTTGTAAAATTCGTTTTTGACTTCCTTGTGGAACATCGCCGCCGCTAAGATTAAAAATACGATCATCAGCAGGCCGGCTCATACCTGTGAATTATGCAACTTATAGCGATAGTTATGTAACAAGATAAAATGGCCAAAACCGATTTTTGATCATGCATAAAAATGCAGAGCATTTACACTCAATCGAAAATTAGTCTTTAACAAAACCATCATCTTATGAAACAACTTCGTCTTAAAAAGCCAACAGGTCTCATGCTGTTTATCGGTCTATTATTTTTTGCAACAGCTTGCAATCATCAACCGAAAGATGAGGATATCCAGGCCAGCGTGACTAAACAATTACAGGATAACCCGGATTTTCAGGATATCACGGCCTCTGTCAAAGACGGAGTGCTCACTTTGGAAGGAAAATGCCAGAGCCAAAACTGTGATAGCCTGGTGGAAAGCCAGGTAAAAAGCGTTGACGGCGTTAAAAGCATTGAAAATAATATAGAAAAGGATGATACTACCGATCTCACGTTGCGTACATCCGTGCAAGATATTATCAGCAAATACGACGGCGTACAGGCTGATGTTGCTGCTGGTGTGGTGGTATTACGTGGGTCCATCGATAAAAAGCTGGTTCAGCCCTTAATGAACGAACTGCAGATGCTTAATCCGAAGAAACTTGACAACCAGCTTGTCCTAAAATAAATATCGACGCTATCGATTCAATACTTATTCCAAAAAGCTTTGATTATCGTTTTTTCGGGACAAGATAAGTGCCCAATTACCTAACAATATTTTACATCTATTAATTAAACAACTATGAAAAAAATCACTTTGTGCCTGGCAACGATTTTATTTGCTTTTTCAGCAAGCGCGCAGATCCAAAAGGGAAATGCATTGGTTGGCGGAAATTTCGCAAACCTTAGTTTTGGCCTGAATGATCCGCATGTATTTAGCGTAGATCTAACGCCTAAAGCCGCTTGGTTTGTCCGTGACAATATTGCTTTCGGCGGCTATTTAAATCTGGGTATTCAGACAGCTAAAGGTTCGAGCACGACTACAAATTATGGTGTAGGTGCTTTGGGAAGGTATTACACGGGCTCGGATGTGGAGATACTGAAACATGGAAGGATCTTTGGCGAAGCTACGATAGGGTTGGGCGGTGTCAATGTAAGTGATGGCGGGGGGCACTCAAACGGATTGAATCTGGGCTTCGGACCCGGATTTGCTTATTTTGTAACGCCTAATATTGGCTTGGAAACATTGCTTAAATATAATGGTTTAGCTGGCGTTGGTGATGCCGGCTATCAAAGTACCTTGAATTTATCATTTGGCTTCCAAATTTATTTGCCTGGAAAAAGGACGGCAAACAAGGTGATGAACGATATAAAATAATTATTCAGCCCAATTCAACATACTCATTTCATTTAATAAAAGGAATTTTACGATGGATACGGCAGCATTATAGTAAGGTCATCGGCAGTATTGCCTTTTATCCTGCTATAATGGCCGTATGCTTCTTGTTATTATCCTGGCTGATACTGGAAATGGATTATTCCCCCTGGGGTAAACACGTCAAAAGTCAGCTTAGCTGGTTAAGCCTTCAGGATGCCAGCACGGCGAGGGTTATTTTATCCACCGTTATCAGCGGCATCATGTCACTGACCGTTTTTAGTTTCTCCATGGTGATGATCGTGCTGAATCAAACCGCATCCCAATTAAGCAACCGGATATTGGATAGCATGATCGAAAGTCGTTTTCAGCAGGTTGTCCTCGGTTTTTATATCGGTACAATTGTATATGCCCTATTTATACTGAGTACGATCCGTGATACAAACAATGGCATTTACGTCCCGGCGCTTAGTATTTACCTATTGATATTTTTGACAGTAGTTGATATTTTTCTATTCATTTATTTCCTGGACTATGTAACTAAAACTGTAAAATATGAAACCGTCATCAAAAGGGTTCAGACCCAGACGTTGAAAACTATGAAAAAGCTATACCGGAAAACGAGCGGTTTTTTTACTGCTCCCCAAGATCAAGTTGTATCTGAAATTTACGCTGACGTCTCCGGATACTTCCAGGGATTTGACTCGGCACAATTAATACAGGATGCACAAAAGGAAAAGCTGCTGATCGCTTTTCAGCGGGAAAAAGGAGCTTACGTGCTGAGAGGTGCCTGCCTGATGCTGGTCTATGCCAACAAGGCTATCAATGACGTTCAAAAACAAAATCTATTAATGGGGGTGGATTTTTTCAATGGTCAACCTATCGAATCGAATCCTGACTATGGTTTTCGCCACCTGGCTGAAATTGCCATTAAAGCCCTAAGCCCAGGGATCAACGATCCCGCCACTGCAGTAATGTGTATTCATGCCCTGGGAGATCTTTTTGCCTACCGGATCGATCACGCACTGCCACTGATTATTAAGGATGAATCAGACAACATTCGTATTGTGATTAAAGAACAACCGTTCAACGAGATGTTTCAAACCTGTTTCTATCCCATTTGGGAATATGGGCACAAAGATTCCTATATCAGAAAGGCAATGACCGACATGCTGGGCCAATTGATCAAACTGGATACCGGATTTACTCACTGGCAAACACTGGATGGGATGTTTAGCAAGATGAATGTTGTGTCAGTTAATTGAAATTACAACTTGATCAGTTAGCGCAACTTCCTGTTTTTCATTAACACCTTCATCGTTTTAAAAACGCAGGCACGTTTGCCGCGAAGATTTAATTTTTTTTATGTTAATCATTTTCATATTCTTTGTTGCACACTGGTTCCTGTCCTTGTTTTTTCAAACATTTTTCCAGTACGATTATGCTTCCCATCGGATGTTTACGACCGGCAAAACCTGGGAACGCATATTTTACTTAATGGCTTATTTCTTTAATGGCGCTTCCTTTAATCCACGCGCGTACGAGGACCCAAAGATCCTATGGCACGCATTCTGGGTTATTACCCGGAAGGGCCGCTGATCGACCGTATGGGTTCTTCGCAATTATTCCAGGTCATTTTTGCCACAGCATATACTTGTTTTTATATCGCCTTTGTGACACACTGGTGGCTATTCCTGCTGTTCCCGGTTCACTACCTGAGGGGGCCTATCCATGGCGCAATCATTAGCTGGTGCGGGCATAAATACGGCTATACTAATTTCGATAATAATGACCAGTTCAAAAACACTACCCTCTTTGATTTTCTGATGTTGGGCGAATTATTCCAGAACAATTACCTCCGACATCCCAAGAGCGCCAACTCGGTAAACATTGGTTCGAGATAGACCCGGTTTACCCGGTCATGAATATAATGCACTGGCTAAGGATTATCAAATTAAGAAAAGCATAAATTTCAGCGATGTTAAAATAGTATGCCAGAAGTTATTAAATCGAGAACATTCCTCTATATTTCATTATTAGCCGATATCCTGATCGCCACATCTAAATTTGTGGGAAGCGCATTGACCAACAGTTCTTCCATGAAGGCAGAGGCCATACATTCGGTTATCGACGCAGTTAGCCAGTTGCTTCTGATCTGGGGGGATAAAAGTAGTAAGCGGCCGGCAGACTCGGACCGCCCTTTTGGTTATGGCCCGGAGCTCTATTATTGGTCACTCATCGTTTCGCTCGTAATATTTATTCTAGGCGGTTGTATTTCCGTGTACGAAGGGATAGTTCACATTCAGCATCCAAAGTTCGAGGGCGATCCGTTTTGGAATTATATCATTTTGGGTATTGCTTTCGCTTTTAATTTCATTTCCATGCTCAGCGCTCTTAAGGCCTTTAACAGTCAGAGGAACTCAACTGGTTTTTGGAGGGCTTTGATCAGCACAAAGGACCCATCGACAATTATAGTATTACTGGGCGATATAGGCGATCTGATCGGCCTGGTGATTGCTTTTTTAGGTGTTTTTTTTGGCAGCCTGTTCCAAAACCCCAAATTGGATGGCTATGCGTCCGTCGCAATCGGTGTATTATTACTGGTAATATCCGGTTTTCTTATACGTGAAAGCAAGAGCTTGTTACTGGGCGAAACCATCAGTATTCGGACAAAAAGACGCTTGATTAAACTGGCGAAAAAAGATAACGCCATCACCAATATTAAAAAAGTTTCGTCCATCTACCGATCGCCGGACGACGCGATGGTCATTATCTATGTCCAGTTTAATAACATGATTTCCATGACCGAATTAACAGATGCCATCGAACGGATTACGCGGAAGATACAGATGGAGTTTCCGCAAATTAAACAGGTTGTTATTGCACCAGCCTGATGCTTTGAGACTGATATACAGTTTTTACTGCACAATTTATTTATTTCCTTTCCCACTTTTCGAGGAAATAGGGTTGCTAATCGCTTTGGAAGCTATTAGTTTGTTAAAAATACTTACAATTAAAGTTTAAGGTAGCCAATGGTTTTATCTATTTCAGATGGCTTTGCCACTTTCGTAACAGCTGGTGTGAAGTGGGTTATTGATATTTGCGACGGAACTAACTTAACACAAAGATTTCTAATACGGAGCAATTGAAATTAATATATTAGCACAGCTAAGCGAAGCCTGTTAGCTAGCCGGAATAAACAGTAATTATTGTCACCGGCTGATTAAAGCGGAAAATATCAAGTACTGGTAAACTAGTTACTGCATACATTAATTTAATCAATTTGAGCTGTGTTATTCATCAAAGTTAGTGCGACACCGAAACATATCAATATACCAACTAATAGCGCACCAAATAAGCGCTCCGAAAAATCCTGCAGATTGGTTTGCCTGGCGATAAAACTGCTATATAGAACTCCTAAAAAACCTGCTATCATTCCGCTAATAAGCAATATCTTAAAGCTTTGAAGTAAGCCTTCAAAAAAATTAAGTCTATTTTCCTTTTCATTCTTTTTATACCATCTTACCCCCAAAAAAATACCTAACAAAGGAATCGCAATCGAAGCACAAGCTATAGGTAACACATGTTGTTGCGAGGTAGTATATCCCAGCCACCCCATTAGAAATAGCCATGCGGCGGAAAGGACGCCAATAATTGAACCTGAAATTAAAGCGCTTTTCATATGAACGTCGATTAATTAAAAATAATATTATAAGAAGGCGAAAAACCACAAGTTTAAAGTAATTAACCAATATGCTTAGTCAGATTCCTGAGCCGCCGTGCAGTTGCAGATGGTCGCATCGAAAAGATCATATCTTGTGCGGATCCCCCAATGGGTTATTGGCTTGTTTTTATAAAGCAGCTTCGCTTTCAGTTGATGGAATGGGTGGATACGGTAACTGTACGGGTGAGTTTGAGCTGTCAACTACTGAGGGCATTTTCGTTCCTATTCTTTTTCTCTTTATTTTTTTTTATTCAGGCATAAAAAAACAGTTTTTATAAAATCAATTTGAGTTGAACTTACGCGTCGCTTAGGCATTTTCCGGTTTTCTGTACTTGCGGATGGTATCATCAAACACTATCATTCATGATTATGAATATTACTTTTTTGCCGTTGCTTTCACAGGATAGTTATCAAGGAGGGTATGAACGGCCGGATGTAGCTCCCGCTTCCAGGTTGCCGGATCATACAGATCCGCTTCTACGGTAGCAGTGTAAATAAATTTCCTTTGCTTCAGGTCCATAACGTTAAGCGTGAGCGAGCTTTTGGTATAATCACCAGTTTGCGTGTTGTAACCGTATCTATAATCGTTAAAATTAAATCCCCTGTTATAATAATAGGATCTCGGGTACAAATTGTAATAGCGATTGTATGGTGAAAAGGCGTGGTACCGGAAATAATAATTGTTGTTATAAAGGGGGAATGTTTGCCGTGCGGTTTCAGTACGTTGTTCCCTTTTTTCTGAAACTTTGAGCTGGAATAACAGATCAGGATTATCATTATCAACAGTCATGCCTCTGGCTGCTAAATCATGTGCAAAATAATTGATAGTATTATTGTAAATAATTTGATCCGCTGCACTAATACTGTCCTTGTCAAGCGGTGCTATCCAGGAAAACGTCTTATACTTACTGAAATCAACCGTTTTATCAAAATCTGAATTAGCTAGTTTGTACGAGGTAGCACAACTGGTAGCAGATAGTAGTACTACAGTAAACAATGTTTTAAATTTTCTTACCATGGGGTTTATAGTGTAGGATCTATTTTAAATCAGGACTAATTGCTCTGCCATAATAGCTCTCCAGGGTGGTTTCATACGTTTCGTTCAATGCTTCACCTGGCGTGTATTCGGGGCTGTCCTTAATGACTTTTTCGGAGGCGTTCACTGTAACAGTAGAGGTTTCCCAGTTTATATCTTTTATCATGCCGGGCGCTATTAACACTTTCTTGCCGGGAAACCAGTTGCCTGTATCTACCAGCATAAAATCGATTTTCCAGGTGCTGTCATTCAATATAAAATCTTCCACGTTGCCAATTTCTTCGTCTGTAGCTTGAATACTATAACCCGTCACCTTATCGGTGCTCCGTAGATGATGGTCTTCGTCTGATGCACCATTTTTATTTTTATCATTTTCTACCGGAGTTGTTTGACTAATCCCTATTGGATAGGACATCGCTAAACCTGATATGCCCATACTTCCACCCCAATAATAACTTCCCCATGGATAATAACCATAAAGGTCCATTTCGTTCTGAAGCGACACTGGTTTATCCGTGTCTATGTCGGGGCTGTTTTTTATTTGTTCAGTTGTCAGATCGACACTGAAGGTAGATCGGTCCCAATCGGAGGCTGTTATTGCCTGCGGCGACAAAAGTATCTTACGGCCAATCAGCCAGTTGCCGGTTTCAACGATCATATACCGGATTGTCCAGGCCTTGTCATCGAAGTAAAATTCCTTCACTTTTCCAATCTCTCCATCAATACCAACAATTGTGAAACCAATTAAATTATCAAGACTATGTTTCATATAATATATAGTTTAAAATATGGGAGTTAATTTAATGCGTATGCTTATTCCCGCTATCATCAAAAGTAGTTTGCTACGGCGCCTGATGTTTACAGGATTCCGATAATGATTTGCAAAATTCACATTTCATTAGTCATTAAAGGAACTTCACGCAAGCGAGCATATCTACTATTAGTTAATGGATGACCTCATCGCAACTATTGGATCATTTTGATGTTTAGTGCCTAAGCGGAATGTGCACTTAAAATAATGATAAAGGGAAGCGATTCCGAACAGTATCCATGGTAAGGTAATCAGCATAGACGAGTAAGTTGTATTTTATGAGGAAGCGTATAGTTCAAGTGAGTTATTCATTAATAAATTGTTATAGCTTATTAATCATCAAGCACGAAACAATGTAAAATAAGATGGGAAGGATATCACTGAAGCTGAGACCAGATAAAATTTCACTATTGAGCTGTCAACGGTGACCACTGCAGGTTAGTAACCATGTTACCATTTCAGATATACACATTACAGGTGAATATTGTAACATATATTTCATCGCATGATGAATGTATTTGAGTAGCAGACTTCCTTTTTATCTAAGAAGTCTATAATTAACCGGAAACATCGTCTACGAAATAAATTGAAAACTTTGTGCCTTTACCGGGTTCGCTTTTAACTTCCAACTTACCCCCTGCGGCATTAACAATCTTTTTGATCAAATGAAGTCCTATGCCGTCACCTTCAATATGATGGTTTAATCGGCCGTACACTTTAAAAATACTTTCTATACTCGCTGCCTTGATACCAATTCCATTATCCTCAACTGTTAAGACCACTGCACCCCTGATCTTTGAGGTAGCAATTGTTACAACAGGACGCTCATCTCTTTTGAATTTTATTCCGTTTGAAACTAAGTTATAAACGATACTTCTCAAATTTTTTCTGGAAAACATAATGTTATTAACTTCCAGGTGACGCATAATAGTCGCATCAGATTTCTTGATCTTGTCTTGCAAACTCCATTGTACGTCACTAATAATTTTATTTAGGTCTACAGGCTCCAGAAAGGTCATTTCTGACTCGACTTTTGCAATCGTAGCGATTTCTGTCACCAACTGTCTGAACTGTTTAATAGAGGAATCTATGATCTTTAAATAATCAAATAGCTCCGGTTCGGATACCGGTATCTGATTCATTATATCGATGCTTGATTCAATATGACCGAGGGGTGCCAAAAGATCGTGTGAAGCCGCATAGATGAAATGTTCAAGGTCTGCGTTTACTCTTAGAAGACTTTCATTCTTTTTATCCAATTCAAACTGCATTTGTTTTACAGCAGTTATGTCATTGAATGTTATGATAGCGCCACTCTGCTTTTTATCTTTTTGCCGGATGTAAGGCATAGTCATCAATTGAAACCAGCATTCATTTTTAGTTTCAATTTCTTTAGAAATAACACATCCTTCTTGAAGTACCTTTTTTACATCTTCAATAATTGTTTCAAATTTGATATTGGTAGAAATATTACTTAACGGCCGGCCAATATCCGATTCCAATAGATTAATTTGCTTCACCGCGCCCGGAGAAAACTTCATGAGCCTGAGTTCGCTGTCAATAAAAAGCTGGCCATTAATATTACTCCTGAAATAGTTATTCAAGTCGTCATTTAGTTCATGTAATTCTTTATTCGTTGTCTGATAGCTCAAATTGATCGTTTCCAGTTCCTCATTGATTGATTGCATTTCCTCGTTGGTACTTTGCATTTCTTCATTGGAAATCAATAGTTCTTCATTGAAAGATTGCAGATTCTCGTTAGATGCGTCCAGATGATCTTGGGCCATGCGCAGTTTGCCTTTTAATGCCTTTACCTCCTCCTCCAGGTTTTGTATGTATTCTTTTGCAAATACACTTTCGTCAAAACGCAAATCTTGTTTCTGTTCCGAGCATATCAGATCTGCATCAAATGTAACCATGAGTAGTTTGGACTCCCGTCCGGCGATAATTAACGGCGTCACGGACATAGCCACGCTGATATTTTCGTTATGAGATTTAATCTTTATTCCATTTGCTTCGGCCCGCGACAGGGTCTTTAATGCTTTTTTGCTTAGCGTATTAAAAGCGAACAAAAGTGGCTTGGGCAAAAGTTCGAGCAATTCGTGGTTGAAATTTTTCTGTAGCAAATACCTATTGACGTCTCCATAAGTTTGAACCACATGATTGTTTTCGTCAACACAAACGATCAATCCGCCGGACTTAGCGACCACATTAGCCATAATTGCTTCTGCTAAAGAAATGGAATTGAGCCCGGCAGTTTCCATCTTCAAATTTTTAGAGATGGCAACATTGGGCTCTAAAAGCTCCGGAAGTAGAAAAGTGTCTAACCCGACTGTCTTTTTGGCTTCCAGGTTTCTGTAAATCTTCCACTTCTTATGGATAGTTTCCAGGCTTTTGATGATTGATAAAGGGGTTTCACTTGCGCCAAGAAAAAGATAACCATTCTTTTTAAGCCCAAAAAGAAGCATGCTGAAGACCTTTTTTTGCAAAACTGGATTCATATAGATCAACAGATTCCGGCAACTGATAAAGTGTATATTACAATAAGGTGGATGCTTAGCCAGATCATGCAAGGCAAAGATGACCATTTTCCGGATCGCTGGGATTATCCTGTAGGAATTGCCTTCCTTTAAGAAATAACGCTCGAGTCTTTCTGCAGATACGGTTTTTGCGATGTCCCTGCTATAAATGCCTCTTCCTGCGTGAGCAAGCGCTGCCTTGTCAATATCAGTAGCAAATATCTTTACGACATTATCATGGTTGCCGGACAATTGTTCATGAATTAAAATTGCCATGGAATAAACCTCTTCACCGGTAGCGCATCCCGCCACCCAAAATTTCAATTCCTCTTCAGGGGCGAGGTTTTCCGCTAATGCCGGCAGGATCTTTTGTTGAATAAACGCAAAAGCTTCTTTATCTCTGAAAAATGACGTTACACTTATGATAAAGTCTTTACCCAACGCTTCGACTTCTTCAGGCGAAGTTTTCAAAAAATGCAGATATTTACTCAGGGAAGTGAAATTTGCGTATGCCGCTCTTCGTTTGGTCCGCCGGAGAATTGTGCTTTGCTTATAATCTGAAAAATCTAGCGGCGATTGTTCCTTTATCAGGTCGATGATTTGCACGATGTTCTTATCGTCTTCCAGACTGCTTTCCGGCATGCCCTGACCGAATCTAACAAAATCTTCGATCGCCACCGGCATCATATCCGGTTCCAGGATAAAATCCGCAAGTCCGGTAGCAATGGCATGAACTGGCATACTTTTGAAATCACTATTTTCAGGATCGCGCACAATTACGAGTCCTCCTGCTTTCTTAATTGCTTTAATGCCTTCAGTTCCGTCACATCCTAAACCTGATAGCACCACGCCAATTCCCCTGGCACCATAATCATCCGCTAAAGATTTAAAAAAACGATTGATGGTTAAATCAAGAACTTGCGCATTGTCATTTTCTGTTAAATACAGTACATTGTCCCGGATGATCATGTGTTTATTCCTGGGAATTAAGTAAACTTCATTGCTTTTGACCTGCGTTCCATTTTCGGCTTCCATAATTAATTGTTTACCGTGTTTAGCGAGTAGTTCAATCATGCCCGTTTTAAAGTCATCCGTCAGGTGCTGGAGGATCACATAGGAAACGCCATCCGGCTGCGTATGGTCAAAAAATGCATATAATTCATCAAGCGCTCCCGCCGATGCTCCTATAGCGATAACATGATGAAGTTCAGGATTTAACATCTCTACTTTTAATTAAGTTAAAAAGGTAAGCCGTGCCTTAAAGCGTCATTGTTCTATACAAAAAGAAAATTTTAAGGTGATGTTAAAATATAGATTGTGATTTTGTTGTTGTTGTATAATTATCTTAATTAGTTGCAAAATTCACATTTTCATCATTACGATCATTTCTTCTCGGCATCCATTTATCGATAAGTGCATAAAATGACCGTTTCCATCTAGCATGGGAATGGTCGTGCGTAGTAATATACTTCAGCACCAGTACGCAGCGTGCGCTTAAACTCACAACAATACATCAGTCTCGTATACAAAGATTTTCAAATTAATCTAACGCTGGGTCCTAATCTTAGATGTGAGAATTATATAAGCAATAGATTCAATTATGCAATTACTCAATGTCGTGATAGGTGAATCTTTGTAAGGTTTACATCTCTAAGCTGACAGAATAAAAAATAATGGTCGTTCGAACAGCTTCGGATCCATTAAAATCATCCTAATTCATCATTAATGATTAATATTAATCCATTTCCCTTTCAGATTGGTATAAGCGAATTCACTACCCGGCCTTGGACGTTTGAGCAGGATATAGCGAATTATGCTAAATTAGGGGTAGACATGATTGAGGTTTGTGAAGAAAAACTTGACCCCATGCGCTATCGCGAACAAATGACTATGATTGCGGAGCACGGCGTAACAATTAGTGCAGTTCAACCATTGGTGCGAACCTTCGGGTCGAGCCAGATGCAGCTCGAACCCAGGATCTTAAATGAACGCGTGTCAAGACTGCGCTGCAGTATTAAACGCCTTTCGCCGTTTGCGATAGGTTGCCCGTTCATTGTCAATACGGGTGCGCCACAGCAAGGAAACGTCGATGCGATGGTTAAAATCACCGTTCGTGAACTCCGGGAACTTGCAGGCTTCGCAGCAGATCATGGTGTAACACTAGCCTTAGAACCCCTGAATGCTTCTTCCATGAACAGCGAGTCGGCTATATGGACAATTGCGCAAGCAATGGAAATAATTGACGCGGTCAACAGGGATAATGTTGGAATTTGCCTGGATCTTTGGAATATTTGGCAAAATGCACATCTTGAAGAAGAGATTCATCGTGCTGCCGGCCAGATCTTCGCACTACAGGTGAGTGACTGGCGGACACCGCAATCTGCAAGTGATCGCCTTATTCCCGGCGAAGGCATTATGCCGCTTGGACAATTGCTACATACGGTAGAAAAAACAGGCTATTCTGGCGCATGTACCGTCGAAATCTTTTCACAAGGTGTCCCTGATTCCTTATACGCGACAGATCTTGATGAAGTGATCAGACGTTCAATAAAAGGGTTAACGGGGGCCTGGTTTGAAATTCATTAATCGGCTAATATCTCGATCAACGCCCTTAAAGGCTCGGTATCTTCGCGGCTATAATATAGCCAGATCGTATCATGGTCATGCAAAATAGCCGAGGCTGAAAAAGCGATATCGATGTCACCTCCTTCATTTGGCGGCGGTGTGATCAATGGTTCTATGCATCGTTGCTTGATATGCCCGTTATCGTCCATGGTCACCCAGCCAATGCGCCAGTGCGCTTCAGGATTAGCGCCGTTATAAAACATGACCGTTTCATTTTTAGAATCCTGGAGCATCGGGCCCGTGCTTAAATGATACGAATCCCAGGAATTTTCGCGCGCCATTAAAACTTCTTCATCAATATCCCAGGGCCCTTCCGGGAAGGCACTGGTTGCCTTTCCCAATTTGGAGTGATCATTCCTGGCAAATTCAAAAAAGAGTGCCCAACGTTTGTTCTTTAACTGAGCGACGGTCGCCTCTTTCGGGTTGCGGTAGTCTTCGTGCGAAATCAAGGCCTCCCCACAATATTGAAGTCCATGAATGCTTTCACCTTTGGATAACATCAATTCCCCTCGCTGTTTAGTGAGGTTCCATCCGGTATAATAAACTAAATATCCCTCTCCTGTAGAAACCACGGTAGGATCTTCAACCCCGTCTTTACTGATCTCATCTGTTCCGGGTGCGATAACTGGGCCATCATCCATTTTAAAATGGATCCCGTCTCTGGATTCGCCATAATATATACGGGCTACCTTTTGGCTGGGATCTTCAGAAGGATTGACTGCCCGCACCAACATGCGATACAGATCACCTTCCCGCCATACAAACGGGCTTAGCTTGTACATCCCTTTTAAAGGAACCGAGCAGTCCAATTGCAGGACTTCTGTTTTGATCAATCTATAATTACTCATGCGCCTTGCCCTATATTTATTTTTAATCCTCCATCCAGGAAAAAAGTCTGCCCGGTAGCATAAGACGCGTCATCCGATACGAGATAAGCTGCCAGTTTTGCAACCTCTTCAGGTGTTCCGGCACGATCAAGCGGTATATGCTTTGCCGCCTCTTTTAACGCTTTGGGATCGTCCATAACCTTTTGATTCATTGGAGTGAGAATCATCCCTGGGCCGATGCTATTGACATTGATCTTCAAAGAAGCTACTTCGAGGGCCAATACCCTGGTCAGATTGCGGACACCGCCTTTACTCGCGCAATAAGCGGCACCGCCGGGATGCGCCACATCTTCATGGATGGATGAAATATTAACGATCTTGCCTTTACCACCAGCAGCTTTACGAATCGCAATAAATTCTTTACAATGGTAAAAAGTACCGTACAGGTCGGTCTTTATTGTTCGGTCGAAACTTTCGATATCCATATCAACGGCGTATATGCCAGTAGAATTGATACCTGCGCTGTTCACCAAAATATAAGGGGAGCCAAGTTCCTTCATTACTTTTCGATAGAGTTGCTGCACTTGCATATAATCCGATACATCAGCCTGATACAGGTTTGCACTGCTGCCATTGTCCCTAACCATTTTTAAGGTTTTTGCGGCTGCAGCTTTATCCTTGTAATAATTGATCGCAATAATGGCACCCAATCGAGCAAACTCCGCCGCGATTGCCTGTCCAATTCCTGATTCCGCGCCTGTGACGACCGCAATCATACCTTTGAGGGGCATCTGTACTTTATTTTTCATTGAACTTATTTAATGCGGATAAAGTTGCTAAGCCCAAACGCCCGTTTTTTTTAATCTGTTTGAATTGAGACGGGCAAAACCCGGTTACCTTTTTAAACTGATTGGAAAGGTGAGCTACGCTCGAATATTGCAGCTTGAAAGAAATTTCCTTGATAGATAGTTCGTCATAGATCAGCAACTCTTTAACTTTTTCAATTTTGTGGGCGATGATAAATTGTTCTATGGTAATCCCCTCAACCTCGGAAAATATATTTGCGAGATAAGTATAGTCATAGTCTAATTTTTCGCTTAGATATTCTGAAAAATTGACCTTTAAGGGTTCTTCTGTATAATGAACAAATTGAGCGATCAGGGCCTTAATTCTTTCTATTAGGCGGATTCTTTTGTCTGCGATTAATTCCAGACCGTAACCCTTTAAGGCTGTACTGAGGCTGCGAATTTGTCCTTTTGAAAGATCTTCTATAACATCTGCGCTACCCAATTCAACCCGTATATAATTCAGATCGAGTTCATTCAGAAGTTGTTTTACAATCATTTTGCAGCGAATGCAGACCATGTGTCTAATGTATAGCGTCAATTTGTTTTACCTACTGGTTAGGGGTATGATATATCAATGGCAAGATTTGTCACTTGCTATTTAACTATTTGTTTAATTATTTAACTGATTTAATTGCAATTTGTTTTAGTAAGTCGCTTTATTACGACTAAAAGTTAAAGTTTTGAACCCGCTGAATAAACTGCCCCCGAGACCTGTGAATTATGTAAGTTTTGAAGATTATTGTGTAACGGTTTTCTTTTGTGAAGGGTTAACTTTAGCTATCTACTCCAATTAAAAAATGGATTAGCATGCTATGCCAAAGACTATCAATAAAGGCGAACTTGAAAAAGGGAAATCACATATGATCGCTAGAATCATCCAATATGTTCAGGATGCAGTAGTAATTAAACCCAGCCTTAAAAAAACGACAGGTAGTATATACCTGATGTCATATTACACCGGTCTGGAATTTCTAGAAAAAACTTCGGCCTTTGATACGTTTGCCCAGATTATTGAAAGCAGTGCCACAATTTTCATAACCGCGTGGAAAAGCTCTTGGGAACTGACCACAGTATCATTATTCCGGCGTACCAGCCAAGTTAGGTCGAACCGTATGAACGCTCCAAAATGATTCCGACGATCATCAAACCTGGTTACGACTATTTTAATAAAATCTTCACATGGTCATTAAAAATAATCCACTTCATTTCCAATTATGAAAAATAGTGATCGCCAAAAAAAGAGAAACATTCTCATCGCCGTTTTCTCGGGCAGGGAAAGCGCTGAACTTGGTGTAAAAGAGCTTATGGATAGTCATTATACTAAGGATGAAATTAATATCATTATGTCAGAAGAAACCAAGGTTAACTTATTTGCTGAAATAAACCATGTCGCCTTGCTATCTGAAAACAGCTCTGAAATGATCTTTGACGGCATGAAGACGGGCGGTACAGCCGGAGGTGTTCTGGTAGGGATTGCCGCATTTATTGCAGCTGTGGGAAGTAATTTAATTATTCCTGGGTTAGGTCTGGTGGCTTTAGGGCCTATGGTGGCGGGCTTAGTAGGTGCTGGCGCAGGCAGTATCGCCGGCGGACTTATAGGAGCATTGATCGCCTATGATGTACCAGAAAACAAAGCAAATCTTTTTAACGAAGAACTAAAAAAAGGCAAGATTTTAATCGGCGTTCATCCCCGAAACTTCGGTGACATCGACAAGTTTCAAAATGCCTGGAAGAAAATAGGTGCTGAAAAAATTTTCAGCAATGCGTATTAACTAATCTTATGATGAATAAAGCTATTTGGATAGTCATTGTTGTTTTCGTTGCAGCAGGGGTAAGTTTTGCAACTGTTAAATTCACCGAGGATTATGATCAGCCGGTTGCAGCTAACGATGGAAAAGAAAATTTCCATTCGATAACTCGCTTATCCGCCGGTCAGACGGCATTTGTGGCTCACCCTGATTTTACTGAAGCCGCGGATGCGGCCTCTTGGCAGGTGGTCCATATTAAGGTAGAGATTTCCAGACAAAGTTACGCTCCGGAGGGCGTTATGCAGGGATATGATCCTCGCGAACCTCGTGTCGGTTCTGCAATGGCATCGGGGTCAGGTGTCATTATCAGCGCGGATGGTTATATTGTCACCAATAATCATGTCATCGAAAATGCCACAGCTATGCAGGTTATTTTGGCTGATAAGCGCACTTTTAAAGCTAAACTCATAGGCCGTGACCCTAACACAGACCTCGCCCTGATCAAAATTGACGCAACAGGTTTGTCAGCTATTAAGTTTGGAAACTCAGATCGGGTCCAGGTCGGCCAGTGGGTATTGGCCATCGGTTTTCCCTTTTCTTTAAATACAACTGTTACCGCCGGAATCATCAGTGCTAAAGAACGAAACATCGGCCTGATCGGAAATAAAGAACGGCAAAATGACCCAAATGATCGTTCGTCGTCAAATGCAGGTTCGGCTGTAGAAGCCTATATACAAACTGACGCGGCGATCAATCCAGGCAATAGCGGAGGGGCATTGGTCAATACCAGCGGTGAGCTGATCGGTATAAATGCAGCGATTGCTTCGCAAACCGGTGGCTATGAAGGATATGGCTTTGCCATTCCGATTAATCTGGCGAGGAAGATTATCGGCGATTTGAAAAAATATGGGGTAGTAAAACGCGGCATGCTGGGTGTAAGCTTCCCGGCGCCTGCCACCGAGGACCAGGTTCTTCGTCAGAAAGGAATCGATCCGGGTACCATCAAAGGGGTATATTTAACCGGTGTACAGACGGGTGGCGCTGCAGCGGAGGCTGGGTTAAAAGAAGGGGATATTATTCAAAAGATAGACAGCTTACAAGTTATGTCGTCAGTGGAACTTTCAGAAAAGGTTGCCAGGCATCACCCCAATGATCAGATCAAGATCATTTATTCACGGGGCGGGAAGATAGCGACCACCGAAGCCACTCTTAAGGCGCAAGCTGAAAATACACAGCCCGCTAAAGTCGGATCTTCGATGGAAGATATCTACAATAAACTTGGCGCTAAATTCGCGCCCCTGGATGACCGGGCCAGGCAATATTTCCAACTCAGAGCAGGTATGCTGGTCACAGCCATCGCGCGTGGCGGCTTTTTTGAACAGATCGGTATACAAGCCGGATCCATCATAGTGAGTATAAACGGCTCGGAAGTAAGTAACCCGATTGAACTGAATAAAGCCCTGATGGGTGCAAGTAACGGTATCATACACATCGCCTGCTTAACACCTGATGGCTTAAGGGTAATGTTCAACATCTCCCTCGGCGCATAAATGATCGCAAATTTCAATTCCACTCACATCTATTATCAAAAATCATGAAAAAAATTCTTTTATTGTTCTTAGCTGTGTTTTTTGTGTTTGTCACGCAAACGCGCAGGTTCAAAAAGGGAATAAATTGGTCGGTGGAAGCTTTGTCCACATTCTGCTCGGTCCAAATGATCCTCACGTATTCAGTGTCAACCTGACTTCCAAAGCTGCCTGGTTCGTACGAGATAATATCGCCTTTGGCGACTATTTAAACCTCGGCGTTCAAACCGCTACACTATAATCTTTCCCCCTGCTATAATAGCCGTGTTCTCCCTTTTAATATGCTGACCGATGCTTGAAATGGACAATTAATCTGGCGTAAGTATGGGGCAGCTTAGCTGATCAGCGATGACCGAAAGCAAAATTTATTGACGGAGGTTGATTTTTTACCGGACGACCTATTGAAGAAAAAATGACTTACCGTGTGGAAGCCTGTGAAGATCGCCTTAAAGGCACGATAAAATAGTCAAAACGATAGCTGAACTCACTGGTGCTGATTCAATTTTAAAAGGAACAAAACACAGGATGATGTTTGCTCATACACTCGGAGGACGATTCCCTTACTTACGATTGGAAAAGCGCGGGTCCTTCCGCTAAGATCAAACGGGCCTTTCAAAATCTTTCTATATCCTTTCCACTATGCAATTTAAAGGCCGGACAGTACTCTATGCAGAGGCAAACCTAAAGGCAAAAATAAAGGACATTGCCCTAACCGTTGAAGCACTCAAACAACAGCCAACAGTAAGTGCCGCGTTTCAGCGAACAGCGATAGTTTTAAAAAGTATAGCTAATCTTCTATTAAGGTAAGTAACCCAACATAGTACCATGACCACATTATCCGCGATAGCTCTTTTTCTTGTGAGTTTTCTCTTGATGACCATATCAAGCTTTATCCTTGGTGCCAGCGTTGAAAAATTCAAAGTTCGTTACCTATTACCGGGCGCCGTTGTCGGGATGGTCGCAGCGCTGGCAGCAGATGCACCAGAGATCGCTTCTGCAATAACAGCTTTGTTTGCTGGAAGCCATAATGTCGGCATCGGGATCATTATCGGTTCCTGTATCTTTAACATCGCTGTGTTGATAGGGTTAAATGCCCTCATCATTGATAAATTGCCTTTGAACAGAAAAGCCCTTCTTTGGGATGGCGCGACATCGCTGATCATACTAAGTATTTTGATCTTACTGCTTTACAAGTATATTTCGCCATTATTGGCATTTCTACTGTTCGTCGCAATTCTTATCCCCTATATTTTAATATCCGTTCTCAAACCGCGAAACACTACTGAAAAAAGGTTATCCGGAAAGATGAATAAACTCGTTCAGCTGACTGATCAACAAAACGAGAAAGTTGCCAAAGAGAAGCATGCTGTTTTCTGGAAGTCATGGTCAGGCACCTGGCCAGCGGTGATTTCGGTTGCAGTTATCATCGCAACAAGCGTCGGAATGGTTAATTCCGCTATATTTTTGGGGAAATTAATGGGGTTGAACCAGGTTATATTGGGAACGATCATATTGGCACTGTTGACCAGCATACCCAATATGATCACTTCACTGAGATTGGCCAAAGAAGGAAGCGGTGCAGCCGTAATCAGCGAATCTCTGAACAGTAATAACCTGAATATATTTATAGGCGTCAGTCTGCCCGTTGTGCTGACCACGCTTGGGATGGTCACCAGGCAGGCCTTATTTTCAGTATGGTGTTTGCTGGGCATTTCCTTTACCGCGCTGGCCCTCTTATATTATTTCAAGGGATTCAACAGACTGGCTGGCGCAGTTATCATAGGCCTTTATTTATTGTTTGTACTGTCCTTGGTTTTTTGGCGATTCTGAGAAAAAGGATCATTCCTTATACAACCGTCATTCGCCACTTTCTTAGCAATTTTTCTGGCAGTACCGGCCATCCAGATCAACAATCGATCTTTTTGCAAATCATATTGTTTTATGTCAACCCAGATTTTTAACATTGTTTTTTCAAGAGCGAACGCTGCTTCCTCCTGGTTGCTAACCGAACAGCAAATTATTTTGAAGAGTATAGGTGCATATTGGTCATAGAGTAATTCTGCGCCTTGCGGATCATGTCTCATTATAGCTTCCAAAATGTCTCTGTCAGATACTTTTTTCATCAGTATTCCATTTGTAATGGATGACCCAAAGCTGCTCTTTTTAAGCCTTTACCCACTCTACTGCCTGGGTATATTCATCTAATTTAAAACCACGGGGGTGCCCCGGAAAAGCGAAGCCGAGCAGATTGGTCACGTTTTTAATTGGATCATCATCCGAAACAATGGCAATTTTCCCCCAATTACTAAATTGTTTGACCGCCATTTTAAAATCGTCCCACCACACGCCGGCTTCAAACGAAGCTATGCCAGATTTTAAAACCACCAGGTAGTTGATCTCTCCCTGTTGTTTGGCCAACTCATTTAACCGTGGGACCACGATGGTATCATAATCGTGTTTGCTCACTTCTCCGCTTATTTCAATACCGGTAATATATTCTGGCAAGTCTTTGATCAATTGTATCATATCGATTCTATTTTAATTATTGTGGACACCTAAATCTTTGGGTTATTGCTATAACTTAAAAGAGCGCTATCTTCAGTCGGTTTCGAAGAGATTTAAAGTTATCGGCCGGAGGCAGAAAATGCTATGGGCAGAAGCGGGTGGAATCGATTTTGCTCCTCGAAATAGAAGTACTTCAACCGGTCTTAGATATGCCCGTTTGAATCTTGTTTATAATTGCTCTCAGCATAACCGTCCAGCGTTTTCATGAATGCTTTTTTATCTCTTCGATTTTTAATAAGATAGAACACGATAAATAGTCCAGCGGCAATGACAACCAGTGTAATAATTAACCAATGTTTTTCCATTAAGCCGACCATTTTTTAAAATGCTAATTTGTTGATACTTCCTAATTCCTTGTAAACGACTTGATAATCAGTAACAAAATTCCATGTTTTTATATAATGTTCATTATGCAATTCCTGCTTATTGGTTACATGATTCCCACATTCGGCCGCCGTAGTTAAGCTTTTATTCATGATACTTGATCGGAAAGCAACTCATGGCAACGTTGTTTTCAAACCTGGGAGCCGCCATAATATATTGTATGGTTATGGCGCTATCGGATGTGTGAATTATGCAACACTTGCCAAAAATTCCGTAAGCTATTAAGATCCGAAAAATTCATTTTTGGAATAGCGTAATTAAATAGTTAAGTATGAGCCAGCAAGTAAGTGATTTTGTGATCTCCAGGTTAAATCAATGGGGTATTTCACGCATTTTCGGTTTTCCCGGCGACGGTATAAACGGATTTATGGGCGCCCTGAACCGGGCTAAAGATAACATGGACTTTGTTCAGGTACGGCATGAGGAAATGGCTGCTTTTATGGCTTGCGCGCATGCGAAGTTTACCGGTGAGGTAGGTGTTTGTATGGCCACTTCCGGTCCTGGCGCGATTCATTTACTGAATGGGTTGTATGACGCGAAAATGGACCACCAACCTGTGGTAGCCATTGTCGGACAACAGGCACGTATGGCCATGGGCGGCAATTACCAGCAGGAGGTTGACCTTATATCGCTATTTAAAGATGTCGCCCATGAGTATGTGCATATGATCACCGATCCGGCGCAGGCCAGGCATGTGATCGACCGGGCCATTCGCATTGCCAAAGCAGAACGCACGGTAACCTGTGTGATCGTGCCTAACGATGTCCAGGAACTGGATGCGGTACCAGTGCCGCCTCGCAAGCATGGAAGCTTACATTCCGGTGTCGGCCACGCCGTGGTATCCAGCATACCGCCAAGTGGATCTTTAAAACAAGCAGCGGATCTATTGAATGCAGGTAAAAAGGTGGCTATCCTGGTAGGTGCCGGCGCACTACACGCCCCTGACGAGGTCATGAAAATTGCCGATCTATTGGGTGCCGGGGTTGCCAAGGCATTATTGGGCCGGGCCGTGTTGCCGGATGATATTTCTTATGTAACCGGCTCCATCGGCCTGTTAGGCACCAAACCCAGCTGGGATATGATGACCGAATGCGATACACTGCTCATGATCGGCAGCAGCTTTCCGTATTCGGAGTTCCTGCCCGAAGAAGGCCAGGCCAAAGGCATACAGATCGATATCGATAATAAAATGCTGAGCATCCGCTATCCGATGGATGTCAATTTAGTTGGCGATAGTAAAGAGACCTTAAAAGCGCTGATTCCCCTGGTCAAGTACAAGGATGACCGTGACTGGCGTAAGGATATTGAAGAAAATATAAAAGACTGGTGGAAGACCATCGAAGCTAAAGCGATGAATTCGGCCAATCCCATCAACCCGCAGCGGGTATTCTGGGAACTTTCTCCCCGTTTGCCGGACAACTGCATCATCACATCCGACTCGGGTTCTTCAGCTAACTGGTTCGCCAGGGATCTGAAGATACGTAAAGGAATGATGGCGACGCTTTCAGGAAATTTGGCAACGATGTGCCCCGGAGTTCCGTATGCTATCGCCGCCAAGTTCGCCCATCCCGACAGGGTATCCATCGCCCTGGTCGGCGACGGCGCGATGCAGATGCTGGGCATCAATGGCCTGATCACCATTTCCAAATACTGGAAGCGATGGTCGAACCCCAACCTGGTCATTATGGTATTGAACAACGGTGACCTGAACCAGGTTACCTGGGAACAGCGCATCATGATCGGCGATCCGGAATTTGAGGCTTCACAGGAAGTTCCGGATTTTCCATATGCACATTATGCGGAGATTCTTGGCCTTAAAGGTGTAAAAGTCGATGACCCGGAAAAATTGGGTGCCGCCTGGGATGAGGTGCTTTCCGCTGATCGCCCGGCTGTACTTGAAGTGGTAGTAGATCCGAATGTCCCTACGATACCACCGCATATCAGTTTCCAGCAGATGGTGAACTTCAGTAAGACCCTGCTCAAAGGCGACCCGAACGAAATAGGCGTTATCAAACAAACGTTTAAAGATTTAGTAGACGGCATTTTACCGCACAAGGATTAATCCTGTCACTCCTGCTATGGAAAAAATAATGTCTCTTTCGGTATCTGTTTATACCGTTCCTACAGATCGCCCTGAATCTGATGGCACGCTTGAATGGAACAGCACAACGATGATCCTGGTAGAACTGGCAGCTGCCGGTAAAATGGGAATGGGCTACACGTATGCAGCCCCGTCCTTAGCCGGGTTCATTGACCAAACGTTGAAACCGCTGGTTGTTGGTCATAACCCACTGAATACCCAGGAAATATTTAAAGCTATGGAAGTTGCCATTCGTAACGAAGGCAACTGCGGTATGGCGCGGATGGCGCTTTCAGCAGTCGATAACGCGCTTTGGGACCTGAAAGCTAAAATCCTTGATCTGCCGCTTTGCAGCCTGATAGGTACGGTACGCAGCGAAGCGCTGGTTTACGGCAGCGGCGGCTTTACTTCCTATACCGATCACCAGCTCGAAAAACAGCTAGGTGGATGGGCGGAAGATGGCCTTATAAACGTGAAGATGAAGGTAGGCAGGCATCCGGGCAAAGATCTGCACCGGGTAAAAACAGCCCGAAAGGCTATTGGTAAAGATGTGGAGTTATATGTTGACGCCAATGGCGCTTATGATACCAAACAGTCGCTGGAGCAGGCTGAAAAATTTACTGAACACGGCGTCACCTGGTTTGAAGAACCTGTTTCATCGGATAATTTAAAGGGCTTGCATTTGATCCGTGAGCACGCACCACATACCATAAAGATTGCCGCCGGCGAATACGGCTACAATGATGCTTATTTCCTGAACATGCTGGAACAAGGCGCCGTAGATGTCTTGCAGGCAGATGCGACCCGTTGCGGCGGTATAACCGGCTTTTTAAAAGCAGGGCAGTTATGCGAGGCCTTTCAATTACCCTTTTCTTTTCACTGCGCGCCCGCCATGCATTTGCATGCCTCGCTTTGCCTGAACGCTTTTTTTATCGGCGAATATTTCCATGACCACGTACGAATAGAACAGTTGTTCTTTGACGGGGCCATCAAGCCGGAAAAAGGTTACTTAAAACCCGACCTGTCCAGGCCGGGATATGGATTGGATTTTAAAGAAAGGGATGCAGCGCCTTATAAAGTTGCCTGAAAAATAATCACATGAAAACAGCAGCAATACAGGCAGAAGTAAACGAAATTAACATTACCTTATTGGAGGCGGAGCTTAAGGGCGCCATAGAGGGTGAGGTGAGGTTTGACACCGGCAGCCGTGCCGCGTATGCTACAGATGCCTCAAACTACCGCCAGGTCCCTATTGGTGTCGTGGTACCAAAAACCCGCCAGGATGTGATCATCACGATGGCCATTTGTCACAAATATAAAGCGCCGGTCATCTCCAGGGGCGGCGGTACCAGTTTGGCCGGGCAGGGCTGCAACGTCGCAGTGCTGATCGACATGTCCAAATACTATCATAACGTTATAGCGATAGACGAGAAGCATAAACTGGTCAAAGTAGAGCCTGGTATCGTGCTCGATACGATGCGGCACGCCACAGAACAACAAGCCGGCTTAACTTTCGGCCCCGATCCGGCGACGCACAGCCATTGTACTATTGGCGGCATGATGGGCAATAACTCCTGCGGCGTGCATTCTGTCATGGCGCAGTTTTATGGCTACGGTGCACGCACCTCCGATAACACCGAAAGGCTGACGCTGCTGACTTATGATGGTTTCATCATGGAAGTGGGCCCGACCAGTGAAGAAGAATTGGAAGCCATCATTGCCAAAGGCGGCAGAAAGGGTGAGATCTATGGTAAGCTGAAAAATCTGCGGGATAAATATGCAGATAAAATAAGGGAAAAATACCCCAAAATACCGCGGCGTGTTTCGGGCTATAACCTGGATGACCTGCTGCCGGAAAATGGTTTCAATGTAGCCAGGGCGCTTGTAGGTTCTGAAAGCACTTGTATTCTGATCCTGGATGCTACCCTGAAATTAATGCCCAAACCAAAAGAGCGAAGTTTGCTGGTACTGGGCTATCCCGATGTCTATGCCGCAGGCAGCGGTGCGCCCGAAGCGATGAAACATCAGCCGGTAGCTTGCGAAGGATTGGATGACCAGCTCATTGGTTACATGGAAAAAAAGGGTCTGCATCCCGATGACATCAGTATCCTGCCGGAAGGAAAGGGCTGGCTGTTAGTCGAATTTGGCGGCGATACGAAAGCAGAATCGGATCAAAAGGCGCAGGACCTGATGGCCGACCTGAAAAAAGGTGATCACCCGCCCTCGATGAAATTATTTGATGACCCGGCGCAGGAACAGAAGTTATGGGAAGTACGGGAATCCGGCCTGGGGGCTACGGCTTTCGTGCCCGGTATGAAGGATGCCTGGCCCGGCTGGGAAGACTCGGCCGTCCATCCCGGCAACGTGGGCGAATATTTAAAGGAACTGCGCGCGCTTTTTGACAAATATGGTTATAAGGCTGCCTTATATGGCCATTTCGGCCAGGGTTGTATCCACTGCCGTATCGATTTCGATCTAATTACCAAAGAAGGAATTGACAAGTATCAGCAATTTACCATAGAGGCCGCAAAATTGGTACTGAAATACGGTGGCTCTGTATCCGGCGAGCATGGCGACGGCCAGGCACGCGCCGACCTGCTGGAACTGATGTTTGGCGAGGAACTGATGCAGGCCTTCCGCGAGTTTAAAGAGATATGGGACCCGGAATGGAAAATGAACCCGGGCAAACTGGTGGAACCCTATGGCGAGATCGCCAACTTACGTTTTGGGACAGATTACAATCCGAAGGTGCTGGAAACGCATTTTCAATTCCCGGAAGATGATGGCAATTTCGCGCATGCTACCATGCGCTGTGTCGGCGTAGGTAAATGCCGGCGGCATGAAGGAGGAACCATGTGCCCGAGTTATATGGTAACTAGAGAGGAAGAAGACTCCACCCGCGGCCGTACCCGCATGCTTTTCGAGATGCTGCAGGGTGAAGAAATCAAGGATGGCTGGCAAAGCGAGGAAGTAAAAGAAGCACTGGATCTTTGCCTGGCCTGTAAGGGTTGTAAAGGCGATTGCCCGGTTAACGTGGACATGGCTACCTATAAATCTGAATTCCTGTCACATTATTACGAAAAGAAGCTGCGGCCGCGGTCTGCCTATGCCTTCGGGCTGATCTACTGGTGGGCGCGTGCCGCTTCCCATTTTCCGGGTATCGTCAATTTTGTGACGCATAACCCGCTTACCTCCGGGCTTTCCAAATTTATCGCGGGCGTAGCGCCGGAGCGCAGCATACCTAAATTTGCTGCTCAAACCTTCCGGGATTGGTTCAGGGAAAATAAAAAAGAGAATCCATCCAGGCCCAAAGTCATTTTATGGGCGGATACTTTTAATAATTTCTTCCTGCCGGAAACGCTGGTTGCCGCGACTGAAGTACTGGATGCCGCCGGCTTCGAAGTTACCGTACCCCAACAGATGCTTTGCTGCGGAAGGCCGCTCTATGATTTCGGAATGCTAAATATGGCCAAGAACCTGCTGCGGGAGATCATGGAATCGCTGAAGGATGATATTGTGCACGAAGTGCCCATTGTTGGTCTTGAACCAAGTTGCGTGGCAGTATTTCGTGATGAGTTAGGCAACCTGTTTCCAAATAGAGAGGATGCCAAACGGCTTAAAAAGCAGGTATTTACCTTAGCCGAGTTCCTGGACAAAAAAGCGCCGGATTTCAAAATTCCCGAATTTAAAGCCAAAGCGGTCGTGCACGGGCATTGCCACCACAAAGCGATCATGAAGATGGACAGCGACACTAAAATGCTGGCAAGCATGCAGCTGGATTATCAAATGCTTGATTCGGGATGCTGCGGCATGGCGGGCTATTTCGGTTATGAAGCCGGCAAGCATTATGAGGTCGGACTGGCGGCCGGGGAACGGGTGCTGCTTCCTGCGGTAAGGGGCGCGGATAAGGCGGCGATCATCATTGCTGACGGCTTTAGCTGCCGTGAGCAGATCGAGCAGGGAACCGGGCGAAAAGGCCTGCATACCGCGCAGGTGTTGCAAATGGCCTTGCGGGAAGAAAAAACAGACCTGGCCTATCCCGAAAAAAAGTATGTGGATGGGATGAAACTGAAGAGCGGCAGTATGCCGGCCTGGCTCATCGCAGGTATCGGCGCAATGGCCTTTGCTGCTGTATGGGTTATTACCTTAAAAAAGAAATAAAATGGAAATAGGAAAAAAAATATGGGCCATCGCCGAAGGTTATATCCCCGCCTGGAGTCATGGGCCGGCACCTGAGTTTACCAGCCATGAAGCGGCCTGCATTTTAAACGCAGGCGATAAGGATGCGCATGTCGAACTGACGGTCTATTACGCCGACAGGGACCCTGCCGGACCTTATCCGCTGCTGGTGAAAGCCAAACGCACCCTGCACATACGGTTCAATGATTTGAAAGATCCGGAAAGCATCCCGCTCGGCACTTCCTATTCCAGTGTGTTTATTTCGGATGTGCCCGTTGTTCTGCAGCATACGCGGCTGGACTCGCGTCAAGCAGAGAACGGATTATTCAGCACGATCGCTTATTCTGAATAATGACCTTAACATCGCAATCGATCTTTGAGGCCGGTTCCCCTCAGGCGGAGCATATCCGCAGCCTGACCTATGGATTTATACTGGCGGCGCTGGCCATACTTTTTTTGGTTGTTGGCCTGACCATTTATATCGTGATAAAATTCCGGGCAAAAGACGATACCAAAGAACCCCGGCAAACGACCGGTAACCGTACACTGGAGATCGGTATGGTGGGCGTACCGCTGTTACTCGTTGTAGGGTTCTTTTTTTGGTCACTTAACACCATGAGTTCCGGTATGCCGGATCATGAACATCAAAAACCGGATATTATTATCACCGGGCATCAATGGTGGTGGCAGGCGGTTTATCCTGGTACAAATGCAACGGCTGCGAACGAGATCCACTTACCCGTCGGCAGAAAAATATTGATGCAGTTGAACTCAGCGGATGTAATTCATGACTGGTGGGTGCCTGCACTGGGCGGTAAAATGGATATGATACCGGGCGTCGAGAATTATTTATGGGTTACGATCAATAAAACAGGAATTTACGAAGGTTCGTGCAGCGAATTTTGCGGGCAGCAGCACGCTTGGATGCGGATCAAAGTCGTCGCACAAGCCGAAAAAGACTATAACAAGTGGTTAATAGAGCATACCAGAGCCGCAAACCTGCCCACCGATCCTCTGGCCCGAACCGGGCAGGCGCTATTTGCCAAAGCCAGCTGCAGCAATTGCCACCGCATATCCGGAACGGATGCAATGGGTACCGAAGGGCCGGACCTAACTCATTTCGGCAGCAGGCAAACCATGCTGACCGGGCTAATGGATAATACTCCGGAGAACATCAATAGATGGCTCACTGATCCGCAAAAAGTAAAACCCGGCGCGCATATGCCACGCTTTATTTTCGGCCCGGACAGCGTCCGTGCTTTAACCGCCTACTTAAAACAGTTGAAATAAATGGAGACGATACAGGTACCGGAACCGGAAGAATCCATTCCCAGTTTGAGCGTCAGCAATAACCAGGGTTTACTGCAATGGATCTCCTCCATTGATCATAAGCAGATCGGTATCCTCTATCTGTGGTTATCCATATTGTTTCTGCTCATCGGCGGTGCTGAGATTTTATTGATCCGTGTTCAGCTGGCCGTTCCGAACAATCATTTTCTACAGCCTGAGATTTATAACCAGTTGTTCACCATGCACGGCACCACGATGATCTTTTTTGTAGCGATGCCGGCGATATTCGGGTTCAGCACTTATTTTGTACCCTTAATGATCGGCGCCAACGACATGGCTTTTCCCAGATTAAATGCTTTCAGTTTATGGTGTACATTTTTCGGCGGACTATTGCTGTACTTTAGCTTTTTAGCAGGCGGCGCACCGGACGCGGGCTGGTTCAACTATGCGCCGCTTAATCAGTATAATTATTCCTCTTCACCAGGCATCGACTATTACTGTGCCGGGCTGCTTTTCGCGGGCATAGGAACGGTTTCTGCTTCTGCCAATTTTGTGGTGACCATACTCAAATACCGGGTAAAATCGATGAAACTTAAGCAGATGCCCGTATTTGTCTGGATGGTGCTGATCAACTCCTTCCTGGTACTGGCGGCGTTTCCGTCATTAAACGCTGCTTTGGCCATGCTTTTATTAGATCGCCAATTACATGCGCATTTCTTTAGCGCGGCAGGCGGCGGTTCAGCTGTTTTATGGCAGCACCTGTTTTGGTTATTTGGCCATCCCGAAGTTTATATACTCATCCTGCCTATTTTTGGAATCTTTTCTGAAGTATTCCCGGTTTACAGCCGTAAACCCATATTTGGTTATGCCTTTATCATCGGTTCGGGAATAGCCATTGCCTTATTGGCTTTCGGGGTTTGGGTCCATCACATGTTCGCCACCGGCCTCGGTAATACGGTAAACAGTTTCTTTGCCGCCAGCAGCATGCTGATCGGTATTCCCACAGGGGTCAAGATATTTAATTGGCTGGCTACCATGCATGGAGGCGCCATACGCTTTAAAGTTTCCATGTTATTCGCCCTCGCGTTTTTGATCGAGTTTACCATAGGCGGGTTAAGCGGCATTTCGTTCGCGATCGTACCCATCGACTGGCAACTGACCGATACCTATTACGTGGTAGCCCACCTGCACTTCGTATTTATCGGGGGTACGCTTTTTGGTTTATTTTCCGGCTTGTTTTACTGGTTTCCCAAAATGAGCGGCCGTAATTTAGATGAGCGATTAAGTAAGTGGTTCTTCTGGCTTTTCGTAACCGGATTCAACCTTACTTTTTTGGTGCAGCACGCGCTTGGCGCCATGGGTATGCCGCGCAGGGTATACACTTATCCTGATCTCCCCGGTTGGGGCATCTTAAACCTGATCTCTTCTGCAGGCGGTTTTGTCATGGGTATTGCTACATTATTACTGGTTTACATCATCGTTAAAGCCGTCCGCTCCGGTGAAAAGGCAGCGAATGATCCCTGGGATGCCAATACGCTGGAATGGATCACTACGTCGCCGCCTCAGCTTCAGAATTTCGTAAAAGTAATTCCCGTAAAAAGCACCCGGCCCTTCCGTGATTACAAAAGGCCCGACGATGCGGACTGGAAAGAAAGGAGCGTCGATGGAAAATAAACTAATGATCAAGCTCATCGTAGGTACTGAAGCCATGTTTTTCCTGGCGCTGATCATGGCGTTCGTTTATTTTTCATTTACGCCGGATTTTAAATCCCACCAATTGCTTAACCTGGACCTAAAAACCACCGGCCTGTTTAGCCTGCTTTTATTTTCCAGCAGCTTTACCTACTGGCGGGCAGAATCCAATTATCAAAAAGGACAAATTGCATGGCTTAAATTCTGGCTTGTGCTTACGATTATACTGGGCTGCGTTTTTCTGTTCGGCCAGGGGCGGGAATACTCCAGTTTGCTGGATAGCCACGTCAATGTAAGCAGCAGTACTTTCGGGACCAGCTTTTTTACCCTCACCGGTTTTCACGGCCTGCACGTTTTTGCAGGCATTATTGTGATCGGAATTGTTACGGGATTAACTTTTTCAGGGGATTACACCAACAAAAAATCTTCGGTGATCGCAGCGGTAGGCATCTACTGGCATTTTGTAGATATCGTTTGGGCCGTAGTGTTTTTGATCGTTTACGTTTTACCGCATATCAGTTAAGATGATGGAAATGAAACCTTTTACTGAACAATGGCATTTTGACCTCTTAACCCTTCTGTTGGTTAGCGGGATCATTTATCTATACTGGCTGATCACCGGATTCAGAAGCTTTAAAAATTACATATGCTTTTTACTGGTGCTTGTGCTTTTTGTAATAGCCGAATTTTCGCCGCTCCAGAGTTTAGGCATGCGGTATTTCAGCGTGCACATGATCAGCCATGTTGTAATCTTATTGATTTGCGGCCCACTGCTCATGACGGCGTTGCGTGTTAAGGATAGTTCACCCTTAAACGGCAAACTCTATAAACTGTCCTTCTTTTTTTGCAGGCATAGCTGGCTGGCTTGGCTTTCAGGTGTAGGCATCATGTGGTTTTGGCATATACCGTTCATTTTCGACGGTTCGATGAATACCATGGACGGTTCGTATAACTTGATTCCGGTACTGCAGGCCGCCAGTATGCTGCTGGCAGGCATGTTGTTCAGCTGGCCGATATTCGGTCCATTTAAATCTGCCCATCTACCGCCTTTATCGGGCATTGTTTATTTATTCACGGCTTGTATCAGTTGTTCGTTATTAGGACTGCTCATCACTTTCGCCCCGCTCAATACCTGGCACTTTTACGCAGCTATGGATATGCCTTTAAATAATCCCTGGAATATTTCGCTTCAACAGGACCAGCAGGCGGCCGGACTGATCATGTGGGTACCCTGCTGTTTCATATACCTAAGTGGCTGCTTATATCTGTTATACCGCTGGTTCACCGCATCAGAACAGCGCATTCAGGTACCGTTTAAACTAAACACACCTCTAATCCATCATGATTAAAGAAGAAAAAAATAGGATCATTGTTCCGGAACCTGACTGGGAAAAAGCCAGGCCGGAAATACTGCCCAAACCGACGTACTGGCCTTTTTTTCTGGCCATGAGCCTTGCTTTCATTTTTTGGGGATTGCTGACCACCTGGATAGTTCTGATAGCCGGCCTTTTAATTTTTATAACCGCCCTGATTGGCTGGATAAATCAAATAAGACATGAGTGCAGATGATGATTTCATAAAAGCGCCGGAAAATGAGGCACGGCGGAGCTTCCTGATCAAGCTCAGCCTGGGTTTAAGCGCGCTTGCAACAGCGGTTGCCAGTGTGCCTGTCCTGGCGGCCATTTTCGCGCCGCTGATCGAAAAGACCCCCAAGCTATGGCGCAAGATAGGTGACCTGGACAGTTTCAAAGTGGGCGCTACCAACCTGGTTACTTTTGAAAATGCGGATCCGGAAAAATGGTCCGGCGTTACTTCAAAGTCTGCAGCATGGCTACGCAGGGATGCCGACGATAAATTCACCGCCTTCTCGGCGAATTGCACTCACCTCGGCTGCCCCGTGAGATGGGAGGCGGAGGCTCATTTATTCATGTGCCCCTGTCACGGTGGTGTTTATTATAAAGATGGTTCCGTGGCGGCAGGGCCGCCGCCAAAAGCGCTTGTGCAGTATCCGGTAAGAATCAATAAAAACGACATTGAAATACAGACCTCGCCCATTCCAATCACCAATATCACCGCCTGAGCAGAATGAAAGTGTTAAAAAAAATATGGCATTGGATCGATGACCGCAGCGGCTTTACGGAGATCTTTACCCCGCTGATCCGGCATCCTGTTCCGCCGGGATCCAAATGGAGCTATGTTTTTGGGAGCGCAACTTTATTTTGCCTGGTATTGCAGGTGATCACCGGGGTAGCCCTTTCCCTGCTTTACCAGCCATCTTCTTCGGAGGCTTACCAATCACTGCAATTTATCACGGATAAAGCGGCGTTTGGCAATATATTGCGGGGCGTCCATTATTTCGGGGCTTCCATGATGATCATCATGGTGAGCATCCACATGATGCGCGTATACATTACAGCGGCTTATAAATACCCGCGGGAAATGACCTGGATCAGTGGGGTGATCCTGTTCTTTATGACCATTGCCATGGGCTTTACCGGACAATTGCTTCGGTGGGATTCGAACGGCGTGTGGTCCTCGGTTGTGGCTGCCGAGCAGTTGGGAAGGATACCGTTTATTGGCAAATGGGCGGCCCGGCTGCTGTTAGGCGGCGATACCATTGGCGGGCATAGTCTCAGCCGTTTTTATTCTTATCATGTTTTCATTATTCCGGCCATCATTTTCCTTTTTGTCGGCTATCATCTCCTGCTGGTGATCCGGAATGGTATTTCGGAACCGGCAAAGGTGGGCCGGCTGGTTGACCCCAAAACATATCGCGCCTGGTACAAGCAAATGCTGGTGGAAAAAGGTATCCCGTTCTGGCCATATGCCGCCTGGCGTGACGTTATCTTCGGCGCGCTGACCATGATCACGATTATTCTGCTGGCCATATTTATCGGGCCGCCCGCGTTGACCGGGCCGCCCGACCCGGCAGCGGTACATGCCAATCCATCGCCGGACTGGTATATGCTGTCTATTTTTTCATTGTTCGCTTTAATGCCGCCAAGGATCGAGTCGTATATGATCATTATCGGGCCCGGATTAACCATCCTGATCCTGCTTGCCCTTCCGTTCGTGTCCAATAAAGGCGAACGCCATCCGATCAGGCGGCCCTGGGCGGTATTCGGATCTGTCTGCGTAGTGGTATTCGTTTTCAGCCTGTTCTTACTGGGGGAGCGTTCGCCCTGGTCACCCAAATTTGATGTCAAGCCCCTGAAAGCATCGAATATCCACTCGGCAGATACCACGATTATTCAGGGAGCAGCCCTTTTTTACAAAAAGGGCTGCCTGTATTGTCACAAGATAAACGACCAGGGAGGATTGAAAGGACCGGAACTTACCGATGCCGCTTTAAGACTTTCTTCCGGAGACATGACGAACCGGATCGTGAACGGGGGCAGTGATATGCCAGCTTATGGAGGCATTTTGAGCAAGAAGGAGTTAGCAACCATAGTGATCTTTTTAAAGTCAAGAAAATAAAATTATTGGAAGAATGAAATAGCATTAACAGATAAAATTTAATCTTATAAAATCCTATGAAAACAATTACTACGAGCATTTTCGCACTATTTGTGCTCATTTTCCTGTCCGGCTGTGGCTTGATGGAAGATGTTTTTAAAACGGGATTTATCATCGCTCTTGTTTTGGCCATAATCATCGGGCTGGCGATATGGATCCTGTCGATCAGCTGGAAAAGGGTCACCAAACGTTTTCCGTCTGTCCGCGCTTTTTTTGAAAATCCAGGCGAGCCCGACCTGCAGCCGGAGGAAAGACAAAAGTCCTCATGAACATGAAAAATTTTGCCACGCTGCCATTTTATGTTAAACTGGCCTGTGTCTTATTCAGCCTGATGTCGATCGGCTATCTTGCGATCCAGGCAAAAGAAATCCTGTCGCCCCTCATTTTTTCTTGCCTGTTTGCTATTTTATTACTGCCGTTGGCCGCCTTTTTCGAAAAAAAGCTAAAATTCCCGAGAAGTTTCGCGGCTATGACGGCCGTGATTTTGTTATTGCTTGCCATTGGCGGTATGCTATACATATTAGCCACGCAACTAACTGATCTGGCAAGCGACTGGCCGCAATTTCAGCAGCAACTTGGAAAAGAAATAGATAGTTTTCAAAATTGGATAACGGTAAGATTTCATGTCAATGAAGCCAGGCAGCTTAAGTATGTCCGATCGGCAGCCACAGATATACTTTCGTCAGGCACAGCGGTAGTCGGCGCTACCGTGCTATCGCTTTCTTCCATCCTGCTATTTCTGGTCTTTACTTTTATTTATACTTTTTTCTTTCTTTTTTACCGCCGGCTGATCATGCGGTTCCTGGAATCGGTATTTCTGGATGAAAATAAAATGATGGTGCACCAGATCATTGAACAGGTACAATATGTTATCCATAAATATATTGTCGGATTGCTCATTGAAATGGCTATCGTAACCACATTCGTCAGTATGGTGCTTTCGCTTATGGGCGTAAAATATGCGCTATTCTTAGGTTTAGTTACGGGTATATTCAACCTGGTTCCCTATGTCGGAATTTTCACCTCACTTTTGCTGAGTACGTTTATCACATTTGCTACAGCCGCATCAGGCACGAAGGTATTGCTGGTTGTCATCACTTACCTCATAACCCACCTTACCGACAGTAACATCCTGCTGCCCTTGATCGTAGGTTCTAAAGTCCGCATCAACGCATTGGTTACTGTTTTGGGAGTGGTCATCGGTGAAATGCTGTGGGGAATACCGGGGATGTTTCTTTCTATACCGGTAATTGCCGTGTTGAAAATCATATTTGATCATGTGGCAACCCTTAAACCGTGGGGCATAATTTTAGGTGATGAGGACATAAAACAAAACAGGCTGGCCACCCGGCTGATGATGAATAAAAGGAAAAGTCATCGGACCTAATGATTTTGACGATAGGTTTAGCTTACTAAAATGTCAATAGATTCAAGATATCTTTAAAATTCTACATTCTTAATCCCCCAAAATTATTACTTATTCAGGATGGTTAAGATATACAATGGTTGGTACCTATTTCTGAAGTATAAAGGGTGCAAAATTGTTTCCGGGATCAGCGTCTCCGGATGGCTGGAAGTTCCGAACATTCAGTGGCATTGATTTAACCGACTAACAACGGGAAAATAGGTAAAGAATCCTATCCCTGTCGGAACTACCACCCCGCTATCCATGTTGAAAAGGTTGTCCCGTACTCCATTCATTACGGATTCCGCCGCTACTAGCACCCTTTTAAGAGTACCGGCAGATTAAAATTTTGTAGTTCCAAGTGACTCTTTTCTAATTCCCGACGCGATATATTAAGCAAGTCATTGATCATAGCCGTTATTTTAACGATCTGCGCTTCGCACGGGTAACCGTACTTATACCGATTTCATCTTCTGCTGTTTGCTTTTATAACGTGCATCTGCAATTAGCCGCTCATCCAGTTGAGCGGTGTTTTCAGCTCGTGGCTCAGCATCGCGATAAAATCATTCTTTCCCAGCTGGTCCTGCTTTGCAGCTGATTGTTTATACTGTTTTTAAGAAATCATATTGGAATATCGCCGGTAGTTCCTTTGTCATCAGCTTGTAGGATGGCTTTGATCCGATTTATATGAACCTGTGACAATTTCGCTCTTTCAAGCGATGAAGCTAAGGCGGCTCCGCGCTGTCCTTTTGAAATGGTGGTCAACAAGTTCTTGCGTTCCTCGAACATGCGCAATGCGGTCCACATGGTTTCTTCAATTTTTGCAGTTTGTTCTGCCAGTAAAGAAGCTGCGGTATAAGCATGACCTGTATGACATCGGTAGCGGGTAGAGTCCCCCTTATCCACCTGCCATAATACCCCGCCGCAACCGGGACAGTTAAACGGGACCTGGTCGCCCAAGGCATTCACCGACGCCAGGTCGCTCAATACCCGCGCCGCTATTTTGGCTTCGATTAAAACATCTTTGGGAATCGGTTTTTGGCGGCTTGGCTTTTTTGCCACTAGTCGGTAAAGTAATCCACCCATTTCAGCAATGGGCAGGCAATAGTCAACTTTAACCTGATTCAGTGCATTTTGAGGCATGGCGGGATATTCGGCGCAGGCCGGATCTTGTACAATGCAAGTGCCGCCGCATTTCTTGATCACCTTCATACCTGCTGTTCCATCATCTAAATATCCAGTCAGGATAATACCGATCACCCGGTTCCCAAATGCAACTGCAGCCGATCGGAACAACGGATCGATGCCGGGACGAGAACGGTTTTCCTGCGCACCTTTTGTCACCAATAATCTACCATCTTCATCAACCATCAGGTGATGATCTGAGGGCGCCAGATATAAATAACCAGACGAAAGCGTCATTCCGTCCATTGCCTGCGTACAATGGAGTTTGGTGTTCTTGCTCATGGCATCTAAAAGTACGTTGCCTGTGGCATCAGCAGAAATGTGTTGAACCACCAATAATGGCGCAGGGAAGTCATCGCCTAACTGACTGACCAATTCCGTTAAGGCAGTCAGACCGCCAGCTGACGTGCCGATGACCACAACAAATTGATTACTTCGCATGATTTTGATGGATGAGATTTAGAAATCCTAAGGTTTTCATTATTATGGTTTTAAATTATTCAGTGAAGCCGCACTATTGCTGATTCCAATTTTCGCTCTTTTCGGTTAAGGATATGACGGGATTTTTCCGCTATACATAATCTTTTTGAACCGACAGTTGTATCTAATAATGGAATCATAACAGTACTGACCGGGTAACTTGGTTGTGTTGGTGTTGAAACAGCTACTGTCTTAACGATTCTGTAATTCATGTATATAATGCTCGGGAAGATTGTCACTTTGGACTTGCCAATCCACCAAACATCTGATGTTCGTGAAAAAAAACCGCACCCTGACGTGCTGATTCGTTAGTAAACAGATATAAGTTTTGATGCATTGCTTCCGATTTTGGTAAAAGCGAACGCATGGCATTAATATAAACTAAATTTAAAGCAAGGACAGGGGGGCGGAAATTGATACACCTATTTAAAATATCTGCGCAATATGACTGGCACTTGTTTCTTTTGCTAAACGCCCAGTCTTCTGCGTGTTTGTAATTTGTTTATTTTTGATCCCGAACGTCCATTGTCGATTTTTCCAGCATAATCATTTCTCAGTAGCCTGTTATACTCTTCTAACAGATTTATATATTTCATTTGCCACTCATCATTTACAGTGTTTGGTTCCCTAAGCCTATACCCTTTATTTTCATCTGTTTCTTTGAAATCCTGACTGGTAAATAGTTTGGGAAACTCCTTTGAAAAATCATGCTTTATAAAGTGTCCGATCTGAAATATGATAGCAGGATTCAATGACCTATTGGCAAACCAATTGTAGATCGATCTCCTGTTAACTTTAAGGTCAACTGCTAATCAGCTAATGTTGTAACCGTTCCGTTTCATAACACATTCAACTATTTGCCCGGAATGTTTGTTCATAATTATTAAATCATTATTGATCTCGGTCGTTTAACATTTGCTTAAAGCTGTTTGCAAAGATTTCAGTGATATATACCTTTCTGCTAGTGTTTTGGTCTTGGGCTGTAGGTATTCTAAATTTTCCTTCAGCAAACAGGTAAGCGCCTTTTTTAAAATATCTAGAAGCTGTTTCAACAGGCATATCATCATGATACCCCTATGTAATTCTGTTGATGCTATCTTGCCGCTGCCTTTGTTTATCGTTTCAACCGTCTGCAGGATGAACTTGAGCGTTGACCTTCTGTTCTCCGCATATTCAAGTTCAGGATCCTGATAGACTGTCTGACTAGTATTACCTTATTAATCCTGACATTTATGAATTCTTCAAATATTTTTCGTTAATCGAACGCATTAATGCACGGTCGGCTTTTGCATCATCGAAAAGTTCAGTTAATAACTGGCTTACTTGATTATTTGGCATTTTTAGCGCAGCGATTTGCAATACACGAAAGGATGACCTCTCCATGCTTTCTATAGTATACATGTAATATAAAAAGGACATGTCACTCAACGCCGGTTTATTTATTTTGAGATAGATCTCTGTATAGGCATCCTCCACCATGCTGATCATTCCTTCACAATTTGCCATGGAAAATTCTCCATCAAGCAACAAAAATATGTCGTCCATGCGGGTTATCTGCATTTGCACCTCGTCTAATGTTCCCAAAATTGCAAGCCGTAAATCTCGGTAATGTGCCTGTTCGGCAAGTTCAGGCAGCCGCTCTGTTAAATGTAATTTAGCGCAATAAATACGGCTCAAATGCGCTAAAAAAAAGCCTTTCAAGTCTTTCGGATCTGAAAATTCTGGTAAAGGCTTAGTTAATGAAACTGTTTCATTCATAATTATCGGCTTTATATTTCATAGCGTAGCGCTGTTCTCTACTCGAATTTTTCGGAGAGATATTTTTTATAAAATTCCTTTTTGTAATCCCGGTAATGAGTTACCGCTCCAATACCGCTCATTATCCAAATAAAACACCAGGCGAGGTCCAGCTGATAAGGCTTAAATCCGCTTCGCGCACTCTTCGGATACAAATGGTGATTGTTGTGCCATTCGCCGGCAACCAAACCCGGCCATAATTGGTTAATAGATTTATCCTCGTGGTGAAAATCAATACCTTCCCGTTGCTTGTCCTTCCCTTTGGCGTGACCATCGTAATTGAATGTTCGAACGCCCACGGCCCAAACACCTGCCGCCCCGAATAAACAAAATGCCAGGGCATGTCCGCCTAAAAGATAAAAGGCCAGATACCAAAAAGACCAGTTCAATATCCATGAAAGAATGGCTCTCCAGGGATTTGCATAAGATCCCCATTGCTGGTACTGCTTATAGGAATTACCCCTAATTCCGGTATGTCTCATTAAATATTTCACACGGCTATAGTCATTTTCTGAAAGGTTCTTAGCTATCGGCTGGTGATTGACATCTGCCAAAAAGCAATATAAAAAACCCGCCTGAGCATTATAGGGATCACCCGGCTGATCAGATTTTGCATGATGCGAAATTACATAGATCTCTTCCGGAATGACATTGATCGTCAGGTTTTGAGTGATGAACCGCCAGAATTTATTACGGAATTTATAGGCGCCATGGGTACAGTACCGATGGTGCCAAATGGTTCCGTGGGTGCCCATGATGATCATGCCGTAAATAAAAGCAACTATAGCTGTCCACCAGCTTGTATAATTTAATAGGAATATGATGAGGAATGGGACCAGACAAGCAACCTTGAGCCAGCTGAAAAAAGGCAGCCAGTTTTTACGCGAACGAACAAGATTCAGCCTGGAAAAGAATTCCCTGAAGATCTGCCTGTTCGAAGGTGTCACTAAAGCATTGTTTTCATCTTTCCAACCGTATAAAGGTTGCTGTAGTACGTGATCTAAAAAAGGCATCTGGGAAAAAAATTATTAAAGTATTGCTTCCGGTGGCCGGTGTACGCTACCGTGCCAATCAAAAATAGCGGTCAGGATTTTTACATCGCTGTTAAAAACCCCGCATTTCGATTGTAGAACTACTCTTTTAATTTTCCGCTTTATTTGACTTATCTAAGAGCGGGAAAGGCATTGATGTCATACTTAGTCCGCAATATTGACTCTTTGTTCGTAATTTTACTTCGAACATATCATTAATGATATCGGACAAACGGCATGATCAATATTCTTTTAACCGATGACCACCACATCGTTCGCGGAGGGCTTAAGGCTATTTTGGAAAAAGAACCTAAGTTTAAACTCTTGGGAGAAACCACGAACGGCGCTGAAGCACTTGAAGTTTTAGCAAGTGGTATAAAGGTTGACATTATCATCGCCGATATGAACATGCCCGGGGTCAACGGCCAGGAACTGACAGAGCAGGTAAAAAATAAATTCCCCGAAGTTAAAGTGATTATTTTAAGTGCACTGGACCATGAAAAAATCATTGTAAATGCGTTACGATCGGGCGCTAGCGGGTATTTATTAAAAAACGTTAGTCCTGAAGAGCTGATTTTCTCTATCAAATATATCTACCGGTATAAGCAATACGTTTGCCAGGAGATCACGTCCAGGTTGATCAACCGTATGCTGACCATACCGGAAATGGCGAAATCCGGCGACGCCAACCATATAGAATTCAGTGGGCGGGATGTGGAGATATTAAGCCTTATAGCAGAAGGCTTCACTAACCAAGAAATAGCTGACAAACTTTTTACCAGCAAAAGAACGGTGGAAAACCATCGTCAACAACTGATCGACAGGACAGGCTCCCGTAATACGGTATCGCTTATCCGGTTTGCTATGCTCCACGGCATCATCTGACCTTCCGATTAAGTAAAATCGTCTTTGACTCAAAATAGAGTATTTAACGCACACGGTCTTCGGTATTCACCCAGTTACGTGTAAAATTCGTGTAAGCATTTTTGGATAAATAATAAATTTTATGCTCAAAATACTTACATCGGAACTGGTTCACATTACTGAGCCGCATACGGACTACGTGATCTCGCTACCCGGTAGATCCATATCTGTGCTCAGTTTTACGCGTTAGGTTGTACGGATTTCCGACGTAAGAAATGCAAATGTTTAGAAGACCATAGACAAGCGGGCTTTGCAGCTTAAACCATAATCATAGCGTTCAAAGTAAAAATGGCGTTTTAACTTATCAATCCATTGGCAATCTATTCACTTTAACCATTAATATAACTATTAAATCTGTGGTCTTGGAAATATACCTTTCTATAAGAATATATTCGTAAATTAGGAAAACCTATTTCTTAATAATTAACCCGTGTTTGTATTTCAATATTCATAATGCCCGAACATATTCATCATTCTAACCCAGAGACACCAGCGTATCAAGATATCGAGAATTCTCGACATCTTTTACAGTCCATATTTGATACAAGTCTGATCGGCATGTCTGTCTTACAAGCAATACGTAATACCAGCGGCGAAATAATGGATTTTGTGATCAAGGTGGTCAATAAAGAACTGGAGAGAGAAACCGGCAGGGCCGACCTGGTGGGTAAATTATACGCCGAAGAATATCCGGGCATTAAAGAAGCTGGGCTATTTGATCTGATGATCAGAGTCATGAAAACCGGTAATCCGGAACAGGTCGAATATTTTTATCCTTATGAGGGTTTTAATAAATGGTTCTCTTGCATGTTCGTTAAGCTGGAAGACGGACTGGTCGCTACAAATCTTGATATCAGCGCACGCAAGCAGGCTGAAGAGGAACGATTGAATGCCGTCACCGTTCAAAACCAAAAGATTTACTGGGCTACATTGAACACTCAGGAAATAGAAAGAAAGCGCATCGCGGAAAGCCTTCATAACGGCGTAGGTCAGTTGCTTTACGGGGTCAAAATGAGTTTGTTACAGGACTTCAACAAAGAGAACTTAAGCGTAGAACAGCTTTTGGAACAAATTGAGGAAATAACAAGCCACACCGATCAATTATTGGACGATGCCATCAAAGAGATGCGGCGGATTTCGCACGAACTTACCCCTGCGATCCTGGAAGTATCCGGCTTGAGGGAAGCGATCATGGATGTTTGCCGGCAATTCAGCCCTAAACTGGAGATGGATTGTAAACTTATTGGATTTACTTCCAGGATAGACAAACAGTTGGAATTGGCTGTTTACCGTATTGTACAAGAACTGGTTATGAATATTATTAAGCACGCTAAAGCATCCAAAGCAGTTGTATTGGTTGAGGTATTCAAAAAAAATGTAAGTATCATTGTACGCGATAATGGTATTGGTTTTAGCAAAAAAATCAAAAACGAGGGGATCGGCTTAAAAACAATTCAAAATAAGGTGAACCTTTTAAACGGGTCTTTTAAATTGGAATCTAATAGTGGTGAAGACAGCGTTGTGACTATAAGTATCCCCTATGAATTGTAATATTCTTAACTCATATCAGTATTCAAAGGTTCATTTTTAAACCGCATAATAAATTTGGTACCTTTATCAACTTCACTTTCCACGATCATGCTTCCCCCAGCGGCATTAATGATCTTTTTAGCCAGATATAATCCAATTCCGCTACCATCAACATTCTCATTTAGCCTGCCGTACATCTCGAAGATCTTCGCAATGCCTGACTGTGGAACACCTATTCCGTTGTCTTCAACGATTAAAACGATCTCATCATTTTCTGAGTAGGTGTTGATTGAAATAACCGGTGATCGATCACTTTTGAATTTTATGGCATTTGACACCAGATTATACAGTACACTTCTGAGGTTCTTTTTGGAAAAATTAATTTGTTCGACTTTGAAATTTCTAAGAATGACCGCTCCAGAGATCTCTATTTTATTTTCGAGGCTCCATTCGATGTTATTGACCAATTCTTCCAAGTCGATCATTTCGCTTGCCAAACGGTCGTTTTCTATTTTTGCAACCGTCCCGATCTCCTTGATCATCGTGCTGAATTTTCTGACAGATGAGTTGATAATGGTTAAGAACCGGTTCATTTCCGGATCGGTGATCTTACGGTTGATGGTGCCAATGCTCATTTCGATATTGTGCAATGGCCCCAGCAGATCATGAGAGGTAGCGTGCGCGAAATTATCCAGGTCAGCATTGATGCGCATCAGGCTGGCGTTCTTTTTATCTACCTCTTGGTGAGCTTTTTTAAGTTCAGTGACATCATTGAACGTAATAACAGCGCCATCAGTTTCATTGGCTGCCATCTTCACGTAGGGCATAGTGATTATCTGGTACCATCTGCCGTTATTAGTCTCAATTTCTTTGCTTAGTATCTCGCCTGTTTCGATGACATGCCGAATGTCCGGGATAATGTTATCCAGCTTGATATTCGTAGAAATGTTGCCTAAAGGCCGGCCGATATCACTCTCCAGTAAATTGATCAGCTTAAGCGTGCCCGGTGAAAATTTTAAAACGACCATATCATTATCAACAAAGAGCTGTCCATTGACGTTGCTTCTAAAATAATTGTTGAGGTCGTCGTTAAGTTCCTGAAGCTCTTTGTTTTTTTGTTGGTAATCTGCGTTGATCGTATGCAATTCCTCATTAACAGATTGCATCTCTTCATTTGTACTTTGCATCTCCTCATTGGCAGATATGAGCTCTTCGTTAAAGGATTGCATGTTTTCATTCGAGGCATTAAGTAATTCATACGCAGAATTTAATTTTGCTTTTACTTCTTTCAATTCGTCTTCTAAGTTCGAGGTATACCTGTCAATAAAAACACGCTCATTAAAAACCTCTGTATTAGCAGCGACAATTGACCTGTCCTCAGTAAAGGCAACCAGCAAAAGCAATGGGTCCCCTTTTTTTAAAACAAGCGGGCTAACGGTCATATTTACCCTAAAACTGGCTCCCCCATGATTTATCCCTATCCCAGTAACACGGGCAGGCTGATTTTCCCTTATAGCCTCGCTATACAAAGTGTTGTAAGCGATTAGCAGTGTATGGGGAAGAAGTTCTGAAAGATCGGTGTTGAAATTTTCCTGTCGTAAATATTTGGATGTATTGCCATAAGATTTAAGCACCTGATGATTTACGTCTACACAAAATGCCGCATAATCCAGCTCTTTGGCCAGGCCGTCATTCATGCTTTCGGCCAGCGTGTGCGTAATGTTCTTGGCGATAACTTCTTTCGTCAGGGCCGTGGACTTGGAAACCTCTAATATTTCGGGCAAGCTGAAAGCATCAAAACTGGCCGAACGTCGCGATTTATGATTCTTATAGACCCTCCACTTTTTATTAATAACTTCGAGGTCTTTGATGATAGGCATTGGATTTTCACTGGAACCTAGAAATAGGTAACCTTCCAGCTTCAGGCCAAATAGCAGCATCGTAAATATTTTCTTTTGTAGCACTGGGGTCATATAGATCAGGAGGTTCCGGCAGCTCACGAAATCCATGTTACAGTATGGCGGATTTTTAACCAGGTCATGCCGTGCAAATATAACCATGCTTCGAATGTCCTGCTTCACACGATAAGTACAGCCTTCCTTTATAAAAAAATTGTCCAGTCTTTCTTTGGAAACTTCATTTTTAATATTTTCTGAATAAACAGCTTTGCCCGCGTGGGCCAGTGCTTCGCTGTCGATGTCGGTAGCAAATATTTTTACTACCGTATCTTTAAATTCGCCGGTCAATAGTTCGGTGAAAAGAATTGCGATGGAATACACTTCTTCGCCTGTTGCACATCCCGCTACCCAAAGTTTCAAATCTTCTCCGGGATTGTGTCTTTTTAAAATATCCGGAAAAACATGTTTTTGCAGGAAGTCGAAAGCTTCTTTATCTCTGAAGAAAGAGGTTACACTGATCAGAAAATCTTTCGTTAAGGCATCGACCTCTTCAGGAGTGACCTTCAGATATTCAAAATACTCCTTGAGAGAATGAAATTTTTTGTGAGTAGCCCGTCTTTTGGTTCTGCGAAGTATAGTTGTCTTCTTATATTCCGAAAAGTCAAGCGGTGATGTCTGCTTGATAAATTCAGTAATGGCAGCAAGATGTATATGATCTTCTTTTGAACCGTCTGCCAGCGCTTGCTCATGTTTCACGTAATCTTCAATCGCGTCAGGCATCAGAGCGGGTTCTAAGACAAAGTCAACTAAACCCGTGGCAATGGCATTCGATGGCATGCTGGAGAATTCTGTAGTTTCCGGATTTCGGGCGATGACCATACCACCGGCGTTTTTTATTGATTTTACTCCCTCTGTACCGTCCGAGCCTAAACCGGATAAAATAACCCCTATGGCTCTTTTTCCGCAGTCTTCTGCAAGTGAGTTAAGGAATTTGTTTATCGTATGATGAGGCCCTTTGACATTGTCCTTGCCGCTTAAATACAAACGCCCCTCGCGGATAATCATAAACTTATCATTTGGTATCAGATAGACTTCATTACTTTTTACTAAGGCTGTATTCTTTGCCTCCTTTACGATCAGCTTGCTATGCTTTGAAAGCAATTCGACCATTCTGCTTTTAAAATCGGCCGACAGGTGCTGGACAATGACGTATGACACACCGTCCAAAGGCGTATGATCAAAGAAAGAATTGATTTCTTCCATACCACCAGCTGATGCGCCGATAGCTATTATGTAGGAGGGTTCAGCTTTCAGCATAGTTATTTGAAGTGAATCAACGAAAATCAAATATAATCGATTAAACATTAATTAGCTTTTTTATCTGGTATAAGAGTATTTAGCCAAAATAAAGATGTATTTATCTGGGGGAGAGTAAAAATCAGGAAACTGTAAAGCGGTTCAAGATTTTAATGGCCGGCATAGACTTCAACTCTTGAAGATGGTCGACTTGATAAGGCTTTCTCATTGACCATTTCTCACGCGCGTAAAAAGAACTTACCGAATGACCTGATGGGCGACTATCGTAGGCAAAGCGTATCCGCAGCACTCATCATCTCTGAAAGTATTGTTTCATCGTTTAACAGCCTAGGTTATCAGCGTATCGCCGGACCTTACACCAAGCGTGAGTTCAATTCCAAAGGAAGATTAAAGAAGGCATCAATTGCGGGGAAAGCAAGTCATCAATCTTTATGTTATATTTACGATTCATCCTAATTAATATGTTCGCTTTCCTATTGCCCAAGTTCAATTATCTCTTTGATACGGAGATACAACTGTTAAACCGTGCCAGGATCAGAATTATTACCACATTACTGAGTTTATATGCCGCGCTGTTTACTTGCCTGACCATATTCTATTTCTTTCAGGAACGTAATTATCTGTTGCTAAGAGCAGGCACCGTAGCAGCAATTTTGATCGCAAATTTTGTTTTGCTATTGAAAGGAATTTCATGGCGTAAAATAGCACACTCATTTGTCTGTTGTTTGACCATCCTGATCTGGACCAATATTTTATTTATCCATCAGGGCGTAAATCTTGTAACGGGCCAGTACGTCGTCCTGATCGTTACCTGCGGATTTTATTTATTGGAAGAAAGATGGGGATTACTTTATTCATTACTGAACATATTACCGCTGATAGTTTACGTCTTTTCTGATGATTACCTGAAAATTGTAGGCTCCACACAATTTCAAAATCAAAACAAAACAGCCTATCATATTATACTGATATTTAATTTCGGTGCATTGTTATATACACACTATTTTTTCTTCAAAGAATATAAAAATGCAACTACCAAAGAGCAGTTACAACGTAAGGAATTGAATGAGGCTTTAAAAGCGGCTAACTACACGGCTCAGGAAAAAACCAATTTCTTAGCGACCATGTCCCATGAATTGCGTACCCCACTGAATGCGGTGATCGGAATGGCCAATCTGTTGCTGATAGAAACCCATTTGGAAGAACAAAAAGAAAACCTGGACGTCCTGCAATTTTCTGCTGAGAATCTCATGTCGATCATCAACGACATATTGGATTTTAATAAAATTGATGCGGGAAAGGTCGAGGTCCATCCGGTCAATTTTCGGCTTGACGTGCTCGTCGACCACCTCTGCGGAACTTTTAATGCCAAGGCCGAGGCGAAGGGCATTCGATTTAATTGCGTTTCTGCCGAGGTGCTTGCGGGCAAGACATTGTTAGGCGATCAAACCCGGCTCATCCAGATTTTGTTTAACCTTGTAGGGAACGCTGTGAAATTTACATCGGATGGTTATGTCAAGATGAAAACTGAAGCGCTACTTAAAAAAGATGATCATGTCGACGTTACCTTTTTGATCACGGATACCGGTATCGGTATACCGGAAGAAAACTTAGCATTCATTTACGAGCCTTATACACAGTCTCAAGCCAGAACCAATAGGCAGTATCACGGCACCGGCCTGGGCCTGACCATTGCGAAAAAACTGGTGGAACTGCTGGGCGGAGAACTTCACTTACATACTGCCGAACGCGTGGGAACATCTTTTGCCTTTACGCTTCCATTCAAAATTATGGCAGAGCAGTTGCCTCCAATAAGAGAATCAAATAAAGTCCTAAAAAATCTATCGGAGCTTAAAGTCCTGGTGGCGGAAGATAATCCGATCAATGTATTGGTGATTAAAAAGATCTTAAAAACTTGGGCAATAGAACCACAGATCGCCGTCAATGGACAGCATGCTGTGGAGTCGGTGATGTCGAATGATTTTGACGTGGTATTAATGGATATTAATATGCCGGTAATGGACGGCTTTGAGGCATCTAAAACGATCAGGGAATTACCTAACCCTGTAAAGGCAGCTATCCCTATTATAGCGGTGACCGCTTCGGTCGGCGCTTCTATTGAACACCACCACGGTTATCAATACCTGACCGACTGTTTATTAAAGCCTTTTAAGCCTGAAGACTTACATAGACTCTTGCAAAAGTTTTGCAGATAACCATTCATGATTTTTTTACTTTACATTTCTTACTTATAGGAATTACTTAGCCACCGGTTATAAAATACAATCACTCTATGACCTATGCTCTGAAATACGCCTAATATACAATTCAAGGCAATCAAAATCTCTCTGAAATACCTGCCAAACTCTTTAAATCGTCTAAAAAATAATTCGAAAAATATTCGTTCTGGGCTACCCGGACTATGTACAACAATTCAAGATACTACTGTAGGATTTGTATCGAGCACTAGGCTAAGACCCATAACAAAAAAACGAAGAGCAAAAAACCGCTTAGTTCTACTTGGCCTAAAAAAGGAAGAACCACAGCGGTGAATGAATAATTCTCACACACCTGCTCTTTGCAATATCTTCATTCAATAATTTGCAATTTAATCGGTCAACTATCAGCAGTAGATTGCTGAATAATTTAGTAGGGATTACCTTATTCTAAAATTTGTTTTCAATTAAAATATTAGTCAAATTGCTTGTGCAAAAAACCTTAACAATCATCACAAGCCATGACACAAACATTTAACTGGAAAGAACATTTGTCATGGAAATAAAGAATGTTTTAATCGCATTGTCTTTTTTATGTTTAACCGCATGTACAGGAAATAGAGCTGAGCTCAGCAGCATGAGCGGTAGGTGGATAGATGACAGAGGTGGTAGTTTAATTTTGCATTCTAATGGTACTTTTCAGGTTCAATCAATTCCCTCAACTTTATTCTTTAATCTTTCCGTCCCTACTTTTAAGGGAAAAGGTATCTGGGAGCTTAAGGAAGATTCGGGAAGTTGGGAGGTCCAGCTCCACTTCAACCAAATCGAAGATAATGCCAATGTTGCTTATGAGGCGACTGTAAATGTGGCTGAAGTAAGTAAGCGGAAATTTTACCTGTTTGTCTGGAAAGAGGAAGAGGGAGGAGAGCGTTATAAATTTAAGAAAGATAGTTTTTCGCTTAACGGGAATCAACGTTAATAAAAAATGTTGGTAATGATAATTTGGCTGCAAAAGTTGAATTAAGTAAAGAGAGAGAGAATAAGAGTTGCAATGTCAGGAATCAATATCTATATGGGGTCTTAAATTGAGCGTAGATCAATGGTTTTTGGTTGCAGTACGCTATTCCCGAAAAATGGAATGTAATTCGTGATGATTGGATAGTAAGCCTGCCAGACGCTTCAGGTGATTTATGCGAAATTACACAAATCGCTTACACCAGACATACGGATCTGGAACAAGTACCAAGCCCTTAATTGGACCGCCAAGTGTACCAGTATGTAGTTTTAGCATAATAAAATGAAATTTAAATTAGAAATTAGTACAGGGCAGAAAATTGGCTTGATAGGCTTGCTTGTTTTAATAGCATTTTTGGCCTTTTACAATTCGAGAGGTGACCGTGAAAATGTAGAGTATAAGCGAAGTGTAGCTAACGATTACCTGAATTTAATTAAAGATTCCGCTCGACGGGAGGTTAAATTTATCAAGTCAAGTATAAGTCGTTTCAAATCGCCAGTAGCTGAATTTTCCTATAAAGGCCTTTATACAATTCAGCTTTTCAAAGTTGGACGATTTAACAAAAACAACATTCAGTCAAATAATAAAAAATGATACTGTATCAAAGGTTCAACAATCCACAGGTAAATATTCAGAAATGTATGGAGATATGTTTAAGCCAGGCCTCTACATCAATTATCAGACTGATACAGTTAAAACTATAAATTTGACACTCCATCTTAGTGGAGATTCGATAACACGGTTTAAAAATGACAATAGAGTTTAGCTTATAGCCTTAAGCTTAACAGCTTTTCGTTAAACTTCAATAGTGGGGCCGAAACCCATATCTGGGGCGGACTTAGTCGGAATGGGCCAAAACAAATGAGTCTTTAGGTGTCGCTTTCATATATACAAAAACTTCTCTTTATTTTGTTACCATACTTCCGGAAAGGCGAAGTGCTTACTCTCCACAAAGCCTGTTTGTAAACATTTTTAAATGAGTTATTAAAAATAATGGCTCAGTAATCGGTTTGCCTAAATTAAACCTTGCAACACAATTGGCCGTTAGAAGCCGCTGACTACTTAATAAAACCCGTTTTTTCATGAAAGTAAATTTCCTCCGGCTTTGGTGGATCACTATGGTACACAGTATGATAACTTTAGAGACGTAATTTAATAGTGCGCGTTCAACATACCTTAATGGTGAACAAGTAAACATCATGAATGACTTACTTTCCTATCGGCGCTGCATTGGATACCGTGAAGCTAGCGAGATTTTAAGTTTTAGATTCCAAATCTGACCAAATTCAATATCGTAGTCGTTCCAAGAGAAGCAAGCAATCACGATCTTAACTGGCCGATCTTACTTGTTGTATATCAGTATGATTTACTAGGAATTATATTTTTCAGAAGGTGTTTTCAATCTTTGCTATATTATGCTCAACTTCCTGAAAGTCAATTAAAAAGTTCGACTTCTGTCCGCTTCCTTCTACCGAAAATAAAAAGCCTCAAGTCGAAAGATTTGAGGCTTTTTGGTTTAGACCATGTGCTTAATATAATCAAAAATAAGCTTCCGAGTCCAGGTCCGCTATCAGGCCTTTATGGGTTGGCGCCCAGTTCAGCACATTACGCGTTTGCTCGCTTGATGCCGGGCTGTCCATAGACGCGAAATGCAAAAACCAACCAAAATGCTGCGCCGCATCTTCGCCGGCTTTACTTACTACCGGCAGGTTTAAATTTTTTCCTATCAAATCAGTAATTTCACGGAAAGGTATCCCTGGGTCGCCTATGGCATGATACACGGCTTTCTTTTCATTTTTATCTAATGCCAATCTGTATAAATTGGCCGCATCCAGGCGATGTACGGCAGGCCAGCGGTTAAGCCCTTCTCCAATATACGCGGCTGCACCTTTTTCGCGTGCCAAATTGATCAGCATAGGTACAAAGCCATGGTCGCCTGCATCATGCACCGATGGTGGCAAGCGTACAACAGACACATTAACATCTTGCCCAGCAACCGCATCAGCCGCTTCTTCTGATGCCCTTCGTGGGTTAAATGAGGTTTCGGGTGTAGCCTTATCGCTTTCTGTTACTATACGACCAAGATTGAAGAGGCCTGTGGCAGATGTGATAACCAATGGCTTTGTCGTACCAATCAGGACAGAGCCCATCGCCTCAATCGCACGGCGGTCCGTTTCGCAGTTTTCCTGAAATTTTGAAAAGTCATGAATAAACCCGGTGTGGATAACACCATCTGCCGCGGCAGCACCGGCCTTAAGGCTTTCCAGGTCGTCGAGCGATCCGCGGTGCACCCCGGCGCCTGCTGCGATCAACCGATCGGCAGAGGCATCAGAGCGGGCCAAACCAAGCACACTATGGCCCGCGTTAATAAGTTCCTGTACAACGGCAGAGCCTACAAAACCACTGGCCCCTGTTACAAATACATGCATGTTATTTATCAATTAAGTTAGCAATCAGATATGCAGCCATTACTTTAAAAACAACAGCTATCTATCATTATTTTATAAAGCAAAGTTGATAAATACCCACTTGCAAAAAGAGGACATTTGACCCTGTTTTCATTAGCGCTGCAACTGCGCTTGCCTGATGCGGCCAAGGGTTTTAAGAGAAATACCGAGATATGAAGCTATCATGCGTAACGGTACCCGTTGCAAAATACCCGGGTAGGTTTTAACAAAATCTTCATACTTTTCCTCTGCCGTGGCACTTATGGCTTTATATAAGCGATTTCGGCTTTGATGAAGGTTGGTGGAGATAAGCTGTTCAGAAAAGGTTTTAAGGGCGGGTATTTCAGAAAGCAGCACATCAAAATCACTCTTCCTCCACATCATGATCTTGCTATCTTCCAGCGCATCGATGTAGTAACCAGACGGTGTTGCGTTAGTATAACTTTCCCCTTCGGTTGTCCATGTTGGGGCAGGCGAAAATTGCATGATATGTTCTGTACCGTCATCGCCAATACGGTAAGTCCGCAAAAAACCTTCAATAACAAATATTTTAACTCTGCATACTTCTCCGGCCTGTAATAAAACGTGTTTTTTAGGTATGGTTATTTCAGTAGCGGCAGCACCAATCTGTTTGATTTGCGGGCCAGACAATATGGATGCCTGGGCTTGCATGTGTTTTTCGAAAACGGTAATCATTTTTCCAAATATAACTAATGAGGCTTCCGGATAAAAGCATTCAATGCCGTTTAATTCAAACTGGAGCTGCTATGTTTTGTTAAACAGCCACTTGTTTTCAATCATAAATAAAAGATTACCTTTAACATAAATATGCCATATGAAAATTGCAACGTACAATGTAAATGGGGTGAACGGCCGTTTGCCGGTATTGTTAAGATGGCTCTCTGAAACATCTCCGGATATAGTTTGCCTCCAGGAATTGAAAGCGCCGCAGGAAAAATTTCCTGAACAGGCCATTGTTGATGCCGGGTACAATGCAATATGGCATGGGCAAAAAAGCTGGAATGGCGTAGCTATATTAACTAAGGGATTACAGATAAATGAAATACGGCGGGTATTGCCCGGTGACCCCGAAGATTCGCATAGCCGTTATATTGAGGCTGAAATTGAAGGCATAATTGTAGGTGGCCTTTATCTGCCAAACGGCAACCCCGCGCCCGGGCCAAAGTTCGACTACAAGCTTGCCTGGTTTGAACGGCTTACACTCCACGCTGCCGGCCTGCTTGAAAGCGGCAAACCGGTTGTGCTTACAGGCGACTACAATGTAATGCCAACAGAAAAAGATGTTTACAAACCCGAGCGCTGGACAGAAGATGCCCTTTTTCGCCCGGAAACACGTGCGGCTTTTAAAAACCTGGTAGACCAGGGGTGGACGGATGCCTTGCGCAAATTATACCCAGACGATACTATTTATACCTTTTGGGATTATTTCAGGAATGCTTATGGCCGCAACGCGGGTTTGCGTATCGATCACTTTTTGCTGAGCCCCGCCTTAAATAAGCGCCTGGTTGCGGCTGGTGTAGATAAACAGGTGCGCGGCTGGGAAAAAACCAGCGACCATGCCCCTGTGTGGATTGAACTGGATCAGGCTTAAAAACGTACACTTGTTGCGTTAGCTTATATCTGTTAGCGCAACAATTTTGTTATGTCGAAATTTAAAGACCGACTTGCCTGTAAGGTTTAACTCCCGGCCCTTTGTTAACCCATTGGGCAAATCAATAGCTAAAACAGCCTGATAACTTATATCAACCACAGTTTCATCGCCATTATGTTGTATATTCTGGATAGCCTGATGCCGGCTGCTAAAATAAGACTTTGCACTTTCAGCCTGCTCTTTAAACGCCTCAATGCCCTCCACAGCCAGGTTTACAACGCCTCCGGATATATTTTCAAAACGGATGTTTGACGACATATCAGCAACCATAGCATTAACATCAAACCTGTTGTAAGCGGCTATATAGTTTTTGATTATCTCCTCTTTGTTCTCCATCGCTTACTTCAATGCTTTTTTAATTGCATCATCTGTTACTTTGGCCATTATTTTATATCCGGCCTCATTAGGATGAACCCCATCAATTGTTAGCTCGGCTTTTTGCCCGTTCCGCTCATCAACCAGAGGCGTAAAATAGTCGAGCAAAACAAGCTTTTCTTTAGCAGCATACGCTTTGATAGCTTTGTTTAGTTCGATTATTTTTTCTGCCGCCGGAAGGCCCTTTCGCCATGGATATTCATAAATTGGCAGATACTCGCATAAAATAACTTTAATGCTATGCGCTTTAGCTAATTCAGTCATAGAGTAAATATTGTCCATGATACGGGCAATTGTTACATGCCCTGTAGTCCCGGCAAGATCATTGCTGCCTGCCAAGATAATTACAGCTTTAGGCTTAAGCGCAATTACATCCTGCTGAAAACGAATAAGCAACTGAGGTGAGAGCTGTCCGCTTATACCGCGATCTATATAGTTTTTATGCTCTGCAAAATATTGAGGCATGCGTTGTTTCCAGAACTCAAAAATGGAACTACCTAAAAATACCACACGGTTTTCTCGCGCTGCAGCAGGAGGCAACGCCTTGTTTTCGGTTTCATAATGGCGCAGATCAGCCCAATCATCCTTAAAATCTTCTTTAGATTCCTGGGCAAACAAATGTCCTGATAATAACAAAGCAGCAATAAATAAAGCGTATCTCATAATTACAGTATTAAGCCAATGCTTTCAAATGTACATTACTTCGCTGTAAATTGAAATTTATATATGCCTTATACCACCATTCCACCTTATACTTTGATTGTGTTGAATTATGCTTTTAAAGAACAATTTGAGCGTTTTAACATTCTTTCTTTTTAAGGCTAACATTAATCAGATAAAAACTTAGTATTTTACAGCAAAAATTCAGACTAAATACCAGTTTGAATAATTTAATTTTTTAGTTTTTTAAGTTTTTTTATAAAAAAATAACAAACAGCAACTTATTTATGTACACATCGCAACATTTTGAAAAATACAATCTTATAAATGGCGTATGGGACGAAATGTATAACGAAAATCACGTCGTTCGCGATCATTATAAAAAGGTAATTGAATATTTAGGCCAGGAATCGGCTGAAGACCTTAATAAAAAAGAAGAATTAGCCAAAAGGTTATTCATGACACAGGGAATAACATTTACTGTTTATAACAGCGGCGAAGGCATCGAAAAAATATTCCCGTTTGATATTATTCCGCGCGTTATTACAGCTGCAGAATGGGCTTTTGTTGAAAAAGGCATTAAACAGCGTTTAAATGCTTTAAACCTTTTTCTGAAAGATATTTATCACAACCAGTTTATCATAAAAGATGGGGTGGTGCCTATTGACATTGTTTACTCATGCCCGCATTTCCTGCGCGAAATGTATCAGTTAAATGTTCCTTATGATGTTTACGTACATATTGCCGGGATAGATTTGATACGCGATTATGACGGAACCTTTTATGTGCTTGAAGATAACCTGCGTACACCATCGGGCGTAAGCTATATGCTTGAAAACCGCGAGATAACCAAGCGCTTGTTCCCGGATCTTTTACCGCATTGCGGGGTACGCAGCGTTACCGAGTACCCATCCATTTTGTATAAAAATCTGCAGGCATTGTCGCCAAGGCAAAACAGTAATCCAACTATAGTGCTGCTTAGTCCGGGTATATATAATTCGGCCTATTTTGAGCATACCACACTTGCCCGTTTAATGGGTGTAGAGTTGGTAGAGGGGCGGGACCTGGTAGTAAACAACCACAAAGTTTACATGAAAACCACTACCGGCCTGCAGCAGGTTGATGTGATATACCGAAGGGTAGATGATGATTTTTTGGATCCGTTGGTATTTAACCCTCAAAGCGTTTTGGGCGTTGCGGGCTTAATGGGAGCATATCGTAAAGGCAATGTAGCTATTGTAAACGCTATAGGTAACGGCGTTGCTGATGATAAAGCAACTTACATATACGTGCCAGATATGATACGTTATTATTTAAACGAGGAGCCGTTATTAAAAAATGTGCCTACACACCGGCTGTCAAATACCGATGAGCGTGAACATGTTTTTGAAAACATCAATAAAATGGTTATCAAAAAAACAAATGAAAGTGGTGGTTACGGCATGCTGATGGGGCACTCGGCAAGCCAGGAAGAGATAGCAAAGTATAAAATAGAGATACTAAAGGATCCCCGAAACTTTATTGCACAGCCAACAATTAGCTTATCTGCAGCGCCATGCTATATTAACGGCGCTTTGCAGCCACGCCGGATAGATTTGAGGCCTTACGCTCTTTGCGGGCCCGATGGCATCGAAATTGTCCCGGGTGGCTTAACCCGCGTAGCGCTGACAGAGGGATCGTTGGTAGTGAACAGTTCGCAAGGCGGTGGCAGTAAGGATACATGGGTGCTGGCCTGAGTTCAGAAATATCGAACATTGAATTTCGAACATGTAAAATGATGAAATACATATTTACTTCATCATTTTATATTCCATATCCGATGTTCATAATTATAACAATGAATGTTAAGTAGAGTAGCAGCAAGTTTTTATTGGTTAAGCCGGTATATTGAGCGGAGTGATGGCATTTTAAGGATGCTTAAAACAAACTATGCCTCATCGCAGGATTCGGTACAAGGGTTTTCATGGGAGCCGGTGATCCGCATTTTTTCTGGTGCAGATGAAGCGTTGATCAAATCCCTGGGCAACGATAGCCGTGCCGTTTTAAAATACATGGTGACCGACCGGGAAAACCCTAACTCCATCATCAACCTGATAACCCTGGCGCGCGAAAACGCCCGAAGCGTACAGGAGCATATCCCCAAAGACCTTTGGCAGTGTTTAAACGAATATTATCATACCGTAAAAGAACCTAAAATAACAGCAGGGTTACGAAAAGATGACCCCATAGGGGTTTTGGATGTACTGATAAAAGAAGTTATGCTGTATTATGGAACCGCTGAAATAACCATGGAACGAGGGCAGGCGCGAAGCTTCATGAACATTGGCAAGTATCTTGAGCGTGCTATACAATCTATCGATATATTGGATGTAAAATTTGGCCCTATAAATGCCAATCCGGATTTACTGCTGGATATTACTTACTGGAAACACCTTTTGCTTTCTATTGGCGGGTATGAGCTTTATCAAAAAACCTACCGCTACGGGCTGCAGGCGCAAAATGTAATTGAACAGGTGATTTTAAATAACGATTTCCCGCGATCTGTAATTTATTCGGTCAATAATATACAGCGCTATTTCGACAGGCTTAAAAACAACAGCAATGTTAACGACTATAGAGAAATATCGTTCCACATAGGCAAGCTGCAGAGTAATATCAAATACAGTTCGGTAAACAGCATCCGACAGATAGGTTTGCACCAATTTTTAACCAGCGTTCGGGACGATCTATACAAAACAGGTAATTCCCTTAACGAATACTATTTTGCAAATTCCTGATAAATATTACAATTATGCCAGAGTTTAAAATACAGCATATCACGAAATACAGTTATGACGGTTTTGTGCGCGACAGCGCGAACAAAATAATCTTATACCCAATAACTGATGTTTACCAGGAAGTGTTAAAACATGACCTTATAATAACCGGGCACCCGCAGGTAGATACTTATATAGATTATTATGGCAACCAGGTTGGGAGTTTTACTTATACAGAGCGGCACAATTCATTAATTATTAACTCGCAGGTATCTGTTATCACCCATCCTAAGCCCTTACCGCTGGATAATATTTTTTCATATGATCAGTGGACTGATCTTTTTAATCTCAGGCACACGGTTCCATACATTGATTTTTTAAAACAGGAATATTTTGAAGGGCTGAGCGAGTTGCGGCCGATAGTTGAACAAGAAAGAAAAACAGATGATACACCTTACCACGTAGCCTTACATTTTACTAAATATGTATACAGAAACTTTGAGTATATAAAAGGTGTAACTACCGTAGAAAGCACGCTGGATGATGTGTGGAAGCTGCGCGCCGGGGTTTGCCAGGATTTTGCCCATGTTTTAATGGTAATGCTGCGTTATGTAGGTATACCAGCCCGGTATGTAAGCGGTTACATTTGCCCTAATAAAAATGGCATGCGGGGCGAAGGGGCAACACATGCCTGGGCCGAAGCCTACCTGCCAGGTTATGGCTGGCTTGGCATCGACCCGACGAATAATTGTATAGCTAACGAAAACCATGTGCGGCTGGCTGTAGGCCGCAACTTTAGTGATTGTTCTCCTGTTAAAGGGGTTTATAAAGGAACAGCCGGCCATACGCTTGAGGTATCCGTTTCTGTTGGTTATGATGACAGCCCTATTCAGGAAGAAAAAGATATCTTTACCATTTCAAGTGCTTCGAAACCCGCAACAAGCGTCCCCAGGAACAGCTATGCCCGGTATGTAGAAATGATGCAGCAGCAACAGCAGCAGCAGCAATAAGGATTTTGATATAATGACATATTGTTTAGGAATAAAAGTTAAAGAGGGCTTAATTGCCATTGCCGATACACGTATAACATCAGGAACAGATGTTACTGTTAAAAAAAAGGTAACCACGGTACAAAACGACAACGGTTGCATGTTTATCATGACGAGTGGATTACGCTCGGTAAGAGACAAGGCCGTGGTTTACTTTAATGAACTGATAAAGACGGAAAGTCACACCAAGCTTTTTGAAGCGGTTAACGCGTTTGGCCAGCAAGTGAGGCGGGTGGCAGAAGAGGATAGGAATTACCTGGAAAATGCCGGTTTTAAATTTGACCTGAATACCATAATAGGCGGTCAGCTTAAAGATGACGAGGAACATAAGTTATTTTTGCTGTACCCGGAAGGGAATTGGGTGGAGCTGGGGCTGGGTGCGCCATTTACCATTATTGGCAATGCCGGGCACGGAAAAGCTATACTTAACCGTACGCTGGACGAAAACTCCGACATGCGCATTGCCTTAAAGGCGGGGTTTCTGTCGTTTGACTCTACAAGGGTAAGCAGTAACAATGTTGATTTCCCGATTGATATTGTATTATATAAGAAAGACTCCTTTATGTTCATTGAGCAACGGTATACACAAAGAGATATGGCCGAAATATCGACACAATGGGCCGATGAATTAAAAAGCGCGCTTGAAAATATTTCTGAAGATTGGATGGAAAAGGCATTTTCAAAAATGCCGGAGGTAAAGAACAATGAAGTTTAAAGTTTCTGCCGAGTTGGGTTATGATGTAAGATCGTCCAGTACCATTGTGCTGAATATACATGCCCTGCGTACAGCCCATCAAACCATTCTAAGCGAAAGTTTAACAATAAGCCCGGCCATTGATGCAGAAGAACTTACGAACATTACAACAGAAAACCGCTTTGTAAGGTTAGATATACCTGAGCCCGGCAACTATAACATACGGTATGAGGCGGTAGTTGATAACTGTTTTGAAGTGCGTAGTTATGCCGAGTACTCGGAAACCCCGTTAGGCAGTATAGATGCGGGGGTATTTGTTTACCTAAATCCTAGCCGCTATTGCCAGTCAGATAAGCTTTATCGTCTTGCAGAAAACACTTTTGGTAAAATTAAAGGTAACTATAACAAAGTAGTAGCCATTACCAGGTGGATCCATCAGAATGTGGAGTATTTAAGTGGATTCAGTAATTCCGAAACATCTGCATATGACACGGTTACACAACAAGCCGGCGTTTGCAGGGATTTTGCACATTTAGGTATAGCGCTCTGCCGGGCGCTAACCATCCCGGCACGTTATTTTACAGGGTATTCTTATATGCTTATTCCTCAGGATTTCCATGCATGCTTTGAGGCTTATATTGGCAACCAATGGTTGCTTTTTGATGCAACCAGGCTTGCCCCATTAAACGGGTTGGTTAAAATTGCCACCGGCAGGGATGCCGCCGATGCCGCAATAGCCAGCATTTTTGGCAATGTATTTAGTATTAACACTAAAGCCTCCTGTGAGATGTTTGAGAACGAACCTTTCGTACCGGTATACTATCCACCATCGGTATATGATGCCTATACTTATTCTTAAATGCTTACTTAGTTTAAAATACCTACTAATGGGTATTGTGATGGTGTGCCCCTCAGGATAGATTTGAGGGTTGAATAATACCTAAACCTTACTGCAATTCAACTTATTTAAGCCGCCGGTAGTATACCGGCGGCTTTATATCAAATCAAATGCCCTTGCGTATTGCATCAGTTCGTAGGTGTTAGCGTTTAACTTACTTTTTATGTTTTTACGGTGCGTTTCGGCTGTGGTTACAGATATAAAAAGCGCTTGTGCTATTTCTGCTGCGCTTTTTCCAAGAGCAATAAGCTTAAGCACTTCTTTTTCGCGCTTGGTTAGTTTAGAAAATATCCTGTAATTATCCCGTAAAAATGTGTTTTCTGCCAGCAGGCGGGTTGCTTTGGCTGCCATGTGGTGCATAGCATCAATAGGTACAGCCAGTGTTATAGTATATGTCGGCTTACCTTTATCGTCCCGTGCAAATATACGCGAACTGGATAAATGCCATGTCCAATCCTTTTTACCAGGGAGTTTTACCTGCTGAAAATAGGTAATGATGTCATCATTGTTCTTTTGCAAAAAATCAAAAACCTTGGGCGCATAATCCCTCGCATCCTCGTGGTTAAAATAACGACGGTGATATTCATCGGATGATATGGATGTTACCTCTTCTATGGTTATACCCAGCTGTTTTAAACCCCATTCAGACATGTAAACAACCGACCAATCGCGAACATCATGTATAATTACGGCTCCGGGCATAAGGCTAAAAGTGGCTTCATGCTCTTCAATCTTTATTTTTAACTCTTCTGAAAGCTTTACTGTATGTAGCATTACATCTAAAGTACAAGTTTAAAAGCTTGCTAAAACCGTGTTTTAACGGTTAATTACTACGTTGTTTGCATGTGTTGTTCACTAACCGCCATAACATTTTCCTGCTGTTTCAGCTTCGCTTTGCGCAAATACCGCAGGTGCATTATTCCAATTATTAAAGCTGCAATCCCTTCAAATAAGATGGTATCGGGCGCTCCAATCCATTTTGATACAGACCCAACCAGCAACCCGCCAATTGGCTGCAGGCCAAAAAAAGCCATAGCATAAAAGCTGATTACCCTGCCGCGCATTGCAGGTTCAACAGTTGTTTGTATCAAGGTATTACTTATCGTAATCTGCGACATCATGCCAAAGCCAGCAATGGTGGCAAATATTAAAGCAAGCCAATATGTATTTTCATGGGAGAATAACACCAAACCAACGCCAAAAATCAATGTATTTATACCGAGGATTTTTTTCAGATTACTGCCGGAGTTTAATGATGCTAAGAAAATCGCCCCGCTGAAAGCCCCCAGTCCAATTACGCTATCTATCACACCAAAGGTTGTGGCATTGCCTTTAAATACTTCCCTGGCATAATAAGGTATAAGTGTGCTAAATGGCAGCACCAGCAAGCTAATTAATGAGAGCATCACTATAACAAATAAAATTGATGGTGTTGCTTTAAGGTAAGAAAAGCCTTCCTTAAATTCGGTAAACGCATTTTTGGTGTGTTGTTTTGCTTCATACTTTGGCAGGCGCATCATTAACAATGACCCGAGTACCGCAATAAAACTTACCGCGTTTAACACAAAGCAAAAGGCATCGCCCCATGTTTCCAATATAAAACCGGCAATAGCCGGCCCGATAAGCCGTGATAAATTAACCATGGATGAGTTTAAGGCCAGCGCGTTAGGCAATGATTGCTTGTCTTCTATCATTTCGTAAACTAACGATTGCCTTGCCGGCACATCAAAGGCGTTGATAACACCCAGCACCACACTTAACGCAAGTATTTCCCACACTTTGTAATGGTTAAACAGAATCAACATGGCCAGCAGGGTTGCCTGTATCATTGATGCCGCCTGTGTGGCCAGCAACACCCTGAAACGGTTATATCTATCTGAGATTACTCCGCCGTATAAGGATAATAAAAACGACGGAAACTGACTGGCAAACATGGTTAGCCCCAGCATGAAGGTGGAGTGCGTAAGCGTATATATCACCCAGCTTACTGCTGTTTTTTGCATCCAGGTACCTATAAGCGAAACCGATTGCCCTGCGAAGTATAAGCGATAATTACGGCTACGGAACGCTTTAAAAGTGCTGATGTTCATTATACCTGAACGACAAAGGTGAATGCACAATTGTTTTTTGCGGATGTTGTAATAATTAATTTACGTAACCCTGTAAATAATATTCGGCAGTAATACCTTTATTTTATATAAATTAATCCCTATTTTTCGTTAGCTTTTGTACTACATCGTTAACCTGAATGAGGCCCGCAGACAACTACGATCAACTCATCGAGAAGATCAATATCTTTATTAAAAAATATCACTTTAATAACCTGCTGCGCGGGCTGATATTTTTATGTGCTGGCTTATTTTCGGCTTATCTTGCAATAATAATCGGGGAGTATTTCGGTAATTTTAACATCGTTTTACGAACCATACTCTTTTACTTTTTTATTCTATTTAACCTTGGGCTGATGGTGTGGCTCGTTATTCCCCCTCTTTCCGCACACCTTAAGCTTAGAAAGGGAATTAGTTACGATGAGGCTGCAGAGATCATCGGTAAACATTTTGCGGATGTAAATGACAAGCTTTTAAATACGTTACAACTTAAACGGCAGATAACAGAAAACCCGGCACATCGTGAACTGCTGGAAGCAAGTATCAACCAGCGGATTGAAACTCTAAAGCCGGTTAGTTTTCCATCCGCAATTAACCTGCGGGAAAACAACAGATACTTAAAATGGGTAATACCTCCGGTTGCCGTTATCTGCATTATAGCTCTTGCAGCACCTACGGTTTTAACAGAAAGCACTAAACGCCTTATACAACATAACCGCTATTTTGCGCCGGTTGCACCTTTTAAATTTATAGTGCAAAATCAAAATTTATCGGCCACGCAAGGCCAGGATTTTAAGTTGAATTTAAAGCTTTCTGGTGATAAGTTACCAAATGATGTTTACATAGAAACCGGTAACACTGTTTTTAAACTTGACAAAGAAAATATAAGCCGGTTTTATTATAATTTTTCAAACGTACAAAAAAGCGTCACTTTCAGGTTTTTGGCCAATGGCTTTCAATCCGAATACTATGACTTAAAGGTAAATTTAAAACCAGTCCTGTTACGTTTTGATGCGCAACTGGTATATCCGGCCTACCTGCACAAAAAAACAGAGATTGTTAATAACGCCGGAGATATGAGCATCCCGGCCGGAACCATGGTTAAATGGACCTTCCATACGCAGCATACCAAGAACATTGCTTTTTACTTAGACGGGCACCGACAGATTTTAACCACATCTGGCAACGACAAATTTGAACACCAGGAACTAATAACCCAACCTTCTGCATACGCTGTTAGCCCGCTAAATGAAAATGTTACTACGCCCGACTCTGCAAGTTACCGCATAAATATTATTGCAGATGAAGCCCCTTACATTGAGGTACAGGAAAAACCTGACTCGGTCAGCATGAATGCATTTTATTTCACCGGCAAAATACAGGATGATCACGGGTTTTCGTCTTTGAAATTCATGTACCGCATTTTGGGTAAGGGTAGTACCCGTTTAATAGCAAAACCGGTTAATACTAACCTTAATGCCACGCAAAGCGGTTTCTTTTATTTCTGGGACTTAAAGAAGCTGGGTATAAACCCAGGAGATGAAATAAGTTATTATTTTGAGGTAGCAGATAATGACGGTGTAGCCGGGCCTAAAACAGCCAGAACACCAGAGCGCAAACTGAACGTTCCGGATGCAGCAGCACTTGCACGTCAGTTAAATGCGGGCACTCAATCTGTCAAACAAAAAATGCAATCGGCAGTAAAACTGGCAGGGCAGATTGAAAAAAGTGCACAAAAACTAAATGAATCATTGCTGGATAAGAATAACCTGTCATTTGATGAGAAAAAACAGGTTGAAGATTTACTACAAAAGCGGAAAGATCTTGATGAACTGGTAAAAGACATACAAGCCGAAAACAAGAAGAACCTTTACAACCGGCAGGAAAACATGCAGCAAACACAGGAGCTGGTAGAGATGCAAAAACAGATTGAAAACCTGTTTAATAACGTTTTGGACCCCAAAACGAGGGAAATGCTGGAAAAGCTTCAGCAGTTATTACAACAAAATCAAAAAGACAATACCCGTGATGAGTTATCTAAAATGCAGATGGATAACAAGTCGCTAAAAAAAGAGCTGGACCGGATTTTAGACCTTTATAAACAGCTGGATATTGAACAGAAGCTTAATCAAAATATTAATCAGCTTAACAGCCTTGCCAATGAGCAGCAAAAGCTTGCCGATCAGACAAAGAAAGCGGGCGATAATGCCAACGACCTGCTGCAGCAACAAAAGCTGAACCAGGCGTTTGAAGCTGTCAGGCAATCGTTAAGCGATCTGCAAAAAACAGCAGAGCAAAATGGAAACACCCAATTTAAAAACCCTCAGCCCGAGCAGCAGGATATCAGCCGCAGTATGCAGGAGGGAACAAAGGCACTGAAAGACAATAACCGCCAACACGCTTCAGATGCACAACAGCAAGCGGTAAAAAAAATGGAGCAGTTAGCAAAGCAACTCCAGGATGAAGATTCGGAAGGACAGGAGAGCCAGAACGCCATAGATGCACGCCAGTTAAGGGAGCTGTTAAAATCCTTAGTAAACAGCTCTTTCGCGCAGGAAAAGCTTATGCAATCATTAAACGGCATCAATTCATCCGACCCGAATTATACACCCTTGGCTCAAAAACAAAAAGACATTAAAGATAACCTTAAAACTGCGGAAGACAGCTTATATGCATTAAGCCGCAGGGTTCCGCAAATACAATCAGCAGTAAATAAGGAAATTACCGGAATAAATGATAATATAGACAAATCTTTAGAGCAGTTAGGTGAACGAAAAACGCCAGAAGCTCTAAGAAATCAGCAGCTTGCCATGACGGCTATGAATAATTTGGCACTGATGTTGAGTGAAGCGCTGGAACAATTGCAAAAACAAAAAAATAAAAGCGGAAAGGGTAAAGGCAATCAGCAATCGTTGTCGCAATTAAGGAAAATGCAACAGCAGCTAAATAAAAATATGCAACAAGCCCGTGAGCAAATGCAAAAAAATGGAAACAAACCTGATGGGAAAGCAGGACCAAGCGGTACGAGCGAGCAATTTGCCAAAATGGCCCGCCAGCAGCAAATGATAAGGCAAACCTTACAACAATTAAACAGAGAAAATAACAAGGACGGGACGAACGGACTGGGAAATTTAGATAAAATTGTAAAAGAAATGGAACAAACCGAGAACGATCTCGTAAACAGGAAAATAACAGATGAGGCTATAAAACGCCAGCAACAAATACAAACCAGATTACTTGAGGCAGAAAAAGCCGAACAAGAACGGGAACAGGATAAGAATAGAGAGAGTAAGGCGGCAAAAGATATGCCGCCGGGATATATAAAAGCTTTGCAGGATTATGAGCAGATAAAGTCAAAGCAAACGGAGCAGATAAGGACTGTACCCCCATCGCTTAATTTGTATTACAGGCAAAAAATTAAACACTACTTTGATCAACTTAATGCAAAATGATATGGAACGGGCAAATGTTCAGGCAGCAGGGGAGCTTTATACCTTACAACTTCCATCAAAAGTTGAAAGCATAACACAGCTTGAGGCTTTAATTGAGGAAGTGGCAGATAAATACCAGGTTAGCGAAGATACCTTTGCCAATATGATGACTTGCCTTAATGAGGCGGTTATGAATGCTATTATGCATGGAAATAAGCTTGACCCTGATAAAACTGTTTTTATAAATGTCGAGATTGATGGTAAACGAATTGTTTGGACTATCACCGATGAAGGAGAAGGCTTTGATTACAACAACTTAGCAGATCCAACCGCACCCGAGAGGTTAGAAGAGCTCACTGGCCGCGGAGTGTTTATTTTAAAACACCTTGCAGATCAATGCGTTTTTAACACAAGCGGCAACGAGGTTGAACTTCATTTTAAAATATAAATGGCCGCAATAACCTTCTTTGAAGAAGACATTTCCTACAAGCTAAAAAATAAAACAGCCGTACGAAAGTGGATAAATAACACCATTGAAGCAGAAGGATATAAGTTGCGTGAGCTAAACTATATTTTTTGCTCAGACGACTACCTGCTTCAAATCAATCAGCAATACCTGGATCATGATACCTATACCGATATCATTACCTTTGACAATTCGGAAGAAGAAGGAATTATCGTTGCTGATATATTCATATCTGTTGAACGCGTACAGGAGAATGCTGCCAATTTTAAAGTGACCGAAACACAAGAATTACACCGTGTGATTATCCATGGCGCGCTGCATCTTTTAGGTTACAAGGATAAGTCTGACACCGACAAGAAAAAAATGACATCCAAAGAAGATTTCTATTTGGATAAAAGAGGTTTTTAATACCTACATTTACTTTCAAATTATTCATCTTCAATTGCTAATACATGAAAACGTTCGCTTTGATACTGGCTATGATGTTTGTTTCATCGGCGCCTACGTCGGTTTATACCTTTAAGCTGAAAACCATTGACGGTAAAAATTTTTCCCTGGCCAAATACAAAGGCAAAAAGCTGCTGATTGTTAATACAGCATCAAAATGCGGCTTTACCCCTCAGTATGCCGAATTACAAAAACTGGCCGACCAATACGCCGACAAAGTGGTGGTGGTTGGCTTCCCGGCAAACAACTTTGGCGGGCAGGAGCCCGGCACCAATACCGAGGTTAAGGAGTTTTGCCAGAAAAACTTCGGTGTAACCTTTCCGCTAAGTGAAAAAGTGAGCGTTAAAGGCGATGATATCGCACCGATATTTAAATACCTTACTGCAGAGCCTAACCCTGATTTTACCGGTGAGATAAAATGGAATTTCGAAAAATTTCTGATAGATGAAAATGGTAAACTGATACACCGTTACCGTTCGGCTGTTAAACCGTTGTCCGAAGAAATAACTTCAGCATTATAATATAAAGGGCCTCGAGGCCCTTTTTTATTTTAGTTCCAAACCAAATCCCGGCTTGTTGCTTAACTGCCATTTTCCATCTGCAAAATCCGGCATGCTATAAGGGTTATTGCTGGTCAATAATGGTCCATCCAGGTCGGCCCAATCGCATTGTGGTGCTAAGGCGGCGGCTGCTAATGTAGCACAGCTGGTTTCGCTCATACAGCCAATCAATACTTTTAAGCCAAGCGAACGGGCTCTGTCTATCATCTGCTTGGCTTCGTGCATTCCTGCAGACTTCATCAATTTAATATTTATGCCATGATACACGCCTTTGGCTTTTTCTACATCCGGCAGGCGCTGTACGGCTTCATCAGCAATAATAGGTATAGGGCTTCGCTCAGTTAGCCAGGCATTGCCATCGATATCTGCTTTTATCATAGGTTGCTCTATTAATTGAACACCCTGTTCATGCAGCCAATGTATATGATCGAGGGTTTTTCGGAGGTCCGTCCAACCCTGGTTGGCATCTGCATATAAAGGTTTATCCGTTATAGCCCGGATTGTTTGTATCAGTTCCCTATCTGTATCTCGGCCAAGCTTCACTTTTATCACTTTTACATCAGGCACCTCATGCAGTTTTTGAATAACAATATCCTTTGTATCAATTCCAATGGTATAACTTGTAACCGGCATCACTACCGGGTTGGTGCCTAAAAGTTGCCAGCAGGGCATTCCTCTTAACTTTCCTTCAAGGTCATGCAAGGCAATATCAATAGCTGCCTTTATAGCCGGGTTTCCTGTTTCAATGCTATCCAGATAGTTGCTTATCTCCGCATAATCAAAAGGATAAGTAATGCGCTTTACATCCACTTTATTTAAATAGGCCGCGGCACTTTCATGGCTTTCGCCCATATAAGGCACCATTGATGCTTCACCATAACCAATTTGCCCTTCATGTTCAATTTGTACCAGCATCAGCGGTGTTGATGTGCGCGAAAATTTAGCAATGGTAAAAGGATGTTTTAACAGGAGGTTATATGGCTGATAAGTAAGCTGCATGTCAAATATCAAAGCTAAAATTTAATTTTTAAGATACTGCTTATCTTTGCCCTATGCCGGCACAAATTTACGCCCCGTTCGAGCGCTTTAACTTTAGTAATAAATTTTGCTTTTTAACAGGTGAGCCACTGCAAAGCGAAGAAGAAAAGATACAGGTTTTTCCGCAATGGTTGATGAGCCGTTATAATCTGGAAGAAAGCCCATTCAAATTGCTTGACGAAAGCATAGCCACCTATAAAGATCTTAAGCTGCCCTGCTCCGCTAACATAAACGATACTTTTATAGAACCGCTGGAGCAAGACATTGCCAAGGCATTTGCTTCCGGGTACGGGGCTGTAAAGGCGCTTGATGAGCTTAAGCTTTTTCAATGGGCCGGTAAGCTTTTGTACGGTATTGTTTTTAACGAGATACAAGCCGGCATTAAGTTGATGCATGCACAGGGAGAAGAATTCAGCATGTCGCAATCCATACTGCTTAAATTTAGTCAGCTTCACCTGATGTTGCAAAGCATCAACTTGCCTATCATATTCGAGGATTTTAAGCCGTTTAGTTTATTTCTGTTCAAGGTAAACAATAAGGAAGAAGAATTTGGCTATCGCGATGAGATCAATACGCAAACATTCGCGCTGCGCATCAATGATTTTGGACTTGTAATCTGCCTGCAAGACAACGCCTCAAATTATTATTATCATAAGCAGTTGTACGACCAGATCAGGAACGATACCCTTCATCCCATACAATTTGAGGAATTCAGCGGTAAGGTTTTTTATTCCAATTATCTTTTTAACCGGTTACCAGAGTATAACATATTACCTGTAGGCGACGATATCTACATAGAAGAAATGCCTTTGCGCGGATTAAGCAGCAAGCCTTTATTTGACGAATGGCAGAACAAGACCTATGGCCAGGTACTGGAAAACTTTTGGAAAAACTGGGGCTTTTTACTTTTAGAAATTATAAAAAACCCTGAAAAACCGATGAGCTTTTTGTTGGATGAAGCCGGGAACAAAATACCTGCAGATCAAATACGCCTGCCTATCTGAATTTTTCGATAAATTCATTCAGCACATTGTGATGCAGCGCTATAGTAATAATGATACCGCTTATAGCGCCAAAAAAGTGCGCGTCATGGTTAATGTTATCCCGTGCGTGTTTTGATGCAAAGTGGCAGTAAACAAGGTAAAGCCCGCCAAATATCCAGGCAGGGATAGGGATAGGGATAAACAGGATACCCATACGCGCGGTAGGATCAAACAATATATAACTGAATATAACCGCGCTTATGGCGCCTGATGCACCAAGGCTGTTATACCATAAGTCGTTTTTATGTTTCTGGATGGTAGGCAGGTCGCTCAATACCAGGCTTACAATGTATAGCACCGCAAACTGCCAGTGCCCTAACAAAACCTCAAGCTGAAAGGCGAAAAAATAATATGACAACATGTTAAAAAACAAGTGGTTCCAATCCTTATGGATCAGGCCGCTTGTGATAACTGTGTACAATCTTTGCCCGCGCGATACATTATACGGATTAAGTATTAAATTGCCATAAAGGTTATGGTTTGAAAAAGCCCATAACGACGTTGCTAATGTTATAGCGAATATAATGGATGCTACCGGAGCATACTGCAGGTATTCTATCATTTAAGATCAAGTTTTATATTGCTCAACAATCTGCCTATTGGGTAGCGTAAAACCGTTTTCTCAAAATAAGGCGAGTTGCGGTAAACCCAATTAATTTGTGCGCCGGCACTTGCTTCCAGTTTTGGGTCGGCTGCTTTAGCCTCATCAAGTCTCTTTTTTAAATCAGGGTCTTTCTGAAGTAAACCGGCAGCAACATCTTCAAACACATAGTCGGAAAAATACTCTTTTTGTCCAAGTACACTGTCAAAAAAGTTCCATGCAAAAAATGAGTCGACGCCCTGTGGTTCAAGTGTTTCAACAATATAACGGTTAATCGGCTGATTTACATACACTACATAATCGCCCTCATAAAACTTCACTTTTGCATCAACCGGGTTTAACTTAACACCCGTATGTACATAGTGTCCTTCATAGGGGCGCTGACCGGTTTTGTAATCAGCAATGTAGTACATCTGCAAGTTCAAGGTAGTATCATGTGCCAGGCGGCTCATTGCAACTTTATTCAGCTTAAACAAAGCTATCGCTTTACCCCATGCCTGTGGTATGATATAAGCAACGGGTTTATCAGCTGTAGCAGTAGCTTTATAAGTATTAAAAAACTTAACCGTTTTGGTATAAGGCTTATTCCTGTCATAATATAGCCTGGTTAAACCACTTACATCACTGGGCTTGTGTTCTGCAGCGTAACCTTTAAAGGTAATGGTATCTACCTTTGTATTGTCAACGTCCCAGTTAAGGGCAAAGGTTTTTTGTTGAGCAACCTCAGCATCAACTTTCCTTTTCATATCGCCCAGCAGCTTCGCATCCCTTTGGCAAATATTAATCAGATGCTGCATAAAAGCATACGTTGCCCAAACACGTTTATCAAAGGGTTTCAGCATGTGTGTCTCCGTCATGTAACTGATAATATTATGCTGTGCGGCATATCCGGTAGAAAACCGCGGCGTCTCCATAAAGCTTACAATACCACTATCCGGCAGGCCATGTTCGCCAGCACCGTAGGGAATCATTTCAAACCCACTTTGCTTCATGCCTTTGTATAAGTCAGGCGTAAGGGTTTTATCGGTGTATGCTGCAAGGGTAGGGTTTTGCTTGTCCTTTTGGGTTTCAATAAGGGTCATTACATATTGATAATCCGCGCCATCACTGGTGTGGTTATCCAGAAAAACTTCAGGCTGCCAGGTGTTTAATATCTGTGCGAAAGCTAAGGCATTGCGGCTGTCGCTCTTTATAAAATCCCGGTTAAGATCAAGGTTACGGTAATTTCCCCTAAAGCCGTATGCCCGCGGGCCATTCTGGTTGGCCCGCGACAAACCACGATTCAGGCTACCATCAATATTGTAAAGTGCGATGAAGCATAGCACTACGTCTTTTGGTAACTGGTTTTTCTTGAGCAGATCCCGCACCAGCATCATACTGGCATCAATGCCTTCAGGCTCGCCCGGATGAATGCCATTATTGATTAATAAAACCCTTTTATTTTGTTTTTTGATCGCAACAGGGTCAAATACTTTATCCTTGGATAGTACTACAAGAGTCAATGGTTTGCCAATGTCAGTAGAACCGTAATTAATGATCCGCATCTGCGGCTGGTTAACTGCAAGTTTGTTATAATAGCTTACAACTTCGGCATACGTTGCCGTGTAATTTTTATCCTTACTTTGTTCAAACGGGGTAAGCTGTGCTTTAGCCGCAAAAAAGGACGAAAGACAAAATAAGAGCGTAAAATATTTCTTCATTATTAATTATTTAGCGCCGAATATGGCTGTCCTCACCTGTTTCGGTAAACTGTTTAAAACTATCTCATAAGAGTGATCAATCATTTCCTTGATTTGCTTATCAGTCAAAAAGCCATCTGTGCGTACCGTATTCCAATGCTTTTTGTTCATGTGGTAACCGGGCGTTATTTCAGTGTATTTCTCCCGTAATTCAATAGCTTTTTCAGGATCGCATTTAACATTGAAACTTTGTTCGTTTAAGCCTGTGAGCAGAAAAATTTTTTCACCTACCTTAAAAACAAGTGTGTCTTCTCCAAAAGGAAAGCTTTCAGTTGCGCCGGGTTTTTCCAGGCAGTAGTCGCGCAGGTCTTCTATATTCATGGTTCAATAACCTCCCCTGATGTCTTTATCGTAAGAAGTTTCGCCTCCAAAGTTAAATTTAAGCCCGATAGTTATCTGGCGATATTGGTCAAGCGCGTTATTTTTAAATTTACTTGGTGGATCGTCATACCCATCTATTCCTTCGCCAAAGGTAATGTTATGCTGGTAACCTATATCCAGCCGTATATTAGGCTCATTGTATTGATTGTAAAATTTAAATTCATAACCAAATCGCAAAGGCACTATCAGGTTGGTGCTTTTATCTTTACCAGGGAATACATAGCCTAAATTCGTCAGGCTCTCTCTATTGGTTTTTACATTATTCAGTATAGCGCCGAAACCAGCTCCTGCATAAAAGTTTTTTGCAAAATTAAGTAACTCGCTTCCCCGGTAATCTATAACCTCGCCTAACTGTACATCCATGTGTAAAAGCAGGGCCTTATAATTGTTTTCGTACTTACGTGTATCTTTGTCAATATCATCGCCTCCCCCGGATAGTTTTCCTAATTGAAACTCCAGTCCTATAGGTACAAAAGGTGTAAAAAAATAATTAGCTGTTGCGCTAAAAGATTTATTATTATACTCCTTAGCAAGGTCGGCGTAAGGATGGTTTAAACTTGCACTTATCCCTATTCCAAATGAAGCGTAATTTAAACTGTATTGTGCCTTAACTTTGCAGCATACAATAGCTAATAAAATAACTAATAAGTACTTTTTCAACGGATCGTTAAGTTTGATCTTTTTAAATTAAAGGGCAGGGCTAAACAATCAGCTCCTGTAAATATTTTACTAATATATGGATTTTAACACACCAATAAATTTTAGTGTAACAGACCGGTTTTTAAGATATGTGCAGATAGATACGCAGTCTGACCCATCTTCACCTACAATTCCGTCGACCGAAAAACAAAAGGACCTTGGCCGCTTACTCGTTCAGGAACTATTGGAAATGGGTATCACCAACGCCCATTTAGATGAGTATGGTTATGTATATGCCACTATTGCAGCAAACACAAACAAAGCCAATGTACCGGTTATTTGTTTTTGCTCGCATATGGATACAGCGCCCGACTGCAGCGGAACAGGGGTTAGACCCATTGTTCATAAAAAATATAACGGAGCTGATATTGTTTTGCCCGATGACCCCAGCCAGGTTATAAAAATGGCCGAACACATTGACCTTAAAAATCAGATTGGTAATGATATCATTACAGCATCAGGCAATACTTTGCTTGGAGCCGATAATAAGGCCGGTGTAGCTGAAATCATGGATGCCTGTTATCAACTGGTGTCGCACCCGGAAATTAAGCATGGAACCATAAAAATTCTGTTTACTCCCGACGAGGAAATTGGCAGGGGAGTAGATAAGGCCGATATTGCCAAAATCGGTGCCTTTGCCTGTTATACCATGGACGGTGAAAGCGCCGGCAATATGGAGAACGAAACCTTCAGCGCGGATGGTGCCAAACTTACTATATACGGCGTGAGCAGCCATCCGGGGTTTGCCAAAGGCAAAATGGAAAGCGCCATAAAAATTGCCGGACAAATAGTTGCTGCACTGCCTGATGATCTTTCGCCTGAATTTACCGAAGGCATGCAGGGATTTGTACATCCCGTAAACATAGAAGGGCATGTTGAAACCGCTACAATCGACTTTATCATTCGCGACTTTGCAGACGAAAAGCTTCCCCTACATGCCAATGTCATTAGGGGGGTAGCAGATAACGTAATAAAACGTTTTCCAAACGCTCATTATAGTCTTGAAACTTACGAACAATACCGTAACATGAAAAATGTACTTGCACAGCACCCGCAGATTGTTGAGTACGGTATGGAAGCCATAAGGCGTGCAGGCCTTGAAGCCAGACTTTGCAGTATCCGCGGTGGAACGGATGGTTCACGTTTATCATTTATGGGTTTACCCTCCCCAAATATATTCGCAGGCGAACATGCTTTTCACAGTAAACAGGAGTGGGTATCGGTGCAGGACATGCAAAAAGCTGTGGAAACTATTTTGCATTTGTGTATGATCTGGGAGGAAAAAAGCCTGTGAATGCTCAATGACATAACATAAAACACCAAATGCTGAATTTCAAATAATGATTTATTTTAATCGGTTCAGCATTCGGTGTTCAACATTAAAATACTAATATAAAAGGTTATCATACGGGTACCTGGCCGTATGCTCAGCTTTTACATAATCGTATAACATACTCCTAAATTCATCTACGTTCTCTTTTTGTGTAGCTGAAATAAATATGGCAGGGCTGTTGTTTTTAGCCATCCAGCTATGTTTAAAATCGTCAATGGTCAATGGCTCGGCCTGTACGTCAATGTGGTGCTGTTCGGGCTTAAATGCATCTATTTTGTTAAAAACAGTAATCATTGTTTTATCTATAGCACCCAAGTCTTTCAGCGTTTCATTTACCGTACGTATCTGGTCCTCAAAATTCGGATGTGATATATCAACCACATGCACCAGTATATCAGCTTCGCGCACCTCATCTAAGGTAGATTTAAAACATTCAACCAAATGATGGGGTAGTTTGCGGATAAACCCAACCGTATCTGATAACAGGAAAGGCACATTTTCAATCACCACCTTCCGCACCGTTGTATCAAGTGTAGCAAACAACTTGTTCTCGGCAAAAACTTCTGATTTTGACAGCATATTCATAATGGTTGATTTACCAACATTGGTATAACCCACCAATGCCACCCGTATCAGTTGCTGGCGGTTTTTGCGCTGCGTTTCATTCTGCCTGTCAATCAGTTTCAGGCGTTCTTTAAGCAATGATATTTTATTCAGGATCAAACGCCTGTCTGTCTCAATCTGCGATTCACCCGGGCCACGCATACCAATACCACCTTTCTGGCGCTCAAGGTGGGTCCATAAACGGGTAAGGCGTGGCAGCAGGTATTGCAATTGTGCAAGTTCAACCTGTGTTTTGGCCTGGGCGGTTTGCGCACGCCCGGCAAAAATATCCAGTATGAGATTGCTTCTGTCTAAAATTTTTACCTGTAACTCATTTTCAATATTACGCAGCTGCGATGGTGATAGTTCATCATCAAACACAACTATATCTATTTCTTCGGCTTTTACATATTCCTTTATTTCTTCAAGCTTCCCGGTACCAACAAATGTTGCACGTTCGGGCCGCACTAATTTTTGAGTGAAAGTTTTAACCGTATTTCCTCCGGCAGTTTCCACTAAAAATTCTAACTCTTCTAAGTATTCCTTTTCCTGTGCTTCGGTTTCATTTGGCGTGATCACACCAACCAGCACTACTTTTTCCTGCTTCACAGCAGTATCATAATATTTTTGTCTCATTTAAAAATGATTATTGATTGATACTAAGCAGCAATAAACTGCTTTAAAACATAACTCTTTATATGTCCTTTATGTTCACATTGGTTTAACTTTTACTATATAATTAAAAGCATATCAAAACTATAATAAATACTGTTTGTACTTAATTATAAGTTCAACATTCTATGAAGAAGCTTTTAATTTACCTGATGATTGCCGGCTCGGTAAGTATAGTTTCCTGTAAAGGTAATTCTTCCGGGCAAACAGGCGGTGCACAGGCCGACTCGGGTGCCACTAATGTTGGCAGCTCGGGCGCAGCATCAGACACTGGTGTTACATCAGGCTCCGGGTCGCCAACTCCGGCAAGTACCGGCGGAACAGATACAAGCGGTAATGGCAAAGGTACAACCAACCCCACGGTAGATACCCTTAAAACTAATCCATAAATAATGAAAAAGTATTGGATATACCTGTTGGTTGCTATTAGTATTGGTATTACATCGTGCAAAGGTAATGATTCTAAAGCAGATTCTGCAGACTCCGGACAAGTACATGTTGGTGGCTCTACAGCTGCCGATAGTGGCAAATACCCTGCGACACCTGTAGAAACCGGTGGCCAGGATACATCTGCAGATGGTGTTATCAATAACAATCCGGCTAAGGATACTTTAAAAACCAATAAATAACTTATTTTCTTTAGCAATATTAATTTACCTACATTCGTTTTGCTAAATATTTTATCAAAATGAATGAGGCTGTTTATATCATAATAGGGTTTATTGCTGGTGCTGTAGTTTTTTTTATCACCAGGAAAAAAACTGCCGGTACTATCTCTGAAGTAGATTTTGTGACGCTAAAAAATGAAAATGAATCGCTTAAGATATCACTTGCGCGTGCCGAAGAAAAAGCAGAAAATATTTTAAAGGAAAAAGAAAATATCACCCAACTGCTGAAAGACGAAAAAGTAAGACTTCAGGATGAGTTACTTTATGAACGCACGCAGTTAGCGGAAGCCAATAAATCGTTGGAAGCTTCCAGATCATACTTTAAAGCGCAACAGGAAAAAATAGCCGAGCAGAAACAGGAAGTTGAAAATACCCGGTTGCATTTTCAAAGAGAATTTGAAAACATAGCTGAAAAACTCCTTAAAGATAAATCACGCGAATTCAGCGACCTGAATAAGTTTAATATAGATACCATTATTAAGCCTCTAAAGGAAAACATCAAATCTTTTGAAGAAAAGGTGGATAAGGTTTACAACATGGAAGCTGCCGAGCGGAATACCTTAAAAGGTGTTATTACCCAGCTGATGGAGCTTAATAAAACCATTAGTACCGAAGCTTCTAACTTAACCCGCGCCCTTAAAGGGGATAATAAAAAACAAGGTAACTGGGGCGAAGTAATTCTTGAAAAGGTATTGGAACGCAGTGGTTTAGTACGAGATCAGGAATATCGTATACAAACAAGTTTAACGTCTGCAGACGGGAGCAGGCTTCAGCCGGACGTAATCATAGATCTGCCTGATGATAAGCACCTGATCATTGATTCGAAGGTATCGTTGATAGCTTATGAACGGCTGGTAAATTGCGAGACAGAAGATGAGAGAAAACTTTATTCAAAGAGCCATGTCGAATCTATACGTAATCATATTCATGGTTTATCATCAAAAAATTACCATGATCTGTATCAGATCAATTCACCCGATTTTGTATTGCTTTTCCTGCCGATTGAATCGTCTTTTAGTTTCGCCGTTCAGCTGGATACTGAATTGTTCAGCGATGCCTGGGACAAACGGGTAGTAATAGTAAGCCCAAGTACTTTGTTAGCCACGTTACGCACTATTGCCAGTATATGGAAACAAGAGCGCCAAAACCGAAATGTACTTGAAATAGCCCGCCTAAGCGGAACTATGTACGATAAATTTGTTGGCTTTGTTAATGATATGGAAAGCATTGGCAAAAATATCAACCAAACCCAAACCGCCTACAACAATGCTTTCAACAAGTTAGTTGATGGCAGCGGTAACCTGACTGTTACCGCTGAAAAAATTAAAAAGTTAGGGGCTAAAGCCAACAAGCAGATAGATAATAAATATATTGATGAAATACTATAGCAGGTTACTCTTAAAAGTACCTGTTAACAGTTATTATTCCTCTTTCTTAAACGCGTTCCAACCCTGTGCTTTTATTTCATGCATATTGCCAGATTTGGTTATCAGGCTATATCCTTCGTTTGGTTCTGTAATGTAACCTACGATAGATATATCCATTTTATGTTTAATTTTATCATAGTCGGCTTGTTTTACAGTAAAAAGGAGCTCATAGTCTTCACCACCGCTTAACGCGCACACAGTAGGGTCGAGGCCAAACTCTCGGGCGGTTTCATAAGTCATCGGGTCTATAGGGATTTTCTCTTCATATAACTTGCAGCCTTTATTACTTTGCTTGCATATATGTAAAATTTCAGAAGCCAAACCATCAGACACATCTATCATTGAAGTTGGTTTTACTTCAATTTCTTTTAGCAAGTCAATAACATCCTTACGTGCTTCCGGCTTTAACTGTCGCTCTACAATGTAATCTTTACCTTCCAGATCTGGTTGGATATTCGGATTTTCAAGATAGATCAGTTTTTCCCGCTCCAATAATTGTAAACCAACGTAAGCACCACCTAAATCTCCCGAAACACATATCAGGTCGCCTTCTTCTGCAGTATTGCGGTATACTATATCCTTTTCATCCGCATACCCTAATGAGGTTACACTGATAACAAGTCCCTGGCGTGATGCAGACGTATCGCCGCCTATCACGTCAACGTTATAATGGCCACAAGCCAGGTAAATACCCTCGTAAAGTTCTTCAATAGCTTCCAGCGGAAATTTACTACTCATGCCAATGGATACCGTAACCTGCGTTGCGGTACCGTTCATGGCATAAACATCGCTAAGGTTTACCTGTATAGCTTTATATCCCAAATGTTTTAAGGGTGTATAAGCTAAATCAAAATGTATCCCTTCCAACAACAGATCTGTTGAAACCAATGTTCTTTTTCCCTCGTAGTTCAATACAGCCGCGTCATCTCCAATGCCTTTAACCGAGCTTTTTTGTACAAGCTTGATATTTTTGGTAAGATGGCTTATCAGCCCAAATTCTCCTAAAGATTCTAAATTGGTTTTTTCTTCGTTCTCAAACATTGTATTTTCTTATAAACCTAATCTTGCTGATATCTCCAACATACGTTCAATAGGTTTCACAGCATCTTTAATAATATGTGCAGGTACCTCAACCTCCGGCATTTCATTTTTCAGGCATAAGTATAACTTCTCTAACGTATTACGCTTCATGTGCGGGCAATCGTTACAGGCGCACAAATTATTAGGGGGCGCCGGAATAAACGTTTTATCCGGGTTATCCTTTTCCATCTGGTGCATAATCCCTGATTCTGTCGCTACAATAAATTCCTTTTCGGGGCTGTTAGTAGCATATTTCAATATACCGGTGGTAGATCCTATATAATCTGCCATCTGTAAAATAACTTCTTCACATTCAGGATGTGCCAGAATTTTAGCATTTGGATAGCGCTCTTTTAACTTAGTTATTTTTTCGCGGCTGAAAATTTCATGGACCATACAAGCCCCATTCCATAATACCAGATCCCTTCCTGTCTTTTTAGCTACCCATGCACCAAGGTTTCTGTCAGGCCCAAAAATTATCTTCTGATCTTTTGGCAAACTTTCCACAATCTGCACTGCATTGCTTGATGTGCAAACTATATCACTTAAAGCTTTAAGTTCGGCTGTACAATTTACATAAGTGATTACCAGGTGATCGGGATATTGCTCTTTAAATTTTTTAAACAAATGTGGCGGGCAACTATCTGCTAATGAGCACCCGGCTTTCAAATCCGGCAACAAAACCTTTTTATCTGGCGATAATATTTTGGCTGTTTCTGCCATAAAGTGTACGCCGGCAAAAACAATAATATCTGCATCTGTTTTGGCCGCCTGCTGTGAAAGCCCCAGGCTATCCCCAATATAATCGGCAATATCCTGTATATCTCCCTCCTGGTAATAATGGGCCAGTATAACAGCATTTTTTTCTTTTTTAAGTTTGTCTATTTCTGTAAAAAGATCAAGTGACGGATCAATGTATTCGTCGGCAAAACCTTTCACATTTATTTCTTCGAAGATATTCATTCAACAATTCAATTAATAATAACTTCTTTTTTAAATAAAAGAAAACTATTGTTTGTTATAGTGTTAGTTATGTTAAAAAATACTGAGCTGAGCTATTTTAAAAGTTGTTTTTCCAATTTTATTAACATTATTAAACAGCTTTTACATTTTTATCTGATTGATTTTTAGTGAGGTATTAAAGACAAGTTTTTATTTAAATAGTTATTTGTTAATAAATGCAGGTGTGTAAAAATGTTAATTTCATTGTTAAACTGTCTTACAATTCGCTGAAAAAATCTATCCAAAAGTTCAATTTTCAGGGTTATCCACAAGCAAGATATTTTATCTATTTTTTTCCTACACAAATTTAACATCTTTTGTACCGCTTATTAACATAAAACCTAATTTTACACAATACATATACAAAGCATGACCAGAAATGTTGATTTCCTTGTTATCGGGTCGGGTATTGCCGGATTGAGTTTTGCACTTAAGGCTGCAAAGCATGGTAAGGTTCTGATAGTTACAAAGGCAAATGAAGATGAAAGCAACACTAAGTATGCCCAGGGGGGTGTAGCAGTGGTTGTGGATAAAAAAGAAGATTCGTTTGAAAAGCATATAAATGATACCCTTATTGCGGGTGATGGACTTTGCGATCCGTTAGTTGTAGAAGCGGTAGTTAAAGAAGGGCCGGAGCGGATTCGTGAAATTATTGATTACGGAACCAACTTTGACAAGACCAATGAAGGCATTTATGACTTGGCAAAAGAAGGAGGCCATTCAGAGTTCAGGGTACTACATTATAAAGATATTACTGGTTTTGAAATAGAGCGAGCCTTATTGGAAGAAATACATCGGGACCCGAATATCGAAATTTTAACCCATTACTTCGCCGTTGATTTGATAACGCAACACCATTTAGGGCAGTTTGTAGATCGTTCTTCTGATGATATTCAATGTTATGGTATATATGCTTTCAACACTGAAACAAATCATGTAGAAAAAATACTCTCCAAGATTACAGTAATGGCATCTGGTGGTGCCGGGCATATTTATTCGGTAACCACGAATCCTGTGATTGCAACCGGCGATGGTGTAGCGATGGTGTATAGGGCTAAGGGTAAGGTTCGTAATATGGAGTTTATTCAGTTTCATCCAACCGCGTTATATAATCCTGGTGAACATCCGTCATTTTTAATATCTGAGGCGGTACGCGGCTTCGGCGGCATTTTAAAGCGTACTAATGGTGAAGAATTTATGCAGGAGTATGATGAGCGTAAATCACTTGCACCGCGTGATATTGTTGCAAGGGCTATTGATGCAGAGATAAAAAAGTCGGGGGAAGATTTTGTTTATCTTGATGTACGGCATAAAAAGAAAGAAGACATCCTACAGCATTTTCCTAATATTTATGCCAAGTGCATGGAGATGGGTATAGATATGACCAAGGATATGATACCTGTTGCACCTGCCTGCCATTATATGTGTGGTGGAGTTTTAGTGGATCATCAGGGCAAATCCTCTATTAACCGCTTATACGCCTGTGGTGAATGTTCTTCTACAGGTTTACATGGTGCTAACCGCCTGGCCTCTAATTCTTTGTTAGAGGCGTTGGTTTTTGCTCACCGGATTTATGAAGATGCTGTTGGTAATTTCGATACATTAACAGTACCTGAAAACATTCCCGACTGGGATGAAAAGGGGGTGCAGCTTTCAAATGAGGATATTCTGGTTACCCATAATATCCGGGAAATGCAAAAGCTGATGAATGATTACGTAGGTATAGTACGCTCAGATTTTCGTTTGGATAGGGCGATGCGCAGGTTGCGTTTATTATATGAAGAAACCGAAGATTTTTATAAAAAGACAAAGCTATCCGTTAAACTTTGCGAACTGCGGAATTTGATACAGGTATCTTATATTGTAGTAAAGTCGGCCATGATGCGTAAGGAAAGCAGGGGGTTACATTATACAACCGATTACCCGGAACATCAACAAGTTTTAGAAGATACAGTGTTTTAAAGAGCGGAAAACGGGATTCGAACCCGCGGCCTTCAGTTTGGGAAACTGATGCTCTACCAACTGAGCTATTTCCGCTTATATAATAGATCAAACATAGTAAAAGTACTGCAATCATTAATCAATAATTTCAATTAATAACCCAATAAGTAATGCCTGTAATACTACCTGTAAAAGATAAGTTTCCGCAATTAGGGGATGAATGTTTTATAGCACCTAATGCTACAATTGTTGGAGATGTTGTTATTGGCGATAACTGTTCAGTTTGGTTTAATGCCGTTATACGTGGCGATGTACATTATATTAAGATTGGGGATAATACGAATATCCAGGATAATGTTTGTATACATGCTACTTATCTAAAGTCGCCTACTAACATTGGCAACAATGTTTCTATTGGCCATAATGCCATTGTACATGGTTGTACATTAAAGGATAATGTTTTAATAGGTATGGGTGCTATTGTGATGGATGATGCAGTGATAGAAGAATATGTTATAATAGGCGCCGGATCTGTTGTCTTGGAGCGAACAGTTTGCGAATCAGGTTTCTTATATGCAGGATCACCGGCAAAAAAAATAAAGCCTCTTACCCATGAGCAAAAGGCTTTATTACAGCGGCTACCGCAAAATTATATCATGTATTCTGGATGGTTTAAGGAGTAACAGGTTCCTTTGGGACGGATATTGGCTCTTCGGCTTCCCAGTTAGGTCTTAAAGTTATTTCCTTATCATATATCCAAATATTTTCTGGTTGCAAGCGTTGTTTTACATTACCGCTATCCCATCTGCCATTTTTATTACGGTCATATACCACCCTTACATTGTATTTACCTGTCAAATAACCTTTATAGGTTAAGGATGTGGTTTTTGTTATTGCGTCTGAACGTAGAACAACTTTTTGAGCATCAAGTAATTCAACTACGTAACTTTTAGATGTATCTGGCACAGTTACCTTTAAGGTTAGTGTACTATAGTTTTCAGGTTTGTCTGCTTCAAATGGGATCCCTGTTTTTTTATTTTTATCACCGTAGATATCTGTAAAAGCCGACTCGTTTATTAATAATTGATATTTTCTGCCTGGCCTAAATCTGTATTTTACATATACGCTTTTAATATCTGCTGTATCTTTTGTTAAATTATACGTTACATTAACAGAATCCTCAGACAATGTAATTAAACCTTGTTCATAGCTTTCAATAGGTAAATTGGCAGTTATGTGCAAATCGTTACCTGGTTTTAAGCGCCCATCCCTGTTCAAATTGTATTTGAATACCAAGTTTCTGACAAAGCTTTCCTTTCTTCCTTTGCGCTGATAAATAGTATCTAATGGCTTATTATTTTCCAGGATAGCTACACTTAACGAGTCAAAATCCATATTCCTCATATACACCTTACCACTATCAAGCGTTTTATTATACTCTACTATTTTCTGATTATCAAGGTTTGGTGGATATAAAATCTTTAAAGATGGTTTTTCTAACCTCCTGTTAAATACAATTGAAATAGTGCCATCATTATTAAACTTCTTTTCAGTAACTCTAAAGTTATCTGGTATTTGCTTAAACAAGCTAAGTTTAATATTTGAAGTATCCTTATTCAATACTATTGGTTTATTAGAAAAAGCTATCAATTCGGCATCATTATTAAATATCTTATCGGGGCTTGCCTCTTTTAAGGCATAGATGCGATAAGTACCTTCATGGAGATTGTTCAATGAAAAATTTCCCGAAGAATCAGTAGTAGTAAATATGGATGGTTTCTTTTTGCCGAAAAGTAAGGAATCCTGTGAGATAGGAAATATCATTACAGTAGCTTCCTTTTCTTTCTCATTGGTTGTACTATTCACAACATTGCCAGACATGCTTAACGAATCTATGTGTGGCCCTGTAGAAAAAACGTAAGTAAAGTTTTTAAGTACATTGCTTTCATTTACATCTTGTATAGCTTTACCAAAATTAATCACATAAGTTGTGTTTTTTTGTAAGGTATCCTTAAATTCGATGATCAGGTTTTTTCTGTTGATATTATATTCAGGTTGCTTTTCCTGAGTTGGGCTGATTGTTATTTCCTGATATTGATTGCTCAACTTATAAAACTCGTCAAATTCAAGGCGTATTTGTTTAGCATTGAAATTTCTTGTCATATTCTCCGGAGTTGCTTTCAATAGCTTTGGAGGAGTGAGATCCCGGGGCCCACCCTGTGGCCTTTGTATACTTGCACAACCATATACAAGGAATAATGCTATGACAAGGAAGAAATTTTTATTTAAAAACACTGATTTTTGATTTGACATTGTTTTTAGGCGATATAAGCAACTTATTGTTTTTTTTGAATATTGATATTAAATTTTAAAAATATTGCATTAAACAAGATATTTTATAAACAATTGATTTATAGATATTTATATATTATCTTGACACATGAACCATTAAAACTGAAATATCTGAAGGTGAAACACCTGATATCCTTGAAGCCTGGCCTAATGTACGTGGTTTTATACGCATCAATTTTTCACGGGCTTCTTTTGAAAGGGAAACTAATTGGTGATAATTAAATTCAGGATTGATCTCACGGTCTTCCATTTTTTTCATCCTCTCAACAATTTCCATTTCTTTTAAAAAGTAACTTTCATACTTTATTTTTATTTCTGCCTGTTCAATAGTTTCTTTATCATATTGGCTTAATAAGTCTTGTAATGAGTTATCTACTTGTTTTAATTGATTGAAGCCTAATTGTGGACGGCTTAGTAAATTAAATAGTTTGGTATTCTGATTAATTGCTGATGTTCCTAATGCTTCTAACATTCCATTCACTAAGCCGGGTTCAATACTTTTTGCTTTTGTATAAGCAACGATATCATCAGAATTTTTGATTTTATCATTTACTTTAGCTAATCGTTCTTCATTAATTAATCCTAATTCATAGCCTATAGGGCTTAACCTGATATCTGCATTATCCTGACGAAGTAATAACCTGTGCTCTGCCCTGGAAGTAAACATCCGGTATGGTTCTTCCGTACCCTTAGTTACTAAATCATCAATTAATACACCTATATAAGATTCAGACCTTTTTAGAATAAGTTCGTGCTTATCGTTTATTTTTTGATGAGCGTTAATCCCGGCAATGAAACCTTGCGAGGCAGCTTCTTCATACCCGGTAGTACCATTTATCTGCCCTGCAAAATATAAATTACTGATCTGTTTAGTTTCTAATGTTAAGCTTAATTGAGTAGGAGGGAAGAAGTCGTACTCAATTGCATAACCAGGTCTGAACATCTTGGCTTTTTCAAAACCCGGTATTTGAGTTAGTGCTTTATATTGAACATCTTCTGGCAATGAAGTTGAAAAGCCATTTACATATATTTCTACCGTATTCCATCCTTCAGGCTCTACAAATATTTGATGTCGGTCGCGCTCTGCAAATCTATTTATCTTATCCTCTATAGAAGGGCAGTATCGAGGCCCTAAACCTTTAATACGGCCTGTAAACATTGGCGACTTTTCGAAACCTTCCTTTAAAGTTTCATGCACAGCTGCATTTGTGTAAGTAATCCAACAGCACCTTTGGTCTGTAGCTAATGGAACATTAGTAAATGAAAAACGACCTCTTTCCTCATCCCCCCATTGTTCTTCCATCAAATGATAATTTAAGCTACGGCCATCTACGCGTGGCGGGGTCCCGGTTTTCATCCTACCGGCTTCAAAACCTAACGAAACCAATTGCTCAGTTAGTCCGGTTGCAGCTTTTTCTCCTGTACGTCCTCCACCAAATTTTTTCTCACCAATATGTATTATACCATTTAAAAACGTACCATTCGTAAGAACAACTGCATCTGCTTCTATTTCTACTCCAATTGAGGTTTTTACACCAACAACAGTGTTATTTTTTATTAATAAAGATGTTACTGTATCCTGCCAAAAGTCAACATTAGGTGTTTTTTCCAGGGCTATCCTCCATTCTTCTGCAAAACGAATACGATCGCTTTGTGCACGTGGACTCCACATAGCAGGGCCTTTGGAACGGTTAAGCATTCTAAATTGCAGTGATGTTTTATCAGTAATTATACCTGAATAACCACCTAAAGCATCTATCTCGCGCACTATTTGCCCTTTAGCAACCCCACCCATAGCAGGGTTACAACTCATTTGAGCTATAGTGCCCATGTTCATGGTTATCAGTAATACCGATGAACCCAAATTTGCAGCAGCAGCAGCTGCTTCGCAACCAGCATGGCCAGCGCCTACTACTATCACATTGTATTTATTAAACATATTACCTCCATGTTCCACGTGGAACATCAATTGTTAGTTGTTCCACGTGGAACATTCAATATAGAATATAAAGCAAATGTTGCCCAGATAGCTTCCAGTACAACAAATGGGTAAAACTTAATTAAAAACGAAGAATAGCAACATATTGCAGCACCAATGAAATTTAAAGCGCTATATAATCGTGATTGAGCTGGCAGTTTTTTAAATAAATTTAATACAAACGCTATTAATAGAATTATGACACCAATAGAAGCAAGTATATCTGATTCTTTCATATTAAGCTTCTTTAAGTTCAGTTAATTCCATCCATCTTGTTGTCTTGGTATCTAATATCGTAGTTAACTCACTTATTTGTTGCGTTAATTCAATGAGTTTACTTGATTCAATATTATTTGTATTTAAATGATTACTAACAGAATTTATTTGATCCTCTAAATCTATAATTTCCTTTTCAAGAGTTTCTAATTCTTTCTCTTCTTTAAAGCTTAGCTTATTCTTTTTAACAGTGGATTGGTGTGTGTTTTGCGGTGTTGAAGTTTGCTTGCTTTGTTGTTTGCTTTCCTCTAAATCTAAGCGGTAAGATGAATAATTGCCATTATATACCCTGATATTCCCACCATCTTCCATAATGAATAATTGCTCAGTCATTTTATCCAGCAAATACCTGTCATGTGATACCAGCATTAATATACCGGGATAGTTACCTAAAAACTCTTCTAATACATTTAAAGTATCTATATCTAAGTCATTAGTGGGTTCATCCAATATTAAAAAATTTGGATTTTTCATCAGGATGCTCATTAAATGAAGGCGTTTCTTTTCGCCGCCACTTAATTTAGCGACCATTCCATATTGCTTAGCAGGAGGGAATAGAAATAATGTAAGCAGGGCAGATGCGGAGATAGTTTTACCATCTGCCATGGTAATAAATTCTGCAACGTTCTTTACAATATCAATAACCCTGTCATCCTCTTTAAAAGCAAGCCCTGCCTGGTTAAAATAGCCTATAACAGTTGTTTCACCTTTTATGATCTCACCCGAATCGGGCGACAGTAAGCCCGTTATTAAGTTAAGCAGGGTTGATTTACCACTGCCATTTCGGCCTGCAAGACCTATACGGTCACCTTTTTTGAATGTGTAATCAAAGTTGTTTACAAATGTACGGTCACCAAAGCCTTTACTTACATGGTGAAGTTCCATTATTTTATTGCCTTGACGTGCTGTTTTTACACTTAGCTCCACATTTTGTTTAGGCCCATTATTTTTTGTTTTAGCTTCCAAATCATAAAATGCATCTATCCTTGATTTAGATTTTGTTCCACGTGCTTTAGGCTGGCGGCGCATCCATTCCAGTTCTTTTCTTAAAAGGTTGGAGTTCTTTTCAAATGCAGCTTGATCAGCAGCTTCGCGTTCAGCTTTCTTTTCAAGATAATAGGCATAATTGCCAGCATAAGGAATGATTTTACCTTTATCGATCTCTAAAATTTCATTACAAACATTGTCCAGAAAGTAACGGTCGTGGGTAACCATTAAAATTGTTTTGCTACCTTCAGTAAGTAATTTTTCAAGCCATTCAATAGTATCTATATCAAGATGATTGGTAGGCTCATCTAAAACATAAATTTCCGGGTCTTCAATTAAAAGTTTAGCTAAAGCCAATCTTTTCTTTTGCCCGCCTGAAAGCGTATTGATGTGTTGATTAAGCTGGTGTATATCAAGTCTCCCTAAAATCGTTTTTATTTTATATTCATATTCCCAGGCATCTATCTCACTCATCTCCTCCATTACCTTATCCAACGCTTTTAAATTCTCCGGGTCGTTTTCGAGCAATTCTTCATACCGCCGGATAAGCTGTTGCTGCTTGTTATCTGCGTGGAATATATAATCGCTTATGGTGACCGCTCCTTTAAAATAGGGGTCTTGTTCCAGGTAGCCTATATTCAAATCTCTTGCCTGGGCTACTTTACCTTCTGTAGGCTTTAAGCTTCCGGAAAGAATTTTTAACAGTGTACTTTTACCTGCACCGTTAATGCCCACTAATGCAACGCGCCTACCACGGTTAATGCCGATGGTTATGTTTTTAAATAACCAATTATCATGAAATGAATGGCCTAAATTTTCAGCCGATATATAAGTACTCACTTTATCTTTTTTATTTTATCTGTTGTGTGTATAAATGTACCTTCAGTATCATCTAATGACTTTTTAAACATAGCATAAGCAAGGGTTTCGGCCTTAACGCTTTGGTACTTTTTAAGGCTGCCAATAAGTAGAGGATCAATTATTTTGAATATTCCGCCAAAAATTTGCTCTGCTAATCTTGGTTTTTTCCTTTTACCAATCAGCATGGCCGGCTCGTAAATATGCAGTACCGATAGGCCAACTAATTCAATGTCATGTTCAACTTCACCTTTCAATTTAAGGTATGTGTTAGTAGATAACCGGTTAGCGCCAACAGCACTAATCAAGTGAAAATGTTTAACGCCATTTTGCTTAGCTAATTGTGCAAGTAACAAAGGATAATCATGATCAATCTTTCTATGTTGTTTATTATCAGGCGTTTCTCCCCTTGTTGTACCTAAGCAGCTAAAAATAGCATGACCGGTTATGGCAGCAGCATGTTTTTCTAATTCATCAAAATTGATAACCAGTTGAATTAACTTATGATGGTTGATGTCTAACTCTTTACGAACCAAAATTAAAACTTCATCATATTGCGGCTGTTGGAGTAGTATATCTAATAAACTGCTGCCGATAAGTCCGCTCGCACCTGCTATAATTGCTTTATGTGCCATAACGCTTGCTTTAACTGGCAAAAATACGCAATATATAATAGGAAATAAGGCTTATAAGTTTAAACATGCTTTATTTAGCATTATTATGTCACCCGCACTATAATCTTTATCATTCCTGATATAATAATTAAATTTTTTTAGGGAAAATATAGTAGTGCTTACACTATTAGAATATCAGCATTCGCATAAGAGTATGCGCTCAACTGTTAATTTAGTCTATAAGTATGTTAAATAAGCTTAAGCAGTTTATTAAGGAGAAGTAAAAACATGAAGGGTTAGCTTTAAACAAAAGATAGGCACTTGTTGTTTATTATAAAGATTTTTTCAATATAAACCAATATAAAGTGCAGTCTTGTGGTAATAGGGTTACCTATGATATAAACTTATTCCGAAATATTCGGGTTTGTAAAACAATTGACTACTACTTTGTTTATAACCAGCATATAATTAATTACTTATGGCAGAACAGGCATTAACCGGGTATAAAAAATGGCTGGAAGGCATTGGAGAGCAGGGGACTTTTTTCCAACACTTTTTCCGGAATATATTCAGAGGGGGATTTGAATGGTCGGAGTTTGTACGGCAGTGTTATGAAATAGGTTACCGATCAATGATGCTGGTTGGTATTACCTCCTTTATTATGGGATTGGTACTTATTTTACAGTTAAGGCCATCTTTGCTTGAACTGGGTGCCGAAAGCATGCTGCCAAAAACGCTTGCAGTGTCATTTGTACGGGAAATTGGCCCCGTAATAATTGCCATTATCTGTGCCGGAAAGGTTGCATCAGGTATAGGTGCAGAATTGGGGAGTATGAAGGTTACCGAGCAGATAGACGCCATGGAAGTATCAGGTGCCAACCCTTTGCAGTACCTGGTAGTAACCCGTGTGCTGGCAACCGCTTTTATGGTGCCTTTGCTTACCCTGATTGGTGACGCAATCGGTTTATTTGGTGGTTACCTGGCATTAAATTTTACAGATGATATATCTTTTTCGCTTTATTTTACAAAGTGCATTTCATCACTGGAGTTTATGGATTTGCTGCCAGCGGTGATTAAAACCATATTTTTTGGTTTTGCTATTGGCTTTGTAGGATGCTACAAGGGGTATAACTCTAATAAGGGAACAGAAAGTGTGGGCCTTGCAGCCAACTCAGCAGTGGTAACTGCATCACTATGGATATTTGTAATTGATGCCGTAGCAGTACAGATCACCAGCATTTTATTTTACAGGTAATATATGGAGCCGGCAGAAATAAATATTAGTAATCGAAAGCCTGTTGATAAAAGCGAGGTTGTGGTTGATATTGATCATATAGCCAAGTCTTTTGGTAGTAAAGAGGTATTAAAAGACATTAATCTGCAGCTTAAACGTGGGGAGAACGTAGTAGTGCTGGGCAAATCCGGACAAGGCAAATCTGTAACCATACAATGTATTGTAGGCCTTTTAACGCCCGACAGCGGTACGGTCAAGGTGTTTGGTGATGATGTGGCTCAAATGAATGATACTGAATTGAAAGAGCTTCGTACGAAAATCGGATTCTTATTTCAGAGTGGCGCACTATATGATTCGATGACCGTTAGGGAAAATATGGAGTTTCCGCTTACACGCATCAAAAAAATGACCGATCAGCAGGAGATTGATCAACTGGTAGAAGAGGTACTTGATGGCGTAGGGCTTGCCGAGGCAATAGATAAGATGCCGTCAGATCTTTCGGGAGGGATGCGCAAAAGAGCCGGGCTTGCACGCACGTTGATCATGAAACCTGAAATTATGTTATATGATGAACCCACTACCGGGCTCGATCCGATCACATCCCGTGAAATAAGCGAATTGATATTGCACATGCAGAAAAAATATAAAACATCATCTATAATCATCACTCACGACATGGAATGCGCAAAAATTACGGCAGATAGGGTGGTGATAATGGACAATGGAAAATACATTGCCGAGGGCACTTACGACGAATTACAACAGTCGGACGATGATTTTATAAGATCTTTTTTTAATCAAACCAAATGAAAACCACATCATCTCAAAAAATAAAGATAGGATTGTTTACCGTTATAGGCTTTGTGATCTTGTTTTTAGCCGTATTCTATATCGGCAATCAAAAAAGTATGTTCAGTTCTACATTTAAAGTATATGGCATATTCCGAAATGTAAGCGGGCTTACAGTAGGAAACAACGTACGTTTTGCCGGTATAAATGTAGGTGTAGTAGAATCCATCAACATAGTCAATGACAGTTCGGTAAGGGTGGACCTGACGTTAAATAATTCAGTTAAAAAGTTTATTAAAACCGACTCGAAGATGAGTATTGGCAGTGATGGTTTGATGGGTGATAAACTTGTGGTAATAGCACCTGGAGGGATATCAAGCAATACCGAAGTAGCAGAGGGCAATAAACTGAATACGGTTAACCCTATAGATGTGGACAAGGTAATAAATAAGCTTACAAAGGTGGCTGATAATGCGGAGGCTGTAACCGGCGGATTAGCATCTATCGTTAACAAAATAAACAATGGCAAAGGAAGCATTGGCCGGCTGCTGAATAATGAACAGATTGCTGAAGACCTTGAAGGAACGGTTAAACAAGCCAGAAAGACAATAAAAGGAGTTCATGCAACAACAGCTACGTTAAACGAAGACCTTAAAGCTGCTCAAAGTAACTTTTTGTTAAAAGGGTTTTTTAAAAAGAAAGAAAAAGCCAAGCGAGATTCGCTGAAGAAGATACAAGAGGCTAAAGAAAAAGCACAAAAAGAACGTGAAAAGGCAAAAAAAGAAGCGCAGGAGCGGGCTGAAAAAGAAGCAAAAGAAAAGGCGAAAAATAATAATTAACGGAAAGGGCTCAAAAGCCCTTTTTTCTTAGTATACCGGTTTTGCGTGATCGGGGGGCGGGCCTTTCTGCATTATCGTCAACATCGTACTGGCGGGCCATACGGGCAATGCGATCTTCTAATGATTCTGTTGTGAGGCGCTCGCGACCAAGGCTATCCACCATTATGGGAAAAGAAAAAGGAGTGGGCCGTTCAATGGTTTTTAAGATGATATTTTGGCTGCTTATACGTTGTAATGCGGCCCTTAACCTAAACTCCTCTAACTGAAATGCAAGGGCTTCGTTATAAGCCTGCCGTACTAAAAGATTATCCGGTTCATATTCATTGAAAACTTCGAAAAGCAAAGACGTAGAAGCCTGCAAGTGTTTATTTTTTATCTGCTGTCCAGGATAGCCTGTAAATATCAGGCCGCCTATATGAGCAATATCCCTGAATTTACGCCGTGCCATTTCATTGGCGTTAAGGCTGTGCTGTATATCTTCAATCAGGTTTTCTATCGAAAAAAAGGCGACGTCTTCTAGCGCTTCTTCAATAGGGATATCCTCATCGGTAAGTAATTCAAAGCCATAATCATTCATGGCAATAGAAAAGCTGGCTGGTTTGATCCTGGAGATGCGATATGCCAGTAATGATGCCATACCCTCATGAACCAGCCGACCCTCAAACGGATAAAAGATAAGGTGATGCCCTTCTCGTGATTCGAAAGACTCAATCAAAAATTCATGGCTTTGAGGTAAGTGAGATAATTTTGCCTGTAGGTCAAACAAGGGCTTTAATTCTTTAACCTCAATGTCGGTTTCAATTCCATTAGCTACTTCATCTAACTTATCCCTAAAAACCGCTGATAACTGCGAGGATAACGGCATACGCCCACCGGCCCAGCTGGGAATTAAACCCTTCTGAGCCTTTGATTTTTTAACGTAAGCAGTCATATCTTTTACTTTAACAAATTCCAGGCTGCGGCCTGCAAACCAAAAAGTATTACCCGGTTTAAGCTTAGCTATAAAGCCTTCCTCTAAGGTACCAAGGCTGCCACCACTAAGCCATTTTACTCTTATACTGAGCTCGCTGGTAATAGTACCAATACTTAACCTATGCCGCATTGCAACCCGGCGGCTGTTTACTTTGAAAAGGCCATTTTCAACCTCAACCTTCAAAAACTCGTCGTATTGCGCAAGTGTTTTGCCGCCATTAACAATAAAGTCGAGCAGTTGATTAAATTCCTCTCTTCGCAGGTCGGCAAAGGCAAAAGATGTTTTAATTTCCTGATATAAATCGTCAGCCCTGAAGCCATCTGATACCGCCAGGGTAACCATATACTGTATCAGCACATCGTAAGTAAGCAGCATTGGGTCGCGACTTTCAAATACACCCTTTTTGATGGCGCTTTTCAGGGCCGCTCCTTCTAAAAGCTCCAGCGAGTGCGTTGGCACATAATAAGCTTTTGAGATTGCCCCCGGATGGTGTCCGCTGCGGCCGGCGCGCTGCATAAAGCGTGCGACACCCTTAGGGCTGCCTACCTGTATCACAGTATCAACCGGGCGAAAATCAACCCCAAGGTCAAGGCTGGATGTGCATACAACCAGCTTTAAGGCCTCTGCGTGCAAGGCTTGTTCAACCCAATTACGTAATTCGTTATCTAACGACCCATGGTGCATGGCCATAATGCCGGCATATTCCGGGTAATTATCAATAATAGCATGATACCATATTTCAGACTGGGAACGGGTATTGGTAAAGATGAGGGTTGTTTTACTTTTTGCCACAATATCCATTACTTGTGGTAACAATTTAACTCCAATGTGCCCTGCCCAGGAATAATTTTCTATACTCTCTGGGATGACAGATTCAATTAGCAATTTTTTATCAACATTAGCCCTAACCATCTTTACCTGTTCTGGTGGGAAGTCATTGCCAAGCAACACTTCTGCCGCTTGTTCCAGGTTACCAATGGTAGCACTTATACCCCAGATTTTTAGTTTGCGGTTTGCGGTTGACAGTTGGCCTTCTTGTTTACTGCCTGCAATTAACTGTTCTTTGTCTGCCGCAGCAAGCCCTTTAAGTCGGGTAAGGCCAAGTTCTACCTGTACACCGCGTTTTGTTCCTAATAACTCGTGCCACTCATCGCATACCAATACTTGTAAACCTTTAAATACTTTAGCATATTCCTTTTGTGCAAGCATCAGGTGAAGGCTTTCCGGGGTAGTTAATAATACTTCGGGCAATTTCTTTTTAAGAGCAGCTTTATCTGCTGCAGAGGTATCTCCGGTGCGCGTCATGATGCGCCATGGCAGGCCAATTTCATCGCAGGCCTCCTGCATGGCTTTTCTGATATCGTTTGTCAGCGCACGCAAAGGCGTTATCCAAAGCATCAGCAGGCCATTATTCTTTTGAGTCTGATAAGTATCAGGGTTTTTATTGATATAATCTGCCAGAAAGGGTAAAAACAAAGCATAAGTTTTACCACTACCCGTAGGGGCATTAAGTAAGCCAGAATAACCGGAAAGGTATACCTCTTCCATTTCTTTTTGAAAGGGAAACTGCTTCCAGTTTTTTTGTTTATACCATTGTTGTATTACTTTTTGGCCTGCAGATATCATTTACCGATGCAACAAAATATTAAGTTGTTAGTTATACTACAACCGTAAAATAAACAAAATGTTATAGCCGATGAAAATGCATAGATATATAATTGTACCCATTATAGCGCTTACTTTTCTGGCCTGCAAGCAAAGGGATAAGGCCGCTGATAATGAAAAAACAGACAGCGTTAATAACACACAGCAAACAACTGATACTGCAAATACAGATCTTCCAGGAGACAATTCTGTCCCATTAGCCCAGCTGATTGTGCCCGGAGTGAGCCTTGGGCAAACCGCTTTAAATGAAAGCAGCGAAAATGTGATCAAGCGTTTAGGACAGCCAGATGGCGGCGATGCGGCAATGGGAAAAAGTGTTTCTGTCTGGTATGCTGATCATAACAAAAAAGGATATGCCACCCATATGTTTTTTTCGCGTGATATGGGTAATGATGATACGGCACGAGTGAAGGATATCCGTATAAGTTCGCCAGCATTTAAGATAAATACCAAACTATATACAGGGGTATTATTAAAAAATGCAGAGGCGGTATATAAGTTAAGGAAAGTAGGGGCCTTTACTGTTAACAATAGCGAACGGAATATTTTTGATGATGCTGCTTCAGGAATTGCATTTGATGCCGACCGTAGTGGCACAATTACCGGCATAATGGTACATGAAAAGGGTAAAACGGCGTTGCCAGCATACATGGCATTTTTTGATACAGTAAAGCAAGCACAATAAATTCATCAGGCTACCGGCTGGCAGCCTGATGAATTAAACTAACGTTATTTCTTTTCCGGCATTAGTATCACCTTTGCCATGTTGGTGTTATTTAAATACTTATTGGCTGTTTCTTTGGTACTTTGTACTGTTATCTGATCCAGGTTTTTGACATGAGTTAATATCGCATCAGGATCTTCGCCATTTTGAGATGCTGATAATAATAAGCCCAGCCAGGAAACATTTTGCTTAAGCTGAACTTGCGTTGAACGAGCTTCTTCGGCTACAAATTTCTGGATGTCGCCAGGTTCGGCGCCTTTTTGCTTAATCTTATTAATCTCATCAAGCGTAGCAGCAACCAGTTTGTCAACATTTGCTGCAGCACAGGTAAATGCTATTGTAACCGTATACCTGCCTTCGGGATTTTTAGTATAATTTGCTTTTACTCCAGGCGCATAAATGCCGCTTTCCTGCTCCCGCAGGCGCTCAACAAGTTTAATATTCAGCACTTCTTCCAAAGCGTCCATCTGAATATTATTGGCTTCATTAAAAGTATAATTGCCGCTGTATATAAGCTGCACATTAGCTTTATCGTCTATTCCCTTATAAACGGTTTTATTGATCTGTCCGGGTGCAGGGTGTATGCCCAGATTTTTATAGGTTTCCTTTTTATTGGTTGACGGTAACGAGCCCAGGTAAGTATTTAACATTGGCCTGATAAGATCGGCATTAAATGAGCCTACCAATACAAATGTAAAACCGGATGCATCAGCAAACCTGTCTTTATAAAAACTGAAAGCTTTATCAAGGCTTGCCGAATTTAAACGCTCAACGGTTGCAGGCATCCCTCTGAAATTATAGTTACTAAGTACGGCAGAAAGGGTATCCTGATATACGCTACCTGGCACAAGATTGCGGGTTGCCAATATGGACTTGGTTTGATTGATGTTGCCTTGCCATATATCGGCATCTTTGCGTGGAGATGTAAAATATAAGTATATAAGCTGCATGGCAGTTTCCAGATCCTGCAGAGACGAGCTTGCCCTTATTCCCTGTGAATAATCTGTTATATATGGGGATACATTTACCGTTTTCCCGGCAAGCATTTTATCTAACTGGCCCTGGTTAAATTCAGATATGCCACTACTGCCTATTATAGATGCCGCTAAGCTGGCAGCCATATAATCGTTGTCGCTGGCCAGGGATGTGCCACCAAAACTGTAACCATTTATCAATATCTGATCATTTTTAAATTCGGTAGGCTTAAGAATAACTTTTACACCATTTGACAAGGTTAGCAGGGTGGTACCCAATGCTTCATCCTGCGCTTCAGCCACTATTTTACCGGCCTCTGGTGCTTTTTCCATCAATGGCTTACTGGTAACATTATCCACATAGGGTGTAAGGTTAGCTCCGGCCGTGTTCACCCATGATAGTACTGTTTTTTCGTCCGGAAGTTGATCTTTATCTTTTTCCGGGCCTTCTACAATTATCACGCGGTTTTGATCGCTAATGAATTTGCCTGCGAGCGCATTCATTTGCTCAAGTGTTATTTTATTAATGTTCGATACATAATAGTTAAACTCAAACTCAATCCCAGGGATGGCCTCGCCGGTTAAAAAGTTTTGCTGGTACTCGCGTACGTAGCTGGCAGAGTTAGTTTTATTTTTTTCATAATACGCGTTTTGCATACCTGCAAGTGCGGCCTGTTTAGCGCGCTCAAACTCAGTTAAAGTAAAACCAAATTTACGGGCACGCTCGGTTTCGGCCACAACAGTTTTAAATGCCTGTTCAAGTCCGCCAGATTTTGCAACTACTATAGATGAAAAAGCATCTAACTTACCTAACATAGGCCCATAAGTAGTGCGGGCATACAAAAACGCAGGATCGGGCTTTTGTTGTAACTCGGCCAGGCGTTGGTTAAGCATATAATTAAACAAAGTGTTACGCACATTTTGCATATAGCCCTGTTCTGTTTTTACTATTACTTGTGGATGCTTCACAACAATCTGGGCCATGGTATATGGAAACTCCTTATCTGTTGCTATTTTAACAACTGTACCTGGGGAGGGGGCAACGTTATATTCTGGCCGAGGCTTTTCTGCGGCCGGGTTTTTCAAGCCAGAGAAGTTTTTCTTTATAAGCTCCAAAACCCGTTGAACATCAAAGTCGCCAACGGCAACAACCGCTTGCATATCCGGGCGGTACCAATCACTATAAAAGCCTTTTATTGTTTCGGGGGTAAAGCTTTTAAGAATTTCCTCCTTACCAATGGGTAACCGCGAAGCATATCTGGAGTTGTTTAACAAAACAGGAAGGGTTTGTAAACTTAACCTTTCCTGTGCGTTCTTACCCCTCATACGTTCTTCTTCCAAAACAACGCCGCGTTCTTTGTCAATTTCTGTTGCATCAAAAGTTACATATCCTGCCCAGTTGGCCAGTATGTTAAACCCTTTTTCAAAAACAGCGGCACTGTCTGTAGGCAAAGGCAACTGGTAAACGGTTTCATCAAAAGAGGTATATGCATTAAGATCGGCACCAAACTTTACGCCCGATTTTTGAAGGTAATTGACCAATTCATTTTTCGGGAAATCACGAGTGCCGTTAAAGGCCATGTGCTCGGTAAAGTGAGCCAACCCTTGTTGTGCATCAGTCTCTAAGATAGAGCCGGCTTTGTTTACAAGGTAAAGTTCGGCCCGGTTTTGGGGCTGCTCGTTATGCCTTATGTAATAAGTTAATCCGTTAGGCAGTTTACCAATAAGCACATTGGGGTCAACAGGAAGCGCTTTCCCGGCAATTTGAAGGGCTGCAGGTACAGGTTTGCTCTTGGGGGATGGCTTTGGGGCCCTTTTTTTAACCTGCGCATCTGCGCTACCGGCAGCTATTATCAGCGCCAATGCGGCAACAGACAACGTTTTGTTAAAAATCATAGTTTAATTAAAGGAATATTTTACTAAGATGCTAAACGAATATCTTAGTTACAAATTATATTATTGATCTTTAAAAGCATCCTGCATCATTTGCTGTAATTCTACCTGGTGGCTTTGCACCAGCTGCTGCCCAAGGTCGGCGCCTGTTTTTACCAATAGCGGTTGTTTTATAATAAACTTTTTACCTACAGGGGTATTGTAAAAAGCCGCAAGCCCTTTTAGCTCAGTAATAGTGAACTCTTTAGCATAAGTTACAGCTAACTGATCTTTTAAAATATCCCAGCTTACATATTTGGCAACAAACTGGTTCATCACTTCTATAAACTTTGCCCGCCTTTCTTCCGGAAGATTATTACTTGCCTGTTTTAGCATGGTTGCCATATTCTCTTTAAAAAGCGAATCGGCATGCGATGCTTTCAACACATCTTCGGCCGCTTTTAAATGTGCCGGGGTAATATTAGGTGTGGTTTGGGCTTTGGCGGCCAGGCAAAAAAGGACAGCTACCAGTGTTAGTTTTATTTTCATCGTATTATTATTTACCCACACTATTTAAAGTGGCAGTTATTTTACCGCACTCCAGCATATCATCACCATAATATGGGTTACGTATTTCTTCTGTTTCGCTTAACCACGATGCTTTTTTCATGGGACAATATTGCTGGTAAAGCGTGTGGCTGTTAAGCTTTAAGCCCGAGAACAGTGTATACAGATTTTTTGAAAGGCTTTCAAAATGCTCGCGCTGACGGTCTATTTCGGTGGTTTGACTGATGTGACGACTATCAAACTTTAATTTTTCCAGGTAGGCAGCAGCCTGCTTTTGCTGAGCTGGCTTAAGGTTAGTTATAGGCGATGATAAAGCGGATAATAATTCTGCGGAACGGCTTTTTGCCAAGATAGCATTACTTGCAACCAATGCGTTCTTTAAAGCTATGTATGATTCGGCTATCTTATCAACCCTGGCATTTTGCGCTTTTGCTGATATTGAAATAAAAAGAATGAAGCTTAAGACTAACATTTTCATGTATTAACTAATTAGTTTAATTGATTTTCAGTTGGGTGGCGGTTAAACAATATAGCAAATAAGATGGCGAACCTCAAATAAAGGCCGGCGAAAATCCAAAACAAGCCAGGCAGCGCCGAAGCCAGCAAAGCTTTAGTTACAGCCATGCCACCAATAAAAAAGTGCGCCAGGTTGCCCATAACCATTGGCCTGTTATAAATACCCCCAATAATATTCCCTTTTGCCATCCAGTTTACTATTGCAAAGGCAAAATAAAGTGCTCCGATTAGTTGAATGCTCAACTTAAAATAAACGTTTGTTCCGGCATCCAAATAGGTAAGTATTTCCTGGGGGAAAAATGTAAGTACCATGCCTGTTAATGCCAAAAATAAGGCACTTGCAGCCATGATTATTTTAGTGTTCATAATTAACTATCCTGTTTATGTGCATACTGACTAATGATTTCCTTACAACCCTCTTCTATCAGTTTAAAGACGGGTGCAAATTGGGTATCATCCCAATAGGGATCCGGCACAACTTTATCACCAAGCAGTAGTTTCACTTTATTGCGGTCGGCGTTGTTGCGTGCAAGTGATAATACATTTGTAAGATTACTTTTGTCCATTACCAGTATCAGGTCGAACGTATCAAAATCGCTTACCGTAAACAAGCGGCAAACTTGTTTACTGATGTCTATCCCTTGTTCCAGCGCGGCCTTTATAGATCGCTTATCCGGCGCTTCGCCTACATGCCAGTTGCCGGTTCCTGCAGAGTCAACCGTCCAGTTCAATCCGGCTTTATCAGCCAGGTGCTGCATAATACCTTCTGCCAGCGGCGAACGGCAGATGTTGCCCAGGCAAACCATTAAAATTTTCATAGTGCAATAATGAATAGTTGATTAAAGGGTTAGTTCCGGTTTTTCAAATCAATTAACCAACAATCAGCATTAACCAAATATCTGGTTCAATAAGCCGGCTAACCTAACGCCCCCTTTTAGCAGTTGGTTATTAAGTGTTGCTATATAATCGAAGTTATATTTATATCCGTTTATCTTGTCATCATTTTTAACGCCAGCATATATTTTAGTAGCTATCTGGCTTGATTCGAACAGCCATTGGCTGATGGGGGCCTTTTGCCATTCGGCGCGCTGGGCCGCTGTAGTATGATTGATCCAGGCTGCATATTCGGTATAGCTTAATTGTTGAAAATCTATCAGTTGGCTATCCCATATCGAGTGGAGGTTGGTTGGGTTGTTAAACCAGGTAAGGTGAATATCATTGCCGCCCTTATCATCGGTATGCGCTGTATGCATAGGCTGATGAACGTCCTCAACAATATGGATCAGCATACGTAGCGCTAAAAGCTTGTTTTTATTTGGCAGGTTTTTCTTTTTTAACTCGGCTATCAAAAAATTAAGTTTTGTATAAGCGTCTGTCGCAGTATCCTGTTTCAGAAAGGCTTGCATTTCGGGATAGGTATATTGCTTATCGAAGTCAATATAATGCCACTCTGAAAGGTATTTATATTGAGGGTCAGATTTGATGAAATCAGCCCAGTTGCTTGTCATAGCTATCGACTCTGTTCCCAATATAGCTTGTATGGCTTTACGTGCTTTTGGAGTTAAGTAGCTATCGGCAATTTGCCCTGATATGCGGTGACCATTGGTACCCCAAGCCATAGACTGGAATGGCAAATAGAACAGCGCTAATGCTAATAAAATGATTTTAAACTTGTTCTTTTTCATGTTTAATTAAAGAGGCTTTGGTATACACATACTCCTTTGTATTAAGCGAAGATCGAACGATAGTACGCCTGATATTGGGGTAAGCTGTGTAACCGAGTCTGTTTTTTGTATAACCTTAAAAAATTCTTCGTATACTCCGGACCGGAAACAACCGCCCGGATCTTTATAACTATAATCTGGGTTACAAAAGATACCGCGCACATGCAGCGTGTCGTGTTTTTGTTCATATACACCCTTTGCGTATTCGGTCCATTGGCCACCTTTAGTGCAGATATCAACACCGGCCGTGGCTTTAGTTACAGTTTTCAGCGCTACAAAAAACGAATCGCAGTTAAATTTAAAGTTATATAAAGAATAATTTACCAACTGCTGCTGCATTGTTACACTATCCTGCTTCCACTCTCCCTGCAAATAAGTCTGTCCGGGAGTTTGCATATCGGGGTTAAAGCGGCAGGCGCTTAATAAGCTTAAAGCAAAAAGCAGGAAGCATAAGGCAATAAAAGAGAATTGAAAAGCTTTTGGCATAATTATAAAACCCCTCTCGCTGCACGAGAGGGGGAATGTTAGGCTCTTACTTAAGGCTTCCTATCATATTTTCAGGGCGTACCCATTCATCAAACTGCTTGTTGGTAAGCAAGCCTAATCCAATGGCAGCCTCACGTAGTGATGTACCCTCTTTAAGTGCAGTTTTGGCAATCTTAGCTGCATTATCATAACCTATGTGTGGGTTTAGTGCGGTAACCAGCATCAGCGAGTTTTCAAGGTGCTTTTTAATACCTTCGTAATTAGGCTCAATACCTACGGCACAATGATCGTTAAATGATACGCATGCATCACCGATTAAACGCGCAGACTGTAAAAAGTTAGCGGCCATAACCGGTTTAAACACGTTCAGCTCATAATGCCCGTTTGATCCTCCTATGGAAATGGCAACATCATTACCCATTACCTGCGTGGCAACCATAGTAACCGCTTCATTTTGAGTAGGATTCACTTTGCCCGGCATAATAGATGACCCTGGCTCATTATCCGGGATATGTATCTCGCCAATACCAGAGCGAGGCCCTGAAGCCAGCATACGGATATCGTTTGCTATTTTCATTAAGGAAACGGCAATTTGTTTTAATGCGCCGTGGCTTTCAACAATAGCATCATGTGCTGCCAAAGCCTCAAATTTATTTTCGGCTGTAATGAAAGGCAGATTAGTGAATTTCGCAATGTATTCGGCAACCTTAACATCATATCCCTTAGGTGTGTTTATCCCGGTACCAACAGCAGTGCCGCCAAGTGCAAGTTCGCTCAGGTGATCTAAAGTGTTGCGCAGCGCTTTAAGGCCGTGATTAAGTTGTGATACATAGCCGGAAAATTCCTGCCCTAAGGTTAGCGGAGTTGCATCCATCAAGTGAGTGCGGCCTATCTTAACCACGCTTTTAAAGGCTTCTGATTTAGCCTGTAAAGTATCGCGCAGCTTTTCAATGCCGGGTATGGTAATATCAATCAGTATTTTATATGCTGCAATGTGCATTGCAGTAGGATAGGTATCGTTAGATGATTGCGATTTATTTACATCATCATTAGGGTGGATGAATGTTTTACCCTCGCCCAAAGTATTGTCCTGCAATACATGTGCGCGGTTGGCCACAACCTCGTTAATGTTCATGTTCGATTGTGTGCCCGAACCGGTTTGCCAGATAACCAGCGGGAATTCGCTATCAAGCTTGCCTGCTAATATCTCATCGCATACCTGTGCTATCAGGTCGCGTTTTTCGGCAGCTAATACGCCCAGATCGGTATTGGTATAAGCGGCGGCTTTTTTAAGAAAAGCAAACGCCTCTATAATTTCCTTTGGCATAGATGCCTCCGGGCCAATTTTAAAGTTGTTACGTGAACGCTCAGTTTGCGCCCCCCAATATTTATCGGCCGGTACCTGCACCGCGCCCATGGTGTCATATTCGGTTCTGAAACTCATAACGATAGTATGTTTTTAGGCTGGCAAATTTATGGTTTTATGCGCAAGGCGTAACTATCAAAAAGTAATCTTTTTAACATAAGATGCTTTATAATATAGTATTTGAATAAAATTGAAAGATGTTTTAAGGATTAAAATGATTGACTAACTTTAGGGTAAAATTTTATCACAATTATGAAGAAAAACTTACTACTTATCTTATTTGCTGCAAGCATTATTTCTTGTTCTTCTGAAACTAAAAATGCAGATAAAAGTGCAGACTCTCTTAACTCGGATACGGTGCATGCAAATGCTACTTCTCAAGGAAAAAAGGAAAATGGCTCAGATGAAAATAATAACGTGAAGTCCAATACTTCTAAATGGAGCTATACCGAAGAAGAAGACAAAATGACATCAAAGAAGAAATATTTCGCTACAATTGATGCTAATGACTTGTTGCAATTTGATTTTCCTTACGATGGCGGAGTAACTGCTACCCTGGTTGTTAGACATCAAGGGGGTGAAAATGAGGTGATCCTGCAAGTAAGTAAAGGTCAATTTATGACAGGGGTTGATGGAACAACAGTAAAAATCAGAATTGATGATTCACCCGCAGCTACTTACAGTGCATCGGGTCCATCTGATGGAAGCAGCGAAATACTGTTCATAAACAATGCCAACAAGCTTATTAAAAAAATGAAAACTGCAAAAAAGGTGTTAATACAGGCAGAATTTTATGATAGCGGCAATAAAATAATGGAATTTGATGTTGATGGGTTTCAGTGGAAACATTAGTAATTTACAATAAGGCCATTTGATTTAATGGCCCTTGATCGTTTTAACAAAAACATCAAATTTATCCGACTGCGAAAGCGAATAAAAATAATCTGCATACTTAAACCACCAATATTGCTTGTCCCGGGGGAGCGTACCTAAAGCTTTAAAAGCGGATCTTAACTGAGCCGTTAGCAAAGCTGAAGGAGATGCATAACGCCGCGCTGTAATACCTTTTTGCGACCGTGCCAATACCCCATTATAATAATCATTATAAGCTTTGGGGACGGTTGATCTGTACCCCTCCTCGGCCTTTAATGATCCTCCTTTTAGTATAGCTTGCAAATTACCCAAAGCTTCTTTACTGCGCAATGAGCCCGGCCCAGTTGTAAAAACCTGCAAAATCCCAAAAGCGTTTCTGCCCGTTTGTTTTGGTGAAAGGTACTTAGTGCATACATACGCACGCTTCCTGCATCAGAAGAGTCGCGGTTAATGGCATCTATAAAACTTCGTTCAGCTTCGCCATATTGCCTTCCCATAAAGTAGGCAATGCCTAAATTATAGTAAATACGCTGATTAGTGCTATCTGCTGCGACGGCGCTTTTGTATGCTTCAACAGCTTTGGGTAATTGCTTATTAGCGCTGTAGATGCTTCCTAACAGGCTGTAACATGCAGCTGTGAAAGGCATCCCTGTAGTATTTTTCAAAGCCGTTTGCAAGTAAGGCACTCCCTCGGCTGGCCTGGCAGTTGCATATAATGCTAAAGCCAAACCATAATTGCCGGTAGCAGAGTTGGGGTCAATGTTCAGCGCTTTTTTATATTCAGTAATAGCCGCTGCATAGTTTTTATTGGCCGATAGTCTTTGTGCCGATTGCAACAGTTGTGGCGCGTCCTGGGCAAAAGCCCCTGTGAATAATATGGAAAAAAGCAAAAACAGATATCTGAAGTTAGGTGCCATATACAAAGCTATAAGTTTTCAAAATGTTAAAACATTAATCATATTTTAATCTTTTACCTGCTATATAATTTCTAATTTTCGCCCTTGGTTTTGTGATTGATTTTTTACCTATGAGACAAGTGTATACAACTGTCATTTCTTCTGCATTTTCTTTACTCTCTTTAGTTTCCTGCTCCAATACCGGCCATAATAAAAATGGCAAAGCTGATAACGGAAAACCATTTAATCCGACAGAATTATTGAAGTACGACCCTAAAAACGCCGATAAAAAAATTGATGAATTTATGCAGCATCTGCATAAAGTAAGCGGCTTTAACGGCAATGTACTTGTTGCAAAAAAAGGCAAGATAATTTATGAAAACAGTTTTGGCTGGGCGAATCATTTAACGCGCGACAGCCTTAAACTTAGCTCGCAATTTGAACTGGCATCTGTTACCAAAACCATGACAGGTACTGCCATTATGCAGCTTTGGGAACAGGGGAAAATAAAGCTTGACCAGGATGTGAAGGAGTTTTTTCCTGATTTTCCGTACGATGGCGTTACCATCCGTTTGTTGCTTACACACCGCAGCGGGATGATGAATTATGTGTATTTTGTTGATAACATATACCGCAGCCAGCACTTAAATCAAAAGAAAGGACTTACTAACCAGGAAGCGATGGCTATGATAGCTAAATATAAGCCAGCCAGATTCAATAAGCCTAACGCCAGCTTTTTGTATAATAACAGCAACTTTATGGTCCTGGGGGCTATAATAGAAAAGGTAACAGGCCAAACGTATGCTGATTATATGAAAGAGCATATTTTTAAACCGGCAGGCATGACGCATACAGCGGTATACTCAAAGGCGGTGTATGATAAAATTCCGGTTGATGTAGTAGGGCATGACCGCAATAGCTGGAAGTACTCTGTTGCACAAAATTTTTTAGATGGCCCGGTTGGCGATAAAGGTATTTATAGCACGGTTGGCGACCTGTTTGTTTTTGACCAGGCTTTAAAGGCCGGTAAATTAATCAAACCGGCTACCCAGGATTCTGCATATACTGCCCGAAACCCCATGATCCGCGGACATTTTAGTTATGGCTATGGGTGGCGGATATTTGAAGCGCCCGGGCAAAAGGTGGTATACCACACCGGTTGGTGGCATGGCTTCAGGCATATATATTTACGAGATTTGAAAAACGATGTTACTATTGTTTTGTTAGGTAATATGGTGAATGGCAGCCTGCTTCACCTGGATGATTTATTTAAAATGACGGGAATGCCGGTGGTGCGTAAAGGCGCCTACAATGGCAGCGGCGATACGGCGGAAGATTAATTTTTAGTGAATAGTTGATTATGAGAATGGTGAGCAATTGAACCACTCTTTATTAACGTAATCAACCAATAAACTTAATACTATGTTTGACAAATTGATGGAAGCCCAGCAAAAAGCGGGCGAGGTAAAACAGCGGTTAGAGGCGATCACGGTAAGCGGTGTTGCCGAGGGGGGCAAAATAACTGTACAAGCTAATGGCAACAAGGTTATCAAGTCTGTCACCATTGATGAGGACTTTTTAAAAGAAGCCGATAAAGAAGAGCTTGAAGAATTGCTGGTTGTAGCGTTAAATAAAGCTCTTGAGCAGGCAGAAAACGTAAGCCAAAGCGAAATGGCCGCCATGACAAGCGCTATGCTGGGCAGCATGGGCGGACTTGGCAATTTTTTTGGTAAGTAAATAAACGGTACAACAATTAAATACATAAAGCGTATGAAATTTACCTATTATGGTCAGTCGGCAATTGAATTGGTTGCAGGCTCAAAAACTTTACTATTCGATCCTTTTATAAGCGGTAATCCTTTAGCAAAAGATATTGACGTTAACAGTCTTAAGCCCGACTATATCCTGCTATCACATGGCCATGGCGACCATGTGGGCGACCTGATTGATATTGCTAAAAGAACAGGCGCTAAAGTGATATGCATTGCCGAAATAGCCGGTTGGCTAAATAAAAACGGTGTTGATAATGTACATGGAATGAACATTGGCGGCGGGTTTAATTTTGACTTTGGCCGTGTTAAAATGGTAAATGCCATACACTCAAGCGCCCTCCCTGATGGCTCAAATGGCGGAAACCCTGCCGGTTTCGTTATTTATGCAGACGGGAAAAAGATATATTTTGCCGGGGATACAGCCCTTACCTACGATATGAAGTTATTGGAAGATGAAGGAATTGACTGGGCATTGCTGCCAATTGGTGATAATTATACAATGGGCGCTGATGATGCCATTAAGGCGGCTGGGTTTGTTAACTGCAAAAACATTATTGGTATCCACTACGATTCATTCCCGGTAATTAAGATAGATAAAGAAGAAGTTACCGGTAAGTTTGTTAAGGCAGGGCTTAACCTGAAATTGCCGACCATCGGAGAAAGCCTGGAGTTATAGGCAGCACACATTAAAACAATAGCCCCTCAAAAACTGAGGGGCTATTTTGTTAGATCAGGAATTTATTCAAAGCGACAGCTACACATCCATAGCGTCATGTTGCGTTTTCGACGAATCCTTCCACATTTTGGGATGTCTTGCCGGTTTTAAAGTGGATACGCATGCGCGTTGATAGAATCAAAGCTTATGGCTGCTACAACCTGTTTGATAATTTAAATTACAGTGCCGCTTGGTATTGTTGCCCGCTTTTTAATGATCACAATACCATCCACAACAGCGTAGGTTTCATGGTCCCCATCCGGTAACTTGCCTCCGCAATTAATGGTTACGTTGTCGCCTATATAGGTGTTCTTATCTATAATGGCATTTTTTATACAACAACCATCGCCAATGCCCATAGCAGGTACATTATTAGCCTTGGCCAGCTCAATGTCTTCAAGCGTTTGATAGTTATCGCTACCCATTACATAACAACTTTCAATTTGCGTATTAAAGCCTACGCGCGTACGTATACCTATTATTGAATGTTTAATATGGCTGGCATTGATAATACAACCATCCGCTATGATAGATTTCTCTAAATGTGTATCAGATATCTTTGTGGGCGGCAGCATCCTGGCCCTTGTGAAGATATGGTTCTTATCAAAAAGGTTAAATTTAGGTATATCATCAGTAAGGCCCAGGTTGGCTTCAAAAAACGATGGTATAGTACCTATATCCGTCCAATAACCTTCATACTGATAACTGACAACCTTATTGCCAACAATAGAGTCAGGGATAATCTCTTTCCCAAAGTCCGGATGGTCATTACTTTCTAATATTTGGAACAAGAGATCCCGGTTGAAAAGGTAAATGCCCATTGATGCCAGATACACACGGCCCTGCTCGGCCATTTCAGGGCTTACCTCTGATGCCCAGCTTTCAAAGTCTGATTTTGGCTTCTCAATAAATGCTGTGATGTGACTGTTCTCGTCTGTTTTAAGTATACCAAAGCCAGGAACATCATTAGCATGTACAGGAATAGTCGCTATAGATATTTCTGCACCCTTTTCAATGTGTTGCTGTATCATTTCATCAAAATCCATTTGATAAAGCTGGTCTCCTGATAAGATAAGCACATAATCAAACTCATGAACTGCAAGGTGGTGCAGGCTTTGCCTTACCGCATCTGCCGTTCCCTGAAACCAATTGCCGCTTGTTGGGGTTTGCTCTGCCGCCAGTATATCCACAAAAGCAGTACTGAATGTACTAAAATGATAAGTGTTTTTAATGTGCTTATTAAGAGAGGCGGAGTTAAACTGCGTTAAAACGTAGATACGATCTATACCCGAATGCAGGCAGTTGGAAATGGGGATATCTACCAGGCGATATTTTCCTGCAATTGGAACGGCCGGTTTTGAGCGGGTTTGTGTAAGCGGCGCAAGGCGGCTTCCTTGTCCGCCCCCAAGTACAATGCTGATTACTTTTGATGTCATATCTTTAAGAGATTAAACTTTGATACAGATGTATATATTCGTCTGCAGAACGTTCCCATGAAAAATCAAGGCCCATCATGCGTTTACGTAGAAGCTGCATATTTTTGCTATCCTGATACAGCAAGACAGCACGTGTAACAGATACGCAAATATCATCTACACTAACTTGTTCAAAGCGTATGCCATAGCCGTTTTCTTCGCCAAAATCAATAACTGTATCGCGCAGGCCGCCTGTACTCCGTACAATAGGTACTGTTCCGTAGCGCATCGCATACATCTGGTTTAACCCACATGGTTCTACACGAGAGGGCATTAAAAGGAAGTCGGCACCGGCATAAATCAGATGTGCCAACGCTTCATCATAGCCAAGAAAAACATTACAGTTATACGGGTATAGCTGTTTAAGCAAGTTAAGTGACATTTCTGTTGGGCTGTCTCCAGCGCCAAGAATTAAAAAGTTTACTTTATCGCCATGCTCTTTTATGGAGCGCTCAACAGCTGCAGGTAAAAGATCTGCGCCTTTTTCGGTTACAAGGCGCCCTATAAAGGCAATAAGCGGCCGGGTTGTTGAAAGGCCAAACCGCTCACATAATAACTGTTTGTTTTGCTGCTTACCTTTACCTGCTGTTGCCGATTTAAAATGAACAGGGAGCATCGGGTCGGTTGACGGATCCCATACATCTGTATCAATGCCATTTAGTATACCACCGCCTTTTTGCCTTTCAATGTAAAACAAGTATTCCAATCCGTTTGAGCTTATGGATAACTCATGCAGATAACTTGGCGAAACGGTTGTGTAACGCCAGCAGCATTTAACTGCCGAAGCAAGTGGGTTGATGCCGCCGTTCCAATCCAGCAGGCCTGTTTTGTAAAAATCAATTTCGGGCAATAGCCCCAGGCGGTCCCATCCGAAAGCACCGTGATACTGTCCGTTATGTATTGTGAATATGGTAGGGATATGGGCCAGTCTTTTATATAAGTTTGAATGATACATCAGGAAGGGCACTAAGCCGGTATGATGATCATGGCAATGTACAATGTCGGGGGTTTGGCCGCTCCAGTTTATCCAATCTAAAAAGCAAAGCTGAAAGGCCATAAACTGGTCCAGCTCATCCGGATAGCTGTAGATGTTTTCACGGTCAAGCAATCCCGGAATTTTTATGAGGTAAAGTTCAAAGCCAAGCTTGTTGGTTTGTTCTTTTAAAATTTCAAAGTATATCCGGCGCGTACCCAATAAAGTTGTTCCCTGAAAAACCATCTCAAACAGGTTTTCATGTACAAACCTGCGATTATAGAATGGCATTATTACGGCCGCCTGCAAACCTGCCTGGTTCTGATATTTAGGCAGTGCGCCTACAACATCTGCAAGCCCCCCTACTTTTGCAACGGGATAGCATTCGGCACTCAGGTGATATACTTTCATTTGATTGATATATGGGTTAAAGTACTAAACATTTACCCAAATGAACAAACACATAATTTTAAAAATGTGTTTGTAGCGCTGATATTATTTAATTAAAAGCAGATATAAATTATCAATCCGTTATAATTGATAATTTTATGGAATAGATTATTATGAATATGGCAACGGGATTATAAAAATATATTAACGTTTAAAAAGGAACGATGATCTTGAAACTGATGTTTCTACCCATATTATATATCCCCTTACGCCCGTTGGGTGATGTGCTGTAATATTCAAAATATTTTAAGCGGCTTAGGTTTGACTGGTAAGCAACATCAAACAAGTTATCTGCCTGTACTGATAAATCAAATAGTGGCTTGCCAGCCCTGGTTTTAATTGTAGAACTTAAACCAGCATTAACGAGCGTATAACCGGGCGTTGCTGTTTCTGTATCATTCAGGCCATAATATCTGTTTTGCGCGGCATACATATCGATACCGGCTATCACACATATTTTAGAAAACATGCCATAGCTTTTATTTAAACCGGCCTTTGCCTGCGAACGTAAGTGTAATGGTGGTATGAAGGGCAGGTACTTTGCAGCGTCGTTGCTCTGGGCTCTCAATGCCTCGTTTTTGTTGATCCCTGTGACATAAGCTAAACTGTTATTTATTGTAAGCCATTTCATACTTCGGGGGTGAAGGTTTACAGTAAGCTCCCCGCCGTAAAGTTGTGCCGCAGATTGTTGATATTGGTAGGTTACGTTGCCGGGCACAATAATTACCGGGTTACCCTGCTCATCATCAAGCCTCGACTGATAAATGTAGTTTTGAATGTTGTTATTAAATAGCTCAACTTGAACATCGGCATCATTTAAATAGGCTATCAACCCAATATCTTCCTGTAAGCTAAACTCCGGGTCAAAGCTCCGGTTACCCAGGTAAACAATGTGTGCACCCGGGTCAAGTCCGTTCGAACCTATTTCTGTGATGTTTGGGGCACGGTAGCCACGGGCTACATTAGCTTTTAGCAATAACCGCTCGCTAACATTATAAGTAAGCCCGAGGCTGCCCGATACACCGTTATAGATGTGTTTAAATTCCGGGAACTGTAAGCGGGAGCCGGTTGAGTTATTGGGATCAGCTTTTTGCTCGAATCTGTTAGAAGCATTTGTCCCTACAAAGAAGTCGGGCCAGTCAATATGCCGGGTATCATACCGTAAACCTCCGGAAACATCGATCTTCCCAAAACTTTTTTTCAGGAACAGAAAAGCCCCGATATCAAATAGGTTGTAATCAGGTATTGGGAAATCTGTTGCGTCGCGGCTTGTGTTGGTTTGATAAATGCCATTCAATCCAATAGCTGTTTCCCAGCCTTTTAAAGAGGGGAGATTGTATCTGAAATCGTAATTTAAAGTGTTTAATACCACATATAAGCCTGCTTGCTGCGGCAAAGTTGGGTGGTTATATTCCCGCCGTACACTTTGCTGCCAGCCCAGCATGCTGTTAAATAATCCGTTGCCAAGCTTCACTTCTGTTTTGTTATAAAGGCGATAATGTTGTATGTGCTGATGTATTGGGGTAACGCCATAGGATGACAGCCAATCCTGGGGTGCTAAGGGTCGATCTTTAATATCATCACTGGCCCCTTCGGCAACCTGCATAGTAAACCGGCGGGTAATCGAGTCGCGGCTGCCATCTGGTATTTCCTGCTTATTATCATAAACAGTTGCACTGAATTGCGAATAACCCCACTTCTTATCAACCCTGGCCATTCCTGACAGGATGTATTCCTGGTAAGCGGTATTGTATACATATCCGTCTATGGCATTACGGTAATTGTGGGCAGATTTTGCCGTAGCTCTTAAAGCATATTTCCAGGCGGAGGGTTTATAGGCAAGCCCGATTGATGCCGCAATAAGGCCATTATTAGTATGGTAATCTGTAGTAAGATCTCCTGTAACAACGCGGCTGTTATTAACCGGTACATAAGGTATCAGGTTAACTACGCCGGCTAAAGCGTCAGAACCATAAGTCAGGCTGGCTGGCCCCTTAACTACTTCAGCGCGACTAATGCCGTATTGATCAACCTCGATGCCATGTTCATCTCCCCATTGTTGCCCTTCTTGCCTGATGCCGTCATACAGTGTAAGTACCCTGTTGTATCCAAGCCCCCTGATGAATGGTTTAGATACATTCGGGCCCGTGGTAACAGCTGTAACTCCGGGCACTCCTTTGGTTATGGCGTCTATAATGTTATTGTTAACAGTGCGCTCCATTTGCTGTTTAGTAATTACAGCTACCGGCACAGGGTTGCTGCGTAATTCCGTAGCCCGCGATACGCCTGTTACTACAACTTCTTTTAATTGCGAACTGCTTTCACTCAGCTCGATGTTCTTTAAAACTGTATCGGTTGTAAAATTTATGCGCACATTATGTGTGTAATAACCAACGCCCGAGTATTTAATATGATGGCTGCCTTTCGGGATGTTAGTGATTAGGTAATATCCGTTTGTATCGCTTTTTGTGCCCCGCCCGGTATTGCCAACAATTATAGTAATATCAGTTAAAGGCTTTCCGCCGGAAGCAATAGTGCCGTGAAAAAAAGTTTGTGCATTGATAACCCCTGATGACCAAAGAAGCATAAAAAAGGAAAAGCATTTAAGCATGGCTTGTGCAATTATTATTGTTTTGCATATTTAACAAATAAAATTAGTCTTGACTAATTTTATTTGTTAAATTAACTTGTTACTTTTAATTATGTTTGCATAAAAGCAAGAATCAATGCACACTCTTTCTGAAGAAAACTATTTAAAGTGTATTTACAGACTGGCACAGGACAAGGGCCAAAAAATTACGCCGACCGCTATTGCTGAGGCGCTTGGAAACAACCCGGCCTCTGTTGTGGATATGATACGCAAGCTGACGGACAAGCACGTGATCACTTACGACAAAAAGAAAGGTGTAGAACTAACTACACAGGGGCAGAATGATGCTGCCATGATTGTACGCAGGCACCGCTTATGGGAGGTGTTTTTACTGGAGAAGCTGGGTTACCGTTGGGATGAAATTCATGATATAGCCGAGGACCTGGAACATATTAAAGATGCTTCGCTGGCCGACAGGCTGGATAAATTTCTGGGCTTTCCGGAGTATGACCCACATGGCGACCCTATACCAAAAGCAAATGGCAAAATGGCAAAACGGTTTTCTACTACACTTGCAGATATTAAACCTGGAGCACATTGCAGTGTGGTAGCAGTAAAAGATACCAGCAGCCAGTTTTTACAATACCTGCAAAAGTTGGATATTAACATAGGCACCAAAATCCATTTGATAGAAAAGATACAGTTTGATAGTTCATTAGTGATCAGCATAGCGGGGGGTGACCATAAAACGGTATCCCAAAAGTTTGGTGAGAGCTTGCTGATAGATATTTGAAGCAACTATTCTCCCAGCAAGGCTTTCAAGCTTTCGAGGGTGTCTGCTTCTTCCATTGGCTTATCGTGCCTCCAACGCAGTATGCGTGGAAACCGTAATGCGATGCCTGATTTGTGCCGGGTTGATTTGTTAATACCTTCAAAACCAATTTCGAAAACCAGTTCGGGCTTAACCGTACGTACCGGCCCAAATTTTTCCAGCGTATTGCGCTTGATGAAATAATCGACCTTGTTTATTTCCTGGTCGGTAAGGCCTGAGTAAGCTTTGGCGAATGGCACCAGTTTGTCGCCATCCCAAACGGCAAACGTATAATCGGTATACAGATCTGCACGGCGGCCGTGGCCCTTTTGTGCATATATCATAACGGCATCAACAGACAAAGGATCAATCTTCCACTTCCACCAGTCGCCACGCCTGCGGCCAACCTGGTAAGTGGCGCTCTTACGCTTAAGCATGATGCCTTCAGCAATCATCGCGCGCGACTGCTCGCGGGTTTGAGCCAATTCGTCCCAGGTTTTAAAGTCAATCAAAGATGATATCCGGAAAATATTCGGAAAGGAAGTGTTGCTTTGCAATTGTTCCAAAACCGCCCGCCTTTCAGATTGACTTTTGTAACGGATATCTTCCCCTTTAAATTCCAGGCAATCGTAAACGATAGTAGCAACCGGGCTTTCTGCCAATATTTTTTTACTTAAATTTTTACGGCCTATACGGGTTTGCAGTACGTTAAAAGGCATTGGTTTGCCGTTGCTGAAGCTAAGTATTTCACCATCCAGCACCGTTCCATCGGGCAACTCATTTAAAAAGGGATGAAGCTCCGGGAATTTTTCTGTAGCTAAGTCTTCTCCGCGGCTCCATATAAAGATCTGGCCGTCCCGTTTTATCATTTGCGCGCGGATGCCATCCCACTTCCATTCAGCCTGCCATTCACTGGCAGCGCCAAGGGCTTGCTGTACTTCCTCTGCAGACTTTTGCTTTTCAGATGTCTCCTGTATCGGGTAAGCTAAAAAGAAAGGATAAGGGCGGGATATATCGTCATTAGCTGTTTGTTCCTGTATCAGTTGCTCGTAAGTATAATCCTCGGGCATCCACTTGCCCATAATCCTATGAGTAAGAACAGGAGGCTCGATACCGGTAACATCTGCCAGGGCTTTTATAACCAGGTTTTGAGATACCCCGATGCGGAAACTGCCGGTGAGTATCTTGTTAAACACAAAGCGTTCCTGGCTGTCCAGCATAGCCCATGATTCCATCAGCCAGTGTTTTTTTTGTTCCTCGTTTTTATCTGCAAGATTGTTTATTTCTGCAATCCACTCGGTTAAAGTTTTACTGCTGCTTTTTTCATTTGCCGGCATCAGCAGCGACATGGTTTCGGCCAGATCACCAACCACATGGTAGCTTTCCTCGAAAAGCCAGGCCGGTATGTTGGATGCCTCGATGGCCCAGGTACGTATAAGCGTTGAATTGATCTGCCGCTTTGGCCGCCTGCCGGTAAACAAGGCAAGCATGTGCATCTTATCTGTATCTGGTACGGTTTCAAAGTAGTTTTTTAAAACCTTTACCTTCTCGTTAGTCTTATTGGTTTCGTCTAAAGAGAGGAATAGTTGTGCAAAGGCCTTCATTTAGCTGCCTCCTGTCCGTCATTAACAGCCGGTGACCTTTCGGTATCCGGCAGTTCCGCTGTTTCCTCTTTTTCTTCCTTCTCGGTAATCCCGGCGTCTTCTTCCTCGCCGCCGTATAAGGTGTGCACTTCTTTAGCATTAAACCCAATCTCATTTAAATACCTCGTGAATGATGCTGTGTAACCATGCGTAAGATAAACGCACTCGCATCCGGTAGCGTCAATTGCACTTACCAGGCCATTCCAATCGGCGTGGTCAGACATAATAAACCCCCGGTCGGCAGCACGCCTGCGTTTTGCTCCTCGCAAAGCCATCCAACCACTGCAATAACCAAAGCTGTAGGGCTGAAACTTGCGCATCCAGGGTGTACCAACAGCCGAAGGCGGCGCCAAAATAATGCCCTTGCGTACCTCTGTTTTCACAGATTCAGCCGTTATGCGCTCGGTAGGGTTGAGTGTTACGCCATTGCGCCTTAATGCTTCATTAGTGTTTTCTATTACGCCATGGGTATAAACCTTACCTAAATCCATGTTAAGGTTTTGTAATATGCGTTGGGCTTTACCTAAAGAGTATCCCACAATTACGGTAGCCAGATCATGCTGCAGGTTGTTTTGCCACCAGTTGTTAACATCTGTAAATATCTCGGCTTGTGGCTTCCATGAATACACTGGCATGCCAAACGTACATTCAGAAATAAAGTGGTGGCATTTAACCGGCTCAAATGGGTCGGAAACCCCGTCATCATCCGTTTTGTAATCGCCGGATACTACCCAAACCGTATCTTTATACTCAACCCTAATTTGTGCAGACCCTATAACGTGGCCGGCCGGATGCAAAGTTATTTTTACACCGTTTTTATACACCGGCTCATTATAAGCAACAGTTTGAAGGTTGATCTCACCTAAGCGGTAATACAAAACTTCGCGGGAGAGATGGTGCGCCAGATAGTTTTTATGGCCCCAATAAGCGTGGTCGGCATGGGCGTGTGTTATCACTGCATCGTCTACTGGTTTCCATGGGTCGATGTAAAATCTACCCTGATCGCAGTAAATGCCTCTGTCAGTAAACTCAAGCAGCGGTTTAGCCATAGTTTACAAATAACCCGAATAAGCAAAATAAGTTTTTCGGGCATTAATAGGAGCCTTAATTATAGCTGTTTGTTTACTGCGGCAGTTTTGTTGCCAAGTGTAATATAATCTGTAAGTATCTGTCCCGCTTCTTTTTGCAAAAAGTCAAGATCTTCGTTTTTCGGTTTGGTTTCACCTTTTTTCAACGGTTTTAAACCTAAAGCCACACGGCGCATGTTATTACGTTCAAATGCTTTCTTCTCATCCTCGTCACGTTCCTGCTTTAGCTTTTGTTCGTTAAGTGTAACACTTTTTTCTTCATCCTGCTTCTTGGATTCTTCAATATCTTCAAGCAGATATTTATAGCTTGCGCTGGTGTTCATCCGGTCATCATGCATCTTTTTTAACTGTGGTAAAACGGTAGTATAGTTACCCACATTAGTGTAATCCGTTTTAGGTATCATGTCAAAAGGCATTGCAGAAGGCTCTGTATCCTCGCCATATTTATCCATTGGAATAACCGATGGGAATTGTATATCGGGCATTACACCTTTATGCTGTGTTGAGCTTCCGTTTATACGGTAAAATTTGGCTACTGTTAAATTCAACTGACCAAACTTATTTTGGCTGCCTGTACCAACCGATTTGGTTTTACCTGCCAATGCCATCAATTTATCTTTTAAGGTAGGGGTAATTATCTTATCAAGGTCTATAGCGTTCTGCACAGAACCTTTACCATAAGTTTGGGTACCTAAAATAATACCGCGGCCATAATCCTGTATAGCTGCTGAAAAGATTTCCGAGGCAGAAGCACTGAACCTGTCTACAAGAACGGCTAACGGGCCAGAGTAAGTAATATCCGGATCTTCATCTTTATCCACTTCTATACTATTTCTCGAATCCCTTACCTGTACAACCGGGCCTTCCTTAATAAACAGCCCGGTAAGTTCAATAGCTTCCATAAGCGAACCACCACCGTTTTGGCGCAAATCCATTACAACTCCATCTACATTTTCGCGTTTCAGGCTATCCAGTATCAGCTTAACATCCCGGGTAGTACTTTTATAATTAGGGTTCCCGGCTTTATAATCGGCAAAGTCAAGGTAAAATGCAGGGACTGATATAACCCCTATCCTTACTGTTTTACCATTACTGTTGTAAGTACGGATTTCTTTTTTTGCCGAAATATCTTTTAAGATGATCTTTTCGCGTACAAGGGTCACTATTTTTGGTTTAGCGGTTGCCGGGCTGCCTTTTGGTAATAACTGCAAACGAACAACGGTGCCTTTTTTTCCACGGATAATTGCTATGGCGTTATCAATCCGCCAGCCTACTACATCCTGAAACTCGCCATTTGTGCCTTGTGCAACCGCAATAATGCGGTCATCTATATTTACCTGTTTGCTTTTATCGGCCGGCCCGCCTGCTGTAACTCCTTTAATGGTTACATATTCATTATCTATCTGCAGGGATGCGCCTATACCCTCCAGCGAGCGCGACATATCTATATTGAAATTTGCGGCCAGTGCGGGGTTGAAGTAATTAGTATGCGGGTCGATAGCTTCGGTGAAGGCATCCATAAACGCCTGGAACACGTCCTGGTTTGATAGCTTATTGGATTGAGACAGAATACTGGTATAACGTTTTTTTAATGTTTCTTTATTTGCCGCATCGGTTTTACCGGTTAGCTTAAGATTAAGCAGGTCATACTTTACGCGTTTTGACCAAAGGTCATGGATCTCTGATACTGATGCAGGCCATGGTTGTTTTTCCCGGTCATAAGTAAACGTTTCGTTTTTGGTAAAATCGAAGTTTTTGTTCAGCTCTGCAACAGAGTAATTTACATATTCGGTATAACGTTTTTGAAAAACATTGAACATGTAAAACACATTAGCAAGGTTTCCGGCCTTAATATCATCGTCTAAAGTAGTCTGAAACTGTTCAAAATCCTTTACATCTGATGCCAGAAGATAATTGTGGTTTTCATCCAGCTTTTTAAGATAGCTATCGAAAATAATTTTCGAGATGGAATCGTTCAGCGGAACTTTTTTATAGTTGTAATCGGTTATAAGTTTAGTAACATAACTTAAAACAACACTTTGCTGAGGATCGGGCTGCAGGTCATTAGGGCCGGCGTTTTTATATACCGGTTTAGACGGAGACGCATTGCAGGCAAGCGCAGCCGCTAAAACCAGCATTAAATATAATTTCTTAAACATATTTTTTACACTATTTAAATCGGGGCCTGTGTTAAACATCAATACTTGTGCCTGTTTTCTAAAATCTGTCTTATAAAAAAAGAGACAGCTAAACAGCCGTCCCGAATATATTGAATAAACAATATTACAATAATGTTTGGTTTGTTTTATTATACGACTGGCATTTTACGCAAATGTTACAAAAACAGGGAGTTATTTTGATTTTGCGGTTATTTCTGCAGCGTCAGCATACCGGAGTTCTGATTTAGGTAGCCAGTCCTTGTTGCTTTGTATAAATTTTATTTTGGACTCTATCAGTTTAACATCCTGGGCACGGCCATTACTAAGTGCAAGTGTGCGCGCTTCTGCCAGGTCTTGTTGTGCCTGTTCCTGGTCGCCAAGCTCTGCTTTAATCAACGCAAGGCTTATAAGATTGCTAATTGTATGCTGATGATCATTTTGCTGCCTGGATATAAGGTTACTTTGCAGATAATACCATTTTGCCTCAGAAAGGCGATTCTCTTTTACATACAGCTGCGCCAGCTCGCTGAAGCGGTAGCTTGCCAGGTAGTATTGTCTGAAACGCATGTTATGCTGGGCGGCACGCATCACCACTCGCTCATTCAACTCAAGCTGGTATTGGCTTAAAATGGCCGGCGGAAAAGTAAGTTTCTGATTATGGAACGGCTCGCGCGCGGCAAGCAGCTTTTGTAACGATTTATCCTTTGGTAAAGCAATTTGTGGATACCTTACATGTTTTTTAAAATCGAGACGATACCATTGTGCTGATGCAGACAGGCTGAAGACGCAAAGGATGGTTAGTAAAAAATATCTCATTTAAATTATTAGAGGGAAAGTGGTTTAACTTTAATGCAAATGTAAATATACTTTTCTGATTTACAACAGCTTAAATTTCATGTTATTAGCCTTATACGGCCGAAGCATTAATTTGTTACGACTGAAAACGCATAGCTTTTAAATATATTATAAAGAAACTGCAAAGTTAGGCTTTTGCCTTCCTGTCGCTTAAATAAAAGTGCCAAAGCAACATGCTTGCAATAGTACGGTAAGGCTGCCATTGCTCAGCTATTGCTGATAACATATCTCGCGATGTTTTGTTAGAGAGTCCCTTGAGCCGTTTAATAGCGTTTACTATTGCAAGGTCGCCTAAAGGCAGTATGTCTGTATGGTGCAAAGCAAACATAAGGTAAACATCCACGGTCCAGTTACCTATTCCCTTTAATGCAGTAAGTTGTTGTCGGATAGCCGCGTCTTCCATTTGTTCAAATGCGGTTAAGCTAATTAAGCCGGCAATGATCGCTTCGGCAAGATAACGGATGTATGCGGTTTTTTGCCTGCTGCAATAACAAGCCCTCATCTCCTCGTCTGTTAGCAATAGGATCCTGGCTGGTGTAATTTCGCCAGTCCGTTCGCGCAGCTTATTAAGCGCCGATAAAGCCGACGCCAAAGACACCTGTTGCTCCAAAATAATATGTACCAGGCTTTCAAATGTGTTTGGCCTCGACCAAAAAGGCGGATACCCGTACTTTGTAATGATGTTTTTAAGATCAGGGTCGAGGCTGGCAACTTCATCGCAAAGCGAATGGTAAGTGTCAGACGTAAACTGTTGAGGCATATATTTGTTATAAAATTACTAATTTTTTTAGGATTTAGTAATTCAAATTCAGATTTTTACCATGATGAATAACCTGCCACCCTTAGCCGAACGCATGCGCCCCAAATCGCTTAATGATTATGTGGGCCAAAAACATCTTGTTGGCCCGGGAGCGGTTTTGCGTAAGGCAATAGAAAGCGGGTCGTTACCATCAATGATCTTTTGGGGGCCTCCGGGTGTAGGTAAAACCACGCTGGCTTATATTATTTCTCAAACTTTGTTTCGCCCCTTCTTTTCATTGAGCGCCATTAATTCGGGGGTTAAGGATGTAAGGGAAGTAATTGAAAAAGCATCATTGTTAAAAGAACAGGGAGAGGTGCTGCCCGTGCTATTTATTGATGAGATACACCGCTTTTCTAAATCTCAGCAAGATTCTTTATTGGGCGCGGTTGAAAGGGGCATTGTTACGCTTATTGGCGCTACAACAGAAAACCCTTCTTTCGAGGTGATTTCCGCGTTATTATCACGCTGCCAGGTATATGTATTGCAACCGCTTCAGGAGCAGGATCTGTTAGACCTGCTTGATAAAGCGATGAAGGAAGACGTGGTTCTGCAAAAGAAAAATATCCAGATCAAAGAACACGAAGCCCTGCTTAGGCTCAGCGGCGGCGACGCCCGCAAGCTGCTGAATATTTTTGAGCTTTTGGTAAATGCTTTTGATACCAAAAAGATAGTGTTAACAAACGATGTGGTGTTGGAGCATGTGCAGCAAAACATGGCTTTGTATGATAAGGCCGGCGAACAGCATTATGATATAATTTCGGCCTTTATCAAATCTATGCGTGGCAGCGATCCTAACGGCGCTGTTTACTGGCTGGCTCGTATGATCGCAGGCGGCGAAGACCCTTTATTTATCGCACGGCGGATGTTGATACTGGCATCAGAAGATATTGGCAATGCCAATCCTAATGCCTTACTGCTCGCTCAAAGCTGTTTTAATTCGGTGCAGGTTATCGGCATGCCCGAGTCGCAGTTGATTCTTTCCCAAACATGTATCTATCTGGCAACATCTGCAAAAAGTAACTCGGCTACTACAGCCATTGGTACAGCTATGGCCCTTGTGCGCGAAACCGGCGACTTGCCGGTGCCACTTCACTTGCGAAATGCGCCAACTAAACTCATGAAGAACATGGGCTATGGCAAAAACTATAAATATGCGCATAGCTTTGAAGGTAACTTTGCCGAACTCGACTTTTTACCGGAGCAACTTAAAGGGACAAAAATTTATGATCCGGGTAACAACGCCCGGGAGAACGAGTCAAAGGAGCGGCTTAAAAAGCTTTGGGGCGACAGGTATAAGTACTGATTAATTAATATTTCCTGCATCCGGCTTGCTTAAAAGGTTTAAAAAAGCTATTTTTCGGTTGGTGTTTTAATACTAATCACAACATACCACACACCTGATTATAACATGATCTCAACCTTTATTGATCACGAACTTAAAGCCTTCTGGCGCTCTAAAAACACAGGGAAAAGCATTGCGGTAAAAGTAGTTATGGGCATACTTATCCTCATGCTGTTTTTATACGTTTTGGCGCTGGGTGTTTTCCTAGATGCTATACTGAAACAGGTATTTCCTAAAGACGATCTAATTGTCTCGTTTTGCGGTATCATACTGGTTTATTTTTTGTTTGATATGTTAATGCGTTTGCAGTTGCAGGAGCTGCCTACACTTAAGGTTCAACCGTATTTACATTTGCCCGTTAAGCGTAATACCGTTGTAGGCTATCTGGCGCTTACTGCCATGATGTCTTTTTTTAACTTATGGCCAATAGTAATTTTTACTCCCTTTATTATAAAAGTTGTTATTCCGTCAACTGGGGCCATTGCTGGCTTGGCTTTTTTTATATCAATAATTGCTCTTTCCATATTAAATAATTACCTGGCACTTTATATTAAAAGAAAAGCTAATTTGAACGGGTGGATATTCCTTTTCGCTGGGGCTATTTTATCATTAATTGTTTGCGGCGATTATATATGGCATGTTTACTCTATTCAGAAAATATCCTATTTGTTTTTCGGCAATCTGTTGAGAGTGCCTTTTTGGACATTTCTTCCGGTTTTTTTGGCGATAGGGATGTATTATTTAAACTTCTATTATCTGAAAGACAATCTTTATCTGGAGGAGCTTAGCACAAAAAAGGCGGAAGCTGCAAAAAGCAGTACAGAAATACCGCTTCTTAGCCGTTTTGGTGAAGTGGGCGACCTGACAGCAAATGAGATAAAGCTGATATTGCGTAATAAGCGACCACGAAGCGCACTGATTATGGGCTTATTTTTCATGTTTTACGGCTTAATATTTTACACCCAGGCTATGTACGGTGAAACTATTAAAGTTTTTGTAGGCATGTTCATGACGGGGATATTCATTATTAACTATGGGCAATTTATGTTCAGCTGGCAAGCCTCGCATTTTGATGGTATATTGGTGAGTAAAATAAGCTTCCGTAATTTTTTGCGGGCTAAATATTTATTGTTCACGGTAGTTTCAACCGTGGCTTTTTTATTAACAACACCCTACGTTTATTTTGGCTGGAAAACCTTACTGATGCATTTTGTGATGTATTTATGGAATATTGGGGTTAACACAACAATGGTTCTGTGGTTTGCCAACTTTAACCAAAAACGCATTGATCTGAGCAAGGGCGCTTCATTTAACTGGGAAGGTGTGGGGGCAAGTCAGTTGCTGCTGTCGTTGCCTTTATTGATATGCCCCTACCTGATTTATTTACCTTTTAAATGGATAGGATATACAGATGCCGGTGTTGCCGCATTAGCCTTTATCGGGTTGGCATTTATATTAACACGTGAGTTTTGGATAACTCAGCTGGAAAAAGATTTTTTAAACAAACGATATAAAATAGCCGAAGGCTTCAGAAATAAATAACATGATAGAAGTAAAAAACCTTAAAAAAGTTTATAATGGGGTTACTGTTGTAAATGTACCAAGCCTGCATATCAGCAAAGGGGAAAGTATTGGTTTGGTGGGTAATAACGGTGCCGGTAAAACTACGTTATTCCGTATGATACTTGACCTGATAAGGGCAGATTCCGGTGAAGTACTTTCTAATGGGGTTCCGGTTGCAGGTGGCGAAGCCTGGAAAAATTATACCGCTTCATATCTGGATGAGGGTTTTTTAATAGACTATCTCACCCCCGAAGAATATCTTTATTTTATTGGTGGCCTGCACCAACAAAATAAAGCACAGGTTGATGAATATCTGACCGGGCTTACTGATTTTTTTAACGGAGAGATACTAAAAAAAGGGAAGTATATCCGCGATCTTTCTAAAGGGAATCAATGCAAAGTAGGGGTAGGGGCTTGCCTTTTACAAAAGCCAGAACTATTGATGCTGGATGAGCCTTTTGCCAATATCGACCCGAGTACTCAATTCCGGTTGAAAAATATACTAAAAGACCAGAACAAAAATCATGGCGTCACCACTATTGTATCAAGCCATGACCTTAACCATGTTACCGACGTTTGCGAGCGTATATTATTAATGGAAAAGGGAGTAATTATAAAGGATATTGCTACCAGTTCATCTACCCTGGCAGAGCTTGAAGAATATTTTGGGGTAGGCCAAACTGCTCAGATAACACAACCTGTGGATGTTGTAATTGATAAGGAAGAAAATCACTAAGATGTATTTGATCAGAAAAGCCACTGTTAAGGATGTTAAAGCAATCATCAGCATTGCCGAGCAAACCTGGTGGCCCACATATTCACCTATTTTATCTGAGGAACAGATTGCTTATATGTTGAAGGAACTGTATAGTGAGAATATGATATACAGGCAGATAGAAAATAACGAGCAGGAATTTTTACTATTAACAGAGGATAATATTCCTGTTGCTTTTGCGGCCTTTTCACCGCGCTCAGACTCACCGGATATTTACAAGTTGCATAAGCTATATTGCCTGCCGGTTACACAGGGTAAGGGCTATGGCAAAATCCTGATCAATACAGTTGCAGATAAAGTAAAAGAAGCCGGAAAACAAACATTGGACCTTAATGTGAACCGGTATAATAAAGCAAAAAGCTTTTATGAAAAGATGGGCTTTGCTGTAGCTTATGAAGAAGATATACCTATAGGCCCCTACTGGATGAATGATTATGTGATGCGAAAGAAAATATAATGTTTGTAAAAATAAAGAAGGTGCGGACTACCGCACCTTCTTTATTTTGGGGTTATCCTTATTGTTTTAGTACCTCACCGATAGCTGTACCAATATTGCCATTAGGCGCTTGTATGTGTAAAAGCTGGGCAACTGTAGGTGCTATGTCTGTCATATATGTTTCGCGGGCAATGCTGCCATGCTTAATGCCCCAACCCATAAATAACAATGGGATATGGGCATCATAAGGGTTCCAGGTGCCGTGAGTGGTGCCTGTTTGGCCATGGCCATCATACCAGCCCGGTTTAAGTACAATTTGTATAGTACCGCTGCGCTCAACGTTATAACCATTTTGTATACGTTGGCGAAGCTCCTCCGGAATCGTAGCTGTTTGGGCATGTTGCATATCAACCGCGTAAGCAATTTCCGGCTGCTTTTGCAAAAGGAGCATGCAATCGGCCTTTAATGCATCTTCATTAAGCTTTTCTGATGTAATTGCAGCATTATTAAAGTTAACCTGGTAATTGTTTAAGCTAAGCACCAGGTTTTTAACTTTATATTTATCCTCAAGCGTTTTGTTCAATAAAGTAGTTGCTGCAGAAGCGTTCCAAATGCCGGCAGGTATTTTATGATCGATAAGAAAGTTAGGATTGTGGGCGGCACCATGATCGGCTGTTAAAAATACGGTATAATTGCCTTTGCCTACCTTGCCGTCAAGATAAGTTAAGAAAGCGGCCAGGTCTTTGTCCAGGCGCAGGTAGGTGTCCTCTGCTTCAACCGAGTTTGGCCCAAACTGGTGGCCTACATAATCTGTTGAGGAAAGGCTAACGGCTAAAAAGTCGGTTACTACATTTTTGCCAAGGTTTTCGGCATCTACCGCTGCCTTTGCCAGGTCAAGCGTCATACTGTTGCCAAATGGTGTAGAGCGTACCATGCCTGCGTTGCCTTTATATAAAGCCGATGTTTTTATTGGGAAGGTTGGTGCATCGGTACCTCCAAATTTTCCTTCATAGCGCGGGCTGTTGTCTGGTGCGCTTTGTACATAAGTTTCAATTGGGTAAAGCGTATTCCAGTCTTTGTCTAAATATTTTTGGGCAGGTTTACCGGCGTTAAAGCTTTTTACCCATGCAGGCAGGTCCGTCATGTAGTAAGTGCTGCTTATCCAGCTGCCGTTTGCATCATCAAACCAGTAGGCTGCATTGGCTGCGTGCCCGGCAGGCAAAATACCGCCACGGTCTTTAAGTGCAATACCAATTACTTTTGAGCGGAAGTTGGTGGCCAGTTTAAGCTCATCGGTAACGGTGCTCGTCAAAAGGTTTCTTGGCGACATCTGGCCTGCTTTTGATGTGCTGCCTACCGCACTAACAGTGGTATCGCCGGCGCAATACATCATTTTACCTGTTCGCTGGTCAATAAAATCATTACCTGCAATGCCATGTATAGCGGGTACAGACCCAGTATAAACAGTAGAGTGGCCAACGGCAGTAAATGTTGGAATGTAAGGTATTTGAGTGTTCTCACAAGTAAAGCCCTCGTTAAGCATGCGCTTAAAACCGCCTGCAGAATAACGGTCATAAAACCGGTATAAATAATCCCATCGCATCTGGTCCACCATGATGCCTACAACCAGTTTTGGACGAGGTAAAACGGATACGGCATTAGTTGCCTTTGGTGTTTGGGCAACCGACGCTAATACAAATGTAGCTAAGCTTAAGGCAAGCAATAGTCTTTTATTCATAGTATGTAGTTTGAGTAAAAAGCAAATATCACATTTTCAATATATAAACAATGTGATATTTGTGTTATATAACACAATGACCAGGGATGTAAAAGAGGACTATTTAAGCAGGTGATAAACCGTAAATGCGGCTATATAAGCAAGGGTTGTCATGTAAACAAACTGTGCCGCAGGCCAGCGCCAGTCTTTTGTTTCACGATAAACAACGGCCACCGTACTTGCACATTGCATGGCAAAAGCGTAAAACATCATTAATGAAAAGGCCACTGCTAAAGTAAATACTGGTTGGCCGGTATCAGCGTTCCGGGCATTGCGCATCTTATCCTGCACAGAGTCGATACGATCAGCATCGCCTTCTACACTGTAAATAGTAGCCATGGTACCTACAAAGACTTCGCGGGCAGCAAATGAGGTTATAAGGGCGATGCCTATCTTCCAGTCGAAACCTAAAGGCTTGATAACGGGCTCAATAACGTGGCCCAGTACGCCGGCATATGAATTTTCCAGTTTCTCGGTAGCAATAACACGGTTAAGGCTGTCGGGTGTCATGGTTTTTGTAACCTGCGGCTGGCCATATTTTTGTTCTATTCTTTCAAAGCGATTTCCCGGCCCGTAGCTTGACAGCACCCACAGGATGATAGATACAGCTATGATTACCTTACCCGCCTGCAGCACAAATGTTTTAGAGCGCTCATACATGGAAAATATCACATTTCGCCAGCGCGGCATACGATAGACCGGCAATTCCATTATGAAATACCCACGTTCGCGCGCTTTCAAAATAAACTTCATTACAAAGGCAACGATGACAGCAGAGAAAAGGCTTAAAACATACATGCCGGTAAGCGCAAGGCCCTGCAGGTTAAATATCCACCATACGTTTTTATTGGGAACAACTAAAGCAATAAGTAAGGTATAAACCGGTAACCTTGCCGAGCATGCAACCAAAGGGGTGACCATGATGGTGATCATTCGATCTTTCCAGTTTTCGATGGTACGGGTACTCATGATAGAAGGAACAGCACAGGCAAAGCCACCAATAAGCGGCACTACCGATTTGCCGTTGAGCCCTACTTTTCGCATTATCTTGTCCATCATGAACGTAACACGCGACATATAGCCGGTATCCTCAAGTATTGATATAAAAGCAAATAAAATGGCAATCTGAGGGATAAAAACCAATACACCGCTAAGCCCGGCTACAACACCATCAATTAAAAGATCGGCCAGGGGGCCAGCAGGTAATATATCTTTAAGTATACCTTCGGCCCAAACAAAGCCATTTTCAATCAGCGACATCGGGTACTCGGACCACGCGAAGATTGATTGGAAGATAAAAAGCAGGATGGCCATGAAAATAATAAAGCCAAATACTTTGTGAGTAAGTATGTGGTCTATTTTATTACTCAGGCTTTCCTCATGCGCTGTTTCCGGCGTTTGTACAGTATCGTACAACACATCGTTAATGTAGTTATAACGTGCAACGGTTTCTGTCGCCTGGGCCTTTTGAGAATGAAATGAGTGCTTTTGCTCAAGCTGCTCAATACGGTCGCTTTGTGCGGGTGTTAAAAATTTGAGATGCTCATGCTGGTGTGCAAGCTGCAAAGCAAAGTAAGGGTTATCTGTATCAACTTCTTCGCTGATATCTGCTATTAAAGCAGGAGCAATTGCGCGTACGTCGATACTGTCTACTTGTAAAGGCACTGCATTGGTGTAGGCCATTACCTGCTTAAGGTCATCAATGCCTTCCTGTTTACGGGCAGCAATGGGTACAACCGGCACCCCCAGGCGTTGTGATAATAGGTTAATATCTATTTCGATCCCTGCCTTAGATGCCATGTCCATCATATTAAGGGCGATAACAACAGGTATCTTTAAGTCGGCAACCTGTGTATACAAAAGCAGGTTACGTTTAAGGTTGGTTGCATCCAGGATAACCACTATCAAATCCGGTGTAAGATCAGAGCCTTTTTCGGCAAGTACTGAGAAAACTATCGATTCATCTTTGCTTTTCGGGTAAAGGCTGTAGGTTCCCGGAAGGTCAATTATCTCGGCGCGGCGGCCATCTGAAAGAATAGAATAGCCCACTTTTTTATCAACAGTAACTCCCGGAAAATTTCCAATTTTTTGATTTAAGCCGGTTAATGCATTAAAAAGGGTGGATTTGCCAGTATTTGGGTTTCCTACAAGCGCTACTCTGATATCAGCTTTCAATGAATGAGACGACTATTGCAAAATAATGGTTGATGCTTCAAACCTGCGCAAACTTAGCTGATAGCCTGATACTTGAATAGCAATAGGGTCGCCAAGTGGAGCGATTCGGGCAATTTTGACGGTTTCGCCTGGCAGGCATCCCATCTCCATAAGCTTTACAGACATTTCCAGGTCTGTAAATTCTTTTACAATTCCTGTCTCTCCAACTTCAAGCTGTTCCAGCGTCATTTTGCAGTTTTTAGACTACAAATGTACGCTTATTTAAAACAAATCCAAATAAGGAGATTATTAACTAAGGTAAAAAGTTAAGAAATATGAGGTTTGGTAGCAGTTTTTAAACTACCAAAATGAGGGCAGCCGCAATCCTTTTTAAAGATGCCGCATGATGAAAGCGTAATTGGAACTAATAGTGCCGCGAGCATGGTCTTAACTTTTTTCATTTGTATGATTGATTGCGTTACTGGTTACTAATACTGCAAAAATTCCCATACACCCACCTATAGTATCAGCCAGTAGATCATTCCAATCACCGCTTCGCCAGGTAAAAACCCGCGACTGAAGTACCTCTATGAAAGCGCCATAGCTAAGTAAAACAATAGTGTTTTTTACCGCTATTTCTATTCGTATAGAGCTTGTATGCCATTTTCTGATGCTGCCGGCACAATACAATACCGAAAGCACAAAAAAAAGCCCGCAATGTACAAGTTTATCAAAGCCGGTAAAAAATATGCCGCGCCCTTCTTTTATACTAATGGGTATACTGCACAGTAACAAAATAAAAAAGGCCCACAAAACAGTAGGCCAATAGTATTTAATTGTATTTTTCATTACTGCCCAATAATGCCTTTATACGCTTCAGCATCTAAAAGGGTTTCCACATCAGCAGGGTTTTTCAGGCTGATTTTTACCATCCATCCCTCGCCATAAGGATCTGTATTAACCAATTCCGGCTGGCTATCCAGTTTGCTGTTTACTTCTAAAACTGTCCCGTCAATGGGCATAAACAGGTCTGAAACTGTTTTTACAGCCTCAACAGTACCAAATACGCTTTCTTTTGTAACGTCCTGACCAACAGTGTTGATATCAATGTAAACGATGTCTCCTAATTCGCCCTGGGCAAACTCGGTTATGCCTATATAAGCTTCGTTGCCTTCAACTCTTACCCACTCGTGGTCGCTTGTGTATTTTAATTCTGCCGGAAAATTCATGTTTTATTTATTTATAGGCCAAAAATAATAAAAGTTTATTACAAATATAGCTGCGCTGTAAGTCAGCACTTAAAACCAAATGAGGGAATATTTGTTAATACCATACAAAAACTAAAAACACCTATCAAAATGAAAAAATTAAGTTTTGTGGCAATGATGGCTATCGCAGCCCTATCATTCCAGGCGTGTAACAATAGCGCAAAAGACAGTAAAGACACCGCAGACAGTGTAAACGCAGTTAAAGACACTACCACCGACGGATCTACAGGTATTGCCGTAAATGAGATGGATGCAAAATTTGCCACTGATGCAGCTAACGCTGGGATGGCAGAAGTAGCTTTAGGTAAGCTGGCATCAGAAAAAGCAGTTGACCCGCAAGTTAAAGAGTTTGGCCAAATGATGGTAATGGACCATACCAAAGCCAATGAAGAGTTAATGGCAATTGCTAAAACCAAAAACATTACTTTACCTACAGCCCCAGATGCAGAGCATCAACAAAAAGAGCAGGAGCTGAGTTCAAAAACAGGGAAAGATTTTGACAAGGCTTATGTTGACGCAATGGTAGACGGCCACAAAAAAGTGGTAGCTATGTTAGAGGACGCATCAAAAAATTGCAAAGATACCGAACTAATGGCTTTTGCTACCAAAACTTTGCCAACTGTTAAGACTCACCTGGCAAAAATTGAAGCTATTCAAAAAGGAATGAAATAATTTAGATTATAAATTATATTAAAAAGCCGCTTAATAAATCATTAAGCGGCTTTTTTAATATAATATTGAAACGTTGCTTAGCTTTTTGCACGTTCTACATACGAGCCGGTAGCTGTATCAACTTTAACCCTGTCTCCTATGTTTATAAATAATGGCACCCTGATTTCGGCACCGGTTTCAACAGTTGCCATTTTTAAGGCGCCGCTTGAGGTGTCGCCTTTAACAGCAGGCTCGGTGTAAGTGATTTCTAATTCTGCAGACCCCGGAATCTGACCCATAATAGCCTCGTCGCTTTCAAAAGCAACAATTACGTTCATGCCTTCTTTTAAAAACTTAACAGCAGGGCCAAATAATGTTTTGGGGACATTGTGCTGGTCATAAGTTGTATTATCCATCACAACCAGCGAGTCGCCATCTTCATATAAATACTGGTAATCATTGGTTTCTACACGGGCAATATCAACCTCTTCATCTGTACGAAAACGATACTCAACCAGCTTGCCGGTTTTTACATTACGCATACGCGCCTGGTAAAACGCACGCAGGTTGCCAGGGGTGCGGTGAATGAACTCTTCTACTTGTACAAGTTCGCCGTTAAAGCGAAGTATATTTCCATTTTTTACGTCAGATGCTTTTGCCATGTTATTTATAATTGAGCGTGCAAAATTAGGTATCTGGAACCAAAGTAGCAAATGCAACAGTGGCTTGTTATATAACGTTTTAGCTTTTATAATCAGCAATACTGATATGCTTTTTACAAAAGCCGTACTCATGTTGCTGGTTTGAACATATAATAGTAAGGCGGCCACTGCTGAATTGCTCAATCAGGCTCAGATACCAGTCTATCCCCTGCGTATCCAGGTTAGAGGTTGGCTCATCAAGCATTAATAAAGGAGTGTCTGAACAAAAAGCCAGCGCCAGTTTTAAACGCTGCTTCATCCCCGAAGAAAAGTGTTTGATTTGCTTGTTATGACTGCCCTGCAGGTTCAGGAGATCTGTTACCGCCTGCTTATCCATACCCGCCTTATACAGCTTAAATTTGAAGTGAAAATTAATCATCTCATTCAATGAAAAATCTTCAATAACCTCTAAATATGGGGCCGACAGACTTAAATGGCGATGTATGTTTTCTGCTTCAATCTCAGCAGTTCCATCATTATAAGTTATTTTACCGGCAGATGGTGTAAGGCTACCATTTAAAACCTGCAGCAGTGTTGACTTTCCAGATCCGTTTGCACCTAATATTGCATAGCTTTCTCCCTGGTGGAATGAATAGTCGATATTTTTAAATATCCATTCGCGGTTGAAACGGCGGCCAATCTTATTAAGGGTGATGTTCATATATGACCATGGACCATGGGCCATAGGCCATGGTCATTTAATTATACCGTACCAAATCCTTTCATAATACCCCGTTGTGAATTTTGCACGAAATTGATGATCTCGTCCCGCTCTATGGTGGGGCTGAATTGAGCCTCTATAATATCGAGCGCTTTAGTAACATTATATTTTTTGAGGAAAATTATGCGATAGATTTCCTGTATTTCATTGATGGTTTCGGCAGAGAAACCTCTACGGCGTAGGCCAACTGAGTTAATACCAATGTAGGATAATGGTTCGCGGCCGGCCTTAGTGTAAGGGGGCACATCCTTACGAACTAAGGATCCTCCGGATATCATACTATGGGCACCTATTTCAACAAATTGGTGCACCGCAGATGTTCCACCTATAAAAGCGTGGTCATAAACATTAATATGGCCGGCAAGCTGTACACTGTTGGCTATAATAACATTATCGCCGATAACGCAATCATGTGCTACGTGCACATATGCCATTAAAAGACAGTTACTGCCAATTGTAGTGGTGTTTTTATCGAGGGCCGTTCCTCTGTTAAGCGTAACACACTCGCGGATAACCGTGTTATCGCCAATAGTTACGGTACTGGGTTCGCCTTTGTATTTTAAATCCTGCGGAGGGGCTGAAACCACCGCTCCAGGAAAAACGCGGCAATTTTTACCAATGCGCGCGCCATCCATTATAACAGAGTTGGAGCCAATCCAGCTGCCTTCGCCTATCTCAACATCTTTATGAATAGTTACAAAGGGTTCAATAACTACGTTATCTGCAATTTTTGCCTGTGGGTGTATATATGCTAACGGCTGTATCATGCTATTACTTATATTTTACAATTTGCGCCATCAGCTCGGCCTCTACAACAATTTTTTCACCAACCATACCAATGCCTTTCATTTGGGCAATACCCCGTCTGATAGGAGCAATCAGGTCGCAACGGAATATTAACGTATCTCCGGGTAAAACCTTGTCTTTAAAACGGGCATTTTCTATTTTAAGGAACAGCGTAAGATAGTTTTCAGGATCTGGCACCGTGTTTAATACCAGGATACCTCCGGTTTGGGCCATGGCTTCTATCTGTAATACGCCCGGCATAACCGGTGCGCCAGGGAAGTGGCCGGCAAAAAAAGGTTCGTTCATGGTAACCCCTTTAAGCCCCACTACGTGCGTTTTAGTAAGCTCCAATATTTTATCTACCAACAGCATGGGCGGGCGGTGCGGCAGTATTTCCATGATCTGCACAGTATCGTAAACCGGCTTCATGTTTGGGTCATACACCTTTATATGTTTACGGCTCCGCTCTTTCTTAATAAGCGACTTTATTTTTTTAGCAAATGCTACGTTTGCAGCGTGGCCCGGCCTTGCAGCCATGATATGGCCTTTAAGTGGTACACCAACAAGGGCCAGGTCGCCAATCATGTCCAGTAATTTGTGCCGCGCCGGCTCGTTCTGATGACGTAGCTCGATATTGTTGAGTATGCCCTGGGGCGCAACATTAATATCCTCACGGTTGAAAAGTTTGGCCAGATGTTTCAATTCGTCCTGGTCAACATCCTTATCAACAACAACAATGGCATTGTTAAGGTCTCCGCCTTTTATCAGGTCATGCTTTACCAGCATTTCCAGTTCATGCAAAAAGCAAAATGTTCGGCTTGAGGCAATTTCCCTTTTAAACTCTTTTAAAGTAGATATGGTGGCATGCTGGCTTCCTAATACCTGGGAGTTATAATCAACCATACAAGTAAAGCGGTAATCGCCGTCGAGCGGCATTGCAACCATGTCTACCTTGCGGTCGGGCTCGGAATAATGAATGTTGTAAGGGATGTGATAATATTCGCGATCTGCTTCCTGCTCCACCAAACCTGTTTCTTCTATAGCGTTGATAAACTGAATAGAGCTGCCATCCATTATGGGGGTTTCCTGGGCATCCATATCTATCAGTACGTTATCAATTTCCAGGCCTACAAGGGCTGCAAGCACATGCTCAACAGTGCTAACGCTTGCTCCATTTTGAGTAAGGGTGGTACCGCGAGATGTATCGGTTACATTATCACAGTCCGCATCAATTACCGGCTGACCGGGCAAATCTATCCGGCGGAATTTATAGCCGTGTTTTTCAGGGGCTGGGTTAAAGGTCATGGTAACGTTCTGGCCGGTATGCAGGCCAACTCCCGAAATAGATACAGGTGCTTTAATTGTACGTTGTTTTACATTCATTTTGTATAAATCATTGCTCATTAGCTCATTCGGTTGTTATGCAAGAGACAGGCCATTTGCAAACGAATGTTACTGCGCATCTTTTTTTAAATCTTTTATTAGTTTTTCAAGCTCCCTTACCCTTTGTTCAAGCTCAGGCAGGCGGCGGGTATTAACATGCGCCCGAAGATAGTCTTTATAGGGTAAATAAGGCGAGCCTCCCCACTGTTTATTAGCCTCTTTTATAGAGCTGTTGATGCCGGTTTGTGCACCAAACTGGCTGCCATCAGCAATAGTTAAATGGCCAGCAAAACCTACCTGCCCGCCAATAACTACTCGCGCGCCAATTCTGGTACTGCCGGATATGCCTGATTGAGCAGCAATAACGGTGTTGTTGCCCACCTCTGCATTATGGGCTATTTGTACCAGGTTGTCAATTTTTGCGCCCTTGCGTATAACTGTCGACCCCATGGTAGCCCGGTCAATCGTAGTGTTTGCTCCTACTTCAACATCATCCTCTATTATAACATTGCCAATTTGTGCTATTTTGGTATAGCTTCCATCCGGGTTAGGGGCAAAACCAAACCCATCGCTACCAATAACAGCACCAGAATGTATGGTAACATTATCGCCAATCGAACAATCAAAATAAACTTTGACACCAGGGAACAACGTAACATTGTTTCCAAGTGATACATTGTCTGCAATATAACAATTAGGGTAAACTTTGCAGTTATCGCCAATTTTAACATTCTGGCCAATGTATGCAAAAGCGCCAATATATGCCTTGCTGCCTACCTGCGCGGATTCATGTATAAAGCAGGGCTGTTCTACACCTTCTTTATAAAGCTTAAAAGTGTTATATTTTTCTAACAGTAAGGTAAAGGCGCTGTAAGCGTTTTCTACACGTATAAGTGTGGCTTTAACCGCAGCGGTAAGCTGCTGATTATTGTTGATGATAACGATAGAGGCGCCGGTTGTATACAAATACTGCTCATATTTAAGGTTAGCTAAAAACGAAAGCGAGCCACTTTTTGCTTCCTCAATTTTGGCCAGTTGATCAACGGTAACATCAGCGTCACCTTCAACCGTACCGTTTAGCATTAAGGCTATATCCCTGGCAGTAAATTGCATCGTACAAAGTTAAATGTTAAAACTAAAGCAACAAATTATTAAGTTTTAGGCATTATACGTTTAAACCAAGCTTTTGGTGTAACACAGGATGTGTTTTTTCACTGTTTTTGACAAGGCCTCCAGGTTTGAGTTGTCGCTGGCAAGTGTTATATCAATAATGCTGTTGTCCTTTTTAAGTATATGAATATTTCCATCTCCTTTGTTATAAGCATTGTTTCTGATGCTATCCGTAAAAACAAAATATGAAGCTTCGTATCGTGATATGTTATATAACTTACCAGCCTTTTCTGTTAACTCATCAACAGTCTTTTGTTCAAAGGCTGTTGACGATATATCTACATGATAAAGCTTTCGGTTAATAAAGTTATGGCAAAGGGTTGCTAAAACCCAGTCTTTGCTGCCAGCCCATATTTTTACTGCAGCCATTACATCGGTATCATCCAGCAAGGCAAAAACTTTAAGGTGTTCCGGGTTAGCTATAAACTCCTGTTTATTTATTTCATTATCTAAAAAATAGCTTAAAGCAGGCGTTAGCTGAAAGCGCATGCCTTTTAAAGCCAGTTCGCGGGCACGGTTAAATATTTTACAAAGCAACTGCTCGGCAGCAATAACCGTTTTATGCAGATATACCTGCCAGTACATCAGGCGGCGTGCAATTAAAAACTTTTCAATCGAGTAGATACCCTTTTCTTCAATTACCACGCTATCATCTTTAACAACCAGCATTTTTATAATACGGTCAGAGCTGATTACCCCTTCAGAAACACCGGTAAAAAAGCTATCTCGGTTAAGGTAATCAAGGCGGTCCATATCCAGCTGGCTGCTTACAAGTTGATGTAAAAACCGTTTGGAGTAGGTGCCTCTAAAAATGCTTATGGCAAGCGAAAGCCTTCCGCCGAATTCTTCATTAAGCTTATTCATCAAAAGGATAGAAATATCCTCGTGGCTTATTTCTTCAATTATAGTGTGCTCCAAAGCATGTGAGAACGGGCCATGGCCAACATCATGCAGTAAAATTGCAATTAAAAGCCCCTCTTTCTCTTCGGGAGATATATCTGCACCCTTATTGCACAACGTTTCTATAGCCAGCCCCATTAAGTGCATAGCTCCAAGAGCGTGATGAAAGCGTGTATGCAATGCCCCGGGGTAAACCAGGTGAGTCATGCCCAGCTGTTTGATATAGCGCAGGCGCTGAAAGTAAGGATGGTCTATCAGATCGTAAACCAGCTCTGTTGGAATGCTGATGAAGCCGTAAACAGGATCGTTTATTATTTTTTTCTTATTCAAAAAGGGTAGTTTTCTGCAAAGGTGCCTAAATATGACAAAACAAGCACCCGGTTTTTGTTAATAAATGTTAATCCTTTGCATAATTTTACAACAAATTATACAACCTATAGGTTATAGGGTGGTAAAATTAAATATATTATGCAGGACACCACAATTTTATGGGCCGATGACGAAATTGATCTACTGAGACCGCATATTCTTTTTCTTAATGAAAAAGGGTATAAGGTTACTACTGTTACCAATGGGAACGATGCCGTAGATGAATTTAAAAAGAACTTTTACGATCTGGTGTTTTTGGATGAGAATATGCCGGGCCTTACCGGACTTGAAACATTATCGGAAATTAAAAACATCAATAACGATGTACCTATTGTACTTATCACCAAAAATGAAGAAGAGTACCTGATGGAAGATGCGATAGGCTCGAAAATTGACGACTACCTGATAAAGCCTGTACATCCGAAGCAGATATTGCTCACTATAAAAAAACTGACTGAGAATAAACGCCTGGTTACAGAGAAAACTACTATGGCCTACCAGCAGGACTTTCGCACGCTGGGCATGACACTAAATGATAACCTGAGTTACCAGGAATGGGTAGAGGTATATAAAAAACTGATTTACTGGGAATTGGAGCTTGAGGCATTGCAGGACAGCGGTATGCACGAAATACTTACCTTGCAAAAAGCCGAAGCAAACGTACAGTTTTGCAAGTTTGTTGAAAAGAATTATCTGAACTGGCTGAAAAGCCCTGAGGATGCGCCTATCAATTCGCCACAGCTGTTTAAAAAGAAAGTTTTTCCACGCCTGGAGGGCAGCAACGTGCCAGTGTTTTTTATCTTGATAGATAACCTGCGGTACGACCAGTTCAGGATTATCAACCCGCTGATCTCAGAGTACTTCAGGCTGGAGGAAGAAGACACTTATTACAGCATATTGCCTACTGCCACACAATATGCACGTAACGCCATATTTTCGGGCCTGATGCCGCTTGAAATGGAAAGCCGTTACCCGCAGATGTGGCAAAATGACGAGGATGAGGGCGGTAAAAACCTATATGAGGCCGAGTTTCTGGCAGATCATCTTAAGCGGGTTTTACGCCGTGATGTTAAGCATTCTTATCATAAGATATTGAATATTGACGAAGGCCGCGCGCTTAACGAATCGGTAAATAATCTGATGAATAATGAGCTAAATGTGGTAGTTTACAACTTTGTAGACATGCTTAGCCATGCCCGCACAGATATGCAGATGATACGCGAGCTGGCAAGTGATGATGCCGCTTACCGGTCGTTAACGCTATCGTGGTTTGAGCATTCGCCACTGTACGACCTGTTAAAGTATCTTTCGCAAAAACAGGTGAAAGTTGTTATCACCACCGATCATGGGACTATCAGGGTTAAAAATCCGAGTAAAATAATTGGCGACCGAAATACAAATACCAACCTGCGTTATAAACAGGGAAAAAATTTAAATTTCAATGCCAAGGAAGTATTCCATATACGTAACCCGCATGATGCCCAGTTACCAAAGCTGCATGTAAGCTCAAGTTTTGTATTCGCCAAAAGCGACAGCTATTTTGTTTACCCCAATAACTATAATCATTTCGTTAATTTTTACAACGAAACTTTTCAGCACGGGGGCATATCCCTGGAGGAAATGATAATCCCGATAGTTACTTACGGAACTAAATAAGTAGAGTACGCTTTGCTGTTTTTGCTTTAAAAGCAGCATTGTATTTTTAACGCATGGAAATACAAACCACAACCTTAGCTGACCTGAAAGGTGCCGCCGCAGAAATACTTAAAGCAGCGGGTGATAACCGGATATTCCTTTTTTATGGTGAAATGGGCGCGGGTAAAACCACGCTGATCAAAGCGCTATGCAGATCACTTGGTGTAACAGATGATGTTACCAGCCCAACATTTTCTATTGTGAACGAGTACAGGAGCGCTGATGGCCCTGTATATCATTTTGATTTTTATCGCCTTAAGCACCATAACGAGGCGCTTGATATGGGATATGAGGAGTACTTTTATTCGGGAAATTATTGTTTTATTGAGTGGCCGGAGAAAATCGCTGATCTTGTGCCCGAGTTTTATACAGGTGTGCGTATTCACATACTTGAAGAACAAAAGCGACAGTTGTGTATCGAAAACATTTAGCATAAAGCGGCTTTTTTTATTATCTTCATCAGCCGGAAAAACCAAGTAAAAAATGAGTTCAGGGAAATACAGTGGGTTTTCAAGTGTTGCCAGGCAGGCAATGCTGCAGCCCCAGGAATCGATGCTTGAGGTTAAAAGCAGCAAAAAGAAACTTTACATAGGTATTCCAAAAGAGATCTCATTTCAGGAAAACCGCATTGCGCTTACTCCCTTGTCAGTAGCCCTGCTGGTAAACAACGGCCATGATGTACTGCTGGAAAGCAACGCCGGACAGGCCGCAAACTTTACCGACAATAATTACAGCGAGCAGGGGGCTCAAATAGTTTACGATACCAAGAAGGTTTATGAGGCAGATATTGTTATCAAAATAGCGCCCCCCACCATGGACGAAATTGCCATGATGAAACCCGGGCAGCTACTGATATCAACCCTGCAGGTATCAACCATGAAAGCCGAGTGCCTGCATGCGCTTATAAATAAAAAAATAACCGCCCTGTGCTTTGAGCACCTTGAGGACGAAGGAGGCTCGCTCACTGTTGTGCGCGCCATGAGCGAGATTGTAGGGGCAACATCGGTTTTGATAGCTGCCGAGTACCTGAGCAATATTTTTGAAGGCAAAGGGCTGATGCTGGGGGGAATAACCGGCGTTCCGCCAACAGAAATTGTGATACTTGGCGCAGGTACGGTAGGTGAGTATGCCGCCCGTACGGCTATATCCTTAGGAGCCGAAGTAAAGGTGTTCGATCCATCTATCTATAAACTCCGCCGCCTGCAAAATAATATCGGGGCACGTGTGTTTACCTCCGTAGTGCAACCCATAGTGCTCGAAAAAGCAATCACCACCTGCGATGTTGCCATCGGCGCCATCAGGGCTGAAGACGGCCGCAGCCCATGCATTGTTTCAGAAGCTACCGTGAGCCGTATGAAGCCCAATTCTGTGATCATTGATGTTAGTATAGACCAGGGTGGCTGTTTTGAAACCTCGGAAGTTACCAACCATACTCATCCGGTATTCCGTAAATATGATGTGATACACTATTGCGTTCCAAATATCGCTTCGCGCGTAGCACGCACAGCTACATATGCCCTTACCAATATATTCGCACCTATATTGGTAGATATTGGCGAAATGGGGAGCCTGAAAAACGTTATATGGCAAAAAGCCGGCATACGTAAAGCGGTTTACATATATCAGGGCCAGTTAACCAATAAATATCTTGGCGAGCGGTTTAATATTGCAAGTAAAGATCTGGACCTGCTTGTGGTGTCAAATCACTAATAATTAATAAAACGGTCTTACTGTTTCGGGGTGATTGATTTCCGGCAAATAAATATCGGGTATTTGGTTTTCATGATGCTGATCGCCGTAATAAGCTATATCAAGCTTGGGTAATTGGTTGTCTTTTACAGTTACGGTAAATAGCATATCATAATCCTGTTCGCTTAATGCTGCAAACGGAGCATTAACCCCAAGATAATTAAGCAATGGCATCAAGGTATTTGAGTGTCCGACAACAAGCACATTGCTGCCCTGGAAGTTTTTAAGGATACTTTTTGCAAACTGCTTTAAACCAAGGCTATCGCTTGCATAAATGCGTGGCAGTAGTTTAAGCTTATAGGCCAATGGCTTTGCTGTTAAGCCGCTCCTTTTAAAGCTGGTAATATAAATAGCTTTAATGTGCTTACCTTTTAATTCTTTTACAATAGCTTCTGCTCTTTTTTGCCCGGCCGTGCTCAATACAGGGTCCTGAGGCGGTGGCAACGTCACTTCTGTTTCGGCATGCCTGATCAGGTAAATTGTAGTCTTTTGTGCTAAGGCATCATAATTGCTTATTAACAAACAAAATAGCGTCAACTTAAAAAAGTTGGCTGATTTTAATACAATTTTCATAAAACGGTGTTATCTGATAGAGCACTGTAGTAACAAATATATTTTATTTTAACATGAAATTTTTTAGCAAAGAGTATTTAAAACAGTTTGGGAAAGTAATTATGGCCACATTTAGCGGCTTTTCTAATGATAATGGTTTAAAATTCAGCGCCTCACTTGCCTACTACACTGTGTTTTCTATAGCACCTTTGTTAATACTTATAATATCCTTAGCCGGACTTTTTTTAGGCCCCGATGCTGCAACTAACAGGCTTTATCCACAAATAGAACATTATGTGGGCTCCAAAGCTGCACTTCAAATACAAGACATGCTAAAAGGCTTGCAATTTTCAGGAAAAACAGGCTTGGCCGTAGTTATAAGCGTTGTTACCTTATTGGTTGGTGCCAGTAGCATTTTTCTTGAAATACAGGATTCGTTAAACATCATATGGAGGGTAAAAGCAAAACCTAAAAAGGGTTGGGTAAAAATGCTTCAAAACAGATTTTTGTCTTTTTCTCTAATCATTAGTTTAGGGTTTTTGCTGCTGGCCTCGCTGGTCGTGAATTTGTTAATGTCTGCTTTGCAGGAAAGGATTACCCGCTTTTTACCAGAGGTAACCGAACTTTTAATTAAAGGCATTAACCTCTTTATATCCTTTGTTGTTATATCTGTACTGTTTGGTATAATATTCAAATTTTTGCCCGATGTTAAAATAAAATGGAAGGATGTGCGCTCTGGTGCAATGTTTACAGCAGTTCTTTTTATGTTGGGGCAATACATTATAAGCTTGTATATTACCTATACGGCACAAGGCTCTACTTATGGTGCTGCAGGATCGTTAATTGTTATCCTCGTGTGGATCTACTATACATCAGCCATATTGTATATAGGCGCGGAGTTTACGCAAGTATATGCGGAAGCTATAGGAAGCCATATAGAGCCGGCCGAGTACGCGGTTCATATTCAGCAAACAGAGGTTGAACAAAATGTGAGCAAACTTCCCCCTCAAAATCCGGATTTACAAGGTAATTTGAAATGCGACGATAAAGAGCAGAAGTCATAATACAACCAACCCTTTAACGGTTGTCTGTCGACATTTCTAAGCTGTTGACCGATATCCCTGTTCATCAAATCTTAACTATGTTATTATTATAAAATAATAATGTAGCTTTAAGTTCCAATTGTAACCAGGTGTCGGCCGGTCTTTCCATATTTGTCAGTTACAAGCGTGTGTGGCTTGCGTTTATTTTGTGTTGCCTGTTTTTATCGGCAAGGGCGCAGTATTTTGAGTTAATTGCAGATACCAAAAGGGTAAATATTCCTTTTAAGCTAATGCGTAATATGGTAATTATTACGCTGCGTATTAACAATAAAGGCCCGTACAATTTTATATTAGATACAGGTGTGGGCGTAATGATAGTTACTGACCATACTATTACAGACTCTATCAATATCCCTAATCGCCGAACAATAAAACTGGGCGGGATGGGTGAGGGCGATGCCTTTGAAGCAATAGTCACCCAACCCCTGGATATACAAATACCAGGTTTAACCAGTAAAGGAGTCCCCGCAGCTATATTAAAAAAAGACATTTTCAATTTATCAGGTTATGTAGGGATGCCGGTGCATGGCTTAATAGGCTATGACTTTTTTAGCGCCTTGGCCGTCAAAATCAACTTTAGCGACAGTTTAATAACCGTAAGCAGGTCTAAAGATCTGAAAGCATTCAGGAGGAGCCAGAAAATACCTATTTCAATAGAAGACAAAAAACCTTACCTGCAAACCCGGATCACACTTGCTGATGGGACTACTGTAAACAATAAGTTCATTATTGATCTGGGGGCCGGGCATCCACTATCATTAGAAAACATGATACAAAAATATGGGTTGCCTGAAAAGTATATACCGGCAAACCTGGGGGTAGCGCTTAACGGACCTATAACCGGGTATCTAAGCCGGATAAAAAGCTTACAATTAGGTAAGTATAACCTAAGTAATGTAATTACTTCTTTTCCGGATAAAGATTATGTGCAACGAACCTACAGTGTACCCCGCGACGGAAACATTGGTATGGGGATATTAAAAAAATTTAACCTTGTTTTTGATTATTCAAACGGACTACTATATATCAAGCCTAATAATACATTTAAAGCCCCATTTGAACATGATATGAGCGGAATAGAATATTATCTTGCAGGAGAAAACCTATCGCACTTAATTATAGGCAGAGTTGCCCCCGGCTCTCCTGCCGATGATATAGGCCTGCTTAAAGATGATGAAATAACCTCTATTAATTTTAAGCCCGTTTCAAAAATGAACGCTGAAGAGATAGATGCTTTCTTTAAAACCACAGAACGGAGCCTTCTGCTCGAAATTTACCACGATAAAAAGTACGATCGTGTTATTCTTACACTCAAACGGCGTATTTAGTAACAAACTTATTGCGTTGCGTTTTAATGCAATTACATATTTTTACTCCCTGCTAATTAATTAAACTATGAACAAATATCTACAGGTAAACACTTACCTGAAAGCAGCTTTTTTTGTAGCTGCAACCGTAGTTACATCCTGCGCTTCTAAAAAGCAGGCCGAGCATACGGTTACTTTAAAAACATCCACAACGGCTGGCGGCTCAAGCGCTTCGGCTACTATTGGTACAGGTAAAAAAGAGGGGATAAAAAAGTTTAGCGATCTGGTAGGTAAAGCCAAGGCAGATAGCGGGCTGTTTGCTACTTATAAAATAGACGGTAAATATTATTTTGAGATCCCAGACAGCCTTATTGGTCGCGAAATGCTGGTTGTTACCCGTTTTGTAAAAACACCGGCAGGTTTAAAATCTTTTGGCCAGCAATATGGCGGCGAAGAATTGAATGATCAGGTTTGGAAATGGGAGCGGCACGATAAGCAGATATTTGTAAGGGTGCCAAGCTACTCTGTACGTGCCGATAGCACCAGCGATATGTATCAATCGGTTAAAAACTCAAACCTTGATGCAGTACTTGCATCCTTTGATATTAAAGCCTACAATAAAGATACTACCGGCGTACTCATTGATGTTACAGATTTATATAATGGCGATGTTGCCGCTTTAGGAATTTCAGATAATATTAAAAAGCAATATAAAATATCCGGATTAGATAATACCCGATCTTTCATAGATACCATTAAAAGTTTCCCGATTAACATCGAGACACGTACACTTAAAACGTACAGGGCAGGGGCATCACCAACTGATAACAGTACGGCCGCTTTAACGTTCGAGCTAAACACTTCAATGCTTTTATTACCGAAAACCCCAATGAAGCCTCGCCTCAATGATAACCGCGTAGGGTTTTTTGGCCAGCAGCAGGTTGATTATGGCACCGATGCTCAAAAGGCCGAGCGTACCGGTTACATCCATCGATGGAGGCTGGAGCCTAAAGACGAAGCTGCTTACGCACGCGGCGAACTGGTTGAGCCTAAAAAACAAATTATTTACTACATAGATCCGGCTACACCAAAAAAATGGGTGCCATATTTAATTGCAGGGGTAAATGATTGGAACAAGGCTTTTGAAGCAGCGGGTTTCAAGAATGCTATTGTTGGCAAGGTAGCGCCTACTGCGAAAGAAGACCCTGAATTTAGTACTGAAGACGCACGTTACAGCGTTTTAAGATATTTCGCATCTGATGTTCAAAACGCTTACGGCCCGCATATATCAGACCCCCGCAGCGGCGAAATCTTAGAAAGCCACGTTGGCTGGTACCATAATGTAATGAGCTTGCTTCGGAACTGGTTTTTTATCCAGACAGCAGCTGTTAACCCTAATGTACGAATGGCGAAGTTTAGCGATGAGCAGATGGGAGAGCTGATCCGCTTTGTATCTTCTCATGAAATTGGGCATACATTAGGTTTGCCGCATAATTTTGGTTCGAGTTACGCTTACCCTGTTGATTCACTTCGCTCTAAAACTTTTACAGATAAGCATGGCACCGCGCCATCCATAATGGATTATGCGCGCTTTAACTATATAGCACAACCGGGCGATGGTGTTACACATCTTTATCCGCAAATTGGTGAATACGACCTATGGTCCGTTAAATGGGGATATACTTATTTCACTGGCAATAAATCACCAAAACAGGAAAAACAAATTCTGGATGTTTGGACTATGGAAAAAGCAGGAAATCCATTGTATTACTATGGCCGGCAGGGCACTTCTATAGACCCGCGCCTGCAAAGTGAAGATCTTGGCGACAATGCCATGAAGGCGAGCCGTTATGGTATTGCCAACTTGAAACGAATATTGCCTAACATTGAAAAATGGACTTTCCAAACGGGAGAGGATTACGATGACCTGGAGACAATATATAATGAAGTGATAGGCCAGTTTAATCGTTACATCGGCCATGTTACCATGAACATTGGCGGTATGAACGAAAACTTTAAAACCTATGATCAGCAAGGGCCAATTTATGGATTCGTAAACAAAAACCTTCAGCATGATGCAGTGGTGTTTTTAAATGAACAGTTGTTCAATACACCAGCCTGGCTAATCAATCGCCGCGAATTAAGTAAATTTGATAATGGTGTAACCATTGGCAGAATAAAAGCCTTACAGGTAAATGCTATTGCCAATGTACTTAATGCATCGCGCCTGGCCAGGATGTTTGATAACGAAACAAAAAGCGGAGCGAGTGCCTATACGGTTAACAACTTACTGACCGATCTTCGGGCCGGTATTTTTTCAAAAAACGCTCCGGATGCCTTTAAGCGTAACTTGCAACGCGGCTACATTGAAAACCTTAAAGTATTGTTAAATGAAGACGTTAGCAGAAGCTTCCCCGGGGTTACATCCGCCCAACTGGCCAATATGGGCTTAACGCCTATAAATATATCGCTGTCTGATATCAGGCCGATGGTACGTGCCGAACTTGTTAAAATCAGTGCTGGCCTGCCAAAAAGTGGTGATGCCATTATCAAGGCTCATTATGATGATTTAAGGTTGAGAATAAAAGAAGCCCTTAACCCAACCCGTCCAATTGTTAATGTGCCGGGGAGCCCCCAAACAGGCATATACGAAGACCTGAACGAGAACGGGCTTGAATATTAAACCACATAAAGAAAGCCCGGTGCGCATGCGTACCGGGCTTTATATAAAATTGAACACTTGTTTTTATTTTAGTTGACTGATATTTTCAAAAAAAGCAGCTTGTATATCTAAAAGGGTTTTAACATTTATTTTTTCGCCATAGGTGTCAAAGCATAAAAATTTGGCCTTATTATGATCATCACCCTTTTCTCTTTCATAAAAGTTGAAAGTTTCAAAAAAATAATGGTTAGTAGTAACGTTACTTCTGTTACTTGTTTGAGACGAATTAAGCTTAAAGCCGATCGCGTCCATCCATTTATGCACCCTGGCGTGCAACGACCCTCTTAAGTTATCCATAGGTTAAAGATTTTTAATTTCTAACGAAAATTTCGTGCCAAAAGTTACGGTTAAGTAAATCAAATTTTAAACAATGGTGGATAGCTGATGTGAACTGTGATTCAGTTAATTAATCCAGGGCAATGAAATATATTTTCTTGATAATATATATTTGAAACTTATTGTGAATATGCCCGTACAAACAGCTTAACTTATCTGAACCATATGAGAAGAAACAGACTAATAGTACTTGCCATTGCTTTTTGCTTTCTGAGCATAAGCGCATGTAAAAAATCTACAACGCCAGGGCCACAAGGTCCGCAGGGTGAAACCGGTGCAACTGGGGCAACTGGAGCTACAGGCCCGCAAGGCCCTCAGGGCCCGCAGGGACCAACCGGAGCTACTGGTCCGCAGGGGCCGGCAGGGCCACAGGGCCCTCAAGGCCCGGCAGGCCCCGAAGGACCTACTGGTGCAACCGGAGCTACGGGCGCTACTGGCCCGCAGGGTCCAGCGGGGCCACAAGGACCACAGGGGCCGCAGGGACCAGCCGGATCAAACGGGCAGAATGGTAAAGATGCTGAGGTGCAAAGTTTCATCCTTGAAAACAGAGGAGTTACATTAACGGGCTTCACTACATTGCCTGTTCCGGCAATTACCCAGGATATTGTAGACAGGGGGATAGTATTTGTATATTTTAAAGTAACCGGTACTAACACTGGCTATTATGCACTGCCATATAGTGAAAATGACAGGGCCCTAAGTGTGTCTAACTACGGTGTTGGGTATGTAAATATAAAAGCGAACTTTACCGTAAACTCTGGCCTTGATTTTAGGATCGTAATAATTCCCGGTACTTCACTTAGTACATTGTCGGTTACTCATCCCGGCCTAAATGTTCGAAATTTCAGTCAGGTAGCATCGGCATTTAACCTTAAATGATTATGAAATAATACAACAATTATAACAGATTATTAATGAGGCCCTCTGACCGGAGGGCCTTTTTTATGACTTATGTAACAATTGTATTAACCCTGTGGCTATGAATGTAACAATGCTATGATTATTAATTATTTAAAGCCAATTAAGTGAACATTTGCACAATAAATGCATTTGATAGTTTATGCCCCTATTTTACAATTAATATGAGATACGTTTATTTAATATTAGCACTAATTTGCTTTAATATTTACCATGTGCAGGCTCAAAATAGCCGGCAGTTAAGTGGTACCATAGTAGATTCAACAAGGCTTTCTTTACCAGGCAGCAACATTAAGCTAAAAAATGAGCTTGGAGACAGTACAGTAACCATTGCAGATGTTAACGGAAAGTTTTCGTTCCCATCAGTTAAAGGCAATAAAATAACGCTCGTTATTACATCAATAGGGTATGATGGTTTGATAAAACATTATACGCTTCAGCCTGATAATAAGCCGGTGGTTTTAGACCCCATAATTCTAAAATCTGCTACCAAACAACTGGGTGCTGTTACAATTGTTGGCGTTAACCCTGTAGTTTTTAAAGAAGACACTGTTCAATACAGCGTAAGTGCATATAAGGTACGCGAAAATGCGCCAATTGAAGATGTATTGAAAAAAATACCTGGGCTTGATGTGGATAAAGACGGAACGGTTACAGCCCAGGGAAAACAGGTTACAAAGGTACGGGTAAACGGTAAAGATTTTTTTGGAGGAGATGTATTGAGTGCCACAAAGAACCTCCCGGCCGATGTAATAGAAAGTGTTCAGGTGATCGATGATTATGGTGACCAGGCCAATTTAACAGGAATTAAAACAGGTGAGCCCGATAAGATCTTAAACTTTACTATCCGCAAGGATAAAAACTATGGCTACTTTGGCCAGGCTACCGCCGGCGACGGCTCAGATCTTTTGCCTAAAAAACCGGGTGTTGATAATGATAACCGCTACATCGGCCTGTTGAACTTTTTTAAGTTCAAAGGCGATCAGCAGATTTCTGTTATAGGAAGTATAAACAATACCAATGTTAATACCTTTAGCTACGGTACCCCAACAGGTGGCGGTGGCGGATTTGGTGGTGGGGGCGGACGCCGGAACGCAGCACGAGGCTCATCAAGCTCAACCGTAAACCGTGATGGTATAACCGATGCGCATTCAATCGGTTTAAATTACAGAGATCAATGGGGGAAAACGTTATCGGTTTATGGTAGCTACAGTTTTACAAATAATACCACGTTTACTAATTCAACAACATTTCAGGAGAATGGCTCTGCGACAAGAAGCACCAGCAATCAGATAAGCCAAACTACAACTAACCCAGTCAATCATCGTTTCAATTTTAACTTAGAGTGGAAGCCCGATACCTTAAATTACTTAAAGGTAACCCCAACTTTTACTTATAGTGGTAGCGATGTAACAAGTTATGATAGTGTATCATCAACAAGACAGGAAGTTATTAATAAGGCTTATACTTCAAACTCTGTAAGTAATACATCATCACCAAACTATGGCATTTCTGGCTTTTTCAACCACCGCTTTAAGAGTACCAAACGTAACTTAAACATTGGCTTTAATGCAAGTTCAGTCAAAAGTTATGAGTTTGACAATCCTATAAATAAATATACTATAGGTGTTAGTTCTGTGCCTGCATATCAGTATGTTTACACAGATAGCCGTACCAACTCTTATGGTGTTAACGTATCTTATTTGGAGCCAATAGGAAAAGTATCTTACCTGGAGCTTAACTATGCTTTTAATCACTCTTTTACATCGAGTGATAAGGAAACAGATACACTATATACTGGAAACAGGTTTCATAAATATGACTTGTTGAGCAATAATTATAACTATACTTTTACAACACATCGTTTTGGCCTTAATTATCGAATAATCGAAACTAAGTATAACCTAACATTGGGTATAGGCGGATTGCCAGCCAATTTAGAAGGGATTAACCTGATGAACAATGTGTCTACAAAGGTTAATACTTTTAATATTGTGCCTGCCGCAAGTTTTAATTATACGTTTTCCAGAAGCCAGGCTTTAAGATTTAATTATAATGGTAGCGCCAATCAGCCTTCTTTTAGCCAATTACAACCGGTTGCAGATTTTAGTAATGCATTATATCCGGTACAGGGTAACCCTGACTTGAGGCCAGAGTTTACAAATAATTTCTCATTGCGTTATAATGCATTCAGTTTTCAATCAGGCAACATGTTTTTGATTGGGTTGAACTTTACTCAAACAAATAACAAAGTAGTACAGAACATCATTACTTATCGTGATTTTGATGAGGCTGTATTAACAGCAAATCCTTCTCTAAGGAACTTGCAAAACACAAACTTCATTAATTATTTAAATGCCGATGGTTACTATCAGGGAAGAGCAAATTTTATATACTCTAAACCATGGAGTGAGCGTAAATATACTTTACGTGTAGGTGGACAGGTTGCTTATACCAATAATATCGGCTTTTCGCAAGACGTAGATTCACTAAATAATTTTACTCCAATTGCTAAAAATATCGCAAAAACATTAACACTATCTCCTCAAGTACGTTTTAGGGTTAATATTGATGACATAGTGGATGCAGAAGCATTCTCAACCCTGTCTTTGAATAAAACTAATAACTCATTAAATACCGTTCCAAGTTCAAACGTTAAATCTATAGACCTGGGTATAAATGGAAAAAACTATGTTTGGAAGGATTGGACAATTAGTTACGATTATACAAAAACGCTTAACTATGGATACTCAGGTAGTATTGCCATAAAAAATCCTAATATTTTTAATGCTTACCTTGAGCGCCGGTTTTTAAAAGATCACCGTGGAACGGTTCGTTTAGCTGCCTATGACATATTTAATGAAAATACAGGTTATTCTGTGATAAACAATGGGTCTGTAAGAACAGAAAGCAACGTAAACAGGCTTGGCCGGTACTTCCTGCTAACCTTTACATTCAGGCTTCAAAAATTCTCTGGTAAAGCGCCTTCAGAGCCTAACCGCGGTTTCCGTGGCGGTAATGGTGGCGGTCGCGGCAATGATGGGCCTCCTCCGGGCGGCGGTCCATATTAATAAAAAAAATCCATCTGGCTACCAGATGGATTTTTTTTATTAAGTGTTATTTAACTGTTTATTGTTTTTACAAGTACAGAGTTAATTACTTTTTCCAGCTCCTCAAGGTCAAAGGGTTTGGCTAAATAGGTTTCGGCGCCCGCGTGGTCTGCCAGCAGTTGTATGTCGCTGTTTGCAGAGAAATAAACTACCGGGATATTTTTTAATACCTCATCCTTTTTAAGTGTCTGCGTAGCAATTATGCCTCCGGCATCGGGTATCCAGTTATCCATTAAAATAACATCCGGCGATATAGCGGATACTTTATCGGTGATATTGTTACAATCAGTAAACGTGTGAACCTGCCAGCCCTGCTCTTCAAGGATATAACTACAGATAGACAAGATGTCCTCATCGTCATCAAAAATGACAATCGTTTTTTGTTTTTCGTTCATGGGTAATGTGGAACGTGAAACTAAATATAAGTTTCAAAAAAAACAAATTTTTTAATTAGCGTGTAAGAAATGTGTGGGAATGACACATTGGTATCTAATCATCCCGATCTAACAATGAGATCAACCAGCCCAGCCTTCCCTGTCCAAACTTCTAAAATGAATGGCTTCGGCTAAATGCTCTAATTGAATGTCTTCGCTGCCTGCAAGATCTGCAATGGTGCGTGCAACTTTAAGTATGCGGTCATAAGCCCTTGCAGATAGACCAAGCTTTTCCATCGCTTTTTTTAATAAGGTTTGCCCTGCAGCGTTGATCTTACAAATATCCCTTACCATTTGGGGGCTCATTTGGGCGTTGGCATGCAGATCTGGTTTATTTCCAAAACGTTCAATTTGGAATTTCCGGGCTTTAATTACCCTGTCGCGTATAAGTCCGCTTTTTTCAGCGAGTCTCTCAGAAGATAATTCATTAAAATTTACGGGCGTAACCTCAACATGCAAGTCAATACGGTCCAGAAGCGGGCCTGATATCTTACTTAGGTACTTTTGCACGGTACCCGGGGGACAAATACACTCTTTTTCGGGGTGATTGTAATAACCGCAGGGACAGGGGTTCATGCTGGCTATCAGCATAAAGCTGCTTGGATAATCAATTGTAAACTTTGCACGGGATATAGTGACGCGCCGCTCTTCAAGCGGTTGACGCATAACCTCAAGGGCGGTACGTTTAAATTCCGGAAGCTCATCTAAAAACAAAACGCCATTGTGGGCCAATGATATTTCGCCCGGCTGCGGATTGCTTCCGCCGCCAACAAGCGCCACGTCTGATATGGTATGATGCGGAGACCGGAACGGCCTTGTAGTCACTAAGGCATCGGCGGCAGAAAGCTTGCCGGCAACAGAATGTATTTTAGTAGTTTCTAACGACTCGTGCAAACTTAATGGAGGCAGTATAGAAGGGAGCCGTTTTGCAAGCATGGTTTTACCGGCCCCCGGCGGGCCTATCAATATTACATTATGCCCCCCGGCTGCGGCAATCTCTAATGCACGTTTGATGTTTTCCTGGCCGCGTACATCACTAAAGTCATTGTCGTAATTTGCAAGGCTGTCAAAAAATTCTTCGCGGGTATTTACAACTTCTGGCTGCAGAGGCCCGTTTCCATTAAAAAAATCCGCTACTTGTTTAATGTTTTCTACACCATATACATCCAGTTCGTTAACAATAGCGGCCTCTCTCGCATTCTGTTTAGGAAGAATAAAACCTTTAAACCCTTCTTTGCGTGCCTGTATGGCAATTGGCAAGGCGCCTTTTATAGGTTGCAAGCCCCCGTCAAGTGAGAGTTCGCCCATGATCAGGTACTTTTGTAATTCTTCTGCTTCAATTTGGCCCGATGCAGCCAATACGCCGGTAGCGATGGTAAGATCATAAGCAGAGCCTTCTTTTTTTATATCGGCAGGTGCCATATTAACTACAACCTGTTGCCGCGGCATGCGGTATCCGCAATTTTTCAAAGCCGACTCTATTCTGAAATAACTTTCTTTAACGGCTACATCCGGCAGGCCAACAATAAAATATTTGGTGCCCGCTGCAATGTTCACTTCAACTGTTATGGTAATTGCCTGTATACCATAAACCGCACTTCCAAAGGTCTTAACTAACACGCGATAGGTTTTTGAAGCGAAAGATAAACATTTGTAATAAAAGTACCGGCCATTTATAGTAAAAGCGAAATAGTAAGAATTAACAGGTGCTTTAAGGAAACTAAACAGTGTAATGTAACATTATAGGGCCGTTTTCCGTCATACTTTATACTAAACATCTGTCACAATGAGTTCATCACTAAACTTTTTAACGCACAATGCGGCAAAAAGCATAAGAATAAATCAAATAAGCAAGCGTGTAATTTTAAGCAAAACATGCAGCGGAGGCAAACTGACTATATACGAGCATGAGGTTAGCGTAGGTTTAAACTCGGCTATTGAAATTTGTAATGACGAGGATAAGGTTATCCTTGTTGCCGAAGGTAAATTTGTTCTATACGCCTGTGAAAGAGAATACTTTGCAGAGAAAGGCAGTAATATACTGGTACCCGCGGGCATTAAACATCATTATAAGAATATAGGTACGCAGACCGGTAAACTTCTTATAACGTTAACCCCGGGCGGAAAAGAGCGCTTTTTAAGCGGTGACGTTTCGCGTGTAAAAGTATATGGTAAAAATACCGCAGCCATTACAGCTGCGGCAAATCAGCTTGAAGTTACCTGAGTTTGATGGCGCTAACGCCCTCATTGGTAATTTTAACAGGATTTATCAATCCATTTTTATCAAATGTCATTTTGTCTATACAGGTTACGCGATGATTGCCATCAGTTTCGGTAAGCGGGCGGCGGTGGTAAACAATATACCATTCATCTTTGCCCGGAACCTGAATAACCGAGTGGTGGCCTGCGCCGGTAGCTACTGCAGGATCTTGTTTTAAAACAACTCCAACTTTTTTAAACGGGCCGTTTATGCTGTCGCCAATGGCGTAAGCTACTCGGTAATCTGGACCCGTCCAGCCACCTTCAGACCACATAAAGTAGTATTTGCCATTACGTATAAACATAATTGGCCCTTCAACATAGCCTTTTGGGGTAATTTCTCTGTAAGTGGTGCCATCGGCAAAAGGCTCAAGCCCGGTAAAGTCCTTTTTTAGTTTGGCTATATTGCAATGGCCCCAGCCACCATAAATGATATAATATTGACCATCTTTATCTTTAAAAACAAATTGGTCTATAGGTTGTGCACCGTTAATGATTTTATCAATCAGCGGCTTTCCTAAATAATCTTTAAAAGGGCCCTCAGGCTTATCGGCAACCGCAACGCCTATACCACCTGTTTCATTATTGTTTTGGATATCATTGGCACCAAAAAAGAAGTAATACTTGTTATCTTTTTTAACGATAGCTGGTGCCCACATGGCCCGCTTGGCCCATTTAACATTTGATGAATCAAGTACGTTTTCGTGCTTGGTCCAGTTCACCAGGTCGGGCGATGAGAAAGCATCAAAATGCACCTGCTGATTATATGGTGCCGAGTAAGTAGGATACACCCAATACTCCTTGCCAAAGATAGTTGCTTCCGGGTCGGCGTACCAGCCCTGGGCAATAGGGTTACCTGATGTTTGCTTTTGTGCAAAGCCATTTTGTATAAAACCGGCTGCAACCAATAGTGCTATAAATATTTTTTTCATGCTTTTGATAACTAAGAGCGCAAAGCGTTTACCATAACGCTCACACAAGTCCCTAAATAACTAATAAAAGCCGGATTTTGAAAATATACAGGTGTATCAATCTGCTAAATCAGGCTTCTGGGACATACGCTTTTGTGCAAGGTGGTCATTATTTAACTCATAGCGTGTTTTCGGAAGGCTGCCGGGATAATTTTCTGCCAGGAATTTAATAAGATTTTCCCTGATGTAACACCGGAGGTCAAAAGCCATAGAAGAATTTCTGGCGCTTACCAGTGCTCTCAGTTCAAGCGTGTTTTCCCGGGCGTCAGTAACTTGTAAAATTCCTACCCGTTTGTCCCAAAGAGGCGAGGCATTAAGTAGCCTGGTTAACTCTGTGCGCAATGCTTCGGTGGGTACAAGATAATCAACATATAAAAATATAGTACCCAATAATTCAGCCGTCGAGCGTGTCCAGTTTTGAAAAGGTTTCTCTATAAAATAGGTGATAGGAAGTATCAGGCGGCGCTGATCCCAAATATTTAACACTACGTAAGTGAGTGTTATATCTTCAACGCGCCCCCATTCGCCTTCAACAACCAGTACATCGTCTATGCGTATAGGTTGTGTAAAAGCTATCTGAAAGCCCGCCAGTAAGTTACCAAGTGATTTTTGAGCGGCAAAACCAATAATTATACCACCTATCCCTACACCTGTTAATAACCCTGCGCCAAGCTTACGTACGTTATCAAAACTCAATAATATAAGCGATAACGAAATAAGGATAATCAATATATTAGCTACCCGCCTTATATATTGTAGCTGGGTACGTATCTTACGCTCTTTTAAATTGTTTTCCTTGTTAAAATCGTACCTGTAATATATATAATCTTCAAGAATGTTAATGGACTGCATCAAAACAGATGCAAATGAAATGATAAGGAAAATACCCAGCCATAGCTTGAAACGGCCCTCATAAACTTCTTTGATAGCTAAAAAAGGCCAAAGAACATTTAATATTAAAAGGGGAATAAAGTGATTGAGCGGGCGGCTTAAATGAACAATTATAGAGCGAAATAACGAATAATCTGCAGGCTTTCTACCACGATAACGTTTTAAAAGCAGCGTTACTATAATTTTGAATATAAAACCAACAAACAGTATAAAAGTTATTAAAACGATATTCCATAACCAGGCAGGCATGTTTTCAGACCAATCATTAATCCTTTTTTCCATAGGCAAATAAGTTTAATTGTACTTATTTACACAACGGAACAAAAAGCCATTTAGTTTGAATAATTATCATTGATGCTGTTTTACATATTATTTATTTAAGATAATCATGTACGGCCTGGTCTACATCTATCAGATCTATACCGGCTTTCAGTACTTTCCAATTTTCATCTAATAAATAGTATACTGGTACTGCCTTGATTTGCCAGTTAGTAACGTTAGGCGATTGATCGCCTTTAAAGTCAGAAACATTTACCCAGCCTGGTTTCCCATGTATAATTGCTTTGTTCCATGCTGCTTTGTCATTGTCCAGCGAAACGCTTACCATAGCGAATTTGGGGCGGTCGCTCGCTGTTAATATCAGCCCGTTAGCCATTTTAGCGTGGTTGCGGCTAATAACCTCACTTCCTGCTTTCCAAAACTCAACCAATACTAACTTGCCTTTTAAGGATTCCTTATTGAAAAGCTTTCCATTCGGCAAAGTACCCGTTATCTCGGGCGCTATTGAGCCTGCTACTAATTTTGAAAGCACCGAAACCTTATTGGCAACCTTTATGGCATCATCGGTGCTTTTTGCTTCTTCTGATAATTTGCTGTAAATGGTTGCATATTCCTGGGCATATTCATCAATGTACTGTTCTGCTATTATATGTGCAGCGGCTTTACTGTTCGGGTTCTTGCTGACATATTCCATGAGTATCTTGGGCTCCAGTTTCCGCCGTTTTATCTGATAGCCGCGGGTTTTGTTAATTAAGGCAGTACGTTCTTTTGGTGGCAATGCCTTTGCTTCACGTGTATCGATATACGCTAATAACGAATCGATAGTATGATTCAAGGTGCCTGCCATTTTATTTTCCAGCTTATAGTAATCGCTAAGCTCCTGCTGTGTTTTTGATGTTGAAGTAATTTGCGGATAGCTGCTACCCGGATCTTCCAGATCAATTTTGTATTTATTATCTTCCAGGTATATGGTAAAACTCCTTTTATCCGAAAGGGGTTTAGCTTCATCAATGATTGTAAGCTGATAATAGCCAGGTGTTTGTACCGGCATATCTATAGTAGCCTCTCCATCTTTTATGGATTGTGTAAAAACCTGTTCGTTATATTGTGTGAGAATTAGTTTACCAGCACGAATGTTGCTGGCGTTTAGTGTTAACTCAAGTTTAGATGATGATGTGCAGGCAGTAAGCATAAGAACTGCCGCTAAATATGTATAGTATTTCATGTTGCGTACAAGGTGCCCGAAATTAACAATTTTTAGAATTGTGTTAACAACTGGCTGAGGCTTACTTTTTAATGACGCAAATTAGATTGTTTCTAAATAGGTATTAAGTCTGTTTTAAGCTGAAACCATTTATATCTTTTGGCTTTTAATAAATACTTTTGCGAAAAAATAAATCTATTAATAATGAGTGAATTTAAACAAACCTTTAACTCCTCGCTGGGAAAAAAGCTTATCATGGCTTTAACAGGCTTGTTTTTGTGTACCTTCCTGATTGTACACCTTGGAGGTAACCTGTTACTATTTAAAAATGACGACGGTTTTGCCTTTAACAGCTATGCTAACTTCTTAACGCACTTCCCCCCGATAGAGGTTGTTGCATATATATTATACTTCTGTATAATTCTGCACTCTATCTACGCATTGGTACTTACCATCAAAAATCGCAGGTCCAGGCCTGTTGTCTATGCCGTTCAACCTAAATCGCCGGCATCATGGTCATCAAAAAACATGGGTATTTTAGGGTCGATCCTCTTGTTGTTCATCGTTATACACATGGGCGATTTCTGGTTCACTTACAAGTACAATAACATACTTGGTTTTAAGGAGTACCGCACTAACCAGTTAACCGGCGAAACAACCGTTAGCAGTTTTACCCCGCCAAACCCCGAATTTGAAAGGTCAATCTCAACAGAAAAAGATGTGGAGATAGTAAGAGTTAAAGATCTGCATTCGCGCATTCAATGGAGCTTTAGCCATTTATGGTATGTAGTGTTTTATGTTATTGCCATGTGGGCAGTATCATACCACTTGTTGCATGGTTTCCAGAGCGCGTTTAAAACCTTAGGTTGGGTACACAAAAAATATAACGGCATTGTATCCTTTATAGGTACCTGGCTGTTCGCCGTTATCATACCCGTAGGTTTTGCCTTAATGCCAATTGTTTATTATATACAGAGTTTGGGGAAATAGATTTCAAGATATAAGAATCAAGAACCAGGACTTACTTTAAACTGAATAGAAACAAAAAGGATAAAAATAGGAAGCACTAATCAATCTTAACTCTTGATTCTTGTCTCCTGATTCTTGTCCTCTCTAAATAAAAACAAATGAGTTTAGATGCTAAAATTCCGCAAGGCCCATTAGCCGAAAAATGGAGCAAGCATAAATTTAACTTAAAGCTGGTAAACCCGGCCAACAAGCGTAAATATAACATTATAGTTGTAGGTACCGGTTTGGCAGGCGCATCAGCGGCGGCTTCATTGGCCGAACTGGGTTATAACGTAACCGCTTTTTGCTTTCAGGACAGCCCTCGCCGTGCGCACTCTATTGCTGCGCAGGGTGGTATAAATGCTGCAAAGAACTATCAAAACGACGGCGATAGTGTTTATCGTTTGTTTTACGATACCATTAAGGGGGGCGACTATCGCGCCCGCGAAGCTAACGTACACCGCTTGGCCGAAGTATCTGTTAATATTATTGACCAATGCGTGGCGCAGGGCGTACCTTTTGCCCGCGAGTACGGCGGTTTGTTAGATAACCGTTCGTTTGGTGGTGCGCAGGTATCACGTACCTTTTACGCCCGTGGCCAGACAGGACAGCAGCTCCTTTTAGGCGCTTACTCCGCGCTTAACCGCCAGATACACTTAGGCAAGGTTAAAATGTACACCCGCCACGAAATGCTGGATGTGGTTATGATTGATGGCCATGCCAAAGGCATTGTTACCCGTAACATGAAAACCGGCGAAATAGATACCCATGCTGGCCATGCCGTATTACTTTGCACAGGTGGTTACGGAAACGTATTTTATCTATCAACAAACGCGATCGGATCAAACGTTACGGCAGCATGGCGTGCTCACAAACGCGGAGCGTACTTTGCCAACCCTTGCTACACACAAATCCACCCAACATGCATACCGGTTACCGGTGATCATCAGAGTAAGCTTACACTGATGTCCGAGTCGTTACGTAATGATGGTAGAGTTTGGGCGCCTAAAACGGTTGAAATAGCCAAAAAGCTGCGCAATAAGGAAATTACCGCGGCGCAGGTAAAAGAAGAAGACCGTGATTACTTCCTGGAAAGAAAGTATCCATCGTTTGGTAACCTTGTACCACGTGACGTAGCATCGCGCAACGCTAAAGAAATGGCTGATGAAGGCCGCGGTGTGGGTACATCTGGTTTTGCGGTATTCCTTGACTTTGCTGATGCAATACAGCGTTTAGGTGAAGATACCGTTCGGGCCAAATATGGTAACCTGTTTGACATGTATTACCAGATTACTGACGAAAACCCGTATAAGCAACCAATGCGTATTTACCCGGCTGTACATTATACAATGGGTGGCCTTTGGGTAGATTATAACCTGAGCACCAATGTTCCTGGGTTATATGCTTTGGGCGAGTGTAACTTCAGTGACCATGGTGCTAACCGCTTAGGCGCTTCTGCGCTGATGCAGGGCTTGTCTGACGGTTATTTCGTTATTCCTTATACCCTGGGCGACTACCTCGCTACCATTGGCCCAAAACCGGTTGATAAGAGTCATCCGGCATTTGAACAGACAAAGCAAGATGTTGTTGCCTACGTTAATAAACTGTTATCTCTTAAAGGCACAAAAACGGTTGTTGAATATCACCGCGAGCTTGGACACATTATGTGGGAGTACTGCGGCATGGCCCGTACAGAAGAAGGGCTGATCAAAGCGAAAGGACTGATACAGGAGCTTAAAGCGGATTTCTGGAAAAATGCCATTGTAACCGGCGAAAACGAGGAGTTCAATTTAGCCCTTGAACGTGCAGGCCGTGTAGCCGACTTTATAGAACTTGGCGAACTGATGGTTACTGATGCGCTGATGCGGAGAGAATCATGTGGTGGCCACTTCCGTGTGGAATCGCAAACAGAAGAAGGGGAAGCGCTTCGTGACGACGATAACTTTGCCTTTGTTGCAGCCTGGGAATGGAAAGGTGATAATCAGCCCGAAGAATTGCACAAAGAGGAGCTGGTATTTGAAAATGTTAAGTTAACACAACGTAGTTATAAATAAGATGTGAGATTTTAGACATGAGATGTGAGATAACAGATCTGTCGTAAATCAAATACAAATGCATAACCTTACAGAGCTTAAAATTTGGAATAAAGCAATTGATCTTGCTACAGATGTATATCAAGCGACATCAAGATTTCCTGTTGATGAGCGGTTTGGTTTAACCAGTCAGTTAAGGCGTGCAGCTGTTTCAATTCCGTCAAATATTGCGGAAGGAGCGGGACGAAATTCAAATAAGGAATTTTGTAACTTTTTAGGGATTGCTAATGGATCATCGTATGAGGTACAAACACAGTTGGTCATCTCTAACAAGCTACAGTTGTTAATGGACGATACTTTGAACGATTTATTAAAGAAGATTGAGGAATTGCAGAAAATGAATTATGCGTTCCAACTAAAATTGAATAAATAAAAGACTGAGTGAAAGAAGAGAGCTTGTCTCAAATCTCACATCTCATATCTCAAATCTCAATATTATGAGCGGAAATATGAACCTGACGCTGAAAGTATGGCGGCAAAAAAATGCGCAAACTCCGGGTAAGTTTGTGACTTACAAAGCAGAAAGCATATCACCAGATATGTCTTTCCTGGAAATGCTTGATGTGGTTAACGAAAGCCTTATTAAGCAGAAAGAAGACCCGATCCATTTTGACCATGACTGCCGCGAAGGTATCTGCGGTATGTGCTCTCTATATATTAACGGCCGTCCGCATGGGCCAAAACGTGCTATTACAACCTGCCAGTTACACATGCGCAGCTTTAGCGATGGCGAAACCATTACTATTGAGCCATGGCGCTCAGCTGCCTTCCCGATAGTTAAGGATTTGGCTACAGACCGCTCTGCGTTTGACCGTATACAACAGGCCGGTGGTTACATATCAGTTAATACCGGCGGTGTGCCGGATGCCAACTCAACCCCTATACCCAAGGTGGTAGCAGACGAGGCTTTTAACTCTGCTACTTGCATTGGTTGCGGTGCATGTGTTGCTGCATGTAAAAATGCTTCGGCAATGTTATTTACATCTGCTAAGATCACTCAGCTTGGTTTGTTACCGCAAGGCCAGCCGGAACGCTGGAGCCGTGTACAGGCCATGGTTAAGCAAATGGATAAAGAAGGTTTTGGCAACTGTACAAATACCGGCGCCTGCGAGGCAGAGTGCCCTAAAGAAATTACGCTTACCAACATCAGCCGTATGAATAATGATTTCTTCAGCGCGAAATTATTCCGCGAAGAGCATATACATGATCATACCGGCGGCGAATAAGCATTAAATTAACTCACAATAAACAAAGCCCGGCTGTATTATACAACCGGGCTTTTACATATTTGAGAATAGGGATTTACGCTTTCTTAACGGCGCCTAATATATCGTCAACAGAAGGCTCTTTATCAAAAGCTTCCACCAGCTTGCCGCTATGGTCATAAATGGCAATGTAAGGAGTGTGTTTAAGCTGATAATAGCGCTGTACCTTGTATGTATACCCTTCTGTGCCTAATGTGAAGTTCTTGTAAGGCTTAAGGCCATAATCGTTTTCAAATGTTTTAACCATCCGGATGTCGGTAAAGGTTATCATCACTACCTGGATGTTTTTGAGCTTGTTCATTGAAGGCTTAAGGTCTCTGATAAGCTTTTGACAATGGGGGCAATCCGGCGCGAAGTATATCAGCATTACAGGCGTATTTTTAGGCAGATCTGCCGGCGTAACATATACGTCATTAGTGGTTAATATTTTGTAGGGTGCAATTACCGGCGGTATATTCTGTGCACGTGTACAACTAAAGCCGGCAATGATTAATAATAATAGAAACGTTATCTTTTTCATTTCTTTTAGTTTCATGAGTAGTTATTTAAGCCTGCAGCAATTCAATTTGCCAGGCAATGTGTTCCTCTGTTACGGGGAATAACGCATTTTGGCGCACTGTATGATAAACAGACTCAAAAATTTGATTATAATCTCCCCGGCACGAGGCCACCTGTTCAACGCATTTTTGGTTGTCGGGGTTTACAATGGTCAACTGTCCTTCATTGTCTGGGGGCTCAATACCATATTCCGGGTTGTTGGGCATCATGCCTTTATCTAACTGCGCTTCCTGCACATCTGCCCTGTTTTTAATGAAGCTACCTAAAGTGCCATTTATCCAAAACCCAGGCGTTTCGCCCGCTATCTGCAGGCCAGATGTTAGATAAACGTTCAGTTGATTAGGATAAAACAAATGATAGTGAAAATAGTCAGGCACCTCAGATCCGTCCCTGTAAATGCCGGTAGTTTTATAAAATGATAGAGGTTTGCCAAATAATGCGATGGTGTTATCAATCAAATGGGCTCCTAAATCGTAAACCAAACCTCCGGCGGGTACGCCTTTGGTCTCTTTAAAGGCTTTAACGCCAATGGCCGATTTATAGCGGTCCATCCGGAAGGTTACCTCTATTAACTTGCCCAGGCGGCCGCTTTCAATAACCTGCTTAGTGGCTAAAAAACCACTATCATAACGCCGGTTCTGATAAACCATCAGATGTTTTCCTGCTTTTCTGGAGGTTGCAAACAGCTCCTTAACCTCTTCGGTAGTAGCAGCTGCCGGTTTTTCAAGCAGTACATGTTTACCTGCGTTTAAGGCCTGTATGGCGTGCTCAAAATGCAGGTTGCTTGGTGTGTTTACAATAACCAGTTCAATCTCCTTATCGGCCAGTAACTGCTCAATTGAGTCATAACTGGATACGTAAGGATAGATTTGATTGGCTTTTTTTTGATGCCGCTCTACAATAGCTTTTAAGGTAAAATTTGGATTGGTATGAACAAACGGAGCATGGAATATCCTGCCAGACATGCCATAAGCCATTATACCGGTAACAATTGGTGCTGCCATGGTGGTAAATTTATTACAATAACCCAGATAACCGAAAAATATGTGCAATAAAAAAGGCGTGATAAACACGCCTTTAAATATAAGTTTATGAGGTTGGTTTCAGCTTATGCGTTCTCTTCCTCAAGTGCCATTTGCTCGTCAACCAATATGCGGCCACAATGCTCGCACACGATGATTTTTTTACGCTGACGGATATCAGACTGGCGCTGAGGCGGAATTTGGTTAAAACAGCCAGAACATGAATCGCGCTGGATGGTAACTACTGCCAAACCATTTTTAGCGTTTTTACGCAAACGGCTGTAAGCAACCAGCAAACGTTCTTCAATATTTTGCTGCGCTTTTTCTGCCTGTGCCGTTAATTCAGTTTCTTCTTTTTCAGTTTCTGCTGTAATTGTACCAAGCTCTTCTTTTTTAGCTTCGAGATCAGCACGGCGTGCGTCAAGATCAGCCTGGGCTTTTTCAAAAATAGCGGTTTTAGAGTTGATCTCGTACCCATACTCGCGAATCTTCTTTTCGCTTACCTGTATATCAAGGCCTTGTATCTCAATTTCTTTAGAAATCGCATCATACTCACGATTGTTTTTTACATCGTTAAGCTGCGCCTCGTATTTTTTTATGTTAGCCTGGGCTTCTTTTATCAGGTTTTTGCGGGTTACAATTTCATCTTCCAGATCGTCAAGCTCATTTTTAATTTTTTGGATGCGGGTTTCCAAACCGGCTACATCATCCTCCAAATCAGCAACCTCCATAGGCAGCTCACCTCTTACCTGGCGTATCCTGTCAATCTTGGTGTGGACGGTTTGCAGTTCGTATAAAGCTTTAAGCTTTTGTTCTATGGTTTGTTCCATTAAATAAAATATTTGACGGGGTTTGTATTCACTTTTGTTAAACGGATGGCAAAGTTAACAAATTTTTTTTGAATAATTTCGTACAATAATTGCTGCGTAAATTGCTCACTTTCAAAATGTCCGATGTCGGCAATTACTATCTTTCCTTCGGCATCAAAAAACTCATGATATTTATAATCGGCAGTTATAAAAACGTCCGCACCGGCCGCTATGGCATGCTTCAGTAAAAAGCCTCCGGAGCCGCCGCATACCGCAACTTTTTTTACTGCCCGCCCTGTAAATGCCGTGTGGCGGATCACCGCACAATCCATACTTGCTTTAACCTCTGCTAAAAAGTCGGCTTCTTCCATGGGGGCTTCAAGCTCACCTATCATACCGCTGCCTACCTCCTGGTGCTGATTGGTAAGATTATACAGATCATAAGCTACTTCTTCGTACGGATGGGCCAGTACCAACGCCATAATGATCTTACTTTCTAATTGCGCCGGGTAAATGGTTTCTATACGTACCTCATCTTCATGATGCCTGACACCGGGTTCCCCCACATACGGATCAGAGCCTTCCCCGCCTTTAAATGTACCTATACCTTCCGCATTAAAGCTACACTCGCTATAATTGCCTATATGGCCTGCACCTGCATGAAACAATGCTTTACGTACCTGCTCTGCCTGTGCCTCGGGGACATAGGTAACCAGTTTTTTTAGCAGGTTTTGTTTAGGCGCCAGTATGCGTGTGTTCAGCAGTCCGAGTGTTTCACATATCCTGGCATTCACGCCCGTCATAATGCTATCAAGGTTGGTATGTATAGCGTATAAAGCTATATCATTCCGGATGGCTTTTTCAACAACCCTTTCTACATAAGTTTTTCCGTTAAACTTCTTAAGGCCTTTAAAAACAATGGGGTGGTGTGAAATTATTACGTCGCAGGCGGTAGCAATGGCTTCGTCAACAACAGCTTCTGTACAGTCTAAAGACACCATTGCCTGGAATACTTCTTTATCTGCGTGGCCAACAATTAAGCCTGCATTGTCATAGTCTTCCTGGTAAGATAGAGGAGCAATACTTTCGAGGTAAACTGTAAGCTGGGAAAGTTTCATACACTAAGGTAACAAGGAGGGAGCATGTTCGGAAATAAATTTAGATTGACTACAGGATTATATCGCGTTTGAAAGGAATATTGTTTTTATTATTTGCCTGATAATCAAATGTTCACGTGTGTTCATACGTGTTCATGTGGGTTCGTGAACACTTACGCGTCTGGAAATGTGCATAATTAATAACCGATATAACAGTAGCCTGTGACTAAAAATGAGGTCCATGAGATATGGGCTTAACACATGTTAACAGTAGGAATTAAGGGCGTGAAAACTTTTTGGCTCGAATTTAGTTAAAGGAATGTTAGTAAATTTTTAAACCATAATTTATTAAAATAATGAAAGTCAGACTACTTATACCGATACTGTGTATTATAGCTGTTGCTGGCACCAGTTGTGTTAGTAACAAAAAATACAAACAATTACAAGCAGATTATAACAAACTTGACAGTAACACACGCGAATTAAGAGGCCGTTATTTATTAAACGAGCGTAATTATGCTGTAGCGTCAGACCGCATTAAAAGCCTTGATGATCAGCTGGCATCTGAAAGGGCGAATAATAAACAGCTGCAATCTGCCTTAGATAAATGTTTAACATCAAGCGGGCAGGGTAACGTTAATATCTCTAAGCTTGTTGATGAAATAAACCGGTCGAACCGTTACATACAGGAACTGGTGAATGCTAAAAATAAAAGCGACTCGCTTAACATGGTCCTTACCAATAACCTAACCAGATCTTTAAGTCAGCAGGAGATGTCTGATGTGGATGTACAGGTATTAAAAGGTGTTGTATATATTTCATTATCTGATAAAATGCTTTATAAATCAGGTAGTTATGAAATATCAGACAAGGCCGGTTCTACCCTTAGCAAGATAGCCAAGATCATTAAAGATTACAACAATTACGATGTACTGATAGAGGGTAATACTGATAATGTGCCAATTTCACAAAAAAATATCCGGAATAACTGGGATTTAAGTGCCTTAAGGGCATCATCAGTAGTGCAGGCTCTGCAGAATAACTATCAGGTTGATCCCAAACGTTTAACTGCAGGAGGGCGGGGAGAGTATAACCCTATTGCCGATAATAGTACAGCTGCTGGAAAAGCAAAAAACAGAAGGACACAAATTATTATTACGCCTAAGCTTGATCAGTTTATGGACCTGATTGGTAAGGCTCCTAATGAAACGCAACCCAAACAGTAAGCAAAATTTATTTATGTAAAACGGCAGCCGAAAAGGCTGCCGTTTTTTTTTAATTATTAGCATTAAAACCATGATTACGCAGCCAGCTGCGTCTGTACCTTGTTAATCAGTGCTGTCATATCAAATGGCTTTTGCAGAATATCATCCGGGGCTCCATTTTGGTTAAGCGCGTCTTTAAGATTTTCTTCTGATGAGCAAATGATTACAGGAAGGCTTTTGGTTTCTTTGTCCAGTTTTAAGATCTGGCAAATATCCCGCCCGTCCATTCCCGGCATACGGGCATCCATGATCAAAAGGTCAGGATGATTATGTTTAACTTCTTCAATAACATGCTCTCCGTTATACAGCGAAAGAACATCGTACCCGCAGTTGATAAGTATATAACTCATTACCTCTACTATCAGCTCGTTGTCGTCAACTATCAATATCTTCTTTGTCATGGCTGTATATCCCTCTCTTACAGCTACATTACAAAGCGTGTGCCGAATTAACAAACTTCAAAATAAAAGGAGCAGACAATGCCGCTCCACTACAGTTTAAGATACGGATATCAAATATGGATAAATAATTCTTCTTTTGGTCTTCGTACTTTCACAAGCTTACTATAAGGGTCATCCTCTGCACGGTAGCCTATTGCAGCAATTACAGTTGCGGTTAAGCCCTGTTTTGTAAGCCCAAGAATTTCGTTAAATTTTTCGGCATCAAAGCCTTCCATTGGGCAAATATCTACATCTTGTTCGGCTGCTGCACTTACCAATATTCCCAAAGCAATGTAAGCTTGTTTTTGCGCCCATACAGTTAACTGTTCAGGAGTGCGTCCATTAATTGCCCCTAATACCATACTTTCAAATCCAGCAAGTGTTTCACGTGGAACGCCGCGTACTGCAGCTACATTGTCTATATACTTTTTGCCAAATTCTTCATTAATGTTAGTTTCTGCCGCAAAAACGATTAACTGAGAAGAGTCTGTAATTTGCGATTGGCCGTAGGCTGCTTCTTTAAGTTGCGCCCTTACTTCTGCATTTTCAACCACTATTACCCTATAATGCTGCAAGCCAATTGAGGATGGGGCAAGTTGCACAGCGTTCAATATATAATGAAGTTTGTCTGTATCGATTTTTTTTGTGCTATCGAATTTCTTAGTGGCATACCGCCAGTTTAACTTATCTACTAAAGTCATGACTTTGAATTAAATATATGCGCAAATTTATATGTTGCAACATTTAATACAGTCATGTGAAGGTAACTATAGTATCAGGTTTAAGTAAGAATCAAAATTCGTCAGCAGTGGATAGTTGTTCAATGTCCTCTCCATCAAAATAAATAAGTTCTTTAGATGGCTCTATTTTAAAGTTATAATAGGAATGCTGACCTACATGGTCTTTTGTATAATCTTCGCAGCCAAAGGTTACCTGGATATCATATAGCAGCTTTATCCTGCCAGTTAAACCATTAGTATCGAATTTAATTACATCAACCTGTAAATTGCTTATTAAAGACGGGCCGAACCAGGGTTTGTTTTCATATTGCAAAGCTGATAGTATGGCGGGATATGCGATGCTATCAGGGGTAAACAGCGTAATGATAAGGTTTGCTATCTCATCAGCGTTATCTGGCGTTGTAAAGCCTTTTGGCAAGGCAATCTCAAACGTTTGTTTCATTTATTTAATCAGGGCATCCGATTTTTTAGCTCCTTTTCCTTTTGTTTACCCTCTTCTTTTAGTCGCTTCTTTTCCGCCTTGATGTCTTTTTTTGTTTTGCCCGCTGTGTCAATGTTGTCTATGCGGTATTTATAATCGGCTTTAACCTTTTCAATTTCTTTTTTCAGGCGTTCTTTTATCGCATCATTGGTTTCTTCTATCCTTTTTTCAAGGTTAGCCTGTGCAGTATCTTTTTTGCCAAATAAACGCTGAAAAAAGTTAAGGTGTTTAGGCTCTTCTGCTGCAGGCACTATCCCAACACCAATGTTGTTATCGTCGGTTTGTTGCAGCAGGCTGTCTGCTTCAATAGTATCCACAGGGGCAACCTCGCGGCGCAGCCCTTCGCGCAGGCGCACGTTATAAAAGCCGTATGCGTTACTATCTGGTTGTGTAAGGCCTTTTTTGGCCATTAAGCGGCCAATCAGATTAAAATATCCATGTAAGCCTCGTCTCAGGTATCCATCCGGCTGAAAAGCATATAAACCCGCTTTGGGGTTAGGTACAATGCTGGCCAGAAATATACTTTCGCCAAGCGTAAGCTCTGAAGGTTCTTTGGCAAAATAAAACCTTGCGGCCTCGCCAATACCATATATGCCGCGCCCCCATTCAATAATGTTAAAATACACTTCAAGCATGCGGTTCTTGCTCATTATCTGGTTATTTTCTATCAGCCAGACTATCATTATTTCCTCTATCTTCCGCGAAAGCGTTTTACTACGGACTAAAAATGCGTTTTTGATTAATTGCATAGATATCGTACTGCCGCCCCTTACAAATCGCTTTTCCTTAATATCGGTTATAAATGATTTACGGATAGCCTCGTCAACAAATCCGCGGTTAGTGTAAAATGATGGGTCTTCAGCAGTCATCACCGCATTTCTTAGATGAGGAGAAATGTTTTGTAACCGCACAAATTCAGGGTTTTCGGGGCCAATGATGTGCGGGGGCATTGGCTTATCATATTCATACGGTGTGTATACAAATGTTTTATTAAGCTTTTCTAAATCGGCTTTGCCATATTGCAGTATCTTAAAATCGTTGCTTTTCTGAAGGCTGGAGTTAAACACCATATCATCGATATGCGCCCAGTTAAGAAACATATTAAGGCTATAATTAAGTTTACCTTTGACCTTCATACCTTCCAGTGATTGGAACATACCTGTAGGGAATGAATCAAAAAAATCCTGCCCATTTTGCCAGCCAGTCTTTATTTTAACTTCATATATTTTGACCGGGTTAAGCGTGTATTTAATAAATGGGTTAGCGGTTAGCTTTTTCAGATGAATAACTGATGAGCTATCCAGCGAAACAAAGTTTTCTCCTACTACAAAATTAGCGTCAATTGCGCCATTAGGTACGATAATGTTAGTTGTGGACAGCCCCGGATGGTTAAGCAACAGATTGCGAACAGACCAGTAACCTTTGATCCTGGTTTCGCCGCTGCTGTGGCTAACATTGGTGAGCCGGGTTGTAATGGTATCAAAATTTAGTTTGAGCTTGAATTTTTTTTCGATGATAGGCAGTTCAACTTTCTTTCCCTCTGCATAAAGTTTTACATCGATATCCTTATCAGACGGAATCATCTTTCCGTCAATATGCCATGTAGATTCACCATCGTTTACTTTGATGGTTGATGTTAGCTTGCCATCGTTTATCAGTGCTTTTGTTGCCAGCATTTTCATGCGGGTGCTATCATCTCTAAAACTCACCAAAAAATTACGGAGCGAGAGGTTATCGGGTATTTTGTATAAAACCTCGTTGATCAGTTTATTTGAAACATCGGATAGATCAATCTTATGGCCGGTATTGGTAGTGTCTTTCTTTTTTTTGAATAAAAAATCAAAATTTTTAACGCCTTTAACACTTGTAAGGTTTAAATGCCCGTCATCCAGCACAACGTCGCTAAACTTTATATTGCCAAATATTAATGGCAATATTTTTACGCTTACTGTAAATGTTTTGACAGAAAAGAGGCTATCACGTTGATAAGGAACAACACTTATATTGGAAAACGCAACCGTTGAAGCCCCTGTAAATTGTGCTGAACCTATTTTTACATCTAAATTATATTCGCTTTTAGCTTTTGCCTTAGCTTTGCTTATTGCTTTTTGCAAGAGGTCTGCACGTTTAGAATAGGCAACATAACCGCCTATCAATATCATCACAAATATAATTATGGCCGATATAACAGCAATGCGGGCATATTTGGGGTTTATGTGTATTCGGCGCATAGGCAAATTTTGCATCAAAACTAACTAAATATAACGAGCAGCAAACGGTTGCAATCTGTAAATTGTTTTTCTTAACAAACGCATGCTGCTACCTGTTTTCGTATTTTTGCGCTTAAATAAATATGAATATTACAAAAGAACAAGTTTTACAAGCACTTAGCCATGTTGAAGAGCCCGATTTGAAAAAAGATCTGGTAACCTTAAACATGATACAGGATATAGTTATCGAAGGTAATAAGCTGGCCTTTTCGGTTGTGCTTACTACACCTGCATGTCCCTTAAAAGGGCTGATTGAAAATGCCTGCCGTAATGCTATTGCACATTTCATAAGTAAAGATATTGAGGTAAATATTACTATGACATCGCACGTAACCTCTCAGAAGAATACAGGTGTGCCCGGTGTTAAAAATATCATAGCGGTTGCATCTGGTAAAGGCGGTGTAGGGAAATCAACAGTATCTGTTAACCTTGCCCTGGCATTATCAAAAACCGGTGCAAAAGTTGGGTTGATAGATGCGGATATTTACGGCCCGTCTATCCCTATTATGTTTGGCCTTGAAGGTGCAAGGCCGATGGCTACACAGGAAAACGGTAAAACCCGTATAGAGCCAATTGAAAAATATGGTATTAAGCTTTTATCCATCGGCTTTTTCACCGACCCTAACCAACCCGTACCATGGCGCGGCCCAATGGTATCAACCGCCGTTAAACAACTGTTCAATGATGCGGATTGGGGCGAGCTTGATTACCTGGTGATAGACCTGCCCCCTGGCACCGGCGATGTACATATCACCGTGACCCAAAGCTTCCCGGTGACCGGCGCAGTGGTTGTAACTACGCCCCAAAACGTAGCCTTGGCCGATGCTAAAAAGGGAATAGGCATGTTTATGATGAATGCCATAAATGTGCCCATTATGGGTATTGTAGAAAACATGGCATACTTTACCCCGGAAGAACTGCCTGACAATAAATATTATATATTTGGACAAGGTGGTGGCAAAAGGCTGGCATCCCAGCTTGATGTGCCATTTTTAGGTGAGATCCCGTTAATTAAAGGAATCAGCGACTCGGGGGATGCCGGGAAACCAATTGTACTTGAAGAAGACGGGCCCATGACTACCGCATTTATAGAAATGGCAAAGCGTGTAGCTCAGCAGGTTTCTATTTGTAATGCTCAAAGAGCTGATACTTTAAATGTGGTGAATAATTAATATCTTTACTTAATAATTTAATTAAATAAAATGAGTTTAACAGATCAGGTGGAAGCAGCGTTAGATACCATCAGGCCTTATTTAGAGGCAGATGGCGGTAACGTTTCTATTGAAGAGATAACCCCTGAAAAAGTGGTAAAGCTTAAGTTACTTGGCTCGTGCGGCTCTTGCCCCATGAGCATCATGACACTTAAGGCTGGTATAGAGCAGGCCATTAAAAAAGCTGTGCCCGAAGTTACTTCCATAGAAGCGATTAACCTGACCGACATTGATGACCCAAATGCGGTGCTTCCTGAAAATTTAAGATAGTGTTAAGATTTGTTAAATACGACATGTTTTAAGCGACGATGACGTATTTTTAATGGCATATGATAGCTTAGGCTGGATAGGCCTGATATTTGTGTGTTTAAGTTTAAATGAAAAGATTAATTGGCATATTATTTTTACTGATATCTGCGTCGGCCTTTTCGCAAACTAAGGAAAAGCCGCTCGTGCAATTTAGCGGGATAGTATATAATGCCGATAGCAGCAAGGTAATTGTACCGTATGTTACCATTACCAATTTAACTAACCACAATAGCGTAGTAATTAGTAATTATAACGGCTACTTTTCATTTGTAGCGCACGAGCAGGATTCATTGCAATTTACGGCTGTTGGCTATGCGCCTGAAAGTGTTGTTATACCTGATAATGTAAAAGATAAAAGCTACACTGTAAAGGTGATGATAAAGCCGCAGATAACTAATTTGCCAATGGTGCGTATTTTTCCATGGGCTACTACTGATGAATTCAGAAAAGATTTTGTTAATGCGAAAATAGCTGATGACGATCTGGAAGTTGCCCGTAAAAATGTTAGTCGCGCATCTATAGTTGCAATGACCAATTCATTGCCGAGAGATGGCCAGGAAATACAAGCTGCTAATGCGCAAAGCATGCATACCGATATCGTGAATTCGCACTCACGTACTAACTCATTGCTTAATCCGCTTGCCTGGGGTAGCCTTATCAAATCTATTGCCGACGGAGGCAGTAAATAAAAAGTATCAAGATTTTTTGAATTAAAAGCCAGGGCAACCAGGCAACACAATAACACAAAAAAAGGCTTAGATCATTCCAAGCCTTTTTTATACTATCTATAAAGCCCTGATTATTCGCACCCGGACTATTGCTCCTTTACCTTCCCTTTTTGGCTGCCGGGAATTTCATTCGGTATTCTACATTTACAGCACCTTTTGAAATATCATTCAGCTTTTTTTCGATAAGGCGCTTACGCAGCGGACTAAGTTTATCGGTAAAAAGTTTCCCCTCAATGTGATCATATTCATGCTGTATGATGCGTGCGGCCATGCCTTTAAAGGTTTCTTCATGGTGTTTCCAGTTTTCATCATAATATGACATACGGATAGTTGAATGGCGGGTAACATCTTCCCTGATGTCCGGGATACTCAAACACCCTTCATTAAATGACCACTCTTCACCGCTTTCATCTAAAATACAGGCATTAATAAATGCTTTTTTAAAATCCTTCAGCTCGGGTTCTTCATCGTCGAACGGACTGGCATCAACAACAAACAAGCGCATTGACATACCTACCTGAGGGGCAGCCAGGCCTACTCCACGCGCACCATACATGGTTTCAAACATGTTTTCAACCAGTTCTTTGATATGCGGATACTCGTCTGGCTCAATCGCTGTGGCTTTTTTGCGTAAAACCGGGTCGCCGTAAGCTACAATAGGATATTTCATAAATACAAAGGTAAAGGTTTATTTATTTAGGCTCAAATAATAAGGTTATCATACGGTCATTATCAAAATTTTCATTGCTTATCTTTAATATGTCATCCGCCGTAACAACATTTATTTTATCAAAGATGTCTTCAAGGGTATCAATGTGATTAAAGTCCATCAAACTTTTGGCCATGGATATGATAAGGCTCATACGGCTTTCTTCGGCAAGGGCAATCTGGCCGTTAAACTTATCTTTTGCCTGCTTTAATTGAATTTCTCCAAGCTTATTATCGCGAAGTTTTTTAAGCTCCTTATGCACCAACCTGAGCGCCTTATCCGCCTTGCCGGCATCGGTGCCAAAGTAAATAGAGAAAATGCCCGTATCAGTAAGCGAGGTATAGTTAGATTCAATGGTGTATGCTATGCCATGCTTTTCGCGAATTTCCAGGTTTAGGCGATTACTCATGCCCATTCCGCCCAGAATATTGTTGAGCAATAATAAGCCATATTTATGTTGATGTGCCGATGGATAGGCCCGGCCGCCTACAATACAATGCGTTTGCGCAATAGGCTTTTGTATACTGTAAATGCCTGCTGTTACAGCAGCAGGCTGCTGCCTGTTTTTTACTGATGAGTTTTCCGGCACACTTCCAAAATACTTATCGGCAAGTTTAACAAGCTTTTTAAAGTCATAGTTGCCATAAACGGCAAATACCATTTGGTGGGTGTTGTTATTTGCCAATGTAAATTGATGTATATCTTGCTGTGTAATGCCTGCAACACTATCTGCAGTACCTAAAATATTATTACCAATAGGATGCCCTTTAAACAAATATTCTTCAAAATCATCCTGTATGGCTTCCTCGGGCTGGTCCTGGTATGAGGCTATTTCATCCAGAATTACACCGCGTTCTTTTTCCATCTCATCATCAGGGAAAGTGGAATGGAATAAAATATCTTCAAACAGATCAATGGCGCGCTCCAGATGTTGGTTTAGCAACGAGGCGTGTATACAGGTGTATTCTTTGGTCGTGTAGGCATTCAAGTCAGCTCCTACCAGTTCAAGCCGGTTAAGTATCTGGTTCGTGCTGCGGCGCTCTGTCTCTTTAAACAGCATATGCTCTATAAAATGAGCCAGCCCTTCTTTGCCCGGAAGCTCATCCCGCGAGCCTGCATTAAACACAAAACAGCAATGTGTAATAGGTGATGGCGAGTATTTAAAGAGTATTTTGATACCGTTTGATAAGGTATGTATCTGATGGTCTGTCATAAAAGGTTCAAAGATAGCGTATAAACAAGCAAATTGTTTGGGTTTGCGTATGTTTACATTATGAAATTACAAATAGCCGACCTTGAGTTTGAACCGCTTTTTTCGCACGAGGCCATACAACAGCGTATTGCCGAAGTCGCGCAGAATATCAATAATGATTTTGAGGATCGCCAACCGGTATTGGTTGGGGTGCTTAATGGTAGCTTTTTGTTTATTGCGGACCTTGTGCGCGAAATTGTGGTTCCGTGTGAGGTGACATTTGTAAAACTGGCATCTTACTTTGGCGGCACCTCAAGCACCCGCCAAATACGCGAAGATTTTGACCTGACCATTGATATCAAAGGCCGGGATATCATCCTGGTAGAAGACATCATTGACACCGGTAACACGATAAAATTCTTAATAGAAAAATTACAGGTGCGGCAGCCCAAGTCTATAACCGTTTGCAGCCTGCTGCTTAAACCCGATTCTATTGAGCATAGCATAGAAGAACTGCGTTATGTAGCCTTCCAGATTCCCAACAAGTTTGTTGTAGGTTATGGCCTGGATTACCGCGAGCTGGGAAGGAATTTGCGGGGGATATATCAAAAGGTGGGGTAGAGTATTGGCATCGTTATGATTATAAATTTCTTATAATTACGTTTGGAATGCCTGAGATATTGATTGATAAGATTTGGTTATATAGAGTTGTACATATTGAGAATGTTGCTCATATATTAGGTAATGGGTTAACTACGAAATCTCACGAGAAAGCGGATCCTAATTACATGAACATTGGCGATAGTAAATTGGTAAAACAACGCAGTGATTATCCTGTAGGAGTTATTCCCCCCGGAGGCGTGTTGGGTGATTACGTGCCTTTTTATTTAGGACCTCTATCTCCTATGTTGTTAAATATTAAAACAGGGCATAGAGGAATAACAAAAAGGCCACAAACGGAAATTGTTTACCTTTGTTGTAATTTACAATTTGTAATTCATCATTGTAATGAATGGTGTTTTACAGATGGGCATGCAAAAGATGCACTTACGTCATTTTATAACGATTTGAATTTTTTAGATCAGATAGATTGGAATTTGGTCAAAGAGAGATACTGGAAGAATACGGAAGAGTATACAGACAAGATGAGGAGAAAACAAGCTGAATTTTTAGTTAAACACGAGGTCCCTACTTCTTGTATAAGCCACATCATAGTGTATGATGCAGAAGCAAGCACTTCGATTCAAAAGTTGATAGATGAATTAAACTTGAATATAAAAGTTTGGATTAACCCCAAGGGTCGGTTTTATTACTAATGAAATATATTAAAGGAAACTTATTGGATGCGCCGACAGAGGCTTTAGTAAATACCGTAAATACAGTAGGTGTTATGGGTAAAGGCATAGCCCTTCAATTTAAATTGTTATATCCGCACAACTTTGACGTATATTCTTTAGCATGCAAGAATAAATTACTTGTTCCGGGAAAGGTATTAGTTGTTAAAGATCGAACTAAGGAAGGTGAGAAAACAATTATAAATTTTCCTACTAAAACAGATTGGTTCAGGAAATCAAGTTATGAGTACATTGAGTCTGGGTTGAAAGATTTAGTTAGAGTTATTAGAGACAGTAAAATAAAAAGCATAGCTATCCCTCCATTGGGTTGCGGTAATGGAGGACTTAATTGGGGGCGCGTTAAGAGCTTAATCGAAAAATATTTATCAGAAGTGGCTGATGTTGAAGTATTAATTTATTTACCTAATGATAATGTTAAGCAACTTTTAAAGAATGAAACTGCTAAAAACAATGTTAATTTAACTGCATCGCGTGCGATTTTGTTGTACAGTATGTTTTATTACGAGTCTTTAGGTGAATCGAGCAGTCTTTTTATAGCTAATAAATTAACTTATTTTCTTCAAAGATTGGGGGAAAAGAGTTTTCAAAAATTGAAATTTGAAGCCCATTTTTATGGTCCATATAGTGTTCAGGTTGAACATATGTTGCAAAACATGAACGGTAAGTATATAAAGGGTTTAGAGCAAATGCAGGTAACCGCCTTTGAACCTTTAGAATTACAATACAACACGGTTGATGAGATAAGTAATTATGTTAAGAATGAGCTATCTATCGAGCAACAGGAAATAGTAAAGCAACTTATTAAATTAATTGATGGTTACCAGTCTGCGCTATCTTTGGAAGTTCTTGCCTCTATAGACTTCATAAAGAAGCAACATCCAGGGATAAAGAAAGAAGAAGCAATAAATAAAATTTATCAATGGTCAGACCGGAAAAGGAAACTTTTCCAACCCAAGTTTATTGACATAGCATGGGAGCATTTAAGTAACTATAGCCAACAATTTAACTTTTCATTATAAGATTTTCTACGCCCAAATTACCCGCATTTCATTCAACAGTTCCAGCGCTTCATTGATGTTTGGTACACGGTCTATGCTTAAACGCAGGCTGTTCTTTACTTCTTTAAGATTGGTGCGGCGCGGGTTGCGCTGCACAAAGTTCAGCACTTCCCTGAACTCATCTGTCTCGAAATAGGACGATTGCTGGTTGGCTACAAAGTAACCGCGTAACACATTATTTTTCAGCGAAAGCTTTTCAAATCCGATTGCCTTGCCCAGCCATTGCAGGCGGATAGAGTTAAACAGATCATGTACCTGCGGTGGTATAGGGCCAAACCTGTCCTGCAGTTGCTGCTGAAAAGCCTGCAGCTCGGTTTCATTTTCCAGCTTGCTTAGCTCTGTATACAAGTTATAGCGCTCGCCAATGTTGGTCACATACTCGTCGGGGATCAGTATTTCCTGATCGGTGTCAATCTGGGTAAAGCTGATGTAAGGCTTTGGTTTTTCTTCAGGAAATACACCTTTAAACTCATCTTCTTTTAGTTCCTGAATGGCCTCGTCCAGTATCTTATGATACATTTCAAAACCAATTTCGGCAATAAAGCCGCTTTGTTCTGCCCCAAGCAAGTTACCGCTACCGCGGATGTCCAGATCGCGCATCGCTACATTAAACCCGCTGCCCAGGTCGCTGAACTCCTCTATGGCACTTAAGCGTTTGCGCGCCTCGTTCGTCAGGGTGCTCAGAGGCGGACTAAGCAGATAGCAAAATGCTTTTTTATTGCTTCGCCCTACACGGCCGCGCATCTGGTGCAGATCGCTCAGGCCAAACATGTGGGCGTGGTTAATAATAATGGTATTGGCGTTCGGTATGTCCAGCCCGGCTTCAATAATGGTTGTGGCTACCAGTACATCGTATTCGTGATTGACAAACTTCAGCATCACATCCTCCAGCGCGTCTCCCTCTAACTGCCCGTGAGCAATGCCGACACGCGCCTTAGGCACCAGCTTATGTATAAGTGCACCCAATTGTGGCAGGTCGGTCACCCGGTTATGGATAAAGAATACCTGTCCATCCCGCTCAAGTTCAAACTGTACCGCATCTTTAATCAGCGTATCGTTAAAAACATGCAGTTCGGTAACAACCGGCTGCCGGTTTGGCGGCGGGGTAGATATAATTGAAAGATCGCGGGCGCCCATTAGCGAGAAATGCAGGGTACGCGGTATTGGCGTTGCAGTAAGCGTAAGGGTATCCACGTTAGCACGCATTTGCTTGAGCTTTTCTTTGACGGTTACACCAAACTTCTGCTCCTCGTCAATGATCATCAACCCAAGGTCTTTAAACTTTACATCCTTGCTTACCAGGCGGTGCGTACCTATTATAATATCTACCTTGCCTTCCTTTAGGTTAGCTAAAGTGTCTTTAATCTGCTTGGTGGTTTTAAAGCGGTTAATGTAATCAATATTAACCGGGAAACCCCTAAGCCTGTCGCTGAATGTTTTGTAATGTTGTGCGGCCAAAATGGTTGTTGGCACCAGTATGGCCACCTGTTTGCTATCGGCCACGGCTTTAAATGCCGCACGCACTGCAACCTCAGTTTTACCAAAGCCTACGTCGCCGCAAATAAGGCGGTCCATAGGGTGCGGCGACTCCATATCTTTTTTAAAGTCGGCAGTAGCCTTTTCCTGGTCCGGAGTGTCCTCATATAAAAAAGAGGCCTCCAGCTCGGTTTGCAGGTAACTGTCCGGCGAAAACGCATTACCTGTTTGTGCTTTTCTTATGGCGTAAAGCTTTATCAGGTCTCGGGCTATATCCTTAACTTTTTTTTTTGTTGTTTTCTTAAGGCGTTCCCAGGTATCGGTACCCAGTTTGTTCATGCGGGGTTCGGTACCGTCCTTACCGCTATACTTACTGATGCGGTTAAGCGAGTTAATGTTTACGTAAAGCAGGTCGTTATCGGCATAAACAAGGCGTATCATTTCCTGTATCTTGCCGTTAACTTCCACTTTCTCCAGGCCTGCATATTTGCCAATGCCATGGTCTATGTGGGTGATAAAGTCGCCAGGCTTTAGCTCTCTGAGTTCCTTTAAGGTTATAGCCTGAGAGCGCTGGTAGCCTTTTTTAAGTTTGTATTTATAATATCGGTCAAAAATCTGGTGGTCGGTATAACAAGCTAGCTTCTGTTCGCGGTCAATAAACCCTTCGCGGATGGAAATGCTTATAGGCGTAAATTTTACTGTTTTATCCAGGTCGTCCAATATAGCGTAAAGGCGCTCAACCTGTTTGGCCGAATCAGTAAGAATAAAGTTTTCAATTTTATCGGCTTCGTTATTCTTAAAATTATGTATCAGCAGTGTAAAATCCTTGTTAAAGGATGGCTGCGGCCGCATATCAAAATTAATAACGGATGCATCCTTATAAAAAAACTGCTTGCCAAATTCCACTAAAGCAAAATCATGCAATTGATCGGCAATTAATTTTTCGTCGGTAAATGCAAACTTCGGGTCTATCCACTCAGGGTTTTGGTTTTTTTCATCGGCAGACAGCGCTTTCCATAATGCCGTTGCTTTTTTATACCCGCTTTGTATAATGTCTAAGGTGAACTGTACATCTTTTATCCATACCTGGGTATCAGGCTCAACATACTCCAATAATGAGATGTTGTTTTCGGTTAAAAACTTTGATTGTACGTTAGGCACAATAGTAATATTCTTTACCTGCTCTACCGATAGCTGGCTTTCAATTTCAAACGTTCGGATGGATTCTATGATGTCGCCAAAAAATTCCACCCTGTAAGGTAATTCGTGAGAAAAAGAAAAAATATCTACTATACCACCCCGGATGGAAAACTGGCCAGGTTCGTAAACAAAATCAACCCGCTCAAAATCGTATTCTATTAAAAACTCGTTGATAAAATCGATGCCGAGTTTGTTGTTTACTGCAATTTCAAGTGTGTTTTTTTCAAGCGCTGTTCTGTCGATAACTTTTTCTGCAAGCGCTTCTGGGTAAGTAACAATAAGCTGCCCATATTCTGTAGAGTGGTTCAGCTCGTTCAGCACTTCGGCGCGTGCTAATACATTGGCGCTGTCTGGCTGTGTAAATTCAAACGGCTTACGGTAGGATGATGGGAAAAGCAAAACATCCTTACCTGTAAGGTTTTCCAGATCGGCCTGAAAATAAGCGGCTTCTTCACGCTCGGGCAAAACAAACACCATGTGCTTGTGATGCAAAAAATACAATGCGGTAGCCATGGCCGCATCTCCCGACCCGACTAAACCATGCAGCTGTACCCTTGGATTTTTAGCAGTATTTAAGGCTTGCGCCAATGCTTTTATCCGTTCATCAGCCTTGTATCGCTCTAATATATCGCGGATATTCAAAACGGTGCAAATATATAGTAAATGCGCCTTTTTAAGGCGCTGCTTTTATTAATCATAAATAATAGCAAACAATTTGCGCTTATGTTTACTTTTTAATGATATTTTGAAATACATATTTACCAAACTTTATACAACATGAAGAACTCTGTTATTTTTGGATTGATAATCGGCGTTTTAAGCGGTTTGTGGCTTTTTATAATGCACTGGACCGGCAACGATATTACTACCGCCCGGGTATCGCCTTACGAATATATATCGATAATAATCCCTTTGATCGGGTTGTTTTTTGGTGTCAAAAATTTTCGTGATGGTGAGCTTAAAGGGCAGATGGGTTTTTTAGAAGCGCTGGTGCAAAGCTTTAAAATTTTATTGTTTGGCGGTATTGTAGCCGGGTTTGCGGGTGTGGTATATATTAACTATGTCGACTCGGTAAACAATTTTCAATCTTTTAGCGGCCGGTTATTTGGCGCCCTGCTTGTTGGTGTAATTGAAGCGTTTGCAGTATCTTTACTGCTAACCACCAGGAGCAATAAAGTTGATTAAAAATTGGGTTAACCGGTATTTTGAACTGATATTTTGGATTGTGGCTTTAACCTGCCTGGCGTTTACCAACCCGGCAGGAGAAAGCCATTTTAGTTTATGCCCGCTAAAAGCACTTGGTATAAGTTGGTGCCCCGGCTGCGGCCTGGGCCATGCAATAGCTTACCTGTTCCATGGTAATGTTAAAGATTCTCTTCAGGCCCACTGGCTGGGCATCCCAGTGCTGCTGATCTTATTGTATCGTATATATACATTAGCTTTTAAAAGAAGCATATACCGGTCATATTAAATCGGTAAAAAAACAATATCATTTTCGCCGAACATTTTACTCTACTCACCGAGGGTTTGTTACATATTGCCTATATCCATTAGGTGTATTTTTAGTTGTACACTACCTTTATATCATCAATCACAACATAAACTATAAAACGATGAACACTTACAATCCATACATGTCTTTACCCGGTATAACAACCGAGGAGATGACCTTTTTGCATCAGGCTACCGCCGAGCTTACCGACACCCAAAAACAAAGCTTTTACATGGTGTACTCTGGTAAAAGAAAAAGTCCGCAGGATATTTTGATATTTACTTTGCTGGGTTTCATTGGCATCGCTGGAGTACAGCGTATACTGGTAGGGCAAATAGTAATGGGTATACTTTACTTTTTTACCGCGGGCTTTTGTTTCATTGGTACTATTGTCGACCTGATCAACCACCAATCGCTGGCTAATGAGTATAACCAGAAGATGGCCTTTGAAAGCTTTCACATAGCTAAAATGGGCGTCTGAGTAAATAAGCTATATATCAATCCATAACCTTAATATTTAACCACATGAAAACTTTAAAACAATCATCTACCAGCAAATTGGTGTCAAACTTTGATAAGGAATTAAGACGTATTTTACTGGGCGACTTGAATAAAATCAGGGTAAGAGCCGCTAAGCGCGCATAAGATATTTACCTGAACCTTTTATAAAAGATCAATACGGTTGTAAGAGTTGGATGCCCGGTAATGCCGAAGCCTTATCCAAAGAAAATATTATCAACCGCTTTGATCTTTTGTGCTTTAATGAATTATCATATCTGCTTAAAACGAAGAAGAATCGAACGGCTCGGCAGGTAGCCCTGCAGCATTTTGTAAATTAGTTACCGGGAAGTTAGTAAACGCATAGCGTACTTCGACAACAGGCAAGCTCAAATCCGCCGGAACCGTAATATCAATATGATCACCATTTATTACGGCTGTCCCTGTATGTAAAATTTTATCAGCGCCTGCTACAAAAAAATACTGTTTAAGGGCTGTTCCATCTTTAGTACTTAGCCCCTGTGCGGTTCCCTGTACATAATGTATGGTTACAATATTGCCCAATTGTGAAAAGGATTGATACTTAGGGCCGACGCTGGCAACTTTGCGGCCATAAGCATTTTTTAAAGCTAACAGCGCCAATCTTTCACCCACCTGTTTTTTGTACTTGGGATGATGGTTATCCACCTCCCCGGCATCCATGGTAACAGCCATGCCGCTATTGCTTACGCCATTGCGTATTGCCGCCTGAGCCTCGCGGAATTTCGCAAGCCAGTCGGTTTGCTCATTACCATTTTTGTCATCATCAAACGGGGTAAGCTGCACATAGTAAAACGGCAGATCGCCTTGCTTAAATACTTCACGCCAGCCATTTATCAGCGCTATGTTTAACTTAGTATAAGTGGATGGCGGGCTTGTTTTTTGGTTATTTTCCCCCTGATACCAGATAAAGCCACTAATCCCAAGCTTAACAAACGGGTTGATCATGCCGTTAAAAAGCTGCGAACTTTGATGTGCCCCATAATATTGTCCGGCCAAGAACGGGTCGTTTTGTATGGCCGCGCTGTTGGCCCATGTTTCCGCCCAGCTACCATTAACAGCCGACACGATAATGCCGATGGGCACCTGTTCGGATTGCTGAACGCGGCGCGCAAAATAGTAAGCAACGGCGCTTAACCCGGCTGCATTATCAGGGCTGCAAACCTGCCATTGGGCTGGTGTAGCTAATTGTTCGATAGGGCTTGCACTGTAGCTTTCTTTTACCGTTAAAAAGCGGATAAGCTGTTGATTAGCGTTGGCTATTTCAGTTTCATAATTTTCTACGCCTGTAAAAGGAGCAATGTTGCCTAATGGCATGTTCATGTTTGATTGCCCGGCACATATCCATACATCGCCAATAAGGATGTTGTTTAACTCAATGGGCTTCTCCCCGTTAGTACTTATTGTAATTTTTTGTGGCGCTGCATTAGCGGCTGCCGATGGTAAAGTAAGCTGCCAGTAGCCGCTTGCATCGGTTTTGGAAACAGCCTGTTGAGACCAGCTGGCATTTACAGTTACTGTTTGCCCCGGCTTTGCACTTCCCCAGACAACGAATGGTTTATTGCGCTGAACAACCATATTACTTTGCAGGGTATTGGCAACATAAAAACCATCCTCAGGAGGGGTAACCGGTTTGGTATCGTCGGGAGGGGTAACGTCTTTTTTGCTACATCCTGTAATTACAGCAGCAAAAAGAGCCAGCATCAATAGTTTAGATTTCACGGTATGAATATAATAATTCTGCCGTTTATAGTTGCGGAATAGGCTCGCTGAGCATGGCCTCACCCGAATTATTATAGTAAGTACACAGCATTGTTTGCGTATCAACCACCCAGCATTCTACACCGCAGGCAGCAGCCTGGCTGCAAAAAGTTAAAAAATCTGAATGCCCTTGTTGGTGCATGCTGATATTATAATAGAGCACTTCGGCATTACATTGTCCATAGATTGTTTTAAGCGCATATTTAGGGGGCGAGCTTATTTCATAGCCGTTTACACCAGTGTAAACAGTGCAGCCATCGGCAACTTTAAACGTATAATGTAAAAGGCCTAAGCTTTTAATTTCCTGAACGTATTTCGGGAAATCGGCACCGGTTTTTACTTTACCGTGTGCGGTTTGCATTTGCTGTAACGTGAACATAGTTTATGAAATTATGCAACAAATTTATTAGGACTACACCGCCCCTGATTGTAAAAAACCGTTTATTTTATCGGCTCTCTTTATGCATAGACTTTAAATATTCCCCGGGTGTTACAGATGTAAAGCGCTTAAAATTTTTTATGAAGTGTGCCTGGTCATAAAATCCTGACAGAAATTTAAATATCCCAAACCGGCAGTTATGTTAATATGATAAAAAGTTGTGGGTAATTATAGTTGTTGATACCTTGTCGGCGCATCATCAAATAGCTTATGATAACTACCACTATAAACGCTTCAAAAACGCTGCTTAAACACCTCGAATGTCCTGAATGCGGTGCCCTGTATGACCCGTCATCATTGATTTCAGTTTGCACAAACCCTGCCTGCCAAAGCACCCTTTTTGCCCGGTACGATATTGCAGGCAATACTTTAAACAAAGAGATGCTCGCAGGCCGCGAAGCAAATATGTGGCGCTACCGCGAGATGTTGCCTGTTATAGATAATTTAAATATTGTAAGTATGGGTGAGGGCTTTACACCGGTTATTCCGGTTGAAAATTTAAAGCAGGCTACTGGCGATAACCGGGTCTTCATCAAAAATGAGTCAGGCAATCCAACAGGATCATTTAAAGCCCGCGGCATAAGTATGGCGGTGTCAAAGGCAAAGGAACTGGGTATTAAAACCGTTGCCATACCAACAGCCGGTAACGCGGGCGGTGCAATGTCTGCCTATGCGGCACGAGCAGGGATGGGGGCGGTTGTTTACATGCCAAAACTTACCCCCCGGTTATTTAAAGATGAATGCCGTGTTTATGGTGCCGAAGTGGTTGAGGTTGACGGTAACATAAGCGATTGTGCTAAGCTGGTGCATGAACAGGCAGCACAAAAAAACTGGTTCCCGATATCTACCCTGCGAGAACCATACCGGGTGGAGGGTAAGAAAACCATGGGCTATGAAATTGCGGAGCAGTTTAACTGGCAATTGCCCGATGTTATATTTTTTCCTACAGGCGGCGGTACAGGCCTTATTGGTATTTGTAAGGCGTTTGACGAAATGGAGCAATTGGGATGGATAGGCAGCAAGCGCCCTCGTATGGTTGCAGTACAATCAGCAAGCTGTTGCGGCCTGGTAAAAGCGTTCAATAACGGTAGCGCTAATGCCGAGTTTATAGATGGCGGCTACACGATTGCAAACGGACTGAGGGTGCCTAAATCATACGCGGATAAGCAACTGTTAAAAGCTATAAGAAACAGCAACGGCACGGCCCTGGCTATAAACGATGCGGAAATGCTGGCCGGTTTAAAAGAGTTAGCCCGCAATGAAGGCTTGTTTGTATCTCCGGAAGGTGCCGCGTTATGGCAGGCTTTTAAAAAACTTAAAAGCGAGCGATGGATAAAAGATGGAGAAACGGTTGTGTTAATTAATACAGGCAGCGGCTATAAGTATCTGGAGAACATCAACGCAGATTTATAACTGCGAATAATTTAAGAGTCTTATAATCACCACTGTTTTGTCGTGTTTGGCCCGCTTTTGCTGTAGGTGCTTACAGTAACTTTGTTACAATTATAATTAAAGTTAAACACCATGTTAGCAAACTCAAAAACATTTAGCAGCTTTTCGGTTGATAATACTGAGAAGGCGCAGCAATTTTATCAAGAAACACTCGGCTTGCAGGTAACCCGAAATGAGGATATGGGCGGAAATTTAACCTTGCACATCAATGGTAGCGAGGTTATCATATACCCTAAACCCAATCATGAGCCGGCCACCTTTACAGTTTTAAATTTTATAGTGCCCGATGTAGTGGCTGCAGTAAAAGACCTTAAAAGCAGGGGTGTACGGTTTGAAAGTTACGATAGCGAATATCTTAAAACCGATGCCGATAATATAGCCCGTGGCAACGGAGGCCCCGATATTGCATGGTTTACAGATCCGGCAGGGAATATTTTATCTGTTCTGCGGGAAGCCTCCCGATAATGTTTTGTACCGATTGATGTAATTGAAAACCATTGTGCATGAACCAATGTTTATAAGTAAGCCAAAACTTATAATTATGGATAACACACAATATATAGGCAGCCCGGACCGGGACAGAATAAACATACATGAACAGTACGAATTAAGGTACTGGAGCGATAAATTTGGAATTAGTCGCCAGGAGTTAAAAGACGCTGTAGAGGAAGTAGGCACACAGGTTAATGATGTTGAAGAATACCTTAACAAACACAAATAATCTGCAGCTATGAGCTTGGAAAAATACGTCGAAAAGAGGGATTTTAGTAAAACCTCTGAGCCTAAAGCCGGAAGAAGTAAAGATAAGGACAAGCTGATGTTTGTTGTGCAAAAGCATGATGCATCCCGCCTGCACTATGACTTCCGGCTGGAGATGGACGGCGTATTAAAAAGCTGGGCTGTACCTAAAGGCCCCTCAACCGACCCGAAAAATAAGCGCCTTGCCATGATGGTTGAAGACCACCCGTTTGATTACCGGAGCTTTGAGGGTATAATACCTAAAGGGCAATATGGGGGTGGTACCGTAATAGTATGGGACGAAGGAACGTATGAACCTATTGAAGAAATAAAGGGCGGTAAAAAAGCTCAGGAAAAGCATTTGTTGAAACAGCTTAAAGCAGGCTCATTAAAAATAAAACTGCATGGCGAAAAGCTGGAGGGGGAATATGCCCTTGTAAAGACAAGCGGCATGGGCGATAACGGCTGGCTGCTTATTAAGCATAAGGACGAATTTGCCTCTGAAAAAGACGTTACTAAAAAGGATAAGTCCGTACTTTCAGGTAAAACCATCGAAGCGATGGAAAAAACAAGCGAAAAGGTTTGGACTGCCGACGGTGAAAAGGATATTGAACCAGAGAAGCCTAAAAAAACTAAATCAACAAAAAAAAAGCAAACTAAAAGGGCCGATGATGCTGTAGCCGAAATGGCAGAAGAGCCATCGCAGGAGAAAGTGGATGTAACGGGCTTGCTGAAAAAGGCGCCTAAAGGAGCTATTCCTACGGGCATGAAGCCTATGCTCGCGACCTTAGTGAATGAGCCGTTTGATGATCCGGATTGGGTATATGAGGTGAAATGGGACGGTTATCGGGCTTTAGGTTTTGTAAATAAAGGCGAGGTGCAATTACTGTCGCGCAATAACAAAAGCTTTAATGAAAAATACTACCCGCTGACTACCTTGCTGCAGGACTGGAAAATAAATGTTGTGGTTGACGGTGAGATCTTGGTGTTGAATGATAAAGGCGTGTCCAACTTTGGGGCATTGCAAAACTGGCGTAGCGAAGCAGATGGCGAACTGGTTTATTACATATTCGACATACTGTGGTATGAGGGAAAGAACCTGATGGACTTGCCGCTTACCGAGCGTGAAGCTATTATGCGGGAAGTGGTACCTACAGATGACGACCGTATACGCCTTAGCCAGACATTCAAAGCAAACGGCATTGAGTTTTTTGAAGCTGCATCCAAAATTGGCCTTGAAGGTATAATGGCTAAGCGGGGGAGCAGTACCTACATTCCGGATAACCGTTCGAAAGACTGGCTGAAGATCAAGATAAACAAGCGCCAGGAGGTAGTTATTGGCGGGTTTACTAAAAACGAAGGTACGGCCAAACAGTTCAGCTCGTTATTACTGGGCGTGTATGAAGGTGATAATTTTCAATACGTAGGCAAAGTAGGCACCGGCTTTTCTGATAAATTACAAAAGGAAATGATGGGCATGTTTAAGCCACTGATAACAGATAAAAGCCCTTTTGGTTACGAGCCGGATGTTAATAAACCTTCACGTTTCAGGCCAAATCCACCTAAAGCTAAAGCTACCTGGTTAAAGCCCGAACTGGTTTGCGAGGTAAGCTTTGCCGAGGTAACCAGTGATGGGGTTTTTCGTCATCCTTCTTTTCAAGGCATGCGCGTAGATAAAAAAGCTAAAGATGTGGTGCGCGAAACAGAAGAGGATACAACTGATATAGTCGAGGAGGATAGTAGTGAAGAGAAAAGTATTCCGGCAGAGAAACACCATTTGGTACAAGCGCCTAAAGAAGCTGTTAAACGCACATTGCTTAACCCTAAAGAAGAAACCCAGGTAAAAAAAATATGCGGGCACGACCTTAAGTTTACTCATCTAAGTAAAGTATACTGGCCAGAAGATGATATCACCAAACGTGATATGTTTAACTACTATTACCAGGTAGCTGAATATATATTACCATACTTAAAAGACCGGCCACAATCGCTTAACCGTTTCCCTAATGGTATACATGGACAAAGTTTTTATCAGAAGGATGTAAAGGGTAAGTCGCCGGATTGGGTACGCACTTTCCCTTATACCACAAGTGATGGGGAGCATAAAGAGTATTTAGTAGGGCATGATGAGGCTACATTGTTATGGATGTCTTCGCTTGGCTGTATTGAAATGAACCCATGGTTCAGCCGTATACAATCGCCCGACAACCCGGATTACTGCGTGATAGATCTCGACCCAGATAAAAATACTTTCGACCAGGTTATTACTGCCGCACAAGAGGTTAAAAAGGTATTGGATGCTATTGATGTACCTGCCTACTGTAAAACATCCGGCTCAACCGGTATGCATATATATATTCCCCTTAATGCAAAGTACACTTACGACCAATCGCAGATGTTTGCGCGTTTAATAGTAAATATTGTGCATCAGCAAATACCGGAATACACCTCACTGGAGCGTATGGTAAAAAACAGGGGGGGCAAAATGTACCTCGACTTTTTGCAGAACCGCCCCGGCGCAACCATTGCAGGCCCATATTCATTAAGACCAAAACCTGGGGCAACAGTATCAATGCCGCTGCATTGGGACGAAGTAAAGCCGGGCCTTACTATGAAACACTTTACCATTAGCAACTCTGTAGCAAGGTTAAAAAGAGAGGGCGACCTGTTCAAAGAGGTATTAGGAAAAGGCATTGATCTGGAAAAAACAATCAAAAAAGCTAAGTCTGTTTTTTGAATAAGCTGTTTTAAATTGTAAAAAATCCATAATTAGCCTCTTACAGCTAATAATGGAAAAGTTTTTTTATATAAAAACCCCGCCTTTTTATTCAAAAAAATATTGTACACTTACACTGACTTATTCACACTTAAACAATGCCTTTAGCAATCACAAAAATGTTTAAAAAAAATCAGACTGCCATCTTAGAAAGATGGATAACAAATCAAACTGCAGATGAAAGTCTGAGAGAAGATTTAATGAGTAATGAGGATTTACGCATTGAGTCTGACGAATTGGTGACCGCTTTTGTTAACGCAGCGAACGAACAAAATATTGACAACGCCGACTCACCTGATTTTGATCATGTGCTTGAAATACTTAGCGGAATATCTATTTCAAGGGCAAGGCAGGGCTATAGCCCCCGAGAAACCGGGCTGTTTATCCTGGGCCTTAAGCAGGCGTTGCTCCAAGTACTTCAGGAGGAAGTTGCCGACCCTAAAGAGCTGATTACAGCAACCATACAGGTAAGTAAGCTGTTTGATAGCTTTGCAATTACTACTTTTGAAACCTTTATAAAGGGCCGCGAGGAAGTAATATTGCGGCAAACCGATGAGATCTCTGAAATCTCTACACCGGTGATACGTGTTTGGGACGGGATTTTGGCATTGCCAATTATCGGTACTTTAGACAGTGCCCGTACACAAGTAGTAATGGAAAGTTTACTAACCGAAATTGTAGCGTCGGGCAGTAGTGTTGCCATCCTTGATATTTCAGGCGTACCTACGGTAGATTCGCTTGTGGCGCAGCACTTATTAAAAACAGTAAGCGCTACCCGTTTAATGGGTGCGGAATGTATAATAAGTGGTATCAGGCCAGAAATTGCTCAAACTATCGTTCACCTGGGAATAGATTTATCAACCATTGTAACAAAAGCAAGCCTTGCAAGCGCATTGGTTTACGCATTTAAAACACTCAGATTAGAAGTAAAAAAAGCCTTGCCAAGGCAATCTAATATCATTTAAGGCAGATGGATAGAATACCAATTTTGCGAATGGGGCAATTTCTGCTTGTTACCATTCAGGTAGATTTGTACGACAGGCTTGCGCTTGACCTTGAAGCAGACCTGGTAAAAACCGTTAGTACCACCGGCGCTAAAGGCATACTGATTGATATTTCAGCAGTAAGCATTGTCGACTCATTTATGGGCCGCATCATTGGCAACATTGGTGTAATGTCAAAACTTTTGGATGCCGAGACAGTTGTGGTTGGTATGCAGCCCGCGGTCGCTATAACACTGGTAGAATTAGGGTTGCCATTAAAAGGGGTATATACAGCCTTAAATGTCGAAAAAGGGATGGATCTGTTGCGATTAAAGATACAGTCGGACCATGAGGATGAAGACGAAGAAATAGATCCTGAAAATGGTTACAACAACAATTTCATTGAATAAGGATCTGATGCCTGTTTCGCGAGAGCAGGATGTTGTGGTCTTTCGTAATCGCGTAAAGGAGTATGCTGTAAAAATTAAAATGGGGCTGGTTAACCAAACCAAGCTTATTACCGCAGCAAGCGAACTGGTACGTAATATGCTTCGATATGCTAACGGTGGTGAAGTGATTATTGAAGTGGTTAGTCGTGGGCGCGAAAACGGGATAAGGCTTACCTTTAAAGATGAAGGCCCAGGTATACCGGATATTGCATTGGCGTTAAAAGACGGTTACTCTACAGGTAAAAGCCTTGGCCTGGGTTTACCCGGTACAAAAAGGCTGGTTAATGAGTTTGATTTGAAAAGCGAGGTAGGAAAGGGTACCCGTGTAACGATATTAAAATGGGCCAATGGTTGATGCTACACACCGACGATTTATAGCCTCTGACCGGAGTTACTACGCTATAGTTAAAAGAGAGGCGCATAATATGGCCCTTGCTGCAGATTTTAGCGAAAAACGCATAGCCGAAATGGATATAGTTTTGGCAGAAATGACATCTAACCTGCACAAATACGCAAAAGACGGTGAAATACTTGTAGGCCATTTTAAAACTACCGAGGCTGAGTATATCGAGCTGATCAGCCTGGATAATGGCCCTGGTATGGCCGACCCTGCAAAAATGCTTACTGACGGATTCTCAAGCACCAGTACCATTGGGCACGGGTTGGGAAGTATAAAAAGACTTTCAGATTTTTTTGAGATATATTCGTTAAAAGGGTGGGGAACAATATTAGTAAGCCGCATTTATAAGATCAGGCCAGATAAGCTTTTAAAAAGAAAACCAATAGATATAGGCGCCGTTGTAATTGCCAAACCACCAGAAACCGTGAGTGGCGACGGCTATTACTTAAAATCAGCAGGTAAATTAGCAAAACTTATTGTTGCAGATGGTTTAGGGCATGGCCCCGAGGCAAATCATGCTGTAAACGAAGCTGTAAGGGCTTTTAAGAGCTGTACAGACAATTCGCCTACAGAAATCATAAGATATTTGCACGCTGCAGTTCGTAAAACGCGCGGGTTGGTTGCAACTATTGTAGTTTTCGATTTTGAAAGTAAAACCTATCAAATTGCCGGTGTGGGCAATATAGCTACTAAGTTTGCCGGTATAGGTCAATATAAAAATCATTTATCCTATAATGGCATTATTGGGCATAACATTCCAAATACAATGAATGATCAGTTGCTGAGTTTTCAGGATTATGGCCAGGTCATTTTGTGTTCAGATGGTATACGCTCAAGATGGGAATTAAACAAGTATCCCGGTATACTCAGATATGATCTGACAATGCAGGCTGCTGTTATTTATAAAGAGTATGGCCGGCTAACAGATGATATGAGTGTAATTATTGTTAAATTGTGAAATCATGACCGAATTAGCACTTATCACACTTGAAAACGAAATGGACCTTATATTAGCGTATAAGAAATCCATCCGGGTGGCAGATCTGTTAGGGCTTAGTAAATCAACACAAACCTCATTCGCCACAGCTGTATCTGAAGTTTGCAGAGAAGTTATAGATAAGGCGTATGAAGGGACCGCCAGTGTTTGTGTGTCAAAAGAAGACGACCGATTTTCTATCTGTGCTAATATAAGAGGTGCGACAGAAGGCGATTTTGACCGTAGGAATGCAGGTTTCGAGTACGCCCGCAAATTGGTACCTGTACTTGAAACTGATATAGCAGACAATCAGCTTAAGGTTGCACTAAAACTGGCTATTCCGCGGGCAAAAAAAATCGATTCAAGAAAAGTAAGTGTAATCAAACTTCAATTGGAAAAGGAAGGGCCAATAAGCGCTTACGAAGAGGTAAAGTTACGAAATGCCGAACTGCAGCAGCTAAATCAGCGGAGCGAAGAGGCCCTGACCCAGGCAGAATTACTGAATGAGCAAAAGGTTGAATTTTTATCAGTAGCAAGCCACGAGCTTAACTCGCCATTAACCATCCTTCGCTCCTTTACTCAGATTTCCCTGAAAATGGATAAAGGGACTGATGAAGCTTTAACAAGACGTTTGAAAAAAATTGATCAGCAGTCGGCCAAATTGGTTGCATTGATCAATCAACTGCTTGATATCTCAAAGATTGAGCAGGGAATAATTAATTATAATAAAGAAGCGGTTAACGCTAACGCGTTTTTTTCTGCTTCATTAGAAAATGTCAGGGAGTTGATACCGGCTCATCAAATGGAAATAGAGCTTGGGGATGACTGTAGTTTAAATGTGGATCTTATACGAATAGAGCAGGTATTGAACAACCTGGTAACTAATGCCGCTAAGTACTCATCGCCCAACAGCAAAATAACTGTAACAAGTGCAGTAAAAAACAATGAATTTATCTTAACGGTTACCGATGAGGGCATAGGTATGTCTGAAGAAACGATAAGTAAGATATTTAACAAGTTTTTCAGAAGCGAAAAGGTTGCTAAAAAATACAGTGGTTTAGGTATGGGCTTGTATGTAGCTTCAAAGATCATTGGTGATCATGGTGGCTCTATCGATGTAAAAAGCGAGGAGGGGAAAGGATCTGTATTTTCATTTACTCTGCCTTTACAGCAAAATCTGTTAGAAGTTGCTAACGCTTTGTAGGTTAAATTATAATACATATTTACTACAGTTATTAATTTATTATCACTTGTGAACCGAAAAGCAAATTTTGTGATGATTAAACGTCTCTGAATTAATTTATATTGCTAATTAGAAATACTTAACTACAGATATGAAAGCATATAAATTTATTGCTGTATTTGGGCTAATCCTTTTTTCATGTACTAAAAGTCATAACCCTTTACCTGATGACGAGCCTTCAGATAATACTAAAACCTTTGGTGTAACTTTCAATGTTTTGCAGGAATCTGAAAGCACAAAAAGCCTTAACAGCAATTTAAAAACTAATAGTAATACAAGTATCACAGGTTTCACAGACCATCTTGTTTATCAGGTTTATGATTCTGCCGGTAAGCTTATCACCACATTGAAACAAGACAGTGCTTCAAGTAACTATGGTAGAATAAGCGATACATTTGCTCCTGGTAAATACAATATAGTTATCATCGCAGCTAAAGGGGGAGTTATTAAAGCTTCTGAAGGATACTTTTATCCAAACGGTTATGATTCTTTTTTCAAACAGATACCTATAACTGTAACAGATCACGCTATCAATAAAGATATTGTGCTTGAGCGAGTTGTAGGTAAATTACAATTAAAGATACTTGATGCTATACCAACAACTGTTGCATCACTAAAAATGGAAGTGGTTGGTGATGTTTCATTTTCTTTACCTGCTGGAGGGATTAATCAAAAGTCTAATACATTAACCATAACAAAGTCAATCCCCGATTCTTTAAAAGGGAACCAAAATGTAACTATTACAACGTATATAGCTAATACTTTTGAGCCGTTTAAGGTAAATATTTACGCGTATGATGCAAGTGGTAAAACATTACATTATGCAGTGGTGAATGATGTTAGCTGCCAAAAAAATACTGTTACTTTATTATCCGGCAAGTTATTTGAAAATGCACAAACCGGTATTCACATAACCTTTCCTGAATGGGGCACCGATCCAAATGTAATACATTTCTGATCCATTATTTATTAAAGTAAGTGACTATATTATGAAAAGATTTCTTTACTTTCTCTTGCTTGGGTTTACATTAACTGCGTGTAAAAAGAATAATAACACGGAAATGAACACCGGGAAAATGTATAAAATAACATTTGGAATAAATAACTTTCAACAAAGTAAATTGAAGACAAATGCACTACAGTCAAATAAATTTACACCGATTTTTTCTTCTGATACAAGCATAACTACATTTAAAACCTTGCGTTATATAGTTTATAATCAATTAGGGAAGCCTGTAAGAAATATAAATCAAATTGAAGGCACAAGCGGGTTTGGAACGATTACGGACAGTTTGAGTCAGGGAAAATACACTGTGGTTATCATTGCAGCTACCACCTACGGAACACCAGATTACAATGAAAATAATCCAGGGTATATCGCGCCGATATTTAATGTTAAGGACTTAGCAACTGATAATTTTAGTTATGAATATAAGGGGTATGACCATCCAAGCACAAGCGTTTTTTATGAAACCTACTTCAAAAAGCTGACATTAGAAGTTGGTAATGACGATATAGCGCAAAATTTGGTGCTTGACCGCATATCAGGATTATTAGAGATTAATATTGAAGATGAAATTCCGGCTAATGCAAAGAAAATAAGTATTTACTTAAATACTGTGCCCTTGTACTGGTCTGTAAATCAATCGAAATTTTTATATGACATTGATGACGACTTTATTAAAAGGAACTATTCTGTGACACTTTCCGATGCCGTTAAAGGAACAAAAAACTATAAACTCAGCATTCCTTTGCCGGGGAATATTAACTTATCAACAATTAGGATAAGTTGCTATGATACTAACAATAGTATAATGTCAGAAAAGACTATTTCTAAGGTACAAATTTCATCAACACAAAAGACGCTGCTTACCGGGAATTTATTTGGAGGCGCGGGAACAAATAATAATTCTGTATTTACACCTAAAGCTGATAGCGCATGGAATACCACGCCTATAGTTAAAACATTTTAACAAGGGGTATTAAAGTGAAAGCATATTCAATTGGTTGTTAAACCAATTGAATATGCTTTTTTGTCGGGATGGCAGGATTTGAACCTACGACCTCCAGCACCCCATGCTGGCGCGATACCGGGCTACGCTACATCCCGAGCAGGCACAAATATAAAAAGATAGTTTTCAACTCAAAATATGTATAAGATACATTGAGTGTTATTTAATTATTTAGCTTTTAACTTGTTAATAAAATAATTACCTTTGCATCCCCGCAGAAAGAACTCCGGGGATAATGTTGAATACATAACAAGCAAAGAATGGCAACTAAAATCAGATTGCAAAGACACGGTAAAAAGGGCAAACCTTTTTATTACATCGTAGTAGCAGATGCCCGTGCACCAAGGGACGGAAGGTTTATTGAGCGTATTGGTTCATACAACCCAAACACCAACCCGGCTACAATAGATATCAACTTTGATAAAACTTTTGAGTGGGTAAACAATGGTGCGCAACCAACCGATACCTGCCGTGCAATACTATCTTACAAAGGTGTATTATACAAAAAGCACTTGCAGGGTGGTGTTACTAAAGGCGCTTTAACGCAAGAGCAGGCAGATGAAAAATTTGCTGCATGGTTAGATCAGAAAGAAGGTAAAATCACGGGTAAAAAATCAAACCTGGCATCTGCAAAAGATGAAGCACGTAAAGCCGCTTTAGCCGCAGAAGCTAAAAAGAAAGAAGAAAAAGCTGCAGCTATTGCAGCTAAAAATACTCCTCCTGCCGAGGAAGAAGCACCTGCTGATGAAGCAGCAGCTGAAGCACCGGCAGAAAGCGCTGAATAATTATATACAGCTTATTGATTTAAATGGCGAAGGTACCCTCAGGTTCTTCGCCATTCTTATTTAAAGAGATTAGAAGCATGAAAACCGAAGAACATTTCAGGATAGGAAGCATACTTAAAGCCAAGGGACTAAAAGGAGAAATGGTTATGTATGTTGATTATGATGATATCGAACGCATTAAATTCAACTCGATATTTATAGAAGTAAGCGGCAAGCTGGTGCCTTATTTTGTCAGTTCAATTAAGTATCTGCAAAATAACCAGGCTTATCTTAACCTGGAGGATGTCGATTCAGTTGAAAAAGCATCTGCATTAGCTAAAAAGGATATTTACCTGCCCAACAAGCTAAAACCTAAAAAAAAGAAGGAAGAATTTACCTTAAAAGATTTAAAAGGTTTTTTAGCTGTTGATGAGAAACATGGAGAGTTAGGTATAATAGATGATGTAATTGAATATCCGCAGCAATTGATAGCAACTCTTTACTATAATAATAAAGAGGTGATGTTCCCTTTGAATGTAGAGGTAATAAAGGGTATTGATGTGGAAGGTGAAGAACTTTATCTTGATTTACCGGAAGGTTTGTTGGATATTTACCTTGAAGGTTAATGATATAATAAATATTTTAAAAACATCATCATGCCAACAGTGAGCTTTGCACCTGAGCTGGTTATACCACATGGTATAACAGACGTAAGCTTCTATACACATGCTTTTGGCGCAAAAGAAGTGCGGCGCTTTACTAACCATGACGGCTCTATCCATGTAGTGGAATTCTCCATTGGTGGTGCATTATTCCATCTGCATGAAGAATGGGCATCAGATGCTGTGAGCCCTGAAAAGGCTGGTGCTACAACAGTTATTGTGGGGATGTTTGTTGAAGATGTAGATACTATAGTTACCCAGGCCGAAACCGCTGGCGCGCGAGTGCATTCACCACCCCAGGATTACGATTATGGTTACCGCCAGGCAAAAGTAATCGACATTTTTGGCCACCACTGGCAAATACAGCAGAAGATATAGAAGACATTAGAGTCAAGAGTCAAGACAGAGTTCCGAATAGATGAAAACTAAACTCTATTCTCCAATCACTAATCACTAAATTCGCCCATGCGTTTTGATATTATTACCGTTTTGCCGGGATTGCTGGAAAGCCCTTTTGCCCATTCTATTTTACAACGTGCTCAAAAAAAAGGTATCAGCGAAATTGTGGTGCATAATCTGCGCGATTATTCTACAGTAAAACATAAAAGCGTTGACGATTATCCTTATGGCGGCGGCAGCGGTATGGTAATGAATATAGAGCCTTTTGCCAATTGCATTGAAAAGCTAAAAAGCGAACGGAAATACGACGAAATCATATTTATGACACCTGATGGCGAAACGCTTAACCAGGGAATCGCTAACCAATTATCTGTAAAAAAGAACATTATTATACTTTGCGGGCATTATAAAGGTATAGACCAGCGTATACGCGATATTTATGTCACCCGCGAAATATCAATAGGCGACTATGTGCTGTCTGGAGGGGAGTTGCCTGCGGCGGTTTTGGTGGATGCCGTGGTGCGGCTGATACCGGGAGTACTGTCTGATGAAACTTCGGCTTTGTCAGATTCCTTTCAGGATGATATGCTTGATGCACCCGTTTATACGCGCCCCGCTGATTGGAACGGGCATAAGGTGCCTGATATTTTATTAAGCGGCAACACGCCGGAGATAGAAAAGTGGCGCTTTGAGCAAGCTTTAGAACGCACACGCCAGCGCAGGCCAGACCTGTTGGAATAAGCGCCGCCCGCATTTATTAACATTAGTACCCTTAATGTGCATAGGTGTCCGTATCTTTACTGTGGCTGTGAGGGTTACCTGTAATAAAATGTTGAAATTTTTTCGCAAGAGTTTTTTAATTAATAAAATTTCCGTATTATTGCACTCCGATTTTTACGGGCTAAAAATCGGTTTTAAAGGCTAAAAATCATGGATTTAGTAAAATTTGTAGAAGAGCAATCAGTAGTAAAAAATCAATTTCCTGCTTTTAAAGCCGGTGATACTATAAGCGTGCATTATAAAATCAGAGAAGGTAACAAAGAGCGTGTTCAGGTTTACCAGGGTGTTGTTTTACAGCGTAACAGCGTTGGTAACAGCGAAACTTTCACCGTACGTAAAGTTTCTAACGGTATCGGTGTTGAGCGTATCTTCCCTTTCAATTCTCCAAATATTGATAAAATTGAAGTGAACAGTGTTGGTAAAGTTCGTCGCGCTAAGCTATATTACCTGCGTGGCCTTACCGGTAAAGCTGCTCGTATCAAATCAAAAAGAGTTTAATTTACGCTTGCCTTTAGGCAAAGTATATTTACACATAACTACAAAACCTGCACTCTTAGTGCGGGTTTTTGCTTTTGCGGGTATTTGATACTTATTAGCTTAAGCGCAAATTAAGGGGCGGGCTGCCTCTTGATATAAAAGGAACTGTTATACAGGTGTTCACGAACACACATGTCTCGTCCTGAAAAAAGTTGACAGTTTATATTACTGCAATAATACGTTTAAGAAAGTTCCTAAAGAACGATATGATCAAATGCATTATTGTTATTGTTTGTCGTGTTAAGATGTGGGGAACGCGTAGCGTTGTCCACATCTTAACACGTTTTTCTTTTTTGCTTCTTTTTCTTTTTGTGACGCCCTGGATCGGGTAATAACTTATTTGTCCGCCGTTGCCTCCTTTTCTTTATCGCGCTTGTATCGGCTCTTCCATAGCCTTTTTAGTTCGCCTTTTCCCTGATGCGCGCTGGTGGGTGTTAACAAGTTGATACTGCTGTGTGGCCGGTCGTCATTATAGATACGGATAGCCGCTCTGATCAATGGCCGGGCTTGCCGGTGATGTTTGTATCGTTTTTGCAATAACTCGCCTTTAAGGATACCATTCACACGTTCGGCCAAAGCGTTCTCTCTCGGGTCGCCGCTTTGGGTCATGCTGATGGCTATCCGATGCCCTTGCAATAGCCCCGTATAGGCTCCGCTGCAATATTGTACGCCACGGTCCGAATGATGTATCAGTTGCCCGTCCCTTGACGGATTATCCGCTAAAGCCATTTTTAAGGCTGTTAAACAACCTTTAGCGGACGGTCGGTCGCTCAACTCGAACCCAACTATCTTACGGCTGTAGGCATCAGTGACCAAACTCAAATAAGCAAAGCCCTCCCGTAAACGGATATAAGTAATGTCGCTAACCCACAATTGGTTAGGAGCTACCGGTGTCAGCCCTTTCACCAGGTTGGCATATTTATAATAAGGATGCGATGACACGGTGGTACGTGGTACCCTCCGCTTGCGGCCCGATACCAGCAGATCATGCTCTCTCAGCAGCTCAAAGAATGCGTCCATCCCTATTTTTAGCTTGTGTTCCCTGATATAACTTTGCAGCATATGCAGTAGTTTACGCCCGCCCGCCCGTGGCTGTACTTCACGGATACGGGCGACCTCTGCCAGTAGCAGCCCCGATTCCATACGAGACCTTTCTTCGGTCTTGATCTGTTTATAGCAGGCTTGCCTGCTGTAGCCGAGCAGTTTACAGAGATGCCGCCTGCTTCGCGGATTCCTCTGTTCCACTTTTATAACCGCCCGGCACCATACTTTTTTCGGATAGGAAGCCCAAGGTCATCTTCGGCAATGTCGATCATCGCTGTTAGTAACTCATTATGCAAACGCGCTTTACGGAGTTCTTCCTGTAAGGCTGCCACATCTGATGGCATTACCTCAGGATCTGCTGTAACATCCGGATTTAACACTGCTGCCCGTTCCTCCTTCACCGGCTTCGGTCTGCTTAACTTGGGCTTTGGCTTTGATCTGCTCATCTTTGGCTTTGATTGCTGTGTTTGATGTACCCATTTGTGGATCAAACCCACACTGTAGCCATACTTGTCCCGAAGCGATCGGTAAGTATAACGACCCGATACATAGTCTGCAACTATAGCAACTTTCTCTTCTTCTTTCCTCATTGATGTTGACTTTTGTGTCAACCTATTTCAGGACGAGACAACATATGAACTTCGTGAACATTGTTAATAAACTGATAATAAGCAACTTATTACTGACTCGCTTGTGTCACCATTTATTGTTAAAATACTTAACCGCTTGATTTTTAAGTATCTGATTTTATAAGGAGTGTTCATTCAAAATTAATCCCCGTATCTGCCACATCAGCAGGTACGGGGATTAATTATATAATATGGTCTTAAGGGGCTTGGTATTAGTTGTTGTCTTTTTTTATCCGTTTGGCAGCAGGTTTTCTTGGGTTGGGTTTTCTTGCCTTGGTAGCCGGGCTTGCAGGCTCGTCTAAAGTTTGGGTACTGCTCACCTGTTCATGCTCAATAATCAGGGTTGGTTGTCCGTGCTCTTCAATTAGCGGTGTGTTGTAATCGGCTATGGTATCGTTTATTACATCGGCCGTTTCATCTGGCAAAGGTTTATTACTGCTAACTAATTCGGCTAATACGGTGCGGCCACCCTTTACCACCTGATTAAGCTCCACATTTATTTTTGTGCCAAGGGGCAAAAAGAGGTCTACCCTTGAGCCAAACTTAATAAAGCCAAATTGCTGGCCTTGCTCAACCTCATCGCCTTCTTTTACATACCATACTATACGGCGGGCAAGTGCGCCGGCAATCTGGCGGAACAAAACCTGTACGCCCTCGCTGTTTTCGGTAACTATGGTGGTACGCTCATTCTCGGTAGACGATTTTGGGTGCCATGCTACCAGGTATTTGCCCGGGTGATATTTAAAATATTTGATGATACCGCTGATGGGGTTACGGTTTACGTGCACATTGACCGGCGACATAAAAACAGATAGTTGAATACGCCTGTCTTTCAAAAATTCGGTCTCTTCTGTTTCCTCAATCACAACAACTTTGCCATCAGCAGGGCAAAGTACCTGGGTTTCATTAATATTGATATCAAATGTCGGGCTCCTGAAAAACTGTACAATGGCTATAAAGATGGATAACGAAAGCCCGTATACTATCCACTTAATAACGTGTGCATCCGGCAAATAAAATTGTATCAGTGCGTTCAGCACAAAAATAAATAGTATACAAATGGCAAGAGAGGTGTATCCTTCTTTATGAAACTTCATAACAGATATTATTTTTTACAAAACTAAGCATTTAAAATAAAGTACAGATAGGTATAAACTATTGGCGCGGCCATTAAAAAGCCGTCAAACCTATCCAGTAAACCACCATGGCCCGGTAAAATACCGCCAGAGTCTTTGATATTGATGCTGCGCTTGAACATCGATTCAACCAGATCTCCCAAAGTACCAAATGTGCCTATCAAAACAGCCATTATTACCCAGTGGTTCCAGCTTAACTCGGTATAATACCTGCTGATTATTAAACCAACACCTGCACTTATAGCTACCCCGCCAATAAAACCTTCCCAGGTTTTTTTGGGCGAATGGCGTTCAAAAAGTTTATGGCGGCCAATGCTCATACCTACAAGATAAGCACCGGTATCATTAGCCCAAAGCATTAATAAAAAAGCTAAGGGAATATGAAAGTTGTAGCCCTGGCCAATAAAAGCCAGCGCATTAAAAAAAGTGAAGGGCACAGTTACAAAAACCAAACCCAGTATGGTGTAAGCAATATTGGTTAAGGGCGCTACAGATATTTTAAAAAGCTCGAAGATAAAAACAGAGCTCATGCTTAGCGTCAGTAAAAATATAAAGCCATATTCAATGTGGGCGCTCTGTTGCTGGTAAACTATCAATGCAAAAAAAGCATAGATGAGAATAGCGTTAACAAAGCCCGATCGCCGGTTTACCGAAATGCCGCTTTTAATGTTAAGGCCGTAAAACTCATGTAAACACAGCAGGCTTAAGGCAAGAAAGAAAACCCCGAAAACTATTGGGCCCAACAAAACAGAGGCAAGCATCACAATAATAAAAAAGAAGCCTGTTATGGCGCGTGTCTTCATAAACTAATCTGGTTCAAAATCATTATCTCTATAGCATGGCTAAAGTTGTCCTGGTGAACATATACCTCAATTTCGCCGAAGTTATGGTGGGATGATGCCTGGCGGTTAAGCAATACGGCATTAATCTGATGCCCAATGAGCATCTGCTTAATAATTTCCGACTGATAAAAATTTGAAGATGTGTAGATCTTAACCCAGTTCTTCTCCATTAAATGCAGGCCCTTGTTTGGCCTCCGCTATTTTTTTATAAACTACCAGCAAAATTATAACAATTATCAGGCTAAATATATAGCCCGAAAAATTAAATATATGCTGATCATCCGGATTCAGTTTAGTATGCTTATGCTGAAACATATAGGTGGCAATAACAGCCGTGCCGTTATTTAAAAAGTGGCCCCACACTGCAGGCCATATGCTACCGCTGTAGGCCACAAAATAACCAAACAGCGCCCCTAATAGCAACCGGGGCAAAAAGCCGTAAAACTCTAGGTGAAATGCGCTGAAAACGGCTGCTGTGATCCATATTGCAGCATGCTTGTTACGTGTCCATTTAACAAATATGGATTGCATGCCGCCCCTGAACAAAAATTCTTCAGCAACGGCCGTTAAAAATCCAATCAGGAAAACGTTTTTAACGCAATCCCAAACGGTTTGCATTTGTAATATGGCCATTGTTACACGGCGGGCGCTTTCTTCACTTTGCTTCATCCAGCGTTCCAGCCCGCTCAGCGCTTTAGGCAGCACCAATTGCTGATTAATGTTGCCTAATAACTCTATTAAAGGGGAGGATACCAGCATAGTAAAAAAAGCGACCACAAAAAGCATTGGTTTCACCTTGTGCCTTATCATCAGGTATTCTTCTGGCGCGCGCATAACCCAATAGCCAAAAACCATGGGCGCGGTAAAGATAGGGAGGGTGGTGGTAACAACCTGAAGCAGGTATAAGGCCGGAACGGTTTTGGGGTTAGTAAAATCCAGCCGGGCTATATCCATGATCAGATCAAACCCATAGATGAGCCCTACGAGTAATATACCCAAAATATTGAGCACTATAAATATACCGGCAAATATCACTACAAAGTAAAGGAGTTGCATCCCCGGAGAAGTTTGATTTACAGTGCGTTTCATGCTATAGGTATTTTGCGTAAATTTGCAGGCTTAAATATAAGGATGTCTGTAAAAATAGGAAGTATAGATTTGGGCGAATTTCCGCTGCTGCTGGCCCCGATGGAAGATGTGAGCGATCCGCCTTTCCGTTACGTGTGCAAGCAAAACGGCGCTGATATGATGTATACAGAGTTTATATCATCTGAAGGATTGATACGCGATGCCGCTAAAAGCCGCCAGAAACTGGATATTTTTGAGTATGAGCGCCCCATAGGTATCCAGATATTCGGCAGCGATATTGAGCACATGCGTGAGGCTACCGAAATAGCCACACAGGCTAACCCCGATCTGATGGACATTAATTATGGCTGCCCTGTAAAACAGGTGGCTTGCCGGGGCGCCGGTGCCAGCCTGTTGCAGGACATAGATAAGATGGTAGCCATGACCAAGGCGGTTGTAGAGGCCACCCACCTGCCTGTAACGGTTAAAACCCGCCTTGGCTGGGATGATAATACTAAAAACGTTTATGAAGTGGCCGAGCGCCTGCAGGATGTAGGCATTAAGGCATTAACTATACATGGCCGTACACGCGCCCAAATGTACAAGGGCGTTGCCGACTGGACACTTATCAGAGATATAAAAAAGAATCCGCGCATACAGATACCCATATTTGGTAACGGTGATATCGACTCGCCTGAAAAAGCAGCCAACTGGCGGCTGGAATACGGCGTGGATGGAATGATGATTGGCCGAGCCGCCATCGGTTACCCATGGATATTCAGGGAAATTAAGCATTATTTTGCTACGGGCGAGCATCTGGATAAGCCCACGATTGCCGAGCGGATTGATGTTTGCAAAACGCATTTGCTTAAATCGATGGAATGGAAAGGGGATAAAACCGGTATCTTTGAAATGCGCAGGCACTATAGCAATTACTTTAAAGGTACACCTGATTTTAAAGAGTTTCGCACCAGGCTGGTTACCGCGGGTACTTTGAATGAGATACTGGATATCTTAGAGCAGGTTAACCGGAAATACGCTTTTGAAATGGCTTAATATTTGCTCGTGTGTAATACCTAACAAAAAATTTTATGGCCACTACCATTACAGACGGTGTTAAAGTTTCGGTTGAAACCGTCTATCAGCCGGAATATTCAAATCCTATGAACGATCATTTTATGTTTGCCTACAAGGTGACCATTGAAAACATGGGTGATTATGCTGTACGGCTTTTAAGCCGTCACTGGTATATTTTTGATTCAAATGGCGCTAAACGCGAGGTGGAAGGCGAAGGTGTTGTAGGCATGCAACCCATTATTGAGCCAGGAAACGTGCACGAATATGTGAGCGGATGTAATTTGAAAACAGATATGGGCAGCATGAAGGGCGAGTACCAGATGGAAAGAATGGTTGATCGTTCTCTTTTTAATGTACAAATCCCGGAATTTTATTTAATAGCATCATATAGGTTAAACTAATACTTCAAATTAAACAGAGTTATAATGCCTGCACGCGCGAGCTTGCGGCTCGTGCCATTCAAAGAATACAAGCCGCACATTCTTTTATTTAATCATACCTGTCAAACGGGTCATGAAGCTTGATGATATTCAGGCCTTGTGTATTTCCTGTAATGTTTTCCAGTCTTCCAATTTTATAGTTGGGGTCAAAGCGGTCGTAATAAGTAAAGCTGGTGTTGCCAATGGCTTTGATCTTGCCGTTTAATTCATCCCAATCAAAATGGTTGTAATAAGTGATTTTCATATCACCTACCGATTTTATTTTGCCCCGTAATTCGTCCCAGTCAAAACGGTCATAATAAGTGAACTTTACATTGCCGATTGATTTTACTTTCCCTTTCAGTTCATCCCAGTCGAAACGGTCGTAGTAGGTTATCTCTAACGGGCCTACACGTTTTAACTTTCCTCTTAATTCCTTGTAATCTGCATCACTATAGTAATCAACGTAAGGGTCACTTAAGTCATAACGCGAGTCCTGTCCATTATCGTCAAGATAATAATTGGTATCGCTGGTATTAGTATGGCTATACTTAAGCAATAAGCGGCCAGCCTTATCAAAATAAAATGTAAGGTGCTGCCCGGTGAAAGATATCGATGAGATATAAGTTTGGTTTTTAAGCACGCGGACGTTTAGCAGGTAGTCACTCTGGGCGATACTTTTTTAAACCCAGAACGCAAAGAAAAGCGGTAATTAGTATATGTTTTAAGGACATGTGTAAGATAGGTTACTATCAGTGAGAGGTCAAAAATGCCTGATAGTTTAACGATGCCCCAATTTTTATGGCAATGCAGCTCCGCAGAACTTGCAAAAGGTAGCGTCGCTATCATGTCCTTCGCGGCCGCAATTGGGCAGGCCTCAGGCAGCTCCTTTTTTGCTTGGCAGCTGTTGCTGGGACGTAAGTGAGTATGCCCGTAGGCGCTCCTGTAATAGTATAGCATAAACTGGGTCTGTATTTAATAAATTTATGCGTTAGCAAACCACTTATGTAGCGGTTTGTGTTAGTGTGGCTGAGAACAGGAACCAGCCAAAATAAAAAACGCCCCTGTAAGGAGCGTTCTATATTCTAAAAATGTATTTGTTAATCGCGCCGGTTAAACAGGAATGAAGCGTAATATACCAGGGTTGCCAAAGATCCAAGTGCGGCAACTACGTAAGTCATGGCTGCCCACCAAAGTGCATCCTTAGCTTGTTCATGCTCCTCGCGGGTTTGCATAACGTTGTAGTTGTTGTTTAACCAGGCCAGCGCGCGGTTGCTGGCATCAAACTCAACGGGTAGCGTAACAAAGCTAAATAAAGTAACCAGTGCCAGCGCACCTACACCAATAGCCAAAACAAATGCGTTATGCGTAAAAAACAGCAACATAATGCCTATCATCAACGTCCATTGGGTTAATGTAGATGCCACGTTTACTACCGGCACCATTGCCGACCTGAAGTTTAACCAGGTATATGCGCGTGCATGCTGAACGGCATGGCCGCACTCATGCGCAGCTACCGCAGCGGCGGCAACACTACGGCTGTGGTAAACATCCGGACTAAGGTTAACTGTTTTTGTTTCGGGGTTATAATGATCTGTAAGCTGCCCTTCTACCGATACCACCTGCACATCATAAATGGCGTTGTCTTTAAGCATGCGTTCGGCTACTTCTTTACCGGAAAGCCCCGACATTAAAGGCATTTCAGCATACTCTTTAAACTTACTCCTGAAACGGAATTGTATAATAAAACTCACCAGGGCAACGCCTATCATGAGCAGCCAGGCAGAGTTATATGATATAAACAAGAGGTTCATCATAGTTTTTCAATAGTTTGGTATAAATTCTAATTCAAAAAGCATTCCACTTCAAGGTATAGACATATATGCTGTTCTGTAACGCACAGTAATGATAACGCTTAGTTAAAGCGCATGACATTAATGCAGTTTATGAATGCTAAACTGTCGGCTTGGGCGGTTGAGTGAATAGAGTTATCTGCTGAAAATCAACAAAAAAGATTGTTTGATATTGCTGTTATAGCAACTCAACCAGCCGTTCCAATGCCATTCCGCGCGAGCCTTTTATTAAAATGGTAGAATTGGTTATGGGGGTCTGTTTCAGCCCGGTAATTGCATCCTCTGCTGTTAAGTAAAACGTTGTATTGATGAGGTTAGGATTCTGTACTTCCGATTGCTGACTGGAAAAATCCTTTCCAATAAAGATGCGCTCATCAACCTGTGCGCTCATTGCTTTTTGTATAACGGCAGTGTGTTCTGTTGCCGATTCGGCACCCATCTCAAACATATCGCCCAGTATCATCACTTTGCGTGGCGCCTTAACCTTATCCATATTTTCAATGGCTACAAACATGCTGCTGGGGTTGGCATTGTAAAAATCGCAAATAAGAATATTGGTCGCGGTTTTCATTATCTGTGAGCGATTATTCTTAGGCTGATAGTTTTCTATGCCATGGTCTATTTCCTCGGCGCTTAAGCCAAAATGCGAGCCTATACAGATAGCCGCCAATATATTATCCAGGTTATAAGAGCCTGTCAGCTGCGATTTTACATTGTACGACAAGTTTTTACGGTCGTTCCATTTCAAAGTAAGAAATGGGGCGTTATCCAGCAGCTTACCGCTAACCAGGTTATCCGTATTTAAGTTTTTGCCGTAATAAATCACGTTGGTCATACCACGGGCTTTTTGCATTTCCACCAGTACCGGATCGTCGCTGTTGATAAAGGCGGTACGGCCATCAGTTTTAGCAAGATAATCGTACAACTCTCCCTTACCTTTTTTTACGCCTTCCACGCCGCCAAAACCTTCTAAGTGGGCCTTGCCAACATTGGTGATAAGGCCATGGGTGGGCTGGGCAATAGTGCAAAGCAGTTCTATTTCTTTTTGATGATTAGCGCCCATCTCTATCACCGCCATCTCATGCGAGTGGTTGATAGATAAAATAGTTAGCGGTACGCCTATATGGTTATTGAGGTTGCCTTGTGTGGCAAGAGTTTTAAAGCGTTGTGATAACACCGAGTTGATCAGCTCTTTGGTGGTTGTTTTTCCATTGGTGCCGGTTAACCCGATAACCGGGATAGTCAATCGCGAGCGGTGATACCTTGCCAGATCCTGCAGGGCTGTTAGGCCGTCCTCAACCCATATAAATTTATCTCCCTGTGCATAATCGGCATTGTCAACAACGGCATAAGCGGCTCCTGCTTCAAGAGCCTGGGCTGCAAATGTATTGGCATCAAACTTATCGCCTTTTAAAGCTATGAATATACTACCCGGTACAATTTTTCGCGTATCGGTGCTGATAACCGGGTGTTGCAAATAAAGTTGGTATAGTTGTTCGATGGTAGTTTTCATGGTAGCGCTAATATATAAAACAGCTTGTTAATTTTGATTTTGAGTATTTTGATTGAAGTTCATCCAGGCAACAACCGCTTTAATTTCTGTATAGCTGTAATTATCGCCTAAAACTTCTTTTAAAGGGGCCAGGCGTTCGGTGCCGTAGCTTTCAGCTGCATCCTTTATTACAGCTAATTTTTCATCGTTAACAAAGTCAGATACATTTAGTTGGCCGGTTTGGATAAAACCGGTTAAGTGGCCCTCTATGGTTATGGGCGATAAGGCCCTTTCCGTGGCAATTTCAGCAATAGTTAGCCCGGCCTTGTACAAATCCAAAGTAGTTTTTGCGGTATCTGAAGTTTGGCCACGTTTACTATTCCGTTGCCGTTTTGCTGATTTCTGATTAATGCGTGATGACAGCTCTTTGGCCTGACAGTAATTGTTGATAACGGTTAAAAACTCCCGGCCGTACCTGGCCAGTTTCACATCCCCGAAACCAGATATTAATCTAAGTTCATCCATCTTCTGAGGCAGGTAGGTGGCCATCTCGAGCAGGGTAGCGTCTGAGAGGATAATGTAAGCCGGCAGATTTTCCATAACGGCAAATTCCTGGCGTTTTTGCCGTAGCTGGTTCAATAGTTCCGCTTCATGAGCTGGAGCTTCATGCTCATGTTCTTCAATAGCCTCATGAGAGATCAATTCTACCTTTTGCTCGCCTTTCAAAACAGCACCGCTTTTGGCCGTCAGCTTTAACACCGGGAAGCCATTGTCTTCTGTCTGCAGGTAACCCTGCGAGGTCAGCTCTCGCAGGTACCGTTGCCAATCGGCCTTGCTGATGTCTGCGCCTGCGCCATAAGTTTTAAGCGCCTTATGTTCGGCCCATATTTTCTCACTTCTCGATCCGCGCAGAAAATCGATGATATATCCACCGCCAAAGTTCTCTTTCAGCCTTGCTACGGCTGATAGCGCTTTTTGAGCTATCAGCGTACCATCAAATTTGGTGAACTCGCTCAGGCAAAAATCACATGATCCGCAATGGTCCGGGAATGGCTCGTTAAAGTAGTGCATCAGATATTGGCGGCGGCAGGCATGCAGCTGGCAATAGTTTACCATATCATCCAGCTTTTTAAGCATAATGGCGCTTTGCCCGGGGTTATCATCAACTTGCGCAAAGCCGCGAAGTTTAATGGCATCCCCCGGGGAAAATAGTAACAATGCGTCAGATGCCAGCCCATCACGGCCGGCACGGCCGGTTTCCTGGTAATAACCCTCTATATTTTTTGGCAGGTCTATATGCACTACATAGCGCACGTTTGATTTATTGATGCCCATACCAAAGGCAATAGTGGCTACAATGATCTTTATTTCATCTTTCAGAAAAGCCTCCTGGTTGCGGGCCTTTACCTCGTTGCTTAACCCGGCGTGATAAGCCTCGGCATCGTAGCCTTCTTCTTTAAGGTCGGCAGCCAGTGTTTCGGTTGATTTACGCGAAAGGCAGTAAATAATGCCCGATTCATCTTTACGCTGCCCCAGGAACTTTAACAACTGATTAAAGCTGTTCTTTTTTGGCGTTACCCGGTAAGTGATATTAGCCCTGTTGAACGACGAAACAAATATCGCCGGATTGTGCAGGTTCAGTTTTTCAAGAATATCCTTCTGCGTAAGCTTATCTGCAGTAGCAGTTAAGGCAATTACGGGCACATCCGGAAACTGTTGCTTTAAACCGGAAAGCATCAGGTATTCCGGCCGGAAATCATGCCCCCATTGCGATATGCAATGTGCCTCGTCAATAGCAATCTGTACCACATTCAATGTTTTCAGGAAAGCCATCATGCGGTTATCAGCGGCAAACAACCTTTCTGGCGCTATGTACAGTAAGCGCAACCGGTTATTCTGCAGTTGTATAGCGATGTCTTTTTGCTCTTCGGCCGACTGGCTCGAGTTGAGGTAAGCGGCCGGTATGCCATTCAGGTTAAGGCTGTCTACCTGATCTTTCATCAGGGCTATCAATGGCGAAATAACAATGGTTAACCCGTTCAATAAAACAGCCGGCAGTTGGTAACATAATGATTTACCTCCGCCCGTAGGCATCAGTGCCATCACATCCTGTTTTCTTAAAACATGGTCAATAATTTCTTGCTGCGTATGCCTGAACTGCGTATAGCCAAAGTATTTTTGTAGCGCTTGTAAGGGTGTCATTTGTGAGTACAAAGGTGCAGATTTGAATTAAAGCACAGTACTGCAACCTCAAAAAAATAATGCTTAGATTAGGCCATATTGTTTAAATGATATGATCCGTAAAATAGTTTTTATCCTTTTTGCTTTATTATGCGCATTTAACGCCTTTTCACAGCAAATACAAAACCCTGCCGAGTTTTTAGGTTATAAAAGCGGGGAGAAATTTACACCGCATTACCGAATTGTCGAATACTTTAAATACGTTGCCGGGCTGGCTAAAAATACGCGTTTACAGCAGTTTGGTACAACTAACGAGGGGCGGCCGCTTATGGCGATGTTTATTGCATCTGATGAGAATATTGGCCGGTTGGAAGAAATACGTCATAACAACCTTCGGTTAGCCGGTATGGAAAGTGGCACCCCCACCACCAACACACCGGTAATTACCTGGTTAAGCTACAACGTACATGGCAATGAACCGGCATCAAGCGAAGCTGCCATGTGGATGCTTTACAATATGGTTAACCCGGCTAATACTAAAGTACAGGCAGAATTGAAAAACATGGTTGTTGTGATAGACCCATGCCTTAACCCGGACGGCCGCGACCGTTATATAAACTTTTATAACTCGGTAGCCGGTGCAATGCCTGATGCCAACCCCGGTTCGCGCGAGCATGCCGAGCCATGGCCGGGAGGCAGGGTAAACCATTATTACTTTGACTTGAACCGCGATTGGGCGTGGCAGGCGCAAAAGGAAACGCAGGCACGCGTTGGCTTGTTTAACCAGTGGCTGCCGCAAGTGCATGTGGATTTTCATGAGCAGGGGTACAATAGCCCCTATTATTTTGCACCCGCCGCAGAGCCATACCATAAAGATATTACCCAATGGCAGCGCGATTTCCAGGTGGTTATAGGGAAAAATAATGCGAAATATTTCGATCAGAACGGTTGGATGTATTTTACCAAGCAGGAGTTTGATCTTTTGTATCCATCCTACGGCGATACTTATCCGCTGTATAACGGCTCGATAGGAATGACCTACGAGCAGGGGGGTATTGGCGCCGGGCTTGCAGTTGTAACCCGCAGCGGCGATACGCTAACGCTGGCACAACGGCTTGAGCATCATCTTACAACCGGGCTCAGCACTGTAGAGGTAGCATCCGCTAACGCGCAAAAATTGATTACTGAATTTAAAAAGTTTTATGACAACAGCCGCTTAAATCCGCCGGGCGATTATAAAACTTATGTGATCAGGAACGATAATAATGAAAAGATAGAGCAGCTGGGCAAACTGCTTAGCCGTAACGGTATACAGTATGGCTACGGGCTGGCAAACAAATCGGTCACGGGCTATAATTATTTCAGTGGAGTGAACGAACAGTACCAGGTTGGCCCCAATGACCTGGTTGTGAATGCTTATCAGCCAAAATCGGTACTGCTGCATGTTTTGTTAGAGCCTAAAACCTTTATACCTGATTCGGCTACCTATGATATTACCGCCTGGGCCTTGCCTTATGCCTATGGTTTACAGGCCTATGGTTTAAAAGAAGGGTATAAACCTGCGAAAAGCAGTATTAGCATGGTTAAACCTGCAATACCCGCAACTACTAAAGCCTATGCCTATGTATCGGCATGGCAATCTATCGCCGATGTTAAATTCCTATCTGCTTTGCTGAAAAAAGGCATTAAGGTTAGGTACTCCGAACTGCCCTTTGATGCCGCAGGCAAGCACTTTACCGCCGGTTCGCTGCTGGTAACCCGCGCTGGAAACGATAATATTGATTTTGACCGCACAGTAACTCAAATAGCAAATGAACTTGGGCACGAGCTTGTGCCTTTATCATCGGGTTTTGTGGATAAAGGCTCGGATATCGGTTCATACAATGTCAAGTTCATTCGCAAGCCAAAGGTGGCCTTAGTTACAGGTGATGCTGTGAACTCAGAAGCGATGGGTGAGATATGGCATTTTTTTGAACAGCAAATTGGTTACCCGGTAACACTGATCAGGTTTCAGGATGTGGGCCGCATTAAAGTTTCTGACTATGATGTACTGATCTTGCCGGATGGCCGGTATAGCGACCTTGCAACGGATAACTTGCAGGCCTGGGTGCGCGAAGGAGGAAAGCTGATCGCTTTGGAAAGTGCTGTCGGCGCCCTTGTGGACAAAAAAGGTTTTGATATTAAAAATAAAGACGAAAAGAGCGACTCAAAAACAGATGTTAAGACAAAGGAAATAAAACGTGTTTATGCCGACCGTGATCGGGATGCGCTACGCTCAAGCATACCAGGAGCCATATTTAAACTGAACATAGATAACACCCATCCATTAGCGTTTGGCCTGCCAAAGTACTACTATTCACTAAAATTAAGCGACGATATTTATGCCCCTTTAGATGATGACGGCTGGAATGTTGGTACGGTTGGCAAAAACGCATATGTGGCAGGTTTTGCCGGGTATCAATCCAAACAAAAAATCAGCGATGGTTTATTGTTGGGTGTACAGGAAGAGGGACGCGGTTCTGTAGTGTACATGGTTGACGATCCGCTTTTCCGCAGCTTTTGGGAAAATGGTAAATTGCTTTTCAGCAACGCAGTATTTATGGTAGGGCAGTAGGTTTTAGTTTGCAGTGGGCAGTTTTAGGTTGCGTGTGGCTATTATCGTGTTCTAAAGAATCAAGGAGTGTTGGAATAAGTTTGGTTAGACTGGCACGAGCTGGAAGCTTGACCCAGCATGTGAGTTATCAAAAAAGCGACGGCATTACTACCATCGCTTTTTTTGTACAACTGCTGACTGCCGATTCTTAACTGCCCGCTAAAATTAATTTCCGCTTTTCACGCGGCCCTTTTCATCGTCGGCGCCACTTTGGTGCTGGCGCATACGGATCTTGGTATTGCCAAAATTATAAGTAAGCGTTAGCCTTGCAAGGCGGGTTTCGTTTTTCTGGTTGATGTTCAAATCAATCGCTTCAAACTGGCTGCTAACCCGGTTTCGGCGGGTGTTGAAAATATCGGTAACGCTAAGCTTTACATTAAGCTTTTTGCCGGCGAATGACCTGCTTACGCCTGCATCAACAGAGTATTGCGGCTTAATATCAAATATACCGTAACGCAGGGCCGACTGGTAATTGCCTGACAACTCTGCCTTGAACCCGCTGAACAAAAAGTTTTGCGTGAGCCTTGCCTGGAAGGCCGCTTTACCCGCGTTTAACTGGCCGCCCGAAAGAGAGTCAGATTTAAACTTCTGATAAAAGCCGGTGGCGTTGATGTTACCTGTCCACCATTTGGTAATGGTAAATGGCGAGTTAATGTTGATGTTATACGAGTCCTGTGTTTGCAGGTTCATATTGGTCTGGTAGGTAGTTTTTGCTATGGTATCAGCTATCAGTGTTTCAGTTATCACATCTGTGGTACGGCTATAGCCCAGTGTAACGTTGATGGTTTTGTTGTAGGTATAATTTAACTCAAAAGCGTTTGTATACTGTGGCCTCAGAAAAGGGTTGCCCTGTTCATAAGTATATTGGTCCAGATAGTATCTGAAAGGGTTCAGGTTATCATAGTTCGGCCTGTCGATCCGGCGGCTATAGCTTACGCCGATCTCATGCTTATCAGATAAGGTATGGTTGATAAATACACTCGGAAAGAAATTTAAATAATGGCGTTTAACAGTCTGGTTCCCGGTAATAAGATCGCCCTGGGACGATGTCCGCTCGGCACGTAAACCGGCTTGTACCGTTGTTTTGCTAAACGTTTTACCCAGGTTGATGTATCCGGCAGCGATTTTTTCATCGTACACAAACCGGTTTGTACGGCTTGTATCGTTCACAAAAGTACCGTCGGTATTTATCTGTGCCTGCAGGTCATTATCGGTTTTAACCGAGCTGAATTTCACCCCGGCTTCAAATTTTAATGTTTTAGTCAACTGCTTGGTATAATCGGCTTTTTGTGTCCAGATGGTAATAAATGATGGGGTTTGATTTTTTAAGAATAGTGGAGTAGACATGCTGCTGCCATCAGGATTAAAAAAGTAAGTATCGTACTTGGCATCTGAGTTATTATGATATCTCGAATAATCCAGATCAATGCTTAATTCCTGCCCGGCAGTATCAATCAGTAGTTTATCATTGATATTCGCAGAAAAGCTGCGGTAGGTTTGCTTGATATTAGACAGGGTATTTTGATATGATTCATTTGCCGCAGGCGTCAGGCCCAGGTAGGTAGTATTTTTATTGTCGTTATATTCATTGGTATAATCGCCATTTACTACAAAGCCAAGGGTGTTTTTATTAGAGGTACTGTAATCGGCACCAAACCTGTAATTATTATAATGTATATGGTTAAGCATAGTGGTATGCTGCCTGAAATAAGTTGTGGTATCACCGCTTTTAATATTCCTGTCGATATTGATATTATTCTCGCGGTTAATGTCTCCGCGGGTAAGCGTACCAAACACGTTTAAGTTACCCGATTTGTGGTTTAACGTAAGGCTGGTGTTATCCCTGAAGTTTTTACCATAGGCAGCGTTAGCAGTAAGGCTGCCGTTTGTGCCGCTTTGCCTGTTCTTTTTCAGTTTAATGTTGATAATGCCTGAGTTGCCGGACGCGTCATATTTAGCTGATGGATTGGTAATAACCTCTATTGACTGAATAGTTGAACCATCGGTGGAACGCAGAAAGGTAGCCAGTTGCGCCGCCGACATATAGGTAAGCTTGTCATTAATCATCACAGTGACACCCTGTTTGCCCTTTAAGCTGATGTTATCGTCTTTATCAACGGTAACACCAGGTGCCCGCTCTAAAATCTCAAGAGCTGAGTTGCCTGCTGCAAGTACGCTATTTTCAACGTTCATTACAGTACGGTCAAGCTTGCGTTCTATCAAAGGCTTGGTTGAAACAACAGTAACGCCCTGTAAACTGCGGTTTCCTGGCTGCATGCGCAGGGTAGGGGCAACTACGTTTACCTGGCCGGCTGCAACGTTAAAAACCTGACTAATGGCGGGCTGATAGCCTAAGTTTGTTCCTTTTATAATATAGTTGCCGGCAGCAATTTTATCAAACACATATTTACCGGCATCATTGGTTAAGGTGCCATTTACCACAGATGAATCTGCGGCCCTTAGTAAGGTAACAGTAACGTAATCCATCGGTTTGGATTGTTCGTTTAGTAAAATGCCGGTAACGGTTGCGTTTGCAGGATGTGTGGGCTGGGCGCCGGCATTAACAGCAAGAGCCAGCATGATAAGGAAAAGTATTTTAGTTAAATGTAGCTTCATATTAAAAAAGTTCAGGCAAAGTAATCCCCGCAAGGGTTATTTCCTTGTTTTTGGTTATCAATAAAAGTTAGTTATATGGCTATCTGTGTTTGCTGATAGCAGGAAAGTGAAATGGGTTCTTCATAAACAATAGCATATTAATTATACGGCAGCAATCTGCTTTATCTGGTATTGAGATGGAGAAATGGGTGAAAAGGTTACAAGAAAAAATGTTAATTTTTTAGTTGTGGAATCAACGCTTCCGCAATCTCTTGAATGCTAATATATTGTGAAGGCCCCTTTTTCGCGGTACTATCGTTCGCAGCAATCTTATAAGGGCTAATGGTAGAATGATTACTTACCTGTTTAGCGATATAAACAGGAATAATAAGCCCGCTGAATAGCAGCAGGCTTATATATTTCATCATTGTTTTCATTTTTTTACTGTGTCTGTAGCTGTAGAGTCTGTAGCGATGGATGAGGGAACTTTTGGCAGCACCAGCGTATCTACTTTGCATTGCAGTCCATTATCTGTCATAACAAAGTTGGCTGAGGTAGCGCCTTCCTGTTTGTTGTCGCGTTTGCAGTCGTAAACGTTTACGCCATCCAAAAACCCTTCCATATCATCGTCTATAACCAGTTTGGTTTTTAAAGGGACTTTTAATGTAAGGTGCAGTTCCTGGTTGCGCCATAGGCGGTCTGCGCTTTTATCAAAGCGTCGATTGAATTTCAGCACGTTGCCGGTTTGTTCAAAATGATAAGTAATGGCTCGGGCGTTATCCAAAGCTTCCTGGTAATCGCCGCCACGTGCGCTGAACGATTCTACCAGAACAGGCTGCTGCACATCACTGCGCTCAATAAATATGCGAACATGCGAGTCGGGCATATCCAGGTCGTTGTTATCGTCATCAAGTATTACTCCGCCTTTTAGCTCGTTAATATTATATCGGGCACTGTCTGCTGATGTAAAATATTTGGCTTGGTTTAGTTTCAGATGATAAGTCGTATCTGCAACAGGCTGAATATTAATGGTTCGGCTAAAGCTTGCTCCGGTCTTGAAATCAGCCGTGATTTTTACGGAATAATAAATAACCACGCATATAGCAACAACCCAGCACATTAATAAGGTTGATGCAACCGTGCGGCCAATACCTTTTGTTTTAAATACGAATGTCAGTATAGCAAGTATGATAGCAAGTAATGGAATAATTACCATCAGCACTGCGCATACCAGGAAAATAGTATTGATTTTATAGCTCGCCAGATTAAAAGGAAACATACGGTACATTACACCATGCCCGCTTGCTATAGTAGCAATGACACCTCCAATTACGGCTATGATAGCTCCAAAAGCGCCGAGTAAAAGAAAAATTGCTATAACTTTGAACAATAGTTTACCCGCGCCACCTAAAAAATTGCCGAAGTGCGTAAAAAAGTCGCCGGCAAAATCGCGTGTTTTATAAATAAACGGGCGGGCCTCATCACCAAAGTTCGACAAATTGCTGCGCAGGCCGCTCAGTTCTTCTTCAAAGTTGGTTTTAAACCCCTGTAAATTTAGTTTTTGCCCTTTCATGGCCATGCGGTCGGCACGGGTTACGGCTTTTGGCACCACAATCCATAATATGATATATAAAATAATCCCTGTGCCGCCAAAGGCTACCAATACAGCTAAGATCAAGCGTACCCAAACCGGATTAAAATCGAAATAATTGGCTATACCGGCGCAAACCCCGGCTATCAGGTGATCGTCCGGATCGCGAAACAGGCGGCGTGAGCCGGTACCATAAGTAAACGCCTGATGCGCGCCTGCTGCTGAAGCACTGTCTTCAATGGTTTCAAAATCCTGTACAGACCCCATTTGCTCAACAACAGCTCTTACATCCTGTTCAACAACAACCTGTTTTCCTTCTTTTAAAAGTATCTCATTGAACATTTCGGCAATGCGGTTTTCAATGTCGGTTGTAATTTCAAGGCTATCGGCCGAATTCATAAAATGACGTTGCACTTCGGTCATGTAGCTTTTGAGTATTTCATAAGCATCCTCCTCTATATGGAAAACGATGCCATTTATATTGATGATAATTGTTTTATTCATGGTGAGTGATAATTATTTAGTGTTATTGCTTATTGTTCTGTCGCCTATAGAAGTTTGTACAGCAAAGGCAAGCTCCTGCCAGGTGCCATCAAGCTGTTCAAGTACTTTACGTCCTTCTTCAGATAGTACGTAGTACTTTCTTGGTGGCCCTGATGTTGATTCCACCCAGTTATAGGCCAGCAGGCCATTGTTTTTTAATCGGGTTAATAAAGGGTATAAAGTACCCTCAACTACAAGCAGGCGAGCCTTTTTAAGTTCTGCAATAATATCAGATGCATATATCTCGCCCTTTGCAATAATGGAAAGGATGCAATACTCCAGTATGCCTTTCCTCATTTGGGTTTGGGTGTTCTCAACAATCATAATGCAAAGATATATGTTTTGGAATGTATTATGCAATACATAGTACTAAATATTTTAATGTTTTGTAGATTTTTTAATAGTTTTTATGAAATATTATCTTTTTTCACTTTTTAATTTGATTTATTGATAACGGAACATTACTTTTATGATTAATTAACTATTAACTGATCTTATTATTAACAAACATGAAAAAACTTCTACTAGTAAGTTTGTGTTTCCTGTCGTTGTTTGTAACACAGGTTTATGCACAAAATCGTACGATTACTGGTACAGTTACCTCTAAAGATGACGGCTTGCCGTTGCCTGGGGTAAGTGTTACAGTGCCAGGAACAACTATTGGTACACAAACCAGCTCTACAGGTAAGTATTCGCTTGCTGTGCCTGCTACGGCAAAATCACTTAGCTTCTCTTTTGTTGGTTACGAAAGGCAAGAAGTTGCTATTGGTGGTAATGTTGTAAATGCCATTATGGGTTTATCGGCCAGCCAATTAAGCGAGGTGGTGGTAACCGGTGCATTTAACACCAAGCAAACTTCCCGTTCTGCATCTTACGCGGCGCAGGTTGTAAAATCTGAAGCGTTAAATACTGTACGTCAGCCCAACGTAAACAATGCTCTTGCAGGTAAAGTGGCAGGTGTACAGGTACGTAGCCAGTCGGCAGGGGCTTTAGGGCGCTCTACAGATGTAAGGTTGCGTGGTGGTACAGGCTTTGGCTTAAGCCAGGGTGCGCTTTATGTGGTTGATGGTACCATACTGCCAAACTCGAGCGATATTAACCCGGATGATATCGATAATATTTCTGTATTACAGGGCCCTGCGGCATCAGCGCAGTTTGGTTCTGCGGGTGCTTATGGCGCTATAGTTATTACAACCAAAAGAGGCCGTAAAACAAAAGGTGCCGGTATCGAATTAAACCTGGGCGCTAACTTTGATAATGTTTACATTTTACCAAATTATCAAAATAGTTATGCTGGCGGCGCTGCTGCAGACCTTATGCAATATCATTACAGAGAGGGAGTAGATCCTGTAGAGTGGAAAGCGCTTGACGGTAAATACTACCCTGATTATACTGACGATAGCAGCTGGGGGCCTAAAATGGTTGGTCAGGAATATATCCCATGGTATGCGTGGGCTCCTGGAACCAAATATTCGTTTAAGACAGCCAACCTCACTGCGCAACCAGATAACGCGCGTGACTTTTTTAGAACAGGTGTGAGTTTGAATAACAGTGTAGCCTTTACAAAATCTGCTGATGATTATAACCTGAGAATGTCTTATAACAATCAGTATACAAGTGGTATTATACCGTATACCGATGTTAGAAAAAATGTATTTAACTTGAATGTTAACTATGATTTAGGTAAGCACTTTACAACAGGTGCCAACGTCAACTTTGTTGGCCAGAAATTACACGGTAACATCAATGACGGTTATGCTAACCAAAGCTCTGGTAACTTTAACCAGTGGATGCACCGTGATCTGGATATGGGTATCATGAAAGAACTTCAGGACCTGACCAGCCCTGATGGAACATTGGTAAGCTGGAACCACCAAAACCCTACTTCTTATGATCCATCAAATCCTGGTTATTTTTATGCGGGTAACTACTGGTATAACATGTATAAAATAAATGACTTAAATACCAAGTATAACCAGCGTGACCGCTTATATGGTAACATCTACTTGCAATACAAGCTTAATAACGATTTCAGCGTTAAAGCAACTTACCGCAAAAACTCAAGAAGCGAATGGCAGGAAGAGTATATTCCGTATATTCTGCAAACTAGCGGTTCGCAAACCGGCGTTAAAAATTACTATCGTGCATATACTGTGTACGAAAATCGTGAAAACTACGAATTGTTAGCAAACTATAATAAACAGATAGCTGACTTTAAAATTGACGCAAACGTAGGTACAGATATCTATAACAGAAGTTATAAGGATAATGGCGGTAATACAAATGATGGTTTAAGCATCAATGACCTTTTTACTTTAAATAACTCAGTAAGTGCGCCAACTATTTTTAACACTAGGATAAACGAACAATATCGTGCCATATTTGGTAAAGCATCGATAGGTTATAAAAATTTCTTGTTTGGAGACATCAGCTTACGTCAGGATTATTTCTCAACTTTATTCCCGGGAGATAACGGTGTATTATCAAAATCATTTGGTGGTTCATTTGTATTCAGCGAATTGGTGCCTCAGTTTAACAGCTGGTTGAGCTTCGGTAAAGTAAGGGTGTCTTATGGTGAAATCCCTCAGGCTTTAGCTACTGCTACAGATAACTATGGTTACTACAGAACTAACACTACATACAGTGTTGGTGCTAATAAATTTGGTACAAATGTAATAATGGGTACTCCTGACCAGAGCGTTGACCCTAATTTACATGGTGCGGTATTTAAACAAACAGAATTAGGTTTGGATCTGCGCTTCCTGAATGACAGATTAGGTTTATCTGCTACTTATTATTTCGGTACAGACGAGGGCTTCCCAGCGTCAGTAACCGTAAACCCCGCCAGTGGTTTCTCATCTATACTTACTAACTATGGTAAAATACAAAGGAAAGGTATTGAGTTAACATTAAGCGGTACACCGGTTAGAACAAGTGACTTCAGCTGGGATGTTACCATCAACTCTGCCCGTCAGTTACAAAATAAAATTGTCGAGATCAGTGACAAATATGGCGTAACACGTGTTAGTGCTGATGCTAATTCTAACGTATGGGGTACTGATATGCCTTACATGGTTCATGAAAAAGGAAAACAATGGGGGCAGCTGTATGGTAACGGTATCAAACGCAATGCTGATGGTGTGCCAATTATAGGTGCAAACGGCATGTATGTAAACGATCCGAATGTGTACTTTGGCAGCGTGCTTCCAAAATGGACAGGTGGTATACAAAACTCATTTACTGTATTTAAAGACTTCATACTTAACGCAAACATCGATTATCAAGTTGGTGGTAAATTCGTTTCCTTATCAAACAGATGGGGACAGTTCAGTGGTCTGACTGCTGCTACCGCTGCATTGAATGATAAAGGCGTACCAGTACGTGACCCTGTTGCAGATGGTGGTGGTGTTAAAGTTAGTGGTGTAAATGAAGCTGGCGAACCTGTATCTAACTACATAGACGCTAAAGCTTACTTCCAAGGCCTAACTAATAATAAAACTTACGATCCATACATTTACGACTTAACTTTCGTTAAGCTTCGTGAGATTGCGGTAGGTTACAAAATACCTGTAGCCAAATTAGGTTTAAGCAAGGTTATACAATCTGCAAGGTTTGAAATTACAGGCCGTAACTTATTGTTGATCTATGCTAAATCAAAAGACTATGATCCGTCTGAGATCAGCGCGCAACAAGGTGAAACCGGTCAGTTACCGGGCACAAGGGGTATAGGGTTTAACCTTAGAGTAAACTTCTAAGCACACACATTAGATTTACAAAAATGAAAAAAAGATATATTTATACATTGGCAGCGGCGCTTGTTTGGGTTGGCGCAGGCTGTAACAAGTACAAGGATTTTGGTAATGTAAACCAAAATCCCGGGGCTACAACTAAACCTATAACCGCTGCATTGCTAACCAATGCCGAGCTAAGTATTGTGGGTTTATCAACAACCGGAACACCAGCGATAAGTGGCGGACAGTACGCACAGTATTTTTCTGAGACGCAATATTCAGGAACTTCTTTATACAACTTGCCTCAGAATGATTTCACCGGTTATTACAGTGGTGTATTGTACGATTTGCAAAACATCATTAATATTAATGAGAGCAAAGCAACCAGCGCGGTAGCCAAAATCATTCAGCAATATGTGTACTGGGTTTTAACAGACTCGTGGGGCGATCTTCCTTACAGTGAAGCATTGAAAGGCCTGGATGCTATCCAGCCGAAGTATGATACTCAAGAGGATATTTACAAAGGCATAATTAACACCTTAACATCTGCACAGGCAGAGCTTGATGGGTCATCACTTGCTGGCGATATATTTTATAACGGCGACGTAGCTTCATGGAAACGTGCGGCTAACTCAATCAAACTTTTAGCAGCCGTACAATTGTCTAAACGGTATCCTGATGCGAGCGGTTTTGCGGCCACCGCGGCTAAAGAAGCGATAGCTGCAAAAGTTATTGAAGACAACAGCCAGAATTTGCAGGTTAACTATCCTGGCGGCTCTTTCAAAAGCCCTTGGTATAACTTATATGATGGGCGTAAGGATTTCGGCGAATCTAAAACAATGACTGACTTGTTGAAATCATATAATGATGGAAGGATAGCGACTTACGGCGGTGCCGGCGAAGCTATTGGTAATACCGCGTCATCTGATATTGGTGTAACTTACGGTTTGGCAAGAAACAATGTGTTGGCCTTTATTGAGGCTAACCCTACATGGGCACGAGTGCTGCGCGGCGATTTCCGTACACAGGCAAGTACCGCTACCATTATTACCGCAGGCGAAGTTTATCTTGCAAGGGCGGAAGCGGCTTATTTAGGCTGGACTAATGAAGCAGTTAATACTAACTATGAAGCGGGTATTACCGCGTCGTATCGTCAATGGGGCTTAAATGTGTCTTCATCATATCTGTCAGGCTCTAATGTTGCTTTATCAACTTCTGGTAAAAGTGCATCTGATTACGCTAAAATATCTATTCAACGCTGGATAGCGAGCTATCCGGACGGTCATCAGGCTTGGAATATATGGCGCAAAACCGCAACAGAAGCTAACCCGAAAGGTTACCCTGCGCTTGACCCCGCACCTGATGCTGTAAATTCCTCTAAAAAGATTGTAAGCCGTTTTGTATACCCAACTGCCGAATACAGTACAAACGAGGCGCATGTTAAAGAAGCAGCCGCGAGATTAACTGGTGGAGATACCCAAGACGCGCATGTATGGTGGGATTTAGATAAATAATTAAATACACTTTTAAAAAAAGAACAATGAAAAAGAACATATATAAACATATTCTTCTCGCTTGCTCTGTATTAGTGTTATTCTCAGCATGCCGCAAGGTACCTGATGGTGACATGTCAAACGAGGACCCAAATGCAGGAACGTCATATATCGGCTTCACAGGATCAATGGAGAGCTCAACATTTTTTGATCCATTTACTGATGAAAAAACGGTTACAGTATTTTCTTTAAAAAAGGATGCTGCCAATCCGACAGATTTAAAAACTGCTCAGACTATTACTGTAAAGGCTTTGCCTGGAGCCGTACCAGATGGTTATACCTTATTACCCAAAGAAGTGTATTCTTTGGCGGATAACACTGCTTCGCAAGCACAAGATGGTTCGCTTACTTTCAATTTTGCTCCAGGTGACTTTCAAAAGAGCTTTAGGATTAAAATTAATGGAAGCAAATTAGATTTATCGGAAACGTATATATTACCTTACCAAATAACCAGTACGGACGGTTTGGCTGTGCATGCTGCTTCAAAGGATACGCTTTATGCTATCTATGCAGTTAAAAATGCTTATGATGGTAAATATACTTTATCGGGTAGTATCACAAGGAATAGTGCAACTGGGCCAGATACAAAGTTAGGTGGTACTTATCCCGATGGTCTTACCATTGATCTATCAACAAGCGGTCCAAATACCAATGAGTTTTACGCTTTATGGATAGATGGTTCTGGCGTTGGTGGTATAGGTGGCTTACATCTTGACGTTGATCCTGTTACTCACAAGGTTACCGTAAGTTCAAGGGATAATCCAGCAGTTAAAAATACACCCGGTGAGGAAAATAGTTATGATCCGGCTACTAAAACCTTTATACTTAACTTTGATTGGGGAACTGATCCAAGTACTAGGATAGTTAAAGAGAAATTAGTTTATAAAGGTTCGCGTTAAGTTAAAAAACAATGCTTAAGCCGTCCATTTTAAATGGGCGGCTTTTTTTTTGCAAGTACAATAAGTTCCAAATACGAAGTAATTCAAGATAACCTCTTGCTTTTTTCTTTAGTGAAGTAGGTGATTGATCCTTGTTATCTTTTTGTTAAGTTGCCTTATCAGGCACATTACTTGCTGTGTTAATTTCATGCAAGTTAATTATTTTATTATTGGTATTGTTGTCCTGATTGCCATGGGTATTATTATCCTGCTGGTCCTCCGCAACCGTAAGGATGAAAAAGATTTTGAAAAGGATAGCATAGAGGATGCCGAACTGGTTAAACGGCAGGATCCGGATAAAGACTAACTGTAAATGCGGGTTACAAAGTGCCTATAGTTCAGGCTGCCCTGTCTTTACTGTATTTGTTGCGATATTCAACCGGCGACAGGCCGGTTATTTTTTTGAATATCGTTCTGAAAGCTTTAGTGTCTGTATAACCAACATTGTACATTACTTCATTAACATTTTCGCGGATGCTCTCCAGGCTTAACTTTGCCGCTTCTATCCGTACGCGCTGCATATACTCAACCACCGTATTGGACGTGGCCTTTTTAAATCGGCGTTCCAGGTGCCGGCGGCTGATGGCAAACATGTCTGCCAAATGATCAACCGTGATTTTTTCGCGATAGTTCTGTTCAATAAACTGTTGCGCTTTTTGTATCACATCATCATCATGATCCTTTTGCCCATGAAATATGATAAAAAGCGACTGGCTGTTACGCTCAATATCAATCTCAAATATCTTTGATGAGTTAATAGCCATATCCCTCCCTGCAAACTTTTCTATCAGGTATAACAGCAGGTTTAAGGACGAATAAGCTCCGCCACTTGTATAAATACCCCCTTCATCTGTAATTATCTTGTAGGGCATTAAATTAACGTCGGGGAAGCGTTTTCTAAAGTCATCTGCCATTAGCCAGTGTGTGGTACAGCTACGGCCCTTTAGTAAACCGGTGGATGCTAATATAAAAGCGCCGATACATAGCGAAACTACTTCCGCACCGATTTTATACTGTTTAACAATCCATGGAAGCAGATCGGTATTTGCCGAAAGTATTTTATCCATGTCGCCATGCACTGCGGGTATAATAATGAGGTCGGTTTTGGGCACCTCGCTAAAAGTGTATTCCGGCTTAATGGTAAAAATGCCATTGCTTAAAGCGGTTTGCTTGTTTAAGCCAACCAGCTGTACTTTAAACAAAGGTGCCTTGTTAACACGTTGAAGGGCCTGGTTAACCATCGAAAACATTTTGTAAGTCGCTTCAATGTTGCTCAGGCTGGTTTCTCCTTCAGGTATCAGAATCGATATGTGTTTCATAAAATCAAAATTACATTCAGATGCCGTCGCAATCAACCCCTCACATTGTCGTAATTGCACCCTACTAAATATACAAAACCGCAGCATTTTTGTAGAGTACCAGGGTAATTAAATAATGATGATCGAGGTATTTAAAACGAATGTCAGGGAGCCAAAAGTTTCACGTAAGCTAATTGATGAGCTTACTGCTGCTTTTCCGGCAAGCAAAATAAATTTTGATCTGGATGATTGCGACAAGGTACTCCGCGTTGAAGGAAATGATTTTTGCCCAAACCGTATCATAGAAGTTCTTAAATTGAACGGGCATAACTGTGAAATACTTATTTAACCAACTATAAACAATCAAATATATCACATCATGGCAAAACTAAGTGCTTATATTAACTTCAAAAACAACTGCAGAGAAGCAATGGCATTTTATCAGGAAATTTTAGGCGGCGAATTACAGCTAATGAGCGTTAAAGAGTCGCCCATGAAAGAGATGTTTCCGGCAGAGGCTCAGGACGGAATTTTACATGCCGACCTTACAGGAGAAGGTTTCACCATACAGGGAACAGATATGACTGACCCTAACGTTGCAGGGCTGTTGGGTATAGTTTCATTAACGTTAAGCTTTGCTGATAAAGCCGAGGTGCATGAAAAGTTTGACAAATTAAGCGAAGGAGGTAAGGTAGCACATCCTGTAATGACCTTTTTGCCGGCACAATGGGTAACGTAATAGATAAGTTCGGCGTCCGGTGGAATATTTTTACAGACGAGCAATAGATATGAGCAAGCAGAGCATTAAAGTTGTCTATTGGGTTTTAACCATATTGTTTGGTTTAGCCATGCTGATGGATGGGGGCGCAGGAATAGCAAAAGAACAAACCGGGCAGGATGTAATGAAGCACCTGGGTATGCCTGTTTATATCATGATAATAACCAGTGCTTTTAAAATTGCAGGGGCGGTCGCATTGCTACAAAACCGTTATTATACCATTAAAGAGTGGGCGTTTGCAGGGTTCTTCATCAACTTTACAGGGGCAATTGCATCCCGTGTTTTTGTGGGAGATAGTATCGGGTTGTTGGTTCCGCCGCTTGTTATGTTTCTGATAATGTTTACATTGTATTACTTTTGGAAAAATTATAACCAACTTACCAAAGCTCAAAAACTATGAATACCTTGTTAACCATTGCAGGGATAATTGCAGGTGTAATTTTAGTGGTATTGATATTAGCAGCCATAGCGCCTAAATCATATTCTGTACAACGCAGTATTAATGTAAATGCACCTCAATTAAAAGTGTTCGATTATATAAGGTATCTCCGCAATCAGGATTATTATAGTAAGTGGGTAATGACAGATCCTAATAAGCGAATGACTTATAGTGGTACTGATGGTAGCGTTGGGTTTAACGCTGCCTGGGACAGCGATATGAAGCAAGCCGGTAAAGGTCATCAAACAATCCAGAATATTGTTGAAGGGGAAAGGATTGATATCCGGATAGTATTTATAAAACCTTTTGCAGGCGTGGCAGATACTTATCTTACAACACAATCGGTAACAGAAAATACTACCGCTGTTAACTGGGCTTTTTTCAGCAAAATGCCATTCCCAATGAATGTAATGCTGTTGTTTATCAACATGGAGAAAATGTTGGGGAAAGATATGGAAGAAAGCCTTAAGAATTTAAAACGGGTTCTTGAGGCAGAGAACAATTTATCACACTAAACAATAAAACCTAAATAATCATGAAAATTGCAATGATAGTTGTACGTACCCTGATGGGTTTATTACTTATTTTCAGCTCGGTTGTATACTTGTTTAAACTAACTCCGGTGCCGCCTTTATCCGGCGATGTCAAGACTTATAATGAAGGTTTGGCTGTAGTCAACCTCATGGTCTATGTAAAAGTAATTGAGCTTATCTGCGGTTTGCTTTTCGTTATAGGCCGTTATGTAACCCTGGCAATAGTTGCAATATTACCTATACTTTTCAATATCGTGTTATTTCATGCGGTGGTAATGCCAAGCGGTATTGGCCCAGGACTGTTTCTATTATTAGGAGATATATTTTTAGCGATATATTACCGTAAAAACCTGGTACCGCTTTTCTCGGCTAAATAAATTACTATAAAAATGAAAGCCGCTTATTAAGCGGCTTTCATTTTACTTTTTCACTCTGTTTTTCAACTCATCAATTGGCATAGTTACCATACGGCCTATTGGTTTTTTACCGCGATACGTTATTACGCGCAACTGAGTAGCGTCAATTGGTACGGTTAATATACCCGTGTATTTAGGGTAAAATCTGTCTGGGTAAGAATTGTCGAAACTATAATAGATATCCAGCCCGGGGACTTCTGTTGCCAGGCTTACCGTCAAACTACTGTCGGGTTTTATGCCAGGAGTAAATATAGGGTCGTAAACGCTTGGCGCATATTTTATTTCTGCTTCATCAAAACGGGCGAAGTGTTTTTCAACCTTTCCAAAAAAAGTATTAAAATTCTTTTTTGCAGCCGGTGACCATACACATTCTGCAAGTGCAAACGCACGGGGCCAGGTCATGTATTCGGCTTGCCTGATGTTGTAAACCTGCTCCGTCCAAAGGTTGGCCTGCCCGCCTTTAACAAATTTTGCATCAATACCCTGAGGTACCGGGTCAAACTCATAAGTTTTGCTAAGGCGGAGTGTTGCATACACATGTGGTTCCATCACCCTGTCGCTTTGCATATAATCAAGATATACAAACGTTGTAGGGCTCATTACAACCTCGTGGCCAAGGTTTGCGGCCTCTATGCCGCCTTTTATGCCACGCCAGCTCATAACCGCTGCATTAGGGCCTATGCCACCTTCCAATATCTCATCCCAGCCCATAAATTTTTTACCTTTTGATTCTACAATTTTTTCCAGGCGTTTTTCAAAGTAGCTTTGTACTTCTTCGTAAGTTTTAAGATTTTCGCGGGCCATTAAATCACTTACGGCTTTGCTTTGCTGCCAAAAGTTTTTTGCGCACTCATCGCCGCCCAGGTGCATGTACCCAAATGGAAACAGCTGGGCAATCTCGCCAGTAACCTTGTCTAAAAATTCATAAGTGAAATCCCCTGCAGGGTTCAGCGTGTTATCTACCAGCGCCGGGTGCCCTGGTTTAGACCAATCCATAATTCGCTCGCCCGATCGTACGCTATACTTATCTGCACTTGGAGTGGCAGATAACTCGGGATATGAAGCAACAGCAGCCAGGCTGTGCCCCGGAACATCAACCTCGGGTAAAATATTAACAAAACGGTCCTGGGCGTATTTAACCACTTCACGTATATCATCCTGAGTATAAAAACCACCATAGTTACGCGGCTCATCAGGCTTGATTGGCATAAAATTTCCAAATTCACCTTCTCTTTTCACATTGTAAGCACCAACGGTTGTTAGTTTAGGATAGCTTTTTATTTCTATTCGCCACCCCTCATCGTCGGTTAAATGCCAATGGAAAAGGTTGAGCTTGTATTTGGCCATATTGTCAATATAGCTCATTACTTCCTTCTTGGTAAAAAAGTGTCTGGATACATCAAGCATCAGCCCTCGCCACTCAAACCTTGGATAATCGGTAATATCAACAACCGGCACGGCCCACTGTACACCTTCAACTATTTCCGGGCTTTCAATTTCCTTAGGTAAAAGCTGAAAAAGCGTTTGCAAGCCGTAATACAAACCTGCTTCGGTATTAGCCCTTATGGTTATACCCTTTGTTTTTGCCGATAGGTAATAACCTTCTTTACCTATTACGTTATCAGCGGTTTGGTTTAAAACAAGTTTGATAGCAGCCCCTGAAGCCGCTGTTTTAATGCGTACAATTTTACCGGTGGATGTAGAGAACTTATTTTTAATCAGATCAAGCACCGGGGTCATTTCAGGCTTTAGTGGCGCCTGTACAATTAATGTTTTAGGCAGTACATATTGCCCGGTATGAGTTGTTATTTTAACCGGTTCGGGGATAATGGCAATACTGTTTTTTGTTTGCCCGGATACAAGCAAACCTGTGAAGCAGAAAAACGCCAGTAAGGATAATTTCTTCATATCAAAAATTAGAGTGGTTAGTATTGGATAAACGCAATTTATAACTTTTTAAATAATATTAAAAAGATTTTTGTGCTTTTAAATTGCATTTATAACAAGCTGAATATTAGTTCTAAAAATTAGTTGGTGTTTAGGGTTTTTTATTAAATTGCCTTTTTAAACCTACGGCTGCACCTGTAGCCAGCACCAATATAACTGAACATTATGTCTACAGACCGGAGAAAATTTCTGAAACATTTTGGCACATCAGTGTTACTGACATCTGCCTCCCTTAGCAGCTTAGCTGCAAAAGAAGAACATGAAGTACGCATACTGCGTCAGCAAAAGCGTATGAGTGCTAACGACCGTATCCGTATAGCAACAATAGGTATGGGTATTATGGGCTTTAATGATACTAAGGCCGCGCTATCTGTACCTGGCGTTGAGCTTGCCGGTGTGTGCGACTTGTATAAAGGCAGGCTTGCCCACGCAAAGGAAGTTTACGGAAATGATTTGTTTACCACCATGGATCATCGGGATATACTGGAACGTAAAGACATTGATGCGGTTATTGTTGCCACCAGTGATAATTGGCATAGCCAGATATCAATAGATGCAATGCGCAAAGGTAAAGCTGTTTATAGCGAAAAGCCAATGGTGCATAAAATAAGCCAGGGGCTTGAGGAGATACGGGTACAAAAAGAAACCAAGGCCGTTTTCCAGGTAGGCAGCCAGCGGGTAAGCAGTATAGCGTATCGTAAAGCAAAGGAGATGTATGAGGCAGGCGCAATTGGTAAGATCAACTCAATAGAGGCGTCATTTAACCGCCAAAGCGCCTTGGGCGCCTGGCAATATACTATCCCAAGCGATGGAAATATACAAAATGTAGATTGGTCGCGGTACCAGGCTAACGCTGATGTAAAACATGATTTTGATCCGAAACGGTTTTTCAGGTGGAGAAACTATCGCGAATATGGTACCGGTGTGGCCGGCGACCTGTTTGTGCACCTGTTAACAGGAATTCATTTTATTACCGGATCCAAAGGCCCTGAAAGCATTTACTCTATAGGTGATCTTACTTACTGGAAAGATGGCCGGAATGTACCTGATGTAATGAGCGCCGTCATTCATTATGGCGAAACAAAGGAGCATCCCTCCTTTCAGGTAACATTAAGGGTTAACTTTATAAGCGGTGAAGGCGATTATGGTACCACAAAGATAATAGGGTCTGAAGGAGTGATTGATCTGGGGGGTGAAGGCGACAGCTTTAGTATCAGAAAAAGCATTATGCCCGAAGCGCCGGGTATTGGTGGATGGGATTCGTTATTTACCTATACAGAAGCTGAACAAAAAAAGTTGCTTAGTGAGTATAATCAACGCTGGACCAAGGCACAACAGGAGTCGCCTACAATAGATCCGATTACCTATCGTGCGCCGGAAGGGTACAACTCCTCTAATGATCATTTTGCTAATTTTATAGAGGCCATACGTACCGGGAAGCCCGTGATAGAAGATGCAGTGTTTGGTTTTAGGGCCGCGGCACCGGCATTAGCATGTAACGATAGCTATTTCCAGAAGAAAGTTATCCATTGGGATGCCGAGAATATGAAGGTGGTATGATATGGTGAAAATACTATATAACAAAAACGCCCTGACAATAGCCGGGGCGTTTTTGTTTACTTAAGTGTTATGCTGGTGCGGCCCATGGTAAACCCGTCTGCATATAACAGCACCGTGTATGTGCCTTTTTGAAATGGCACAGGGTTAAACCAATCTATAGTATACATACTGCCGTCATCCCTAAAGTCGATAGATGTTTTATAGGTAAATTGCAGGTCCTGGCTATCAGCATTGAACGTGCCCGAATCATTTTGGGTGATCAGGTTTCCTGTAGGGTCTATCACTCTTAAATATAAATCATGCAGCCCTTTTTCGGCCACCGCGTTGCTCGCAATGGTGAAATTGATCTTTAGTTTTTGCGCCTGTTTAGCCTTGCTTACGTCAGATTCCTTACCACTATTTTTTACTTTGTATGCCACAACATCTGAAGTGGCAACTTTAATGGCCGATGCCACTTTCACCTTTGAATCAAGCTCCTGGTTTTTTTGTTCCAGATCGCTGGCTTTTTGGCTAACAGTGGCCAGGTTACTTTTTAATGTGTCCCTTTCGGTAGCAAGTGTTGTATTCTGCTTTTTAAGTTCCTCAATATCAGCTGTATATTTAGTAACAAAATATCTTAACTGCTTTATGTCTTCCTGTGCTTTTGACAGCTCTGCCGCGGTAAGTTTACCTTTTGCAAGTTCGCTGCGAAGCACGCGTATCTTCAATCTTAACGAATCATTTTTGGCCTGCATAGTAGCCGTCATTTTAGTACGGCTTGCATTTACCTGCTCTATTTGCGCCTCAAGGCTGTCCAGTTCTGTCTGCAGGCGTGTTTTTTCATCATTTTGATATACTATTTTAATATCTGATTTATTTTTTTGCATGTACAGGTACACATCAGTACCCAATAATGCAACCACCACGGCTATCAGAAAATAAATTACGTTTGAATTTTTTTTAGGTGCCTGGTTGGGTTGATTTTCCGTTGGTTGGTATTCCATGGTAAATAATTAAAGTTTATATAACAATGCGGTTAAACCGCTATTGTTACTTTGCCTCTATGTATCTAAACTAAATATAGTAAAAATCTAAAATAACGAAGTTTGATACTTCCTGTTTCAAATCGCAATTATATCGGCGCGGGCTAAAATAAGTACAATATGATTAAAACACAAAACGGGCTTAATTATTATACTAATACTAAAACAGCTTAGTTGCGAGTTTATATCTTTGACGCTTTAAAAAAATATCCGGCTTAATGCAATCAAATAAATACTACCTTCTTATCCTTCTCTTATCGTTCTTTTGTTATTTTAAATCTGTGGCACAGGTAAATGGTACATCTCCGGATACTATCAAAGAGCCAAAAAGAGAATTCAGAGGCGTTTGGATTGCTACCGTTGTAAATTTAGATTGGCCAACCAACGCACGGGCTGGTGCCGAAGCACAAAAAAAGGAGCTGGAAGGGGAACTGAACATACACCAGCAAAATGGTATTAACGCCGTAATGTTCCAGGTAAGGCCAGCGGCCGATGCTTTTTATGCCAAAAGCCGCGAACCCTGGTCAAAGTATTTAACTGCCAAACAAGGGCAAAACCCGGGATATGACCCATTGGAGTTTGCCGTTACGGAAGCGCACAAGCGTGGGATTGAACTGCATGCCTGGTTTAACCCCTACAGGGCCACTTTCGATAATAAATTTACCACTTTGGCCGATAACCATATCACGCGTACCAAGCCGGAATGGTTTTTTATTTATGACGGAATTAAGTTATTCAACCCCGGCATACCAGAGGTGCGCGAATATATTGTACAGGTGATACTGGATGTGGTGAAAAACTACGATGTAGACGGCATACACATGGATGATTACTTTTATCCTTACCCGGTGCGGGGGCAGGTGATAAAGGATGCCGAAACCTTTGCACAGTATGGCGAAGGCTTTGATAATATAAAAGATTGGCGCCGTAACAATGTTGATTTGCTGATACACATGCTGGCAGACAGTATACATAAGTATAAACCCCGAATGAAATTTGGAATAAGTCCGTTTGGGATATGGGCCAATGTAAGCCAGCACCCGGATGGCTCGCAAACCAGCGGAGGCTCTTCTTATGTTGAAAACTTCGCAGATACCCGCAAGTGGATGCAGGAGGGTTGGATAGATTACATTAATCCGCAAATTTATTGGCAGATAGGCAACCGCGCTGCCGCATTTGACGTACTGCTGGACTGGTGGAGCAATAATACCTTTAACAGGCATTTGTACATAGGGCAGGGGCCATACCGTTTTTATGAGCAGCGAAGCCCGGCGTTTAAAAATCCATCAGAAATACCCAATCAGATACGTTTGATAAGGGCAAATACCCGGGCACAAGGCAGCGTTTTCTTTCGCTCTCAATCCCTTATCGCTAACGCCAACCACCTTGCCGATTCGCTTAAGCGTGATTTTTACCGGTATCCGGCTCTGCCGCCGCCCATGCTTTGGCTTGATTCCGTTGCCCCCAACCCTGTACAAAATTTTACTGGCAGGGCCGAAAATAAAGGTATAATGCTAAAATGGAACGCTCCTTTGCCGGCCTCAGATGGCGAAGCTGTTTATGGTTATGTTATCTACCGTTTTCAGCAAAACGATAGGTTTGACCTATCCGACCCTAAAAATATACTCCACATTCAATATGATACAACTTCGTTATACTTTGATAGTAATGTAGAGGCCGGGAAAACTTACTTTTATGTGGTGACGGCTATAGACAGGCTTAAAAACGAAAGTGAACGATCTGAAACAGTTACAGTAACAACGCAGTAATCATTGCTGTTGCACAACCTCAACCTCTGCAACGGGGCTAAAAAGATAGACGCGTTTGGTACTTAATTCAACACATTTATAGCGTTTTCGCAATTTATCTTCTTTGCGGAAGATCCGGCCATCCTTAAGCTTAAAAATTGTTTTATGGGGCAGCTTTTCTACCGTATGTACATCTGCTTCTTTAGGGGTATCATACTTGCGTAAAGAGCGGTATAAATTCAGGTCGGAGCAGCTTGATGCAGCAGGATTATCCAGGTAGTTGCTGATGGCATGTTTAATATCGGCCGGAAAAATATCTTTTTCAAAAAACGGCTGCATCATACGTTTAAAATTGTTTTTCCACTCAGCGCCGTGGGGTTTGGCTTTGTGCTTGTGCTCATTCCAGGTATGCAGGTGTGCAAACTCATGCACGGTAGTTACCAAAAAAGCGTAGGGATTGAGGTCGTAATTTACAGAGATGCGATGGCCTTTGCCCGCATATGGCGCGCGGTAATCGCCAAACTTACTATTGCGGTTGCGTGAAATTTTGAATTCGCACTTAAAATAATCTATCCAGCGGCTGATAAGCGGCGCTGCTTCTGGCGGGAGATATCGCTCTAATACTTTTACCTTATCCAATTTTTACCTCAGTCCAAAGATAGGCTTTTTAGGCTATTGTAAACCGTAGTATAATTTTGGTAATGTAAAATTTTGAGAATCAAATGCCCGGTATTATTCCGGGCTGTAATAATAATTTTTCTACTATTAAAACGGAAGGTCATCAGCATCACTGCGATAGCCTTCGGCATCGCCGTTTCTATTCAATTGCCTGCCCTGGCTTACATTTTCGGGCTCAAAATCGGCCTTACGGCCAAGCATGGTAAAGTTTTCTGCAACAATTTCTGTAGTATATTTTTTTATCCCTTCTTTATCTTCAAAAGAGCGGGTGCGCAATTTGCCTTCTATGTAAACTAATTTTCCTTTTTGTAAATATTTGGCGGCTACGTCAGCAAGGCCACGCCACATAACGATATTATGCCACTCTGTTTGCTCAACTTTACGGCCGTCTTTATTGAATGTTTCTGATGTTGCTAACGGAAAACTTGCAACCGCAACGCCTCCCTCTAAATGCCTTACTTCGGGGTCCTTTCCTAAATGCCCAACAAGTATAACTTTATTAATTCCAGACATGGCATAAATTAACGGAGAATTATTTAGAAATTAAAAAAATCTTTTATAAATTTAAAAACACTCTTTGGTAAAGCCAGGTTGTCCAGGTTCGTTATATCTGTATAAAACCATCCACCATGTAGTTTTTTTGGTAATTCTGTGAATACCAAAAAGCGGATAAATAATTGCTGGTGCGTTAAAATATGCTTTATTATGCCCGAATTATCCTTTAAGGTAACATTTACTCCATAAATATTTTCACGTACCAGTGTCATTACTTGCTCAATCTCTAATAATTCCGAGCTTTCAATTAAAGGTAAATCATACATGTTTGCCCATATATCGTTTTCGCCCCGTTTATTGATCAATATTTTTCCATTTTTAAATATTAACAAATAGTTAAAATACCTCTTGCGTACCTTAATCTTGTTGATTTTTACTGGCAGTGTTGTAATGGCATTATTTTTAAATGCATAACAGCCAATGCGTACAGGGCATATGCCACAAGCGGGGTTTTTGGGTTTACAAAGCATGGCGCCAAATTCCATCATAGCCTGGTTATGTAAGGCTGGCCTGGCTTGATCAAGCATATCGTCTGCAATCTGCTGAAACAACCGTTTACCGGCAGATGAGTTGATGGGTTCGCTTATCCCGAAATAACGAGCCAGTACACGAAAAACATTGCCATCAACAACCGCCTTTGCCTGATTAGCCGAAAACGAAGCTATGGCTGCAGCGGTATATTCGCCAATTCCTTTTAGTTTGATCAGTTCTTCATAATCTGAAGGGAAAAGGCCATTATATTGCTCCATTACCATCCGGGCAGTTTTTAACATGTTTCTGCCCCTTGAATAATAGCCAAGCCCCTGCCACAAACGAAGAATATCATCTTCAGTTGCAGCCGCAAAGTGAGCTACGGTTGGGTAGGTGTTCGCAAAACGATTAAAATAGGGCAAGCCCTGCTCAACACGTGTTTGTTGCAATATAATTTCAGACAGCCATATAATATAGGGATCGGTTGTATTTCGCCAGGGCAAATCGCGTTTGTTTTGATCATACCAGGCAATAAGTTCAGCACTAAAATTCATTTTATACAAAGTAACAGTATATCACTACTGTATCATAATTTGTTAAGTAAAAATGCCGTTAAAGCTGCTGCCGAAAAAAATTGTGCTATTTATTTTAAACTTTAATTTTAAAGCGATACTTTTGCAACCCCAAAACAGTTAAGTATTTATAGATTTAAATAAAAGAAAACAGGATATGACCAAGGCAGAAATTATAGCTGAAATCTCATCTAAAACAGGCATTGAAAAAGTGGATGTACAGGAAACTGTTGAGGCGTTTTTTAAAGTAGTAAAAAACTCAATGGTTGGTGGCGAAAACGTGTACGTAAGAGGTTTTGGCAGCTTTGTAGTTAAAAAAAGAGCTAAGAAAACAGCCCGTAACATTTCAAAAAATACTGCCATTATTATCCCCGAGCATTTTGTACCGAGCTTTAAACCTGCAAAAACTTTTGTTGAAAAAGTACGCAGTGGTAACAAAGCTGCTAAAGCAAGCAAATAATAGGTATTATGAGGAAGAAACAAATAGTTGTTACTGTAGTAGTTGTTGCTATTATGGGCTATTTGTATTCTTTACCCGTTAAAGGGTTTCTTAAACCAAAAGAAAACCAAACCAATACAGCAGCCGCGGTAAAAAAGCCTGCGGCCAATATTACAGTAGCTGCTGTATCTGCAACTGCAAAGCAGGCTTTACAACCTTCTTTTGTTGAGCAAATAACCGTATTGGAAAGAGAGTTGGCGGCAGCCCCCGGCAAAGTTGAGTTGCAAAAACAGCTCGCACAAAAATGGGACGATTTTGGTCAGCCAGCACCCTCCGCGTTTTATTATCTGGACATTGCCCGTAAAAGTAAAGCATTTGCCGACTGGTTAATCGCAGGGAAGCAATTTAACCTGGCGTACCGCATGTCGCAGGATACTGCGGCGCAAGGTGCTTTTGTAGTTAACGCAGTTGAGGCTTTTGAGCAGGCAACTAAATTACAGCCAGAAAACCTTGAAGCTAAAACAGGCCTGGGCGTTGCTTATGTAAATGGCGGTGGTATGCCTATGCAGGGAATAGCTCTGTTACTCGATGTAGTAAAAAAAGACCCCAACAATCATGATGCGCTGCTCAACCTGGGTATGTTCTCTATGAAAAGCGGGCAGTTTGATAAAGCGGTTGAAAGGTTTAAAACCATGGTATCGCAAAAGGAAGAGGTAGAGCCTTATTTCTACCTGGCAGAAAGCTATAAGCAACTGGGCAAAAAAGATGAAGCCATAGCTGCTTATGAAAGATGCAAGGATTTAATGGGCGACCCGGTTGCCGGCCAGCGCATTGATGAGTATATAAAGGAATTAAAAAAATAGATTATTAACATTTAAAAATTATTATTATGCCAAGCGGTAAAAAACGTAAAAGACATAAAATGGCTACCCACAAACGTAAAAAACGTTTAAGAAAAAACAGACATAAAAAGAAATAAGCTATTTTAACAGAAAGCTTATATCCCGCCTTTGTGCGGGATTTTTATGTGTGTTTTACTCACGTATTAACTTGCGGCGGAAATTGTTTCACGTCGTATTAAGAAATGGAGTAGCAGTTGATAAAAGAATTAATTATCGATTCATCCCCCAATGGGGCTACTATTGCATTATTACAGGACAAACAGCTTGTAGAACTCCATAAAGAGCAGATCACCAATAATTACACCGTTGGAGATATATACTTGGGCCGCATTAAAAAAATAATGCCCAGCCTTAATGCTGCTTTTGTGGATGTAGGATATGAGAAAGACGCCTTTTTGCATTACCTGGATCTTGGGCCACAAGTACTAAGCTTATTAAAGCTTACCAAGCAGGTGCGTAGCGGCGGGTATCAGTCGAAGCTTTTAGATAATTTTAAGCCTGAGGAAGATATAAACAAAGCAGGTAAAATATCTGATGTTTTATCTAAAGGACAGCTTTTACCAGTACAGATAGCCAAAGAGCCAATTTCAACAAAAGGCCCAAGGCTAAGTTCAGACCTGTCAATCGCTGGCAGGTATGTTGTGCTGGTGCCTTTTTCTGAGGTAATATCTATCTCAAAAAAAATCAAAAGCAACACAGAGCGTAATCGCCTCCGTAAGGTGGTTGAAAGCATCAAGCCTAAACACTTTGGTGTAATCATCAGGACCGTTTCTGAAGGCAAAGGTGTGCAGGAGTTGCAGAAAGACCTGCTTGACCTCATATCAAAATGGGAAACCTTTGTTACCAAGCTGCATGGTACCGAGCCGTCTAAAAAAGTTTTAGGCGAGATCGGTCGTACGTCTACTATTTTAAGGGATATCTTAAACCCCGACTTTCAGCATATTTATGTAAATGAACAAAGTATGTATGAGGAGGTAAAATCTTACATCCATGAGATATCCCCTGATCTGGAAAACATTGTACGCCTGCACAAGCATAAGGAAACGATTTTTGAGCATCATGGTATTGAAAAGCAGATAAAATCTACCTTCGGTAAAACTGTAAACCTTGCCGGCGGCGCTTACCTGGTTATTGAACATACCGAGGCCCTGCACGTTATCGATGTAAACAGCGGTAACCGCACAGCTAACAAGGAGAATCAGGAAGAAAACGCATTCCAGGTAAATAAGGAAGCTGCCCGCGAAATAGCACGCCAACTGCGCTTACGAGATATGGGTGGTATTGTGGTTGTTGATTTTATTGACATGCACAAGCCTACCAACCGTAAAGAGCTTTTTGATTATTTAAAGGCCGAAATGAGCCATGACAGGGCTAAGCATACCATTTTGCCGCCAAGCAAATTTGGTTTGGTGCAGATAACCCGTCAGCGCGTTCGCCCGGAAATGAACATAGTTACCAGCGAGGTTTGCCCAACCTGTAACGGTACCGGTACAATAAGGCCAACTATTTTGCTTTTAGATGATATTGAAAACAACTTCAATTATATTCTTGAAGAGCAAAACGAGAAAAATATTACGCTTTGTGTGCATCCGTACATTGAAGCATACATCAAAAAAGGCCTGTTTAACCGCCAGATGAAGTGGTACTTTAAATACGGCCAGTGGATAAGGGTAAAAAGTAATCCGTCGTACCAGATAACCGAATTCAGGTTTTTCTCAAGCAAGGACGAAGAAATAAAGCTATAGTAGATATGCACTTTAAGTGCAGATGAAGGAAAAGGCAGCCGTTTTAGAAATGGCTGCCTTTTTTTATTATTCATCCCAAAAAATTGCTAATTTTATTGGCAAAGTATCTGCATATTTGCACATCTGTAATCTGCACAATCTATACATGGCTAAAACCAAGATCGCTTATTTCTGCCAGAGCTGTGGCTACGAGTCGCCTAAATGGTTGGGTAAATGCCCAAGCTGCCAGCAATGGAACACCTTTGTTGAAGAAATACTGGAAAAGTCGGGCGCTTCCGTACCTAACTGGAAAAGTAATGCTTCTTCCTCCTCACTTCAACGGGCCAACAAACCTGTCGAGGTATCTGAAATTGTTTTTAAAGAAGAGCACCGGCTTTTAACCCCTGATAAAGAATTTAACCGGGTGTTGGGCGGAGGCATTGTGGCCGGTTCGCTGGTACTGATTGGTGGTGAACCCGGCATAGGTAAATCCACACTGATGCTGCAACTGGCCTTAAATATGCCCCAGGTGAAAGTATTATATGTGTCTGGCGAGGAAAGCGATCATCAAATAAAGATGCGTGCCGAGCGGCTTTCTGCAGTTGGCAGCGGGCAGTTGGCGGTTGGCAGTCAAAATAAAGGATGCTATGTTCTCACAGAAACATCTACGCAGAACATTTTTAAACAGATAGAAGAATTACAACCCGATGTACTTGTTATAGATTCTATTCAGACACTGCACTCGGCACATGTTGAATCCACACCCGGAAGCGTATCCCAGGTGCGTGAATGTACCGCGGAGCTGTTACGCTTTGCTAAAGAAACATCAACCCCGGTATTTCTAATAGGGCATATCACTAAAGACGGCATGATAGCCGGGCCAAAAATATTGGAGCACATGGTTGATACGGTGTTACAGTTTGAGGGCGACCGTCACCATGTATACCGCATACTGCGCACTATAAAAAACAGGTTCGGCTCATCGTCAGAGCTGGGTATTTATGAAATGCTTGGAGAGGGTTTAAGGGAAGTATCAAACCCCTCAGAGATACTTTTATCACAGCGCGAAGAGCCATTAAGCGGCATCACCATATCGGCTACATTAGAGGGCATGAGGCCGATGTTGATAGAAACCCAGGCTTTGGTAAGCACATCGGCTTACGGAACTCCACAGCGCACCGCAACAGGCTTTGATACCAAACGCATGAGCATGTTGCTGGCCGTTCTGGAAAAAAGATGTGGCTTTCGCCTTGGCGCTAAAGATGTTTTTCTGAATATTACTGGCGGCATAAGGGTAGAGGACCCTGCTATCGACCTTGGCCTGGCTGCGGCTATCATATCCTCGCACGAGGATATACCTATCCCTGCTAAAACATGCTTTGCTGGTGAAATTGGGTTATCGGGTGAGATACGTGCTGTTAACAGGGTTGAACAGCGCATCGCTGAAGCGCAAAAGTTAGGTTTTGAACAAATTTTTATCTCTAAGTATAATATGCCATCAGCCGCAAAAGATAAAAAACGGCTTGATCTTTCGCGTTATACTATTGATGTAAAGCCGGTGGGCCGTATAGAAGAGGTATTCGGATTATTGTTTGGATAAGAGGGGCATAAAAGTTTATGCAATCCTGAGGGTTAGCAGGGTAATATCGTCTATAGGTTTCCCTTTAACTACCTGGCTAATGTATTTCATTAGTGCCTGGTTGAAGTTATCAGGCGATAGATCGCCATTTGTTTTTACAAATTCAAGTAACTTTTCCTCGCTCCAGATCTTAACATTTTGCACTTCATAGTCCATCAGGCCATCGGTATAATTAAATATAAGGCTGCCGGGGTCAATATCTATCTCCCCCTCGTTCAGAAAAGGCAGTTCTTCAAAAGCGCCTATCATAGTGGTGCCCAGTTTTAAAGAAACAACCTCGCCTTGTGCATATACAATGGTTGGATTATGGCCGGCATTTATATAATTAAGCTTTCGGGTATGGCTGTTATACTTTGCTAAAAAGAGCGTAATAAACCGGTCTCCTTTAGTATTGCGCAAAACTATTTTATTAAGGCGCTCTACCACTGTTGTAAGATCATTTTCTATGGCAAGCAATCCATGTAAACTTGCCTGAAAATTGGCCATTAACAGAGCGGCTGATATACCCTTGCCGGATACATCTGCCACGCACCACAAAAACTCGGACTCGTTGAGCCTGAAAAAATCAAAATAATCGCCACCTATGTCCTGGTGCGGTTGGTATTTAGCATCAACAGCAATACCATCCTCCTTATATTCCCGTACCGGTACAAGCATATTCTGCACCTCTACGGCCAATTCCATTTCGCGTTGAAAACGCTCTGCTTGTAATCGCTCGCGGAAAAGCTTTTTATTTTCGAGCGCAACCACAATAACATTCATCAATGTTTGTACGAAGTTAAGGTCGTTATTCAGCATGTCGCCCGATATGTCGAAATCGCCAATAAGGGCGTAAGCGAGGGCTTTATTTTTATGATAAATAGGGATAAAATAGTTATAGCTGCTCAGCAAGGGATCTGCATGGCTCACAAGCGGGGCCGGTGATTTGATTTTGGACAGATGTGACCATGTATTATTAAGTGTAACAGGCGATTCTATTTCTCCACCATACTTGGATATGCAGGTAAAATTTCCATTATTTTCTATCAGGAACCGGAATTTCCCTATTTGCAGGTAACTTTTTAAAATTACCTCAAGCATTTGCACAAGAATAGGCGTAGGAGTATTTTTATTGATGGCACGTGTAACCTCCAACAAGGAGTTAAGCTCCGATTGTCTTTTCAGGAGGAGCCTTATCAGTTCATCTTCACCCGAATTAGCCTGGATATTTTGCATTTGGTACAGGTAGCCTAAAATAATCAAATATTCTGTTTTTGATATTTTTGACTACGTTTTTTTTTAAAGGTAGGCAAATATTACTATCTCACTACCCTGCCCTTCCATGAATATTTTCGTGTATTGCCCATTAACCCTACATAAACAAAATATATAATGTGTACCGGCGATAATATAATCAGTAGCATTACAAGGTTAGCACGTTTCAGAAATGATGTAATCGGTAATAAAAAAGTAAGTTCAATAAGATACTTAAGCAAGAACTGAATAATAAAGACTTTGAATATGCTTAAGCTAAAAAAGCTTAAAAAACCGTTTGCCAGCAGTGACAGATTGAATAGCCATATACAAACAGCCAGTGCAACAACTTTTTTGTCTTTATACCGGGTTGATTTTGATGCCCAACGCCTCCGTTGCTGTAAGAATTCCTGTAAAGTGTGTTTTGCATGGGTGTATACTATGGCGTCCCGATTTTTAAAAAAACCAATTTTATTTGGATAGACTGCTGCTACCTTTTGCAAAAGCAGCTCATCATCGCCTGATGCCAGGTCATCAATACCTTTAAACCCTCCAACCTCATAAAAAACATCCTTACGATATGCAAAATTGGCTCCGTTGCAGGTAGATGCCCGTCCGTTGCCAATAAAAGCAGCACCAATGCCTATAAGATAAGAAAATTCCAGCGTTTGCAATCTTTCAAAAAGTGTACGTTCTTCAAAGTAAGTAACCGGAGAGGATATCATTACCAGGTTGCGGGACTCATAAAAACCAACTATAGACGAGAGCCATTTGGTGCCCATGCGGCAATCTGCATCAGTACAAACCATCAATTCGCCGTTTGAAAGAGAAATGGCCTCGGCAATAGCTTTCTTTTTATAAGAATTAAGTGGTTTGTCTTCATTAAGCTGTAATAACTTAATGCCTCTATCGGCGTAGCTGCGGATAATGCTGGCAGTATTATCGGTAGAGTGATCGTCAACTATAATTATTTCGGTAAGCTGTTTGGGATAATCCTGTGCCAGGATATCCTCAATAGTCAGGTGTATGCGCTCTTCTTCATTTCTGGCGGCTATTAAAATAGTCACCTTGGTGTTAAGGGCTGCTGCTGTAATGTTAACGCGCTTTAATGCAGCCCATCCTTTTATAAGGTAAGCAACAACCAACAGGTAAAAACCTGTTAGCAATAAGGAGATAATACTATGCAGTGCGGTCAAAGAATCGTAATTTAAATACAAATACAGAACCAATAAGGGCCGGGATTATCAGGTTAACCAGCCATATTGATGATACGGCTGCAATTATAGCTATTTGCTGATTGGTTATGTATAAAAATAAATGTATCGCTGTAAAATTACGCACACCAATATCGAGCAAATCCAGCGAAGGCATGGCCGATTGGATAAAGATGAAAACAAAAACGGTCATCATCATACCTAAGAGCGGCAACTGCGGCAAAAGCAGGTTTATAACCAGGTAATATTGTAATGAGAATACAAAGAAACGCGCAAGGCTGTAATTAAAAACCGTTAGTAATTCTGTTTTGTTGTACCGGCCCATAATATCAAAAAAACGCTTGTAACGTTTCAAAAATGAAACGCGATCAAGCCATCTGATGAGGCGGCCGATATTAAAGTACAGCATTAAAAAAAGCCCCAAAAAGGCCAGAGATAACGCTGCGATAGCAACATACAACCAAAAGTTAAGACTTAAAAAGTGGTAGATAAACCATAATGAAGCTAAAATGCCTACAAGGTTGGTTATCACATTTTGTGCAAATGCGCCAACAGCCATTGCAAATACGCCGTGTATACGTTTGCGGTTAGGCAAAAACATAACGCGGCCCCCATATTCTCCAATACGGTTAGGGGTAAATATGGCCCATGTCAATCCGCAAAAAACTGCTTCTATGGCCTGCCATATAGAAATATCTGTTAATTTTTTTGAAAGATATTGCCATTTAAGGCTTTCTAAGAACCAGTTGATAATCATTAAAAGAACAACCGCGACTAATGTAAATGCTACCTGGTTGTTTGAAATAGATGATGTTAGCTGTTTAAACTGCTGTAAACTATCATTTTTGCTAAGCACCTTGTTGTATATAAACCAAAAGGCTAAAACAAGTATACTTACTTTTAGCAGGTACGAAAGGAGTTTTTTGGCTACAGCTGTCAATGCAAAAATTTGTGCAATGTTACAAAAAGCTTAACGCTTAACAGCAAGATGAAATTATTTTAACCGTGCCTTTAAAAACCACTGTTTATGAATGGAAGGATAGGATAAGTTGGCTTTTGTAATTGAGTTATTGCATGCGTTGATACAAGCAGCATTGTAATTGGTTTTTTACACAAAGGCACCATTAGTAAATAGTTAAATTTGTAACTTGGCATTGTCCCTTTCCCCTGTTAGTATTTACCTAAAAACTCAATAATGCTATTTGCTAAAAACAAAGTGCTTTTAACAATGGGCTTGTTTGCCCTTACGTATGCAGATGTAAAAGCTAACGCGATCAATCGTGATACTGTACTGGCGCCGGTGGAAACACAAAACCCTAACAGTACTTATAAACCTGCTTTTAAAGGCCAAACCCGTATAGGTGGCGTAAAAACAAAAACTGCTTATACGGCTACGGTTATCAATAGTAATTTAAAAAATCCGTGGGGCATTCATATACTGCCTGATGGCCGCTTTTTAATTACTGAGAAAGCGGGCGCCATGCGTATATTAAAGGCAAACGGCGATTTTGATAAGCAGATAACAGGTTTCCCGGCTGTGTTGTTCCGTGGGCAGGGAGGCATGCTGGATGTTACCATCGACCCGGCTTTTGCTTCGAACCGTATGGTTTACTGGGCCTATGCCGAAGAAGCTACCGATGGCTCATTGCTTGCCATAGCCAAAGCAAAACTTTCTGCTGATGAAACCAAACTGGAGAATGTCCAGGTTATTTATCGTGCCAAACCTGCCTATAAGGGCAACTTACAATATGGTGCGCGCATTGTGTTTGATAAACAGGGCAACCTGTTCATCAGTACCGGCGAACGCAGCGGCGCTGATATACGCATGAAGGCTCAGGATTTGAGCGCAGGCATCGGTAAAATTATTCACATTACTAAAGCGGGTAAAGCAGTTGCCGGCGGCCCGTTTGCGGGTAAAGCCAACGCCCTGCCCGAGGTTTATGCTTATGGTTTTCGTAACCCGGATGGTTTGGCCTGGAACTCGCAGACCGGCGAATTATGGGAAGCAGAGTTCGGCCCGCGCGGCGGTGATGAGGTTAATATCATCAAAGCCGGTAAAAACTACGGGTGGCCGGTTATTACCTACGGTATAGAGTATAGCGGCGAAAAGGTTGGGGATGGCATTCAGCAAAAAGAGGGTATGGTACAGCCCGTTTATTATTGGGACCCTACCATATCTCCAGGCGGCATAACTTTTTACACGGGTAACATTGCAGAATGGAAAAATAACCTGATGGTTGGCGGCCTTAGTGGGGCCCATATTGCCAGATTAGTTATTAAAAACAACAAAGTGGTTGGCGAGGAGCGCTTGCTGAGAGATAAGAACGAACGCTGGCGTGCATTGGTAACCGGTAAGGACGGCGCGTTATACGGTATCACAGACAGTGGTAAATTATACAGGATAGGCAAGAAATAGCCTATCCTAATATTTCCTTAATGTCATCAGCGGTAAGCGATTTGATAAAGCTTTCTTCGGTGGTTATCAATGAGCGGGCAACACTTAACTTACGCTGCTGCAAAGCCAGTATTTTTTCTTCTACCGTATCTTTAGTGATAAACTTGTAAATAAATACATTTTTAGTTTGTCCTATGCGGTGAGTGCGGTCTATAGCCTGTTGTTCTACAGCCGGGTTCCACCAGGGGTCAAGTATAAATACATAATCGGCCTCTGTAAGGTTAAGGCCTACACCACCGGCTTTTATGGATATCAGAAAAACACGTGTTTTAGCATCCTCCTGAAATTGTTTAACTACATCACCGCGGTTTTGGGTACTTCCATCCAGGTAAACATAAGCAATACCTTCACGCTCAAAATAGTTGCGGTAAATGCTAAGCTGCTTTACAAACTGCGAGAATATAAGCACTTTGTGCCCGCCGTCTAATACACTCGCCAGGGTGTGTACTACGTTCTCAAATTTGCCACTATCGCCTTCGTAGTCATTGTCGATCATTGAAGGGTGATTGGCTATCTGGCGCAGCTTTATAAGCCCCTGCAGTACCTGCATTTGCGATTTAGCGTAGGTGCCGTCTTCAAGGCTGCGCAGAAGCTCGTTCCGGTATTCTGATTTCACCTTATCATACACTTCAGCCTGCTCTTCGCTCATCTTGCAGTAAAAAAGGTTTTCGGTTTTTGGCGGAAGCTCAGTAGCTACCTGCTCCTTGGTTCGCCGCAAAACAAAGGGTTTAATTATAGCTTGTAGTTTTCGGGCCTTATCCTCATCCTTTTTCTTTTCTATCGGGTTAACAAACTCATTCTGAAAAAATTGCTGGGAGCCTAATAAGCCCGGGTTGATAAATGACATTTGTGTCCAAAGGTCATTAACCGAGTTTTCTACGGGGGTACCACTCAGTATCAGCTTATAGCGCGCCTTTAACTGCTTTACCGACTGGAACGATTTGGACGAAGGATTTTTGATGTTCTGGCTTTCATCAAGTATCACATACTCAAAAAAGTAAGCCTTAAACATTTCAATATCAATCCGGCTGATACCATAGGTAGTAATAACCACATCATAATTGGCAAATACTTCTGCTGATTTATAACGGAATGCACCGGTATGTACCATTATGCGCAACTGTGGTGCAAACTTTTTAGCCTCGTTAAGCCAGTTATAAATAAGCGAGGTAGGCATTATAATAAGCGATGTGCTTTTGCCCCCTGCCGCCTCTGTTTCCTCTTTATGCTTTTGTAGTAATGACAGGGTTTGTATGGTTTTTCCAAGGCCCATATCATCAGCAAGGCAGCCGCCAAAATGGTATTGCTTTAAAAAATGGAACCAGTTGTAGCCGGCCTTTTGATAAGGGCGTAAGCTGCCTGCAAAGTTTAAAGGCATTGGCACATCTTCCGTCTCTTCAAAATCGGTAAGTTTTTGAAGTTTGCGGTTCATCGATACTTCGGCCATCTCGCCGTCCGAAAGATCATTGACCAAGCCAATATGGTGCTTGCGCAATTTGATATCTTCTCCGCCCTCGCTAAAATGCAAAAGATTGCCGTATTGTGAGAACCAGCTTTCCGGTATTACGGCGACTTCGCCCGATGGAAGTACAAACTCTTTTTTATGGTTAAGGATATGGTTTTTTAGTTGGATGAACGGAACCTTATAACAACCAAAGTAAACAACGGCATTGATGTCGAACCAGTCGTTATTTTCGCTTATTTCCAGGTCTATTTTTGTGCTGCCAAATAAGTACCTCTTTTGGCCTTCAGGCTGTTCAATCTCAAAGCCTTTATCAATCAGCTCGTCATGATATCGGTTAAGCCATTCAAAAATAGGGTAGGAGTTATCCTCTTCTTCCTCTTTTGTGGCAACTTCCAGGTTTTGAAATAATGATGATGCTGTTTTAAGCCCCATTGTTTCCAACTGCTGCAGCTTACCTTTTTCCCACGATACGGATCGTTTAATACGGTGAAATAAATAACTGTCGCCGGTTTTTTCCATCCGTACAGATACATGCCTGCCATCGCCATAAGGAAAAACATAACCGGCATATTTGAAATACAATTGTAGCTGCGATGTGCCGCCTTCAATATAAATAGGTTTTACACAGGCGGTAGCCTCATGCTTTTCGGTATTGATCGTAAAACCTTCGGCATAAACGTTATGCTTTTCTATAAGCGGCGCTACAAATTTTTCAAAGTAAGATTGCTCAGACGTTTTAGGTATCGAGATATAGCGCTTGTTCAAAAATGGCTGCAGCTTTTTGCCTTCAATGTCTTTATCAAAGTAATACAGGGTATCGTCCAGCAGCATCCAGGCAGGGTGGTTACAAATGATCTCGGCATCCTTAAACATAAACTCAATACGCATACCCTGATATTTAATAGTAGGGAAGTAGCGTATCTCCTCATCGCTGCGCCTGAAATGAAACAGTACGGTTGCCGCCTCATCCGCAATATGCAGTTTTCGCCCGGCAGGATATCCTTCTTTGCTCATCAGGTAAATCTGTTTATTACCCAGCAAGCCAAGCGCTTCAACAAGTTTCTTTTCTATTCGTGGCCTTATGGTATCAAAAAGCTGGTCGTTAAATATCTTACCAAAGAATTCAAATGGGCGAATAGGCTTTTTGTAGAACTTTTTGATAATGTTACCCTGCTCAATATCCTCCAGTATTTTGATCAGCTTACGGTCGGTTTCATCAATACAGTGTGCAAACTCCTCTGCGGTGTTTGAAAAAAGGCGCTGATGAGTAAATGAAAATTCGCCGTTAGGGTTTAACTGTACTATATGCGGTTCAATAACGTACGACAGGTAGTCGTGCCGGGCAATGGCATAAATAATCTGGCAGGGCTTTGTGCTGTCTACGCGTAACATTAATTCTCTTAGGTAAAAAATTAATGCAAGTTAAACCACTAAAAAATTCAAACGTAATTTAAAAAAATTACACTCAAAAATATTTGGGGTAAAATTTTATTAACAGCGTAATTGTCGGTAAGATCAGATATTTTTTCCGTCTACTATTTTAAAAAAATCATCCCGGTAGGTATCGCCCACAGGTATAATCTTATCACCTATAAATATCCGGCTGCGCTCAATGCTATCAATTTTATTTATGGAAACAATATATGACTTATGTACCCGTATGAAATGCTTTTCGGGCAAGGCATCTTCCATTTTTTTCATGTTCTGCAGGGTAATAATGCGCTCGTTTGGCGTAAAAATGGATATATAATCTTTAAGCCCTTCAATAAACAAAATATCGTGCAGGTAAACCTTTTGTATTTTATGCTCGGTTTTTACAAAGATAAAATCGCTCATAAAATCATCCTGGGCAATTGGCTCAGGCGCTGACACCGGCTTAGCCGCCGGCTGAATAATGCCCTGGGCCTTTTGTGCCGATTTATAAAACCTGTCGAAAGCGATAGGCTTTAACAGGTAATCCAACACATCAAGCTCATAGCCTTCAAGTGCATACTGCGGATAGGCAGTAGTAAGTATTACCTTTGTTTTTCCGTTAGCGATTTTCAGGAATTGTATGCCTGTAAGCTCAGGCATCTGCACATCCAGAAAAACCAGATCAATGCCGCCGTCCTGCACCATGGTAAGTGCCTCTATGGGGTTGGTAGTTGCTTTTACCAGTTGCAGGAACGGTACTTTTGAAATATAATCTTCCAAAATACTCAGGGCCAAAGGCTCATCATCAACTACAAGGCATCTGATCATGGCTATAAAACTAAGGATAATTGACAAGTATAGGTATCCACCTCGTCGCGAATTTCTAATTTATATTTATCAGGATATAATAGATCCAACCGGCGGCGAACATTAGGTAAACCTATGCCGCCTGCTGTGTCGCGGTTAAGCGTGTGTTTTTTGTTTTGGGTGAAAAAGTAAAAGCGCCCGTCAATAGTGTTTATTTTTAATATAATGGGCGATTGCGGATCGTTAGCTACGCCATGTTTAAACGCGTTTTCTATGAATGAAACAAGCAGTAAGGGCGCAATTTGCTGGTTGGTTACCTCGCCTGTTATTTCAAAATCGATAAACGCCTTGTTACCAAAGCGGATCTTTTGCAGATCGATGTAATTCTGCAGGTACTGTATCTCTTTACTTAAGTCTACCTTATTATCATTACACTCATACAGCATGTATCGCATTATTTCAGATAGCTTCAGAATAGCCTCTGGCGTGGTATCAGATTTTTGATAGGCCAGCGAGTAGATGCTGTTTAACGAGTTAAAAAGAAAATGTGGGTTGATCTGCGATTTGAGAAACGAAAGTTCGGCGCTTAATCGCTGGTTTTCCAGGTCGCGCTGTATACGTTCGTTTAAAAACCAGTCTATTGTAAACTTTAAAACGGTGCTTAAAAACAGGAATATAGTAGAGATGAACAGCGTATTAACGAAATACTTACAAAACGGAATTACCTGGCCTTTGGTCCGCATCAGTATAATGCTTTTGAACATTAAACCAACGCCATATTTTGCAAGTCCAAAAGTTATAAGTGTAATGATGATTGATAAAGCAAACAGCTTATATTTTTTTTTATTAAGAAAGCGCGGAATGAGAACAAGAAAATTAAGATAAAAGCAGCTAATGTTAATGGCGCCATACAGCACAAATATAACCAGCACTGCCTTGGTAGTCATTTTACCGCTATAGCGTGCAATAGAGGCAAAAAAAGCGATAAAACATATCCATGTAATAACGTGCCAAAATATTTGCCAGCTTTTTTTCATTTGCATATAGTGCTTCTAAGGTAATGTTTTGCATAAATATCTGCCCTGCTATTATATGTAGGCATCTATTTTACCGATGAACCGCTTTAAAATGCCGATGAACAGGTTCATAGGGTTTATAGTCCGTTCATCTACAATTGCTGCCTGTTGGTCTAAATGATTTTAGCACCCAAATCATTTATTATTCCTTTGTTGTGTAAATCAATCACAAGCACAATGAAAAAGTTAGTTTCAAACTCCAATCCATTTTTATTATTACTGGCACCAGTTGTATTTGCTATAATAATGGGCGTAAGCTACCAGTTTGAACAAAAGAGGCAATTTGCTGCACACAACACTACGGTACAGGCTACTTCGTTATTTATAAAGGGCATTGCTGTTGTTAAAACCGTTTGTTCTGTTGCAACCGAAAAGCTATGGTAATCCGCACCGAAGGTTTATCGTTCAGCTTTGGCAACCAGCAGGTTGTTAAATCGCTTTCCCTGGAGGTTCCGGAGGGAAGTATCTACGGGTTTCTTGGCCCAAACGGCGCCGGGAAAACTACTACCATAAAGATGCTGCTTAACCTGTTACGTGCAGGCGAAGGCAGCATTCAGATTTTTGATAAGCATCTTGAAAATAACCGCATTGATATACTAAGGCAGGTAGGCTCACTAATAGAGCAGCCCGCAATTTACCAGCACCTTACAGGGAAAGAAAACCTGCTTAACCGGGCCATGCTTTTACAGGTTAGCGAGAAGCGGGTAAATGATATGCTTAGCTTAGTGCAGCTTACCAACGCTGCTAATAAAAAAGCCGGGCAATACTCATTAGGGATGAAACAACGCCTGGGCATTGCGCTTGCCCTGCTTAACGACCCTAAGCTTTTAATACTGGATGAACCTACCAACGGGCTCGACCCTAATGGTATCATAGAGATTCGCGAGTTGATGATGCGTATCGTTAAGGAAGGAAAAACTGTATTTGTATCCAGCCATTTATTAGCTGAAGTGGAAAAAATGGCAACACATGTAGGGATTATCAACCATGGTAAAATGATGTTTCAGGGAACTATTAATGATCTGCAGAACATTAGCCAACCACAGATATACATAGAAACTGATAATTCTGTGGATGCTGCCAACCTTTTAAAACGACACAACTTCACTGTTAACGAGGTAGAGAGCGAAAGCTTGTATGTGCCCTTTGAATCCAGAGAGCAGATCGGGCATATCAATTCGCTTCTTGTACAAAACGGGCTTACGGTATTTGCAATCAATAAGCAGCGTAAGGACCTTGAAAAACTGTTCTTAGATATCACCAAAAGCAACTGAACTATATGAGGGGATTTTTACTATCATTCAGGTCTGAGTTTTACAAGACCCGCAAAACGCTTGGCTTTTGGGGATCTATTATTCTTCCGTTAGCCATTACTGCCCTGGCTTTCGTAGCCGTATATACCAAAAGCGATAAGTTTGTTAAAATGCCGCCTATGATGCTTTGGGCGCAGTTTAGCATGATAAGCCTGGGTAGCATGGGTACGTTGCTGTTGCCTATTTACACCATTTTTGTTGCCTACTCTGTTAACAATGTAGAGCATAAGTCTGATACCTGGAAAACACTTTTCAGTTTACCAATTTCACGCTGGGCGGTGTATGGGGCCAAGTATTTTTACGCGTTTTTCCTGCTGTTTATTTGCATGGCATTGTTTACACTACTCAACATTGGCTTTGGTAACCTGTTAAGTTTTGTAAAGCCGGAATTAAAGTTTAACGAGTTCCACATGGAACTTCAGCTAATGCAGGTGTTTTATAAATTACTGTTATCTGCATTGGGTATCCTTTCTATACAATTTTTGTTGAGCTTGCTTTGGCCAGATTTTCTGAAACCAATGGGCTTAGGGTTTGTGGCCACGGTAGTAGGAGCCATATTGGCATCAAACCAGTGGGAGTACAGTTACTTGTTCCCTTATTCGCATCCAATGGGGGCTATGCGCAGCATGATCAAACAGCATGGCGGGCCATCAGATCATTTTGAGATTGATATTTATACCAAGGATGTTTATGTAAGCCTTGCAATTGCGGCTATTGTGTTTGTAGCTGGCTATTTCATAGTGCAAAAACGCAGTGTAAAATAACACATTGTTAAGTTTTGGGTGTTATTACAGATACAACAGCGTATGGATAATTTATTATTTTTAAGGATAGGCGGCTTTGAGCTGTTTCTGATCATCTGTGTAGTAGTATACTTTGGGCTTATTGTATTTGCCTTGTTAGATGTTATCCGCAGTACGTTCAAAGATCCCTTTAGTAAGTTTCTTTGGGTAATAGTTATCCTCTTCTTTCCATTTTTAGGCTCAATACTCTATCTGGCAATAGGCAGAAATCAAAAACGGTATTAGCTAAGAGTTAATTCGACCGTAGTATAGTTATACATTTAAAATCAAAATTGGCATCAGTGTCCTCGCCGCAATTAGCTGCATGAATGGTGGTGCTTTATGAGATTGGTACAAGGATAACAATCTTAAACTGAGTGTAACAGTCGGCCATTTTTTTTCGTCTATCCTGTATAAACTTTATCACATGAAACCTATTACAATTTTAAGCGCAATATGCTTGCTGCTTGCGCAAACCGGCAAAGCGCAGTTTTTTAATAAACTTAAACAAAAGGCACAGTCAGCGGTAACCAACGCAGTTACCGGTAACAGCAATCAACAAGTATCAACTTCAGGAGGCTCATCTGCCACGGGCAATAACAGTTCGGCAACAAGCTCAGGGTTTGACGCCTCTAAATATGGCACGCCTTCATTCACTTTAGAGGCCGGCGAACGTATTGTTTACGGGGAGGCTACACTAAGCATAATAAATAACCTAACACTTATAAAGGTAATTACGGCAAAAGACAGGCAGTATTATCTATATGAAAATGGTACACGTAAAGGCCCCTTTAACACGCCGCCGGTAGACAAACTGGATAACTGGAGAAGTAATGGCGACTACTATAACAGCAACGATAAGGAAACTAACTGGCAGCCTTATGTTGTAAAGGGCATATTATCAGTAGATGGTAAAAGCTATGGTGAGTATTTGCAACTGACCAAATTTTACCACAATAAAGCTAAAAAAAGGTTTTATGGGGTTGGGGTAAAAATGGAACAGAATGCAATGGCCGTTTATTTGGTGAGCGATAAAGGCGCCCGTAAAATACCATTGCCTACCGAGCAATTACTGATAAGTGATAACGACGAGTTGGGCGGTGTAATTGTTAACGCAACCCAATACAATGCTAAAACACCTGAGGAAACCTATAAAATTATTACCAATGATGATTTTTATGTATTGCTAAGCAATGGAAAAACCCTTGGGCCATTTGCTGCGGTGCAGGCTTCGCAAAGCTGGCTGGATAATAACGGTAATCTGATACAGGTATCAAACAGCCGCAAAGCAGTGTTTATTAATGGAAACCAATTGGCAGCCTTTGGCGATAGTATGAATGGCGATGGTAAAGCATTTGTTAACAGTAATGGCAAAAGCGGGGCCTGGTTTGAGCGTGGTAACCTTTACTTTACCGATGGTACACAAATAATTGATTATGCATTGCAGCCTGCCGTTTCTGTTGAGAATGGTAAGGAAGTGTTGAACTGGTTAAGCATCCAAAACAAACAGGTATATGTTTGCAAAAAAGATCTGTAGTGTCTTAATAGCCGGTGTAATGCTGTTTGCAAGTTTAAGCGTGCAGGCAAAAAATTATCGCCGGTTACTTAACAGGCATTACCAGAAAGCAGAAACATCTGCAGAGGCCATAAGGCCTTTGCTTCAAAAATATGCCCGCCTGTATAACGAGAATCCCCGTTTACTGGAGGCGGTAGTTTTCCCGGAACTGATGCGTTATAATGCTGTTTTTAATGTGATCGAAACTGGTTCATTAATGAGCCTTTACACCCGGCTTGGCAGCGATTACGCTGACTTTTCTATCGGCCGTTTTCAAATGAAGCCTTCGTTTGCCTTGTCAGTCGAAAATTATGTGCTGCAAAATACGGATAAGCCCTGGGCCCGGGCGCTTAAATTTGATGAGATAAGCACCGAGGACACTTATGAGGCCCGCTCGGCACGTATTGATAGATTGAGCGATGTAGAGTGGCAGGTAAAATACCTTATAGCGGTATTTAAATGCATCAAACAAAAGCATGCAGCTTATCTTAATAAGATTTCCCTGCGGCAACAAATTGTATTTATAGCAACCGCTTATAACTGTGGTTGGGATAAAAGTACAGCCACAATCAATTGCTTTACTACGAAATGTTATTATTGCATATCGCCATGGCAAACCGGCCGTAAATATAACTTCGCGGACATTGCTCTTCAAAGGTTTGCAGAGCTAAAATATCCTAATAAAGCCATTGCTTATACTGCTGCCTGATAGGCGGCTTTTTAATTTACGAGAAGTTAATTAACCGCTGGTAAAGCCAGCGCTTTATCAGTTAAGGTACTTAAATAAAGTTATTGCAGGTAAACCCTTAATAACTTTAAAATTTTTGGAAGGCTTTCAAAGCTTAGCGTTAACTTGCGCTTTCATCAACCATAATTTAATGTTCAACAAATTATTGTTAGTTAACTTGCTTGTATTATTTGCAGGTGTTTCATCCGCCCAAAAAACTTATACACAGGCAAGCATTCACTCCCATAATGATTATACTCGACCACAGGCTTTTTATAATGCCTATAATGCAGGCGTTGGCTTTATAGAGGCTGATGTTTATTTACGCAACGGCAAATTAATGGTAGCCCATGATAGCAGCCAGATCAGCGCAGATCGTACGCTTAATACCCTTTATCTGCAGCCACTGCAAAAAGTGCAGAGGCCGGTCACATTGGTTATCGATCTGAAAGAAAGTTACGCACCCTTACTTATTGAAGTTTTAAGAGAACTACAGCCCATTAAAACAATGCTGAATGCTGGCGATGGTAAAAGCCCCGTTACTATACTTATCACCGGCAACAGGCCAGCCCCTGCTGACTACGACAAATATCCGCCTTACATTTTATTTGATGATGATCTGCAAAAGCCACACAACGCTGAGCAATGGAAACGGGTGGCAGAGGTAAGTCTTAATTTTGCAAATTATTCGGCCTGGAAAGGTGAGGGGGAGCTATCTAAAAAAGACGAGGCTGTATTAAAATCTGTTGTAAACGCTGTACATGCAGCCGGAAAAAAAGTCAGGTTTTGGGGCAATCCGGATAATGTGGCCGGCTGGCAAAAATTGATGGATATAGGTGTTGATATTTTAAATACCGACAAAATAGATGAGCTAAAAAGCTTTATTGCTGCAAAAAGCAGGTAAGCATAAGCAGTTAAACAAAGAAGCTCTGGTATCCTGCCAGAGCTTCTTTTGTTTAACCATTACAGGGTTTTATTAAAAGAATTTAAAACCCACGCTAAGCGCCCAGAGGTTTTGCCGCTGGCCAAAGTTGTCATTTATTTTAGTTAAGCCGCCTTCGTACCTAAAGTCGGCGGTGATGTGACCAATATCTACACCAGCACCCGCCTGGAAACCTAAAGTGCTTTTCTTATAATCACCAAAATCATTATAAGCGCCGCTTACATTGTCGCTAAAATTCTGGTTTTTATCAAGTACGTAACTAAAAATAGGACCAGCCATTACACGTACATTAAGGTTATCACCTCCCCAGCCTTTACCCACCAGCAATGGTAAGTTAAGTGTAGTGAAAGTGACTTTTCCGTTGGTTTGAACTGTGCTGCCGTTGCTGTCAAAATCAAACTTACCACCGCTGCTGCCCAAATAAAGCTCGGGCTGCAAGTACAATGCGCTCCCAAACCTGGCAAATGCACCCACCTGGTAACCTGTAACAGACGACTCGCTCACATTATCGGTATTTATTTTTGAAAAGTTGATACCTGCTTTTGCTCCAAGCGAAAACTGGGCTTTTGCGCTTACCGCTGCCATTATAACGATGGCAATACTTAAAAGATATTTTTTCATAGTTGTGTGTTTTAACAGACCTGTGATTAACCTTTTTACAGATCTTATTGTTTTACCATAGATGTTAGTTGTATAATTGGTTTGTTATAATACGTTTAGAGATGCTATATTGTTAAAAGTTTAACATACTGTAGGTGATTAAACGCTTGGGGCTATGTATTTTTTATATTTTTGCTTAAATTAATTTATTTATGGCAGAGATAACTATCAGCAATAAAGATTGGGAACGTGTTAAAATAAAAATTCAGAGAAAATACAATCACCTTACCGACGAGCAATTGCAATATACCGAAGGGCAAGAGGAAACCCTGATAACCCGTTTAATGGAGCTGGTGAATCGTGACAGGAATTACGTAATTTTTACACTGAAAAAAGCATTGGTGAACATAGACAATAATCGCCTGTAGATTAAGTTTATGCATAAAAGCCTCAGGCTTTTGTATATTTATATTTCGCGAGGTTATGTTAAAAAAAAAGTCGTTAGTTAAATTTAAAAGGCCTGCACTTGTAATAGGCGGGCTGGCTCTTGCAGTAAGCGTATGGAGCTTTAAAGACGATCTTTTTCAGATATCAAAAAACCTTGACGTTTTTGCCTCGGTTTACAAAGAGGTCAATCTTAATTATGTTGATGACATTAACTCGGCCAAACTGGTTAAAACAGGGGTTGATGCTATGCTTGAAGGCCTTGATCCTTATACCGAGTTCGTGCCCGAGTCGGAAGTTGAGGAGTTTAACCTGCATTATGTAAGTACGCAGTACGGGGGTATTGGTGCCAGTATTTTCCTTCGGGATAACAAGGTATTTATATCTGATGTATTTGCAGGCTACCCGGCACAACGATCAGATATACGACAGGGCGATCAGTTGGTGAAGATCAATGATATCGACCTTTCGGGTAAAACAAACGACCAGATAAGCCAGCTGCTAAAAGGCTCTAAAGGGACTCCTGTAAAGCTGCTGGTTAAGCGTAACGCCGAACAGCCAATAATAAAAAATCTTACCCGCGACGAGATAAAACAACCTAATGTGGCTTATGCAGGTATGGTAAACGGTAACATGGGTTATATTAAACTTAATAAGTTTTTAGAAAACTCTGCCAACGAGGTAACAACAGCGCTGATAGAGCTAAAAAAAGATAATCCAAGCGGTATTATATTAGATCTTCGCTCAAACGGCGGGGGTATATTGCAGGAAGCTGTTAAAATAGTCAACTTGTTTGTGCCAAAAGGCGTGATGGTAGTATCGCAAAAGGGTAAGGTAAAAGAAAAAAACTTTACTTATAATACGGTTAGTACCCCCCTTGAACCCAATTTACCACTGGTTGTTTTAGTTAACGGCCGCTCGGCATCGGCGTCAGAAATAGTTGCGGGCGCGTTGCAGGATCTTGACCGGGCCATTATTATAGGCCAGCGCAGTTATGGCAAAGGGCTGGTGCAGCAAACGTTTAACCTGCCTTACAACAGCAAAGTGAAGATTACTGTAGCCAAATATTTTATACCATCTGGCAGATGCGTGCAGGAACTTGATTATACTCACCGTAAGGATGATGGCAGTGTAATTAAAGTGGCAGACTCCTCCATTCATGAATTTAAAACCCATAACGGTCGCTCTGTGTACGATGGTAGCGGCATTTACCCGGATATACCAATAAAGCAGGAGCGTTTTGCCAATATTACATCTACCCTCATCAGCAAACTGTATGTTTTTGATTATGCAACCATATATCGTAATGCACATGCTGCACCTGCAGACATCAAGGGCTTTACCTTGTCTGACGCCGATTACAACGACTTTGTGAAGTACTTAAGCGGTAAGAATTACACGTACAATACAGTATCTGAAAAAATATTGGGTTCGCTGAAAACCCAGGCAACCAAGGAAAAACAATTTGAACAGATAAAAGCAGAGTATGAAGCGCTGCAAGCCAAAATGACCAACACCAAGCAAAACGACCTACAGCTACACAAAGATGAAATTAAACAGGTGCTTGAAAATGAAATAATATCCCGTTATGCTTATGAAAAAGGCCGCTACGAGGTAAACTTTAAATATGATAAAGAATTAGCCGAAGCTGTTAAAACTTTGCAAAGTAAGCAGCAATTGGCATCAGTATTAAATGGGGAAGGCGGTTTTAAAGTAATTGGCAAGCCGGTACTTGCCATGGCCGAAAAGGATGGCAAATCGGACGACGATTAATAATTGACATCTAAAATATTAAAACGGGATAGAGATTTTTTTCTATCCCGTTTTTTTATGTGTTGTAACATCGGCGCTACAAAATAAACCCTGCTGCGCATTGCTTGTCATATTTACAAAACTTTACTATTATGAAAAAGATGATAATAACTGCAGCGATATTTTTAAGCTGCATAGCATACAAGCAAGCCGAAGCACAAATTAGTTTAAGCATCAATATTGGTAGTCAGCCAGAATGGGGGCCGGTAGGGTACGACCATGCAGACTATTACTATATGCCGGATATTGACACTTATTATGATGTGCCTGCTCATCAATACGTATATCTTGAAAATAACGCATGGGTACGCCGCTCATACCTGCCTGCACGGTATCGTAACTATAACTTATATAATGGCTATAAGGTGGTTATTAATGAGCGTAATCCGTGGGAACGTAATAATGTTTACCGTACTAAATACTCAAATTACAGGGGGCGTACCGGCCAGGTAATCATACGCGACAGCCGTGATGCAAAATACCGTAATCATTGGGTTGGTACTAAAGAGCACATAATTCATCGTAAAGCAATAAAAAACGATAGAAAAGAAATAAAACATGATATAAAAAGGTTAAAGCACGACCGTAAACATGGCCACTAATTAAGATTCGTTTTTATGGTTTAATAAAGCGGGAGCACCTTAAAGCTCCCGCTTTGTCTTTTAAAACAAAAGGCAACTTTTTGAAATTATGCATATATGAAAGTAATACAGAATATTATTGGAGGCCTGGCCGGAGCCCTGGCTTTAAACATACTGCACGAAAGCGTAAGGCGTGTTTATCAAGATGCGCCCCGCGTTGACTTGGTTGGAGAAGAAGCCCTTACCAAAATTGCAGAGTCTGCAGGTACTGAACCACCTAAGGGCGATAAGCTGTATGCTGCAACTTTGGCTGGCGATATATTAAGCAACGCCTTGTATTATTCAGTTATTGGTACTTCTAAGAAAAAGAATTTACTTGCAACAGGTTTAGTTACAGGTTTAGCGGCCGGCGTAGGCGCTGTTACGCTTACAAAACCTTTAGGTTTAAGTGATGCGCCCGTTACCCGTACAGATAAAACTAAGGCGCTTACAGTTGCATGGTATACCTTAGGGGGCGTAGTTGCAGCGCTTACCATAAAGGCTTTACGCAAATAGTTTTATTTTTCGAGTAGGCCGGTTACAAGCGATTTCCATTGTGGCACAGAAAGCCCGGCGCGTGCCGCAAGGGCAATTAGGGTATTGCGCACGGTATCATAAAGGCCGGTATCTGTATTATTTGGGGTTTCGTTGCGGCCATGTACGGCCGCGCTAACCTTGGTTAAATAGCGTTCAACAATAAAAGTACTTGTTGAGTTATGGCTAAAGAAGTGGGCGGTGGCCTTATCATTACTGCCTGGTTTGGCTACGGGCCTTACGGTCATGGTGATATACTCACTTTCTGCATCGGCATCTTCCTTTTCAATTATCCTTTCAATACGCACCCACTCTTTACCGTCTCCGGCTGATGATCCTGGGGCCGGTAGGTCGATACTGAAATAATCGCCTTCTTCAGCGGTTTTATATACCTCGTTACCTTGCGCATCTGTAATAGAAAACTTTGCAGAATGCGGCCCGCTGAAAGTATGCCATTGAGAAATGTCTTTCAACCTGTTTTTTACCAACAAAAACAAATGATGCGCCTCTGCTATATTTTGGCAATCAATAGCATGTAGCACGTCAGTATGCTCGCCTTTAACTTGAGGTGGAATATTTTCTTCTGCGTTATTCATAATATATTTACAATCAAAGCTTAGAGGTGTTTTTTGCAAGTCTGGATGATTTGTTTCTAACTTTATGTAAAATTATCGTTACAAACCATTCTTATATTTTTATTATAAGCTAAATATTAAATGATATAGGCTGATAATTGTTATTTTCAGAGCATATTAACTTAACTTAATGACAAAAATCTACTACCAAATTGCGCTGAAATGTTTAATAATACTTGCTGCCGGTATTTGTGAGGCTCAGCCCCGGGTAGATAGTACAAAATTAAACGAGACAGAAAAAAAAGCAGTTGATATTTTTTTCTCTGGCATTGCAGACCAGTCCAGATTATATAATGGCCCGGAGTATACCTTTTATGATCCACTTATAAAGGGTAATGCTTATTATAATGAAGCGCCCAAGTTTGAACCAGGTGCGGTTATGTATGATGGTGTTTTATACAGTGATGTCCCTTTGCTTTATGATCTTAATAAAGATTGCTTAGCTGTTTTACTGCTCAATAAAACCAACATGATCAGGCTTATCGATCAACGTGTTGCATATTTTGACCTGCTTGGACATCATTTCAAACGGATTGACTTAAATAATGACAAAAGCATTATAACACCAGGTTTTTACGATGTAATTTATGGCAGCGATAAGTTAGAAATACTGGCAAAGCGCCGAAAGGAAATCTTAACAAAGTCGACCCTTGCAAGTACATTTGAAAGTTATTTTAACCCGCAAATTAACTACTTTATTAAACTCAATGGTATTTATAAAAGCATTAACAGTAAAAGTGCTTTGTTAAGTGTATTTAAAGACAGGAAGAAAGATCTTGAACAATACATTAAATCGAATAATCTGAACTTCGACGACAGCCAAAAAGAGCGTTCAATGGTACAAGTGGCCGCATACTATGACCAGTTAACAAATTGATATGAAGAAACTTTACTTTTTAAGCTTTTGCTTTTTATTGATTGCAAAACTGGTTGGTGCGCAAAACACAACAGAGCATTTAAATGTCAATCTTCAGCAAGCACCCGTAGAAAATCTTATAAAAGAAATTGAAGCAGGAACTGATTACAGGTTTTATTATGATGCAACTGTATTTGATAGTGTAAAGGTAACTGTGCAGGCTGCCAATAAAAGCGTTAATGAGATTCTTTCTGCTGCTTTTAATAACACACCTTACTCATTTGCTATAACCCATCAACACCAGGTTTTCTTAACTAAGGGCCGGAATATATCTCCATCACTGGCAGCAGGTTTTTTTAATATCAAACCTGGTGAAGCATCGAAAGTAGCTATACCTGCTAAAGAGTTTATAACCGAAACACAAAAAGCCATACCTGAAGCTAATACTGAAAATAAGCTGTATGAAATAGGTGCGAAAACTAATGGAGCCTTATCTGGTAAAGCAACATTATCTGGATATGTGCGTGACAGCAAATCGGGCGAGTCTATTGTTGGAGCAAGCATTTACCTGCCCGAATCTAAAACAGGCGTTGCAACAGATCAATACGGTTACTTCACCTTAAGCATCCCTAAAGGCAAACATGTACTGACTGTGCGTGGGATGGGCATGCGCGATACTCGTCGTCAAATCATGATGTATTCGGATGGGAAGATCATTATCGAAATGCAGGAACTGGTCACAAGTTTACGGGAGGTGAAAATCTCTGCAGACAAGATGTCCAATGTTCGCAACGTGGAGCTTGGAGTTTCACGCTTAGATATCAAAACTATCAAACAAATACCTACTGTATTTGGAGAAGCGGACGTTCTGAGGGTTGTTTTAACTTTACCAGGCGTGCAATCGGTAGGCGAAGCAACTACCGGCTTTAATGTTCGGGGGGGGGCAGCAGATCAGAACCTGATACTGTTAAATGATGCTACAATTTACAATCCGGCGCATTTTTTTGGTTTTTTCTCTGCTTTTAACCCGGATATTGTAAAAGGGGTAGAGCTTTATAAGAGTAGTATCCCTGAAAAATTTGGAGGAAGATTATCCTCAATATTAGATGTTACTGACAGGGAAGGCAACAAAAAGCAATTTACAGGTTCGGCTGGAATTGGATTAATTACGAGCCGGTTAAATGTTGAGGGCCCGATTGTAAAGGATAAAACATCGTTCATATTCGGCGGGCGTATTACTTACTCAGATTGGTTACTTAAGTTGCTTCCTAACGAGTATAAAAACAGCCAGGCATCTTTTTATGATTTCAACTTAGATATAAGTCATCAGATCAATGAAAAAAACAACATCTATGTTACAAGTTATATTAGCCGCGATAAATTTAAACTGAATAGTGATACAGCATATAGTTACAGCAACCGTAATATAAATATTAAGTGGAAACATAACTATAATGATAAGCTGTTTAGCCTCTTTACAGCCGGCTTAGACAGGTATGAATATAATATATCCAGCGACGACAACCCGGTTAATGCTTATAAGCTGAAATTTGATATCAATCAAACCAATTTTAAATCTGATTTTACTTATTATCTGAGCAAAAAGCATACGCTCAGCTTTGGGTTGAACAGTATATTATATAAACTGCATCCTGGTGATTTTACTCCACTTGGTAACAAGTCGTTAATTGCAACGGATATTATTGATGCCCAGCAAGCTTTAGAAAGCGCTTTGTATCTGGGTGATAAATGGGATATATCTGATAAGTTTTCGATAAACTATGGTATCAGATATTCAGTCTACAATTTTTTAGGTCCGCAAACGGTTAATAATTATGCACCAGGATTACCAAAAAGTAATACTACATTAACAGATAGTACCCGTTATGGAAGCGGTAAGATAATCAACACTTATCATGGCCCCGAAATAAGGGTATCAGCAAGATATAATCTTGATGATGATCTTTCTGTAAAAGCAGGGTATAATACCTTAAGGCAATATATCCATTTGCTGTCAAACACCACAGCAATTGCGCCTACTGATGTATGGCAGCTTAGCAACCCAAACATAAAACCTCAGTTTGGTGATCAGGTTTCTCTCGGATTATATAAAAACTTTAGTTCCAACACCATTGAAACATCGGTAGAGGTTTATTATAAACGCCTTAACGATTATCTCGATTATAAAAGTGGTGCGACGTTAGTGCTTAATCATCATATAGAAACAGATGTAATAAGTACCAGGGGTAAAGCTTATGGTGTGGAATTGATGCTAAAGAAAAGTACAGGCAAATTGAACGGTTGGATAACTTACGCCTATTCGCGCACCTTCTTAAAGCAGGATGATCCTACCATAGGTATACCGGTTAACGATGGTAAATATTATCCGGCAAATTATGATAAACCGCATAGTATGAATTTTATTGGAAATTATCGCTTTTCGCACAGATACAGCGTATCGCTTAACGTAACTTACAGCACCGGCAGGCCAATAACATTACCTATAGGCAAGTATTATTATGCAGGCTCAGAAAGGGTTTTGTATGGGGATAGAAACGCTTATCGAATACCTGATTATTTCCGCAGTGATTTTTCGTTAAACATTGAAGGTAATCATAAAGTGCATCAAAAATTTCATAACTCATTTACAATAGGCGTTTATAATTTAACCGGGCGGCCAAATGCTTATTCAACTTATTTTACCGCTAACAATGGTGTGATAAATGGGTATAAATTATCAATTTTTGCTACCCCGATACCCTTTATTAATTATAATATCAGGTTTTAAAAGCATGGTTCAAAAATGATAAAAAAGTTTTCACAAATTGGTTTGTTAATGATGTGTGTTCTTTATGTATCTTGCAGAAAGTCGTTCGACCCAACCGTGCAAACACAGGCCAAAAGCTATCTCGTTGTTGAAGGCCTTATAAATACTGGGAATGATTCTACAATCATAAAATTGAGCCGCACAGTTAATGTAAACGATACAATGCAGGTAAAAACTGAAGCAGGGGCTACAATAAATGTCATTGACGAAACAGGCAATACTTATAGGCTTGTTGAAGTCAGTGCCGGAAGGTACGGTGCCGGTCCTTTGGGTTTAAACGCTTTGCACAAATATGGCCTTGACATCGTTACCGGTAACGGGACACATTACCAATCTGATTTGGAAGCTGTAAGAAATGCGCCTCCAATCGACTCGGTTGGTTATAATGTAAAAGACAATAGAATAATAATAAATGTTTCATCCCATGACCCTGCAAACAATACACATTATTATAAGTGGGATTATGATGAAGACTGGCAGTTTAATTCAAAGTATCGTTCTGGCTACATAGCTGAAGATGATAGTGTAAGGCGCCGGACGCTTGATGAGGATATTTATTATTGCTTTAACAAATCCAAATCTAACAATATTGTGCTTGGCTCTTCAGTAAAACTCACAAGCGATTTGATACACGAAGCCCCCGTAATTTCAATACCTGGCGAATCGCTTAAAATAAGTCTTCGATACAGCATTTTGGTAAAAGAGTTCGCTTTGAGTAAAGAGGCCTATTTGTTCTATGAAAATTTAAAGAAAAATACCGAGCAGTTAGGCAGTATTTTTGATGCGCTGCCATCTGAAATATCAGGCAATATACATAACGTTGATGACCCGAAAGAGCTGGTAATAGGATATATTTTAGCCGGCACCTATACTCAAAAGCGTAAGTACATCAACAAGTCTGAGTTGCCAAACTGGCAAACTGCTTATCCTGAGGGTTGCCAGCTGGATACAGCGTTATATAAACCGCTTAATAATGACCCTTTACCTCAGGTGCAGTTTTGGATAGTGGAAAAAAGGGCTTTGGCAACGGATTCGATAGCTTCATCCACTGGCGAAGTGCTGGGCTTTTTTCGTACCGGTTTTGTATGTGCAGATTGTACACTGACAGGCACAAAAAAACGCCCTGATTTTTGGGAGGATAACTGATGAAGAAAAGGCTAACAATACCATTTTTATTAATAACGTGTTTTGTTATTCTGACATGCAAAAAACCTTTTTATCCTACGGTTCAGGCGCAGTCTAAAAGCTATCTTGTTGTCGAAGGGTTTATTAATACAGGTAATGATTCTACAGTTGTAAAGTTAAGCCGCACGGTTAATGTATCTGACAGTACCCGGATAAAAGCAGAAACAGGTGCAAAAGTAAGTGTGATTGATGATACCGGCACCAGTTACTTACTTACAGAAGTAGATAAAGGAAAATATGCTGCAGGTCCGATGCCTTTAAATTCTTCGCATAAATACCGCCTTGATATTATCACATCAGGCGGCCTCCAATATCAGTCTGATCTGGTAGAGGCAAAAAACGCACCGCCTATTGACACGATTGGATATAAAATAAGATACAATGGGCTGCAAATAAACATATCATCCCATGACCCGGCGAATAACACACATTATTATAGATGGGAGTATGACGAAGATTGGCGCTTCCATGCTAAATATGAATCGTTTTATATAGCCAAGGACGATACAGTTGTGCGCCGTACTCCCGAAGAAGATATTTATAATTGCTTTAATAAAGCTAAGTCATCAACTATAGTGATTGGTTCATCAGTAAAGCTTACAAGCGATGTTATTTCCGAGGCTCCTTTAACTTTGATACCATCATCATCTCAAAAAATAAGTGTTAGATATAGTATAATGGTAAGAGAGTATGCTTTATCCAGGGAGGCTTATTTGTTTTATGAAAACCTGAAAAAAAATACAGAACAGTTGGGAAGTATTTTTGACGCTCTTCCATCAGAAATATCAGGCAACATCCATAACGTAAATGATACGAAAGAGCCTGTTATTGGGTACATCACAGCAGGTACGTACACAAAAAAACGCAAATACATTAATAAATCTGAACTGCCTAACTGGCAAACCGCTTACCCGGAAGGCTGTATGCAAGATACCGCACTTTTTGTTAACCCGGTAACTAAGCAAAATGATGTTAAGTTTTACATTTTAGGCGGCAAACAAATTGCAACTTCCAGTATCTTAACAGATACCGGTGTGCTATTAGGCTATTTACGGACCGATTTTATATGTGCAGATTGTACCTTGACCGGCACAAAAAAGCGCCCGGATTTTTGGGAGGATAACTAATGAGAAAAAGAGTTGCATTTTATTGCCTGCTGGTTGTTGCTTTTGTTTTTATAACATGTAAAAAACCATTTGATCCAACAGTTCAGGCCCAGGCTAAAAGCTATTTGGTAGTAGAGGGATTAATTAATACCGGGAATGATTCAACAATAATAAAAGTAAGCCGCACTGTAAACGTACCAGATAGTACGCGCGTTAAAGCCGAAACGGGCGCTAAAGTCAGGGTTATTGATGATGCAGGTAATAATTATGCGCTTACTGAAGCGGATGCAGGGCGATATGTTGTTGGCCCCTTAAGTTTGAGCCCCAATCATAAATATAGTCTTAATATTATAACCAATAGCGGCACAGAGTATCAGTCTGAGATGGTAGAAGTAAAAAATGCTCCTCCAATAGATACCATTGGCTATAGGGTAAGAAATAACGGCCTTGAAGTAAATGTAACCTCTCATGATCCATCTAAACGTACACAATATTATAGATGGGAGTATAATGAGGACTGGCAGTTTCATGCTAAATATCATTCTTTTTTAATTGTTAAGGATGATACTGTTGTGCACCGTACACCAGAAGAGGATATATACTATTGTTTTAATAAGGCAAAATCAACTAACATACTTATTGGCTCATCTGTAAAGCTTACCAGCGATATTATGTCTGAAGCGCCGATTTCGATCATTCCGAAAGGATCACTTAAAATAAGCATGCGGTATAGCGTGCTTGTACGTGAATATGCTTTAAGCCGTGAGGCGTACTTGTTTTATGAAAATCTAAAGAAAAACACCGAACAATTAGGAAGTATATTTGATGCTTTACCTTCTGAGATCTCAGGCAACATACATAATGTAAACGACCCTAAGGAGCCTGTTATTGGCTATATTTTGGCTGGTACATATAGTCAAAAGCGTAGGTATATAAATAAATCTGAACTGCCGGGCTGGGAGCCAGAGTACCCTGCGAGCTGCAAAGAGGATTCTACAAGATTTGTGGAGCCGTTTTCTAAACCTGTAGAAATTTACATATTAAGCGGCCTTACCTTGCCGACAACCGAGATGAAAGATTTTGAAGAAAACCCGGAAGGCGTTTTAATAGGTTATATGCGTACAGACTTTATATGTGGTGATTGTACACTTACCGGTACAAAGAAACGTCCCGATTTTTGGAAGGACAATTAAGTAATAGCAAAAAATGTGCATTTAAGAAAATAAGCATGGGCAAAATTATACAAATAATTAAACGGCGCTTAGTATGGTCTGCTGCTTTATCAACTGTACTTTCTATAGCGCAGGCACAAGAGCTGGCACAAATACAAAAAAGCTTTGAACAGGCCGAACAAAATGTTTTGCATGAGAAAGTGTTTTTGCATACGGACAAAAGTGCTTACGTAGCCGGAGATCTGCTATGGTTCAAAGCTTACTGCATTGATGCAACTACACACAAGCCTTTAAATATCAGTAAGGTTTTATACGTAGAAGTGCTTGATAAAAGCAACGCCGCGTTAATACAAACTAAAATTTCATTGAATAATGGCAGCGGCAGTGGATCTATCAGTATTCCGGTGTCGTTCAATAACGGGAATTACAGGATCAGGGCTTATACCAATTGGATGAAAAATTTTAATGCTGACTATTATTTCTCTAAAACACTTACCATCATTAATACCTTAAAGTCTCCAGAAGAAATTAAGCAACCTGCAACGTCTTATGATGTACAGTTTTTCCCTGAGGGTGGCAATCTTGTTAACGGCTTACATAGCAATATTGGGTTCAAGGTGGTTGATCAGTCAGGCAGAGGAGTTGCTATCAAAGGCGCTGTAATCAATCAAAAAAATGATACTGTTGCACGGTTTCAATCATTAAAATTCGGGATGGGGCATTTTGATTTTACGCCGGCAGAAGGAAATACTTACAAAGCTGTTATAAAATCAGACGGAATTAAGTCATTTGTGAAAGATCTGCCGGTAATTGCAAATAAGGGCTATAATATTGAGTTGGTTGATGCCGGGGCGCAAAATATTGAAGTAACCATAAATAGTACTGAGCAAGGCCCTGTCTTTTTGTTTGTGCATACCGGCCAACTTACTAAATTAGCACAAACGGCCAATATTGTTAATGGCAGGGCTCGTTTTGTTATAAACAAAACAAAGCTTGATGAAGGTGTTTCGCATTTAACAGTTTTCAATAGTGCAAAGCAGCCTGTGTGCGAAAGGTTATACTTTAAACGCCCGAAGCAAAAGCTATCCATAACTTCTGTTGCTGATATGGCAAGTTACGGCTCACGTAAAAAAGTAAATGTAAATACCTCGTTGAAAGATGCATCCGGCAAACCTGTTGATGCGGATCTCTCCATGGCCGTCTTACGGCTTGATTCATTACAGAACATTGATAATGACGATATCATAAGCTATTTATGGTTAAGTTCAGATTTACGTGGTTATATAGAGTCGCCGGGTTATTACCTCAAAGATACAACGGTAATAAGTAACCAGGCTGTTGATAATCTGATGCTTACCCAGGGATGGCAAAAGTTTAAATGGACAAAAATAGAACAAGATAAACCGGCTGCATTTGCATTTTTACCAGAATATACCGGCCATGTAATTACTGCAAAGGCAACTAATTCAGCAAGTACACCAGCCTCAAATATTATTGCTTTTTTGGCTGTACCAGGAAAACGGGTACAGCTATATACAGCCAAAAGCAATACAGAAGGGAAATTGTTTTTTAATACCAAACAGTTATTCGGGCCGGGTGAGGTGATTGTACAGCCGGCTATTCAAACGGATACAACTGTTAAGATTGATGTATTAAGCCCTTTCTCAGAGCAATATTCCACTGGTTTATTGCCTGCATTTAACTTGTACCCGGCGTTGCAGCATGCGCTGGAAGAAGAAAGCTTAAGTATGCAGGTGCAAAATATTTATGCCGGTAGTAAACTAAAACAGTTTTATACCGGTGGGATTGATAGCAGCGCCTTTTATCAGCCCTATAAAAGTTGGAATCTTGATGACTACACACGTTTTAGGACACTGGAGGAAGTGCTCCGTGAATACATTTTCGGCTTAAATGTATTCAGAAGCGATAATAAATTCAGCATACGAATGATAGATCAAAAAGGCTTGATGTATGACAACCCTTTGGTTATAATGGATGGTGTACCTATTTTTAACATGGATAAAGCCCTTGCCGTGGACCCGTTAAAAATTAAAAAAATTGAAATGGTTAACGAGCGATATTACTGGGGCCCATCTGTTTATGAAGGCATCTTAAATTTTACAAGCTACAAAGGTGACCTTGGCGGTATTGAACTGGACCCGCATGCAGTTGTTATAGATTATGAGGGCATGCAACTGCAACGGGAGTTTTATTCGCCTGTTTATAATACCGATGCCCAGTTAAACAGCCGGATGCCTGATTTTAGAAGTCTTTTATATTGGTCTCCAAATGTAACAGCAGAAAAGGTATCCTTTTATACGTCTGATATGAAGGGTAAATATATAGGCATTGTACAGGGCATTTCAACAGATGGGCAACCAGCGGCTCAAACCTTTAGTTTTGATGTGAAATAAAAAAAGCGGCTTATGGCCGCTTTTTTTATGATGGTTACATTGATAACATACCTTACCAGAAAAATGAGTAAAGAGCCACTATTATACCGCCTACAATTAAGGCGCCGGCTGTAAAAGCCCTTGAGGTTTTAAACATAGAAGCATCTATTTCCAATCCGTTTGTTTTGACGCCTTTAGCCTGATCAATTTTAGATATGATATACATACCTATCACACACAGTAGGAATACAAAGCCCATCCGGTCGATAAAAGGGATCTCGTAAAGTTTGGTCACCTTATCATCCTGTACAGCTAATTTAGAAAAGCCGTAAGGTGATAAAAACTTGAGATTTGCAAAGCGCGGCAGAAGCTTGAAAAATACCGAGAAGCAAAACCCGCCGATTGTTGCAAAAAGCGCTGCATTAGGAGTAGCTTTTTTCCAGAAGAAGCCCAGTATGAACATGGCAAAAATACCTGGTGACACAAATCCGGTGTATTCTTGTATGTATTGGAAGCCCTGTTTGCCTTCGCCCATTAACTGTTCGCCTATCAATAGCGACATAATAACACCCAAAAACATGGCTACAGCAACCGATATCTTACCCAGGCTAACCAGATTTCTGTCTGTTGCCGCCGGGTTAATTGCTTTTTTATAAATATCAAGTGTAAAAATAGTTGCGATACTATTGGCTTTACCGGCAAGTGAGGCAACAATTGCTGCAGTAAGCGCTGCAAAAGAAAGGCCTTTTAACCCGGTAGGTAATAAATTGAGCAGAGAAGGATAAGCTTTATTCGGATCATTAACACCCGACGAGCTAAGCATTTCTTGATGAAACATTCCTTTTTGATAAAGCAGGTAGACCGCGATGCCTGGTAAAACTACAATCACAGGCATCAGTAATTTTAAAAATGCTGCAAAAAGGATTCCCCCACGGGCAGTTTTTAAATTTGCGCCTAAGGCACGTTGAGTAATATATTGATTACAGCCCCAATAGTTTAAGTTTACAATGATCATACCGCCTATTAATACAGACAGACCGGGCATCTCCATATAATTTGGATTGCTTTTATCAAAAATCATGTGGAAATGATCGCTGGCTTCTGAGCGCATAATATCTAACCCGTTCCATAGGCCCGTAGTGCCAGATTTTTCACTGATAAGGTTTAAGGCGAGGTAGGTTGCAACTAAGCCACCTAATATCAATACAAACACTTGTATAACGTCGGTATAGCCAATTACCTTCATGCCACCTAAGGTGATCAATACAGCAAATACGGCAAGGCCTATTATACACCAAATAATACTGATGCCAGATATCCCGCTTATAGCCAGAGCGCCCAGATAAAGGATAGACATCAGGTTAACAACAATGTAAAGCAATAGCCAGAAGATGGCCATAACCATAGCCACTGTGCCGTTATACCGCTCATGCAAAAACTGCGGCATGGTGAATATCTTGTTTTTAAGATATATAGGAATGAAAAAAATGGCCACTACAATCAATGTCGCTGCGGCCATCCATTCATAAGTAGAAATAGCGAGCCCCATTTTAAATGCAGAGCCGCTGGTGCCAATAAATTGCTCAGCCGAGATATTAGATGCGATTAAAGAAGCGCCAATTGCCCACCAGGTCAATGAACCTTCTGCCAAAAAGTAATCCTTTGATGTAGCATCAGCATTGTGTTTGCGGCGGTAAACCCAGTAGCCGTAAGCGGATACTATAATGAAGTAAATAAAAAATACGATGTAATCACCGTTAGACAGTGTCTTCATTTATGTGTTTATAATTGATTTTAAATTTAGGCTAATAATAGGCTATAAATGTCAGTTTAACAAATCTAAGAGAATCCACGTTTGATGATAGACCTTTATTATATTGCTAAAGCCAACAATTAAGTCAAAACGAATTTAAGTTAAATTTTGAAAAAGCTGCTATAACACCAAAATAATGCAGCAACAAAGGAAAATTAAAAATTTTAAAAAAGATTTGCGCTATTAAAAACGAAGCGTATATTTGCAGTCCCAAACGGAGTGGTAGTTCAGCTGGTTAGAATACATGCCTGTCACGCATGGGGTCGCGGGTTCGAGTCCCGTCCATTCCGCTAAAAGGGTATCAAAACCCACCAAAAGTGCTTAAATCAATGATTTAGGCGCTTTTTTTATGTCAAAAGCGCTCGTTTCAGACTAAGTTTTATGATTCTCTCGGTTACCTATTCGGTTACCTATTTGAATCACCTAATTTAGGTAACCGAATAAGGATTTAATTGATTGATTTTGAATGAATTAACATGGTGTCAAATGGCATCAAAACGATTCAAATTTTATTAAATCTTTTATCAAAAAATTGGTTACTTATGAAGAATTCTAACAGCTTTTCGATCCTGATCTGGGCAAACAAAGCAAAATCAGATGTTAATGGCCTTATGCCCCTATACGCGAGAGTGACTGTAATGGGCAAAAGGGCGGAGATCTCTCTAAAAAAGAAGGTCAATCCTGCTAAATGGGATGCAAAGACCGGCTACATGAAAGGAAGCGGCAATGAAGTGCGTACTATCAATAATCATATTCACCAAGTTTCGGAGGAGATCTTCCGGATCTACAGTGAATTGCAGAAAAACAGCGAGTACATTTCGGCCGAAGAAATTAAAAATAAATTTACAGGCGTACCGGATGAGCGGCGTTCTCTGCTTCAAATATTTGACGAACACAATGCCGATATTCAGAAACTGGTCGGCAAGGACTATGTTAAAGCGACGCTGACAAAATACAAAACTATCCGAAGCAAAGTCGCTGAATATATACTGCACAAATACAACAGGTCCGATATTTACCTCGACTTACTTGAGTACAGCTTTGTAACGGGTTTTGAAAAGTATCTTAAGATAGAAGCAGGCATCGACCATAACACGGCTATGGCGTATATCAAGCGCCTTAAAAGGATCATCTCTTTAGCGGTACATAACCATTGGATACCGTACAATCCGTTTGCGGCTTTCAAATGCACTACACGAAAAGTAACACGTGAAGAATTAAATCCGGAGGAGCTTGAAAGACTTATTGATAAAAATTTCGCTGTAAAGCGTCTTGAAGAAGTACGTGACTGTTTCCTCTTTAGTTGCTACACAGGTTATGCGTTTGTTGATGCATCCAAATTGACCAGCGCGAATATTGTGATCGGGAATGACGGAGAAATGTGGATGAAGACCAACCGGACAAAAACAGAAATCGCTGCCAACGTCCCGTTGCTGCCACAGGCCATAGATATTATCAACAAATACAAAAATCACGATGAATGTGTGATCAGTGGCCGAATCCTGCCGATGAAAAGCAACCAAAAGATGAATGCATATCTTAAAGAGATAGCAGATCTGTGCGGCATAGAAAAAAATCTTACAACCCACATGGCCAGGCATACCTTCGCCACGACAGTAACACTAGGAAACGGTGTTCCGATAGAGTCAGTCAGTAAAATGCTTGGCCATACCAAAATCACCACAACGCAGATCTATGCCAGGGTAAGGGAACAAAAGCTAAGCTCTGATATGAAACTCCTTCGAAAAAAACTAAACGCGAAATCTGTATAGAACCCATGTTCATTCATCAAAAAGTTTATTCTTCGGTAGTTCCGAAAAACTACCGAAGAATTTGGCTTTTGCCCGATGATCTTTGTGCAAAAAGAAAATCCAATGGCACTTGAGATCATAACCAAAGCGGATCTGGAAGAATTTAGATTAAGGCTATTAGAAGATATCAAATCGATAGTAGGCAACCAAAAACAGGAAACCGGCAAGCTGCTGAAGAGTTACCAGGTCAAAAATCTGCTTAAAATATCCGGTGGCACCTTACAGAACTTAAGAATGAATGGTACCTTACCATTCTCAAAAATCGGAGGTATCATTTACTATAAGTATGATGACATTGCCAAGATCCTTGAAGCTAAAACCAGATAAGCTATCACTTCAACTTATAAATTATAAGTCCAGCTTATAGCAATGCTCTACCTACACGATAAGCGAGCCGTTGTATATACGGAGAGTCTCACGTTCTGTCCCTATTTAGTGAGGCAGCATGGCCTCACCCTACGGCTGTACAAGCAGCCTCAAATTTCTTTGATGGCGTTCAGTCTATTCCACGATCAGATCGATGCCAACCTTGGCCGCCTTAAACGCGATCAGATCCTTTAGCCCTGCAAAGTTCCAGTTCCGCAACAGGAACGGCTCAGCCATTGCAACCTCTTCCTTCTCCTGCTGGCAGGTAAGTATCAATGTCGCCGCCCTATGCTGAAGACAAAAATCGATCAGCCGTTTACTATAAACATTCAGCTTATGATTGATGTAATCTTTCTCCAGGTGCTGGTAGTGCTCCAGCGGCTTACGCTTCCGGATCTTACCATGACCAGCCTTGTTACCCGAAACAGCAGCCTGAACCCGTCTCCGAGCCGCCTGAATGGCCAGCCTGCGGTGCAGAAATTCTTCCTTGCTGCCGATGGTCATTTTCGCTTTACCGATCTTAACCAGGATAGGATGCTCAAAAGAAAGTGACGCTTCAGCGATGATCTCTTCACCCAACAGGTGCACCTGCCTTTCCTGAACAAAAGTCGCCAGTAAAAAAATCTTATGCTGTTCCACCTTCAGGTAACTGGTCGCCATCTTCAGGCTACAACTTGTAACCTGCCTTAACAACTCCCGCTTGTCATCGTAGCCTCGGCCCAGGTAGGTCCTAAATGGAATACCGAACAAGGTAAACGTGAAGTTGCCGGGTTCGCAAGCCTCCAGCCGCCGGATACATTCCGCGCTAAAGGGCATAGCAATAGAACGCTTGAAGTTCCGCATGGAGCGTTCACCATTTCTGTAAAGCTCTTTCTCCTTTAAAAATGTCCCTACCAACTGGCTGTTGAGGTTATTGTAAATATTGCTGGGCAATGCACCTTTGAACTTTTCGGTCAATACCCGATAAGTAGAATTGGTGCGGGAGGAAACCAGCATCCCGTCAGCATCCTTATGTTGATCGGATATCTTCAATTTGACACCTTCCGTCAGGTAAACCAGTTCAGAAATCTGCTCCTGTAAGAACTGATGGGTATAGACGAGGTTAGCACATTTAAAGCAGGCCCTCTGCCATTCCATTAACTTGCCAATGGATGCATATACAAGATCCTTATCGCTGCTGTTAACCAGCAGCTGGATCTTACGGGTAATATGCATAGTGCCTCCCATAACTTATGCGCTTAGACGGGATGACACAGTATATCTGCTCTTATACCGCGACGCAGGATCAGCCATTTTCTTTTTTTGCCCGCCTGCTATTTTAAAAGCTTTGACATATTCCAGCTGAACAGAAGATAGCGGAAGACATAGAAAAGTTGCGATCTGCTCAAAACTGTACTTACCAACGGTTCTCAGTTGATAGATAACACTTTGATCAGCACTTAAACCTTCGATCTGTTCCAGCTTCTCCCAAAAGGCTGCGGTAACAGCATAACCCTCACTTGTTATCTGCCTATCCTTTGCAGTTAGTAAAACGGTCTTTAATCGCAGCTTTCCTTTTTCAAGGATCATGGTTACCGTTGTTACTGATAAGTGATAACGTTCCGCGATTTGCGTATGGGTAAACCCTTTGATAAAGTGTAGCTCCATGACTTCTCTTTCCCGGCCATAACAAACTTTAGCAATGGCGTCGCTGATCGCGTCGAGCCGTTTTTGTTCAACGTCGTCGAAATCAGAATTATACTCCTGCACATCAACTATAAAGTCATCGTAATTTTCCAACGCATCCAGCTGCACCATGCGGCGGTGAAACCTGCTGCCGGCATTCCGGAAGTAAGAATAGCAAGCCCATTTCACAGACTGCATCAGAAACCGTTCAGCGTGCTCCGTACTGGTTATCGTCTCCCTGAAATTCCAAAGCTTCAGGAACGCGTCCTGTACGATGTTCTCGATGATATAAGTATCATTTAGCATCCGCAATCCGAAGCGATGTAACATTGTTCGCCTCTGCCTTAACAATGTTTGGAAGTCATTTTCTCCAACTATCTGTTGTGGATTGCCTAAATCGTTTACAAGACCAAACATAACACAATTGTATTTAGAATAACCCTACTAATGTATAGATTTTCTAAACAAAATCAAATATATTATTTCGTTTTGCTAAACACTTGTACTTTAATTCTGGAAATAAGTAATGGAGAACTAAAATTTAATGACGCAACTGGGTTTATATCTGGCAAAGAAATCTGTCAACAAAGCAGAAATTTCGCGAAAGACCGGAATAAGTAAGTCAAGACTTAGTGAGTTGTCAATGAATCCGAGTACTAAACTTAGGGCGGATGAACTTTACCTGATCGCCTTGGCAATCGATGTTGATCCAACAGAACTTTTAAACCATCTTTTCACTGACTTAAAATTGAAGGAATAACCTAACTCCTGATAAAACCAGTGACCACAAACTTTCTATTGATAACCCATCTTTTGCAACTCAAATAATTCGGTGTAACGCCCGCCTTTAGCCAGTAATTCTTCGTGTGTGCCGATCTCCGTTATCTCCCCTTTGTCTAATACGATAATGCGGTCAGCCATCCTTACAGTCGAGAAACGGTGTGATATCAATACGGCCATTTTACCTTGAGTAAGTTCAGTAAATCTTTCAAAAACCTGAAATTCCGCCCGGGCATCAAGTGCCGATGTGGGTTCATCCAGGATGACCAGCTGAGCATCACGCATGTATGCCCGGGCAATGGCCACTTTCTGCCACTCGCCCCCGGACAATTCGACGCCTTCGGCAAACCGTCGGCCTAGCATCTGCTCGTAACCACCGGGCAATTTACCAGCCAGCTCATCGGCCATACTTTGGCTTGCAGAACGATAGATAAGCTCTTTATTAGTCTGTTCGTCTATGTTACCTGCGGCAATATTTTGAGAGAAGGTCATTTGATAACGAAGGAAATCCTGGAAGATCACACCGATATGTTTGCGCAGATCGTTCAGATCATACTCCCGCAGATCATGCCCGTCTAAAAGAATGCGTCCTTCGCTCGGATCATATAAGCGCGCTAGCAGTTTAACGAGTGTACTTTTACCTGCTCCATTCTCACCGACAAGAGCCAGCTTCTCCGTTGGATGAAGCGTGAAATGCAGGTGTCGGTTCGCCCAGCGTTCGCTGTTCGTGTATTTGAACCCTACATTTTCAAACGTAAAGCCTTGTTGGATAGGATCAGGAAATGGCAGAGGTCGATCAGCGTTTTGAATCCTCGGCCTGATCTTAAAAAAATCAAAAAAGTCACTCAGGTAAATGGCTCCCTGGGAAACGCTGGTAAAACGAGACAAGATGGTCTCAAGCAGCGAACGCAGTTGCCTGAACGAGCCAGCCAGGAAAGTCAGTTCGCCAATAGAAAGAGCGCCGCTGACCGTTTGCTGAATAATAAATACATACGCACCGTAATAACCAAGGCTGCCTAATAGTGCAAATAGCGTCCCCCAAATTGATCGTTTAATAGCGATCCGTTTACTGTCCAAGTAAAATTTATCAGATAAAGCCTTGAAGCGGTCAATAATAAATCGCGATAGGCTGAACATCTTAATTTCCTTGGCCGTTTCATCACTGGCTCCTATATATCGCAAATAATCAAGTTCACGGCGCTGCGGCGTTTGCCTGCGGCTCAGCGCATAGGTTTGGTCATTAAAGTAAGACTCCCCCAAAAAGGCAGGTAGGATAGCGACAATCAAAAGAATAATCAGCCAAGGATTGAATGCAATTAAACCCGCTGCAAGAAAACCAACGGTGATCAGATCTTGTACCTGACTCATCACCTGTGAAAGCAAGATAGTGCGGCCGGCTGTTTGTTGCCGCGCACGTTCGAGTTTGTCATAGAAAGTGGCATCTTCAAACTGGTCGAGGTCTAGTAAACCCGCATGTTCCATAATGCGCACAGACGTATGATTAGCGAAACGGTCGCCGAGCAAACCATCCATCAGCGTTATGGCGCGGCTAAGACCATCCGACAGCAGAGCCAACGCGAACTCAGCCGCCACCAGCTTCCATAGATAACTTTCTGCAAAAGCATCGTGCGTCTGATTGAGGTGAACTACCCGGTCAATGATCAATTTACCAACAAACAGCAATAAAAACGGAATGGCTGCCTTAAAGAATCGCAGAACTATATTGATCGCCATCATGGCGCGACCAGATGCCCAAACCAGTTTGAAAAATGCCGGCAGGTTGCGCAAAGCACGTAACCGATCCTTAAAATTTACATTTGGATTTGTCATCGCTACAAAGCTAACAATCACAGCCCTTAAGAGATCACGCCAAAATTATTCGTTTTGCAACGATTATGTCAACACTGCCTAAGGAACCACGCTGGATGGCGTAACCCCATATGTTTTTTTGAAAGCAAATGAAAAGTGAGAAAGGTCCTTGAAGCCTGCATCCAAATAAACGTCAGTCACTTTGCGACCTTTTTCTTTAAGCAGAAAATAAGCTTCCTTTAAACGCTGTTCCTGCAACCATTTGCTGGGTGAGGTATGAAAGGTATGCTCAAAATCACGTTTGAAGGTAGCCAGACTGCGACCCGTAAGGTAAGCAAAGCGATTCAGATCAACATTGAACTTATAATGCTGCGTCATAAAGGCTTTAAGATCAACCTTGCCCGGCGGATCAAAGTCAAACAGCAAGTCGCATAGCTCGGGGTTGGTTTCCAGGAGTATCATGGCAGCTTCCTTTACCTTCAGCCTGGTGATTATTTCATTCAGTTCACCCGAACCATTAAGGTATGGGCTTAAAGAAGCGATGAATTGCTGGAGCAAAGGCACCGGCTTCAGGCTTAACAGGGTCTCACCTGTATAAACCTTTTGCTGGTGTAACTTATACTCCTCACTGATACTTCTGAGTGTTTGCTGATCAATGACCACGCTGATGGACTTGAACGCCTCCGTAGCCGAAGGGTACTTAGTGAACTTAGCCAGCTGGTTTTTAGCCGTAAACCTGAATTCCCCCTCACCGAAACAGTGCGTTTTACCATTCAGGTAAATATCATTCCGGCCGGAAACTACATAGCTCAATGTATGGTTAGGCACGAAATGCTCTCCGCTGCGGCTGACGTTACCGTAACAGGACTGCAAGATCTTCGGCTGGTCATCTGATCCTTTGATAATCATAAAGCTTTATTTTTTCTTCATAAAAAACTGTCCCTGTTCTGTTGCTGAGAAATCATCCGCATCATCGCTATCGGTTGATTTGCTAACCTCAAGCCATGCCTCCAATTCCGCAGTACGCTCTGCATCCGCCTGTCTGATCATCTTGACCGCATCGCTGCCTAGTACCAGGTGCACCGGTGGCTTCGGATGATTTACTACATTGATCATTGCCTGCGCCGCTTTATCAGGGTCGCCTAACGGCTGGAATTTGCCGGCGGCAAATAATTCAGCGCGTTTATCCGTCGTTTCTTCATAGCCTTCCACCTTGGGTGCATAAGTCATTGAAGAACTTCCCCAATCCGTACGAAACCCGCCCGGTTCCACGGAGGTTACAAATATTCCTAATGGATTCACCTCGTTGTTTAGCGCTTCGGTAAAACCTCCCAAACCAAATTTAGCTGCCTGGTAAATGCTGACGCCGACACTACCGCGACGCCCACCGATAGAACTGATCTGCAAAATTCGTCCCGACCGTTGTTTCCGCATATACGGCAGCACTGCCCGGGTGAGAGCGATAGGTGCATACAGGTTGGTCACCAGCTGGCTGTTGACCTGTTCCTCAGTGTAGGCTTCTGTTGCGCCGGTTATGCCGAAACCCGCATTGTTCACCAGCACTTCGATCCTTCCGAAATGCTTAATGGCAAGTCCCACCGCCGCGCTTATTTCTTCGTTAACATTAACGTCCAGCTTTAACGGCAATATCTGATCCGGATAATTAAGTTCCAATTCGTTTAGATCGTCTGTATTTCTTGCCGTTGCTACGACGTTATCGCCGCTGGCCAGTACTGCCTCTGTCAGGCTGCGTCCTAATCCACGCGAACTTCCTGTGATAAACCATGTTCTTTTCATTGTCTTTTATATTTTGTTAAGACAAAGGTAGCGCCACAACGAAGTTAGCGTTTTGTTGTAAAGCTCAAATTATTTTGTTGAACGGCTCATTAAACAGGTGGCTAAAATAATCTCTAACCCCTCATAAAAATTCATCTCCGGTTCGTCCTGGCCTTTTTCTGCCGCTGCCGGTTTCTGCCATGTACCGCTTCATCATCCACATCTTCAGCTATCTCTATACCGTTATAACTATATAAATTACTATCAGTGTAATCAGGAACATCACTGCGATCAATATCTTCAGCACTTTCAAGCTCTTTTCCTGAGTAACCGCTTTCTGTTCCAGTTTCATCAACCGGCTCGTGTTGTCCTGATCCTTTTCGGACATCTCCCGTAACAACTTGGCGCTCGCCGTCGCGTTGGTTTGCATTAAGCCCAGGGTTTGAAATAACAGCTCCCTTTCTTCCTCCAATGCTGTTGTCGTTTCCTGCTGGTCGGCCTTCGGTGAGTTCGCCGTATCTTGCTTTTGTGCGGCTGTTTGCTGCGCTAACAGCCTTGCTGTCTCTGTCTTGTTCATAATCGATGTACTTAACTATTTCCGCCCACTTGAAGCGGTTACCCAGTGATTGCCCTTTGATCTTAAAGTCATTGATGAAATAGGTTATACCGCTTATTCTCCCAGTACTTGCCTGGTTAAACAAAAGGCTGACCCCGGCTTTATTGCAACGCGCTATAAATTCACTTAAGCTGAGTTTCCTATCGTAAATGATTGGATCAAGAATAGCCTGCAATAATGCCTTGTCAGAGGGAATGCCGGTTCGGATGGCTCGCTCTATTTCGTTCTTTCGCAATGAACGTTGCGATAGCTTGTTATGTTGGCCTGTTGTTACTTTGCTACTTTGATAAGATGATACATGGTTATCCTGTAACCTTGCCGCACTGTTATCTTGTTCTATCGGTCTACTATCATACAGTTCTGCGGATATACTGCTGTCGATGTTATTTGATCTACCGATATCAGGCTGCTTAGCTATGCTGTTAGCTTGCGCTAATGGTATAAGGTTATACTGCTGCTCTAATCTTCTCAATACGGTTTGGCTCTTACGGTAATTATTACTGTCAGATACTACCGATCCGTCAAAGCGAATACGGTTTACTAATAAATGGATATGCGGATGTTCTGCATCAAAGTGACGGATGACCAGGTGCTGATTATCACCATAACCCATAGCTCGCATATATTCTAATCCGATCTCCAGCAGCTTTTCATTGGTCAGATTTTCGGGACGCTCGTCAGCTGAAAAGTTAAGGCTGGTATGCCAGACGTATTTGGAGAGGGAAGAACGCAGGCTTTTGATCAGGTCTACCTCTTTTTTGATCATGCCGGCTGAAAGAGAAGAAAAGGTGCTTGCTAATAGTTCAGCCCGTTTGCTTTCATCCGAATGGTTCAGCTTTTTGAGGTTATAAGCTAAAGCGCCCATGAAGTTAGAACCCAACTTCTCAACCGCGATCATCCAGTAAACGTCTAATGATCTCCTGCTGCTGCTTTGCAACAGCTTCCAATACCGGCAGCAATGCAGCAGGAAGTCTGCCGGCATTAACCTGCTTGGTAAGCTGGTTAATGTTAACACCTATCCTGTTCAGTTCCCCATAAAGCTCAACGGTCACTTTCGGCAAAACTGTTTTCGGGTATTTACCGGTAAACAGCTTTTGCCGGATCATCACAGCCAGGTGCTGTCCGCAAATGACACTCCAGTGCTCCAGTTTTCGCAGTTCACCTTCCGTTAGCCGGAAAACAACTGTCGCGGATAGTTTATGTTCTTTATCTTTTTTCGGCCTTGCCATAGTGCAAAGCTCCACAGACAAAACACCACTTTTTGACAAGCATTTCTGTACTACCGAAACATAGTCTCAATACACAACAGCCAATAAATAAAATCCCAGCGGTCTGCTGAACAAAGTGAAGCTGCCTAAATCAGCGCAGCTGACCCCGCAGGCAAGTCGTTTTGGTATTACCAAAACATAACTTGCTCTACTTCATGGTTAATAAAACTAACTGTTCAAATATCAAACATAATCTACATTAAGAAACAAAAGCTTGATTGGCAGCAGAGGTTTTTGTGGACATGAATGGGATTTACCCGCCCCTAAACCAGTGTTTTGCTTTTAAAATATCTTATAAATCACTTAGTATTGTTAGTTTTATAGTTTACAAAAACTGTGCATGCCTAAAATTTATGACAACATAGAAAACCAATTATCTCAGGGACTGAATCAAACCTTGGACGCTGCAAAGCGGGCGGACTTATGTGTAGGATATTTTAACCTACGGGGTTGGAGGGAAATTGGCGATAAAATAGACGTTCTTAATGGCGATAATGCAATCGAAAATAAAGTGAACGTATTTCGGACTTGCCGACTTTTAGTTGGCATGCAAAAGATGCCGATTGATATTTTAAAAGAGCAGTTTTCAAAGGAAGATCATCAAATTGATCAAGCAGAAGCTCTTAAGCTTAGGCGACGCTTAGCAGAGGAATTTAAAGATCAGTTAACTATCGGTGCGCCAACAGAAACTGACGAAAAGGCGCTGCGTTTGCTCAGCCAGCAAATGAAAGATAAAAAAGTTGTTGTTAAACTTCATTTAAGATATCCATTACATGCAAAACTTTACTTATGTTATTTAAAAGATCGGGATAAGATTGAAGGCTTTGTAGGGAGTAGCAATTTAACTTTGGCCGGCTTATCAAGACAAGGAGAATTAAACGTGGATGTAGAAGAACAGGATGCCGCAAAAAAGTTGGTTACCTGGTTTGAAGATCGATGGATCGATAAATGGTGTTTTGACATAACAGACGAACTAATTGAAATTATCGATAATAGTTGGGCTGCTGATAGATTATTTAAGCCATATCATATATACCTTAAAATTGCATATCATCTTGCGCAAGAAGCGAGAGCAGGCATTAGTGAGTTTAAGGTATCTTCAGTTTTTCAAAAAGACCTTTTACCATTTCAAGTTAATGCCGTTCAAAGAGCAGCAAAAATGCTCAACAAGCGCGGTGGTGTCATGATTGGGGACGTTGTCGGTTTAGGTAAAACTATTACAGCTACAGCTTTAGCGAAAATTTTTGAGGATGATTTTTTTCTAGAAACTTTAATAATTTGTCCTAAAAATTTGGTGGATATGTGGGAGCATTACGTCCACCGTTACCAGCTTCGAGCGAAAATTATTTCACAAAGTTTAGTGCAACGACTACTTCCAACACTTAGACGCTATCGCTTAGTTATCATAGATGAAAGCCATAACCTACGCAACGACCAGGGAAGTCGCTATCGTGCTATCCGATCCTATTTAGAGGAAAACGAAAGTAAGGTAATTTTACTTTCAGCAACTCCCTATAATAAAACTTATCTCGACCTTTCTAACCAATTAAGACTATTTATTAACGATGACAGAGATCTTGGAATAAGCCCTGAAAACTATATAAATTCAATTGGAGGACGTGTTGAATTTGAAATTCAACACTCTAGTTTCATTCGTAGTATTAAGGCATTTGAGCATAGTACATATTCAGATGATTGGAGGGAGCTGATGCGCCTTTTTCTTGTACGCAGGACAAGAAGTTTCGTACGTAAATGGTATACCGAACAAGATTCTGAAAATGACCGAAGGTATTTAACTTTTGCGGATGGAAGCCGATCATATTTTCCAGATAGAATTCCAAAACGTGTCGAATACGAGTTCAATCCGTCTGATCCCTTGGATCAATATGCTCATCTTTATTCAGCGGATGTTGTTAATTGTATCAATAATCTCTCGATTCCCAGATACGGATTGGGAAACTACTTGACGGATCGCCCTTTGGTTAGGCCCACTTCTGACGAACAATCGATAATAGCTAATCTTTCACGGGCAGGTAAACGCCTGGTAGGGTTTTGTAGAACAAACTTGTTTAAACGGTTAGAAAGTAGCGGTTACTCTTTTTTGTTATCGTTGAGTAGACATGCATTAAGAAATTTTATTTTCATTTACGCAATCGAGAATCAACTTCCAATACCAGTAGGAAAAAACACTAGTCATAACCTCGATGACTATCTTGATGATCAAGATTTGGATGATTCCGAATCAGAGCGCAACCATCTAAATCTAATTACCGATGAAACAGTATATCTTAAACAAGCGGAAAAAGTTTATGCCAGTTTCCGAAGCCCTAAACATCTAAAAAAGTTTGACTGGATACGATCTGAGTTTTTTAATGAATTATTAATGCAAGAATTAATTGATGATTGCAGAGATATCTTATCCATTTTGCTAATTGCAAAAACTTGGGAGCCTAGTCAAGATCGTCAACTCAATGCTTTATTTAATTTGATAACTAAGAATCATGCAAATGATAAAGTTTTAGTCTTTACACAATTCGCAGATACAGCTGAATATTTACATCGACAATTAGTTGCTAAGGGTGTAAACTCAATTGATTTTGTTACCGGCGATAATGAAAACCCCACCTTAATTGCTCATCGATTTAGTCCGCAAAGTAATCGAAAGCCTGAAATAGTAACTAATGGACAGGAAATTCGCGTACTCATCACAACGGATGTTTTGAGTGAAGGACAAAACTTACAGGACGGTCATATAATTGTTAATTATGATTTACCATGGGCTATAATCAGATTAATACAACGCGCTGGTCGCGTGGACCGTATTGGGCAAAAGTCTTCACAAATTATATGCTATTCATTTTTGCCTGAAGATGGAATTGAACAAATTATTAACCTAAGAGGGCGACTATCAAATCGTATAAAAGAAAATGCAGAAGTAGTTGGATCTGATGAAACTTTTTTTGATGGTGACCCGATAAACATCGAGGACTTGTATAACGAGCGATCAAATGTATTAGAAGAAAAAGATGATGATTCGGAGATTGATTTGTCATCTTACGCATATCAAATATGGAAGAATGCTACTGATGCAGATCCGGAATTAAACAAATTGATTCCAGATCTCCCCAACGTAGTATATGCCACTAAGGCTCAAAATAACAATCTGTTCGAAGATGGTGTGATTGTTTATAGTCGTACAGCTGATGATAACGATGTACTTGCGTGGCTTAATGAGAAAGGTGAAGTAATTACTAATTCGCAATTAACAATTTTAAAAGCGGCGCAGTGTAATGCCTATACTACCCCGTTACCGAAAATTGCAATTCATCATGAACTTGTTGCCAAGGCTATGGATATAATAAAAGAAGAGGAAAAGACAATCAGCGGAACTCTTGGAAAAAAAACTGGTGTTAAATATCGTGTTTACATGCGTTTAGATCGATATATAAAAGAATTTGAAAATACTTTATTTGTCACCGAAGCTTTAAAAAAAGCTCTCGATGACATTTATAAATATCCTTTGAAGGAATTTGCAAGAGAAACCTTTAATAGACAACTTAAATCCGGCATTGCTGATGATCAGCTTGCCAATCTATCTGTATCGCTTAGAGAAGAGGATAAACTATGTCATATAGATGATGGTGATTTTCTTGCTAAAGAGGCACAAATAATATGTTCTATGGGCCTTATTCACAACTTAAACTAATATGTCATTAAACGTAGCGTCGGCGAAAAGGCTATTGCATAATTTTAGTTTCCAGGATCTTTTCCGTGAAGAATTGGGCTGGAACAATCCGAAGCAAAAGCAACCTATTCCATTTCAAACTAAAGATGGAAAGTTTTACAGAAAAAGTATTGCAGAATTGTCAGGCGCTATTGTGTTTGAAATAATTGCAGGGGATGGCAAGATTCCAAATGCGAATACGCGCCAAAATCTCAGCAATGAATTATTAAAAATTAACTTTCATCACATTTTGATTTTTGTTGATGAGGAAAGAACGCAAACTGTATGGCGTTGGTTAAAAAAGCAAGATAAAAAGAACTTGCCACGTGAGCATTATTATTCGGTTGGACAAAGCGGTGATGCCTTTATCTTTAAAATATCGGCTCTTTTAGTCGATATAAGCGAATTAGAAGATGATATCACAATCATCGACGTTGCAAAAAAAATTCAAAAAGCTCTTGATATAGAGCACATTACCAAGAAATTTTATAAGCAGTATCAACAACAATTTATTGAATTTTTGCCGCTTATTGAGGGTATTGATAATGAATCTGATAGAAGATGGTATGCATCAGTAATTCTTAACCGGCTGATGTTTATTTATTTTCTTCAGAAAAAAGGGTTTCTTGACAATGGGAATTACGATTACCTGTACTTGAAGCTAATACAATGCAAAGAAATTTATGGTAAGGATCAATTTTATCTTGAGTTTTTAAATAGACTGTTTTTTGAAGGATTTGCAAAACCCACACGCGAACGAACAAAAGAAACAAACAATATTTTAGGCACGATAAAATACCTAAATGGTGGCTTGTTTTTAAAGCATAAGATTGAAGAAAAATATCCTCATATTTTTATCCCAGATGTGGCGTTCGAAAACTTACTTAAATCAGATAATCCTAAAGGATTATTCGAACAGTTTTCTTGGAGTTTAGACGATTTGCCAGGTGGGAAAGATGATGAAATAAACCCTAATGTCTTAGGTTATATCTTTGAAAAATATATTAATCAAAAAGCCTTTGGTGCATATTATACGCGGCCGGAAATGACCGAATATCTTTGTGAACAAACAGTTCATAAATTAATTCTCGATGAAGTAAATAATTTTAAATCTAAAACCTTAGATTATCCTTTCGCCTCAATAAATGAGGTTTTGTTAAATGCTGACGCAGCAACGTGTCGATTTTTGATTTTTTCTAAAAGTTCAATTCTGCCTAACTTAAAACTACTTGATCCTGCTTGTGGCTCTGGTGCCTTCCTTGTTGCAGCAATGAAAGTCCTTATTAATCTTTATTCTTCACTGCTGGGAAGAATAGACTATTTCGAGGATGAGGATTTAATTGAGTGGAAAAGGCAAATAGAGACCGAACATCCAAGTATTAGCTATTTTATCAAAAAAACCATCATTACTAATAATTTATATGGGGTAGATATTATGGAAGAGGCTTCAGAGATTGCGAAGCTCCGGTTGTTTCTTGCATTGGTATCAAGTGCCCAAACTGTTGAACAGCTAGAACCGCTTCCGAACATAGATTTTAATATCATGTGCGGCAATTCACTTATTGGTTTAATGAGAGTTGATCCTAATCAATTCAACACCTACAATGGAATCGGTCGTCATACGCAAGGAAAGATTGTTAAAAAAGGCGACCTATTTGAGGCGGCTGTGATCCAAGGTAATATGTTTTCTGAAACCCACGCGAACAATTACCAGCAACTCATTGAGAAGCGTGAAAATTCGATAGCAAATTATAAAAGTGCGAAAGATCTAAATGTGAGCCAACTTCAAAAGTTGAGAAATAACATTGAGCTACAGGAAGATGAAGCAAAAAAAATTCTTGACAGAATCTTAGTTGATGAATTTCAGAATCTTAGTATTCCTTATTTGAAATCAAAATGGGATTTTGAAAAAAATGACTTGGGCAAGCCTGAAAAACGAGCAGTAAAATTAGATGATATTAAAGAACTAGAACCATTCCATTGGGGGTATGAGTTTTCTGAAATCTTTCGCACAAAAAACGGTTTTGATGCTATATTAACAAATCCGCCGTGGGAAATTTTCAAACCGAATTCAAAGGAGTTTTTTTCCGAATACTCTGAGGTCATTTCTAAAAAGAAAATGGATATTCATGATTTTGAAAAAGAGCAAAATGAATTACTGAAAGATCCTGAGGTTCGAGAAGCGTGGTTAAATTATTTAAGTCGCTTTCCGCACACAAGCGCTTATTATCGAAGCGCGAGTCAATACAAAAATCAAATTTCTTACATCAATGGCAAAAAGGCCGGATCTGATATCAATTTATTTAAACTTTTTACTGAGCAATGTTATAACCTATTAAAAGAAAATGGTTATTGCGGAATTGTAATTCCAACAGGAATATATACAGATTTAGGCACTAAGCAATTACGAAAACTGCTTTTCGATAAGTGTCGTATTCAACAACTCATCGGCTTTGCAAATGAACGGTATTTGTTCGAAAATGTTCATCATGCGTTTAAATTTGCGCTTTTATCATTCGAAAAAGGTGGGGAAACTGATGAGTTTTCAGCCGCCTTCAGAATCAATCCCAGAGAATGCATTGCTGCTGATGATTTGGACATATTTCTTCATGCATCTGAAAACTTTAGTAAAATTTCAAAATCATTTGTTTTTCGACAAAGTCCTGAAAGTTTGTCGATTATGGAGTTGAGACTTCCGTTAGATTTCTCAATTACTGAAAAAATTTTAGCCTTCCAAACTCTCGGAAGCGAACAATATGGTGATTGGCAGTTTAAGTTGACCAGGGAATTTGACATGACCAATGATGCAAAAATTTTCTCAAGCCAATTTGCTGATGGACACTTGACCCTTTATGAGGGAAAAATGATTCATCAGTTCCTACATAAACCTCAAGAGAAAAGATTTGTTATAGATCCAGCTTTAGGGCGAAAATCTTTATTGGGTAAAAAAGAGGACGAAGAAGGAAAGCAATTTGGATATGAAAAATTTAGGCTTGGTCTAAGAGCAATTTCGAGTAGCACTAATACTCGGACATTAATATCGACCATACTTCCTCACAATGTATTTGCAGGTAACTCTGTATTAGTATCTGCCGCCGAAACAAGTTACAGAGATCAGCTATATTTATGTGCGTTTTTAAATTCTTTTGTTGTTGATTACTATATCCGCCAAATTGTCTCGCAGAACATCAACATGTTCTATATATATCAGTTGCCAATCCCCCGTTTGCGACGCGAAACGACTTGGTACAAGGATTTAATAAAAAATACTTTATCATTAATAGCTACTGACTTGCATTATTCCAACTTATGGGAAAATGTTATGCAAATCCCCTGGAATATAAATTCATCATTCACCGACCCCGAACAAAGACTTAAAGCTACGGGGCGCATAAACGCAATTGTAGCCCACATCTACGGTTTAGACAGCAAGGAATTAGCTCATATTTTAAATACCTTTCCTGTCACCGAACAGGCCGAGAAAGATTTGGTGTTAGAAGCATTTAATGAATTACTACCCGAATTTCCTATAGAAAGATCAAAGTTTGCAAATCAAAATAATTTCTATAATTTGATCGACGATTTACCACTAGCTGAACCAACGGTCACAATGAAGGAATTCGCTTTAGACGAAGGAATATATTCAATACAGGACGTTGTCCAAATTACACGTATTCCGGCTGAAAAAATTTCCAGATGGTTTAAAGAACTTTCTAATGAAAATTACGAGGGGTTGAAAGGCAAATCGTCAGACCATAAAAAGCTCAAAATTAGCTTTCACGGCATCATAGAATTGGTTGTAATTGGAACACTTAGGGATAATAAATTTCCTCTCAAAAAAATCCTTTCCGCACGTGCAGATCTTAAGAATAAAACCCAAAAGATCTATCCGTTCGCCACAAATAATGTACGAGATAATTTGAAGGTTGCAGGTAAGAGCTTAATATTCAAATTTGGAGATGACATTGTAACATTGGACGGGACGGGGCAATTCAACTTGACAATTATTGTCTCCTTCTTCAAAAATATAGACTTTGATACAGAAGGTTTAGCACTTAGGTTATTCCCTTTAAAAGATTCGAAATTAATTATAGTCGATCCAAAGCTTGGAGGCGGAAAAGCTGTCATTAATAATGGAGAAGCTATCTGGGCTGAAACTGTTGCGTTAGCATATCAAGGGGAAGATTCTATCGGTGTAATTAGCGAACAATATAACATTAGTCGTGAGGAAATCTTGGCGGCTGTCTCATATTTAAATTGAGATGACTAAGGTATACCTGCATAATAACTATCCAAAGAATCTTGCGGAAGCCCTTCAGCTATTGCATAATTTACAGTTTCCTAAGCAGTTTGAAATTGTACGGACCAACCATTTTTCCGATGAAATACCGCCTGGTTCAGTATTGTTTTTATTTGATAGAAATAAAAAGGGTATCGATATAATTACTGAAAAACACTTTGAAGCCGGTTATAAAATATTTGCGTTCAAACAAAATTTAGTTCAACGGTTCGATTTTTTTAGCTTGACATTAACTGTACTACACTTTTGGCCCAAGATTATGAAAGTTATAACGGAAGAAAACCAGCCCTTCATCTTCACTTATAAGTACATGGATAGTACTCTAAAAAAGATTAGATAAGTATTTTAAAATTTCACTTAGAATTATTCATGGAACTGCAAAGTTTCTTTAGTCAGGGAAATTTTAAATAGAGAATCTTAAATAAATCTACTTAAGAATCACGTATTAGGTTTACGGGACCGATTATAAGTATCCTTAGTATCATTCATTTCTTAGTGCGTTAAAGTTTATTTCAACAATACTCTTAAACTATCCACTGCGGTTTTAATTGTCTTGTCGTTTTTTAAATTATCCAAGCGCGATGGAAATTTTTCAACCTTTTCAATGAGTTCCTTAACTGGCGGTGATGTTACAATTGGTTTGACTAACTGAATTAATTCCTTAAACTTTGTTTGGCACAAACTAAATTGGAGCTTATCGGAAATCTTAGGATCTGTAAAAGAAAGTATTGCCACATTAGCTTGATGCGAATCAAGTTTTTTCAATAGGTCTTCATATATTGGCTGGGCAGCTCTCGTAACTCCATTACCATTTGTTATATACGTTTCAACCAATGCGACAACATATTTTTTACTAATTTGCTTCGGAACTTTGGGTGGATTGCCAACGATTCTTTGTAACTGTGATGCAAATGATGGTTCATTGTAAAAATTATTCAATCCACGATGAGCGGATAGTAAATTGTTTATTGCCGCTTCTATTTCAACAACTCGCAAATCATCTGGTATATAACTTTCTGCATTAACTATTTGCAAAAATTCTCTTGATAGCTTTTTTTCATGTTGATAGTTTGCCGCAACAAAATTTCCATACTTTAAACCAAAAGTATCCCTTGTATCCTCATCAACTCTATCCCAAATTTCAGGCAGTAATCTATTGATATTTTGCAATGTCTGACTATCTGTTTCCGGCTTTGTATAGATGCCGAAAAAACCTGATACCAAATTGTTGACCTGTTCTTGAGTTAGATTGGTAAAAAAAACTGCTATTTCTTGAGCTTCTTGGGATGAGATTGAAGTTGTTTTAATACCTGCTAACAATTGCTTAATTTGAATAGTTAAGTTTGAAATAGGCAGTGATATGACTTCTTTCACGCATGTTTCCAGCCAAGAGACTAATTGTAACCCTGTGATTTCATTTTGATTAGGATGTGCTGCGCTGGCCCAATTACGCATATAATTAATATATTCAAGATGCTTGGAGCCTAGTTCAGAAATTAGACCGATTTCTCTAGCTCCTTTTATTAGATCGTAATCATCAACTTTATTCAGGTCACTTTCGTCCTTTAATCTTTTTCTTTTATCACCAGAAACAGCATTATCATAAAAGTATTCCAAATCATATTGCACAACTCTCTTCCTTATTTGAAGAATAGTTTCATCCCATAAGTAGTTTAGAGCTGCGTCAAAGAGCCCTGAAGCGACTCCGGCTATGAATTTAGACAGATATAACGAACTATCTTTCTCTTTAGAATCGATTTGAGCTATAACGCTATCGAGGTTTGAAAACACCTTTATACGTTCAGGTACAGTCACGAAAATGCCTTCAGATGGTAAATTGTGTTGAACTAAAAAATTTATTAGCCCACCTTCAAAATCGCGAAGCTGTATATCATAACTTGGAGTTTTGATTATTTCAGGTTTGTTGTGATCTTCCATTGCGACGAGGTTGTTTTTATTTATTGCAATTTATGCAATCTTTCAACAGTGCAGGATATATTAAATTATTTCTGGTGAATATTCAATGTAGAACTCTAAGTGCTTCAGGGTTTTATTGGGAATTAAATATTATCAACAACTTATTGGAAATACTTTTTGTTATTGGCAAATGACTAAATTTGTTAGTATTTAGTTAGCCAAACCGATTAGCGATAATAGACCATACAATGCAATTAAATTTTTTTCCGTTAAACTTTCAATTTACAGATTATCAAATCACTGATGTTAATTATAGCGACGAGTTGTTGTTAGATCTACGAAGACGCTATAATACTTCTCATTCTTTTTTCCGTTTCGGAGAGAATATTTATTTATCAAATTCAGATTCTGATTCAGGAATAGATATAGCAACTAATACGACATCAAAAAACGTTTATGGAGATAACCAAATCACAGCTTCCTTAATTAAGCACATTTTTTTTAGGACATTTAAAAAGCGTTTCATATCCTATACTCCAGTAGATTTTTATCCTTTTCGTTTCTTTTCCAGCAAAGAGAAAGATGATTTATTATTTGATCTATTACCGAATCAGCTTAAAGGGCGCATAGGCTACAAAAAGATGATTGAAGTGCAACTTAGGTTAGCAACAATCGCAGGTAAACAGCAATTCGGTTTCGTAATTAACATCGCTCGCAACTGGATATTTGAAAAAAATTGTGCTACGCTGAATTTAGAGGGATATAACCTGCTGAACGTTGAAGTACTTCACTCCGAAATCTATCCAGGCTCTTGTGGTATCCTTGCTCCAAATGAAGAGTTTATTGGAATAATTTCTGAAATTATAAACGATGAAACGGCGAAGGTATTGACCAATGAGGGAGAACAAGTTTTTCCGCTAACTGAGTTGTTTATCCGAAAAACCAAGTTCAATATAGCGAACTATTTAGATTTCGCCTTGTCACCTGATAAAACAAGCCAAATTTTAAATCATATTGAGAGTAAGAAACAAGAAATTTACAATACCAAAAGTCTTCACACAGAAATTTGTGAAATCGCAAAGGCTTTATTTTCAAGCAAACTCGATGGTCACAGTATCGAGTTTATGAATAAAGATGGCTTTTATTTTACGGTTCAAGACAAGCCATTAGAAGTTACCAACACCTTTGATTTAAAAACTCCTACTTTCATTTTTGATCCGGCCGGCACAAAAACAAATAACAATAACCCTGATCTTGGGCTTTCAAACTTTGGCCCTTATGATAGTATTAGTTTCGATATAAAATCGCCGTCTGTTTTATGTATTTGCCACAGGGAAAACCGAGGCTATTTTTCAAAGTTTTTAGCCGACCTTAAAGACGGTATCCCAAGTTCCCGGTATTTTATCAAAGGATTTCAAAAAAAATATGAGTTAACTGAAGTGAATTTCCAGATAAATGAATTGTCTGCGTTCACATTGGCGGAATATATCCGGGTAATGAAAGAATGGGATCAGGAATTCCGTCCTGATTTGGCAATTATTGAAATCCCAAACGAGTTCAGAAAATTGAAGGATGCAGATAACCCGTATTACCAATTAAAAGGAAAACTACTTTCTTACGAAATACCTGTTCAATATGTATTAACAGAAAGGATCAAAACCTACAACGAATATATATTAAATTCAATTTGCTTACAGTTGTACGCAAAACTTGGTGGCACCCCTTGGGTATTACCCGCTAATCGCTCAGTTGATCGGGAAATCATTATAGGGATTGGACATAGTTGGATCAGAAAGAACCAGTTCAAGGGAGCAGACCAGTCTAAAATAGTCGGAATAACAACTTTCTTGTCAAGTGATGGGCAATATTTACTTGGTGATAAAGTAAAGGATGTTGCCTTTGAAAATTATTTTGAAGAACTTTTAAATAGCTTAAAATCGTCGTTCAATAGGTTGGAAAGTGAACAAGGTTGGCAAGAGGGCGACACCGTTAGATTGATTTTTCATATCTTCAAGCCTGTAAAGAACACTGAATTTGATGTAATAAGCCGATTTGTAAAAGATATCACAAAGTATCGTATCAAGTTTGCTTTCGTTACCATTAGCAAATCCCATCCTCATCTATTATTTGACCCAAACCAGCCGGGTGTAAATGGTAAAGGTGCATATATCCCTAACCGCGCAACCAATGTGTTTTTGGATTCAGAAACTTGCATTGTCCAAATGCTCGGTGTAAAAGATTTAAAAACAGCTAAACAAGCTATGAGCACACCTATTCAAATTAAAATCAGGACACCTCAAGGGAATTACAATAATCCTGAACTTAATGATATGTTGTATTATGATCTGGCTTACATTGTACAACAAATATTCTCATTCACTTATTTGTCCTGGCGTAGTTTTTTACCGGCTGAATTACCAGCGACCATGTTGTATTCAAACTTGATTTCTAAACTACTTAGCAAGATGAGAAATGTAAATGGTTGGGATGCAGACCGTTTGAATTATAGTTTAAAGAGAAAAAAATGGTTCCTTTAGAAAGCAGGTCTACATATTTACAAGAAGTAGCAGGTAACTGGCTATTATCGTCATTCAACGAGTTTATAAACCGCAGGAAACCTCATGTATCCGACGAGTTGAATGAGATTGATAGCGTTTATAGTGACAGCATTAATAGTATTTTAAATAATGATGCGGAAGCATTTCAAAAAGCGTATGCTGTTATCAACAGGCGGGTACCCCAATCAGGTGCACAATCGCCTTTCGTTCATAATGATTTTTTAATTTTCGTTTTAATAGCTGGTTTAGTAAAATTCAATTACGATAAATCATGGATCAATCAAATTTTAAAATTAAAGGCCAAAAATTCAATTACAACGACCTTTGAAAATATCTTGATTGACGACTTTGGGAGTAAAAGCAACAATCATAGTATCGCATATTGTTTTGCAGTCTTAATCCGATCTCAAGAAGTTGCTAAAAATTTGCAAGATGCCGCATATAACGAAATAATAACGAACAGTCATTTATTCGATGATAGGAATGATATCGTTAAAATTTGCTCTCTTCATGCCTTTGATGGCATAATATTATCTCGACAAATTACCGACACTCATCGATTTGACGAATTAATAAAATTTCAGACCAAATTTCTAAAACGCATGAAGATCACAGCTAAAGTGATATACAACGTCTTAATACTTTTTGCTGTTTATGGGATTTATAAATTAGTCGGGCTTACTCCAGCCCTAAAAGAAAAAGCGAATGATATTGCTATTGTCACGGGTTTATTGGGCGCTGGGATAGGGAATTACTTCGGCGGATTTAGTGTCAAAATAGAAATAGTTCTAAGGAGAATATTAGGACATACGGGTGTCGAAATATAGACAATCGGCTTATCGTATTAGTAACATGCTATTCAGTGGTTGGTTAATTAATTTCCTTTAAATGTTATGTAATGTTTAATGCTTTCATTAAAAGCCCAAAAACTTTCCTCGCTTGCGTAATAATATTCAATTCCATTTTGCACCTCAAATCCTTGTTTAGAAATCTTTACTGACTTGATATGCTCAGTAAAAAACTTATAACACGTACCGCTATGGTCAAACCATGCCCATACGAATTCTTGCTGAAATAAATCTTCGCCATAGATATATGGATCGATAATTAAATCAAAGTCCATTTCTAAATATCTTATTATAAGCTGTTTTTGTGATTCAATTGCTTTTTTAATCTTGTCTGTCATTGTTTTTTGAGTTTGTTTAAAAATAAAAATTCAAACTGAGTTTTATATACTGTTATTCGAGACAATTATCTTCGTAATTTAATCTGTCATTTAAAAGCATGAGTTTAACCTTAATCACTCTATAATTATGAACCCAATTTATTCACGTCAACCCAGCGGAGGTATTGGCTACAGCTTTGAAAATTTTTTAGCCCATTTTTTTGAAATTTGTTATGAGCATCTACGAAATGGAAGAGCAAAGTCTTTTGCTTTCATTTTGTTTGATTTTGAACATGGTGATGTTTTCTTGACTTTAAAAAATGAAAAGGTATTCACAAAGTTGGATCGCTTATCTGGTAAGGAGCTAACAATTTTTTACTTGAACTCAGAACAACGGGATTTAGTCGACCAATTCAACAATATTTTTGTTAATGCTCTTTCAGTAAATGATTCGATACCGCTACCTTCTATTGTGTTTTTTAAAGTAGTAGGAAATGACGCAGAAAACATTGAATTCCACAGAATAAGCAACGATAAATTGTTCGCCTTTCAAGAGATTAACGACTATATACAATCTTACATCACAAATATGGATCAGCCGCAAAAAAAAGGGACTGCTTTTCTTAACGCGGTTTTTAAAAAGCTTACGGAAGCTGGTTTTGATTACATCACTCAAAAGTTCTTTGAGAAATTATCCAATGGTCAGTAATTTGTCGTTTTACAAAAGGGAGAAATTTTCTCCAATTAAACCTAATTATTCTCCATTATTATCTCAAAGAAATCTTTATTGGCTTATGTTTCTTTTGCTACTTTTCTTTTCAAAGAAAAGTAGTCTGGCTAATCCAATTCAATCTCGCTGATCGCGAGCAAGAGCATTTGTATATCAAAGGTCAACGACAATAATGTCGTCGACCTTTGCTTGACTGATAAGTAGCATAAATCATTCAAGAGCAAACCTTAATGCATTTAAAACTTTTAATTGTTCTACGAGGTGGTTCGAATTATGTCCAGTCTGGGGAAGCAAATGCCATCAAAGTAAAATTTGATGGCATTTTTTTATAACGATGATAATTTATGGTATTTATCGGCTAACCGCTTTACGATAATTTCCAAATACAGTTCTTTTACTGCACAAAACCATTTAGCCTTTAAATGGTGAAGTTTTTACTATCTGGCAGATAATTTATTGACTTTTTTATTTCCTCAGCAACCACGGCGTTTTACCTTTTGGCCCGTACCAATCAAAAGTACTCAATGTTGTGGTGATCCTGGCGGCTGTAAATTCATAGGGGTCAACGTATAATGTTTTTCCGTCTGCCGAAAGCACACCATAATACGGTATATCATAAATTTCAGACAATGTGGGATGCGCTCCATAAAAAGTAATACGTGAACCATCTTGTTTGTAATTTACCCTATGGAGTAAAGACTGGTCGCCAGTGGCATATATTACTTTTCCGTTTTGGGTATATATGGTTTGCCCTGGTATAGTTTCACTTGGATTAAGAAAGATAATAGCGTTCACATCCGGAAACCATTCCGGGTGTTCAGGCTGTTCCCAGGTGCCTACAATACTTGGCGCATCTTTAGGAAATAATTTCATATCAACCATGGATATGATGGGCGAAGTACCACCGGTTATCTTTGACTTATCGGCCGAGATGGTATACACCTGCGGCGAATTGAATTGTTCATCTCCCGGCAGATCAAAAAGTATAGTAACCTGTGTTTGGCCCTGGGCATCTTCTTCAACCTTTGTTATTTTGCCGTGCACATCACCCCGACGCCATTGGGTTAGCGTTAAGTGCGACCACGCGGTAACACTGTCCTTAGCCCCAAACCGTAAGGATAACGGACGCGGATAGTAATGATTGCCTACGTTTGCAATGCCTGTATATTCTGTGTTTGAAAAGCTGTAAAGCCCTTTTGTGTCTTTGTCCGGATCTCTTTGTGTTTTATCTTTTTTACAGGCTACGCCAAGCAGCAACGTGCTGATCAAGATAAACGCAAGAATGGACCTGATCATTCTTTTCATGGTGATATGGTTAAGGTTTATGGTTTGTATTTACCGGAAAAAGGTTCTCGTCTACTTGCGTGCCCTGGCCAGCTACGCGGCACCAGTTACCGGAGGTCTTGTGGTAGACCTCCAACCGGCGGACCTTGATATTCAGATCGCGGCCATCAACAAGAATGTTAACATTGATTAGCAAATTGACCACTGCGGTGGTGCCATCATAGATCCTGATGAACTCATTGCCGGGTATAGGCCTAACAGACTTGAATACCAGTTTTTCCTTTTTCTGAGCGTCTATCCATTGCTGACGGGTGAAGGAAATATCGCCTTTGGGACCGACGGCGATCATATCCGCGCAATCGATGTTTGTTCCAGGGCCCTGGCTCCGCAGGAGTTGCCGGATCTCCTGTCGCTCCTTTTGATAGCTCGTCGTATCGATCTGCGCGAACGCACCAAGCGATAAAGAAGTCAAAAAAATTAAGGTGAATAATGATTTCATAGTATTTGTTTTTATTCAAATGTACCGGCGTTGATCATATGAATGCTGGAAAGTAGCCCGATGTAGCCATTTCGAAAACATACACCTGATCTTTGTCTATCAGATCATTTCGTCGTCGACGAAATGATCTGATAGACTGCATAGTTACGTTTGTCGAATATGTCACCGGAAATAGTTTGCTTTGATAGCCTATATGTATCTTAGTATGATAATTAAATTCGATGCAGCAAATACCATTTATTTATTCCAACAATATCAAATGGCGGTTGTCGCGGCATCTAATCTTTTGGCTGCTCTGGTTCCTGTTCCAGCTTTTGCTTTACTCGTTCTCGCCCTCACCTGCGTTGCAGCGACAATCATTTCTCCATCGCTTGATCATCACCTCGCCGGAAACCTTCATGTACTTGATCCCAAGTATATTTTTGGCATATATACTGATGTACCTGGTCATTCCTAAATTGGTGTTGCCAGGCAGATATGGCTGGGCTACTATAAGCACGATCGTATTAGTTTTTTTAACGGCAGCATTATCAGCAGTCTTATCCATAACAGTGATCGACTACATACGTCATCTGAATGCTGATAATATGTCGCCGCTCGTTGCCCGTGAGCCTCATCCTGCATTTTATATACAATTCGGTGTAGCCATGCTGGCTGGTTTGCGGGGAAGTATTACCGTAGGCGGTGTAGCCGCTGCGATCAAGTTGATGAAGTGCTTCTATGAAAGGCAGCAAGCTGCCCTGATGCTGGAAAAGGAAAAAGCGAATGCTGAACTGCAAATGCTAAAAGCGCAGCTGCACCCTCATTTCCTGTTCAACACGCTTAATAATATTTACTCCTTCACACAGGAAGTATCCGAGAAGGCATCCGGAATGATCATGGGCCTATCCCAACTACTCCGCTATATCCTCTACGATTGTAGCAAGCCGTTAGTGCCGCTTGACAAAGAGCTGAAAATGATCAAAGATTATTTTCAGCTGGAGTCGGCCCGCTATGATGACGGTTTAGACTTATCTATTCAAATACCAAAATTTACCGATCATTTGATCGCCCCGCTATTGCTTTTACCCTTCGTTGAAAATGCATTCAAACACGGTGCAAGCCAGATAACCGAGCACCCCTGGATCAGTCTTGCTGTTTATATAAATAATGATGAACTGTCGATGAAACTGATTAATGGCAAGCCGGCCACCGTTAACAATTCGAACCCTGGGATCGGGATCGCCAATGTCCGCAAACGTCTGGAACTTTTGTATCCGGGTCAACATGAGTTGGTGATCAATAACGAAGAAGAAATGTACATTGTCAATTTGACGATAACGCTGGCAAACGCACGTGCCAAAGTGGTCAATAATGTTTATCATGCAACCGGACAAGAAATACAACTGCCTCATCGTTGATGACGAGCCGCCCGCAAGGGAGGTACTGCGGCGTTATATTAGCCAGATACCGATGCTTAGCCTCATCGGGGAATGCGGTAATGCCGTGCAGGCCATTACCATGCTCAAGCAACACCACATCGATCTGCTTTTTCTTGATATTCAGATGCCACAGGTCACGGGGTTGGATCTGATAGGCACATTGGTTAATCCGCCAAAGATAGTCCTGACGACCGCTTTTGAACAATATGCGGTCAGGGCCTTTGAGCTTGATGTTACAGATTACCTGGTCAAGCCCATCCGTTTTGATCGGTTCCTGAAAGCGGCCATGAAGGCATTGCCCGAGCAGGAGGGCCGTTCTGATGACCAAACGCTCTTTAATACACAGGACGCTGCTGATCATGCTTTCCTTTATTTCCGGGCCGACCGAAAAATGGTAAAGGTCATGCTTAATGATATTCTTTACATCGAGAGCTTAAAAGATTACGTCAAAATAAACACCACTAAAGGCCCGGTCATAACCAAGTATGCGATCACATCGCTTGAAGCTATGCTGCCTGCATCATCATTTATTAGAGTGCATCGGTCTTATCTTGTATCAGTAAATAGGATCGATTCTTACACGCAGGAGGAAATAAATTTAGAAAGCAATATCGTACCTATTGGAAAGCTCTATCGGCTACAGGTATTAGATACCTTGAACAAGCAAAGGGGGTTATATTAGGCAATAGCCAATGCATTTAAAATCTTTAATTGTTCTACAAAATGGTTCGAATTGTGTCCAGTCTGGGGACAAGCCTAGTAAGTCCTGAAGCTGGGCTCGAACCATAGCTAAATATGGCGATGTTATTCAATCAGACATGAAATTTCAGCGCTCTTCCATCCAGGTCAAAAAACTGTGTGATTTTTCTTTATTGATCAGCAGCTTTTCAGGCGTATCAATTACGAGTTTGACATAAAGCTTGCGCAGAAAATAATGCTCGACCTCTTTAATTGCTTTGAAGTTGACCAGATACTGGCGGTTCACCCGAAAAAATTGCTTTGCTGAAACAGAAGCGGCAATATTATCAAGAGACTGGCTCAGCGCATATTCCTGTCCGTCAAAACACATTAAAGAAGTGGAATCATTACGTATGTAGAAAAAAGAAATATTATCTGTTTGGACCGTAGCGTACTTTTGATTCTTAAAAACCAAAAAGCTCGTTTTGCCGCTTTGCGGACTAAGCCGCTGTAGCAAACTTTCGATATCAGGCGTTGTCTTCTGTTGAAAAAAATTCTTCAGATCATCCACCTTTCGCAAGGCTTCTTTGATGTCATCCTTGGAGAAAGGCTTTAAAACGTAGTCTACACCATTGCTCTTAAATGCCTCCAGCGAATATTCATCAAAAGCCGTGCAAAATACTACTGGGCAGGTGATCTTTACTGATTTAAATATTTCGAAAGACAAACCGTCTGCCAGCTGGATATCCATAAATATCAAATCGGGTTGCGTGTTTTCAGAAAGCGCAGCGACTGAATCTTCTACGCTTTGATACCGGCCGGTAATGCTGGCATTTGGCTTTATTTCTTTAATGATAGTTTCCAAAGAACGGGCTGTCCGTAGCTCGTCTTCAATTATTATGATGTTCATAAATAAGCGGCAGTTTTACCTTAAAAATTTTATCGTCATTTGTAATCTCAATATTTTTATCAAGCAGGTGACTGTAACGTAAACTTATATTTTTCAGTCCGACACCCGTTGAGCTCACATCTCCTTTTTTTACCTGCAATACATTTTCTACAATGATGTATTCACCATCTTCAGTAATAGCGATGTTTAAAGGGCGGCTTAGGGAAACAACATTATGCTTGATGCAATTTTCTATTAATAATTGTAGTGTAAATGGTGGTATCAAGGTCTTCAGTGTTCGTTCGGTAAGCGTTGAGGTGAATTTTAAACCTTCCTCAAAGCGGGCCTTTTGCAAAAAAAGGTAGGCATTCATAATTTCCATTTCTTCTTGCACATGTATCAGGTCCAGCTTACGACTCTCGAGTGTAAAACGGTAGAAGTTGGAAAGCTTGAGGATAAAGTCAACCGCCTCTTTGTCGCCCGTTTCTACCATGGACTTTAAGGTATTCAGGCTATTAAATAGAAAATGCGGGTTGATTTGCTGCTTCAACAATTCATACTGAGCCGCCAGATTATCGCTTTTGATCTTGTCCAATTCCATACTGACATGCTGGTTTTCATAGTTCTGCTGTAAAAGATTTAAAAACATGTAAAATACCAGGTTGATGAGTATACCCCGTACCTCAACCATCAGCATGGTGGGTCCGAAATTGATATGCGACAGTATTAGCTGCTGCACCCATGCTAATCCGAACATGACCACAAGCCCGAATAGCAACGAACTAAGCAATTTGGTGTAAGATATGCTTTGCACGCGTTTACTATCTTTTTTCCGTGAGAGCATGTTGATATTGAAATACCACATCAGCACGGCAAAGGCAGCGGTAATGCCGGCGTTGACCGCCGCCTCAGCAACGTTAAACTTATGAGAGGCCAGTTGCGGTACAGATGAAAGCAAACCCAGGGTAACAGCGCTGACCCAGATAGTGGTATGTGATATATGTAGTGGTAATCTTTTCATTTAGATTGTATTGGTCAGCCAACGGGCTGATAATGAACAAAGCTATTTATTTAGCTCCATTTACTGAACTGCTATGGAAACACCAATGCCCGGTGCGAGGTAATGCTTTTTATTCTGGCATCGGCATCACCCGGAACTTGGCCTTGAGGTATCTTATATTTAAAGGCGATGACATTTTTATCTTTATCATATGAAGTGACCAGTTCGATACTTTGAACCGCACCATTGATGTAACTGCCATACCAGTATTTATTATCGGCCTGCTTAAATGTTACCAATTCAAATAGCTCACCCTTATGGTGTATGCCTGTTTTGGCACTTTGTAAGGCGGGTGCATTACCATACAAAAGGGATATGGTTCGCTGTTTACGGTCAGAAAAAGAGGTGATCACTTTCAGGCCATGAGCGTTGTAAACGGTTCTTTTTCGGGCATCATCGGAGGTATTGTTAGCGCATCCGGAAAATCCGGCAACTACAGATAGTAATAATGCAAATATCTTCGTGCGTATCATTTTATTTAAGATTTTTATTTTCTAATGGAATGCTGAACACATAGCCCGTTTCATCAGCTATCTTGTGGCAATTGTAGCAGGTGGTGTTGAATGCCGCGGTTTCACCATAAGGTTTAAGATCGGTACCATTAAATTTGCCAAATCCCCAGCCTTTACTCTCAGGGAAACGCTTCTCATCCTTGATCATGATCTGGATGTTGTTCAATGCTCCCGGGTGAACTTCACCATTCTTTTCCTCAATGATGTTGTAAACTACTTTGACAATTGCTGCACCATCCGGAAAAGGTTTGATACGCCCGCCTCGGATGGCGTTAACGGTTACTTTGTTTCCGTAGATCACGCGCATTGTGTGGTTATCAAATCGGCTGGTCGTACTGATCACTTCCCAGTTTTTGTAATCCGGAATGAACCGGACGCCATTGGGCCCCATCGGTATTTTTTTAGAAATAGTTGACTTATCTCCCAAAACTTTTTGCTCTTCTTCAGCGCTTTTAATCTGCGTACTATCATGGTATTTTGTCGGGCTGATGCTCAATACATAGTTTTTAAGTACTTCTACATCGTGCGGGGTAAGCTTAGCCTCTGGATGCAGTGTGGTATAACTGTTCAGCGGCATTTTACCTGCAAGTACCATGTTCACCATTTCCCATAAACGCACCTGCTGATCTGTTGCGCTAAGCGTGTCAAAGGTGGAAAAGTTGAAGCGCGACCGGGCTTCCTTAACATCATGATCGACCAGCCATGATACCGGAGCTACCTTATCATACCAATTGAATTTCGATTCGTTGGAATGACAGTCATAGCAGGCTTTCCTAAAAATTTTGGTCACTTCTTCCGGTGCATTGATCGGGTGCGTTACTTTATCGTTTTGCACCGGAACCTGTATAAACTGTATGGAAATGATCCCCACTAACAGTATTCCGGCTATCGGCCAAAGCCTTCTAAGTTTTTTTGAACTTACCATGCTGCGTAATTTTTTAACTAAGCTATAGCCCAGCTTAATTTTGCACCACCAATAATGGCGCGAAGTGGACATAACCGCCCCTGAACTAGACAACCAAGCATCTCGACATTTCCACTAATTTATTTAAACAATTTTGTTGAACAAAAAAGATGGCATATTTTTGCGTCTTATGAGCATAATCGTCAACGAAGTAAGTTATAGTCATACTGACCGAACGCTACTCTTTCATAATATTGCATTCTCCATCAACAAGGGTGATAAAGTTGCATTAGTAGGTAATAATGGCGTAGGTAAGTCTACCTTACTGCAAATTGTAGCAGGTGTTCTTGCTCCGACAACAGGCCGGGTGATTAGTCAGGCTAAACCGTGGTATGTGCCGCAGCATTTGGGACAATATAATGAGATGACCATTGCACGGGCTTTAAGGATCAACTTGAAATTAGCGGCTCTGAAAGCTATAACTGAGGGCAGCGTCGATATTAAAGACTTTAATGACCTGAACGATGACTGGGAGATCGAAGATAAATTACATTCAGCTCTGGCGGAATGGCATTTGGAGCATCTATCTCCTTCACAAAGACTGCATGAATTAAGCGGCGGCGAAAAGACCAAGGTTTTCTTAGCCGGGATCACGCTTCACGATCCTGAGATCATCTTACTTGACGAAGCTTCTAACCATTTAGATACAGACAGTCGCGACCAGCTGTACCGGCTTATTAGTAATAGTCGCGCAACAATTCTGGTTGTAAGCCATGACCGAGCCCTGCTTAACCTATTACCGGTAACGCTTGAGCTGAGTGCAGGAGGTGTAGAAATTTACGGCGGCAACTTTGATTTTTACCGGGCACAGAAAGTCTTAAAGTTAAATGCCCTGGAAAGTGACCTGCACGAGCAGACCAAAACAATGAAGCAAAGCCAGGCAAAAACAAGAGAGGTTACAGAAAAAAGGCAGCGGATGGAGAGCCGCGGCAAGGCAGAAGGCAGATCCGGCTCGCTGCCCCGCATTATTGCGGGAGGCCTGAAAAGCCAGGCTCAAGGCAGTACAGCAAAGGCCTTGAACGCCCAAAACGAAAAACTGGATCATATCAGCGACAACATCAGGCAAATACGCAGTCAAATTCAGCAATATCAGGTTCTCAAAATAGATATTACCTCATCAGGAATGCATGAAGGCAAGGTGTTGGTTGACGCACGGGAGATCACGTATGGATTTGACAAGCATCCTTTATGGGACGCGCTGACGTTTCAAATACGTTCGGGCGACCGAATGCACATCAAAGGTGCTAATGGTGCAGGAAAGACAACTTTACTCAAGATCATTGCCGGGGTGCTGCAACCAACGGACGGGCGACTAGAACGGGCGAATTTCAATTATTTGTACCTCGACCAGGATTACACCATGCTAGATACCGAGAAAAGCGTTTTTGAACAGGTACAGCACTTCAACAGCCGGCAATTGCAGGAGCATGAGCTCAGGTCGCTGTTGATATATGCCCAGTTCGATAATAATGCCTGGAACAAAAAGAGCGGTGTTTTAAGTGGTGGTGAAAAGATGAAGTTGGCATTATGCTGCTTATCCGTATCAGATCATGCGCCTGATATGCTGATCCTGGATGAGCCGACCAATAATCTGGATATTAAAAGCCTGGAAGTACTGACAGCCGCCGTTAAGGATTTCGAAGGAACTTTGTTAGTGATCTCACACGACGAGTACTTTGTAAAGGAAATTACCGTAGATAAAATAACAGAACTTAAAAAGTACAATAAATTATAATGCCAGCAAAAGATACAGGGACCGAAGAACTTATTAAATCGACCGCAAAAAAGCTATTCTTCAAAGAAGGAAAACTGCACGCTACCACACAGGACATCGCTGATGCTGCTGGTATGAACAGGTCGGCTGTCCATTATTATTTCAGAACAAGGAATCAGTTAATCGCTTTGGTCTTTGCTGAATCTATGCAAGCCTTGAGCCTGCTATTGGGAAACGTAATGTCGGCTAAGATGCCTTTTAGGAAAAAAATACAGGGATTGATTGACGTGTTTACAAACGAAATGATGGAATACCCTTTTCAGGAGGTGTTCCTGGTTACCGAGATCAATACTACCGGGCAAGACCTGGTGACAAAAATTGATGTGGGCCCGGTATCGTCCTTTTTAAATGAAATTGAAAAAGAAATGCAGTTGGGGACGATCGAAAAAACGGATCCTAAACATTTTCTGATCAACCTTTTCTCATTACTATCCTACCCAATTATGATGTCTCCCATATACCGGCAATTCTTTGGGATGAATGAACAGCAATTTGATGAACTGATCGCTGAGCGCAGGGAATTGATCATGCGCACCATGTTCAAATAGAAATGCGGAGCATTACATTGATACTCCGCATTTTTCTTAATCGTATGCTTATACAGCTACATCGATCTCCACATTGATATTCCCATGGGTAGCCTTGGAGTATGGACACGTTTGGTGTGCAGCTTCTACCACGGTTTTTGCTTGCTCTGCTGATAAACCGGGTAGCTTCACATTCAAGCGTGCTTGCAGATAAAAACCACCTTCGCCAGTTCCCAAGTCAACTTCTGCATCAACAGCAAGGTCTTTGGGTAGCGGTATTTGCAGGCTCGACGCATTGTGACGCATGGCCCCGATAAAACACGCTGACCATCCGGCGGCAAATAACTGTTCGGGATTAGTGCCATTGCCGGGACCGCCAGGTGTAGAAAGGCTCACGTTTAAGCGGTTATCAGTACTGGTAGCATTACCTTCCCTGCCACCTGTAATATGCACTTTAGCGGTATACAGCACTTTTGTGATGGCTGTTTTGGCAATATTTTCACTGTTTACTACATTTTGATTTTCCATTTTATTTAAAGTTTATTCGTGTGTTTTTGTTGAATGTTATTTGGCAAGGCTATCTGCTTCAATAATTGCATTGGCAAATGCTTCCGGTGCCTCCTGCGGCAGGTTATGGCCGATGCCGCCAGTTAGGGTATGATGAATGTATTTGCCGGTAAAGCGCTTTGCATAATCTGCAGGAGCCGGGTGGGGCGCGCCGTTCGCATCGCCTTCCAATGTCACAGTGGGCACTGTAATGGCCGGCGATAAAGCCAGTTGTTTTTCCAGGGCATCGTATTTTGCTTCGCCTTTAGCAAGCCCAAGCCTCCACCTGTAATTATGAATGACAATGGCCACATGGTCCGGATTATTGAAAGCTGCGGCAGAGCGATTGTAATCGGCATCAGTAAAGTTCCAATCGGGTGAAGCAGTCTGCCATATTAACTTGTTGAAGGCTTTAGTATTGGCTGCGTAGCCGGCTTTTCCACGTTCGGTAGCAAAATAATACTGATACCACCAGGCTTGCTCTGCCTTTGGCGGCAGCGGAGCTTTATTACCTTGCTGGCTACCGATAAGGTAACCGCTTACTGATACCAGCGCGTTGACCCTTTGCGGCCATAAGGCTGCGACAATATCCGCAGTACGCGCCCCCCAGTCAAAGCCCCCAAGCGTGGCCTTTTGTATATGCAAGGCATCCATTAAAGCAATCACATCTTCAGCTAAAGCTACCTGTTGCCCGTTTCGTACTGATTTTGCTGAAAGAAAGGTAGTGCTGCCGTAACCTCTTAAGTATGGTACAATAATATGATACCCCTGTGCTGCAAGTATTGGCGCAACTTGTGAATAGCTGTTAATATCGTATGGCCAGCCGTGCAGTAAAATAACCGGGTTGCCATTTGCCGGTCCAATTTCGGTGTAGCCCACATTGAGTACACCGGCTTTGATCTGCTTAATTTTTGTGAAAGGTGTGTCGGAAATAGCTGGTTTGCTGTTGCTTTGATTAGCAAGCGGTTTAGCTTGTAACAGATCTGAACTACTGAATAAGATGATGGCGATCTTAATGGCTGCTGCGATTATCAAAACACGGCGACCTGTGGTGGTAATTTCTTTCATAACAATTGATTATAGATAGTATTGTGTGGAAGATTTTTATTATGCTCTTTCGAAACCGTTAACCACGTGTTCTATACCGGCTTTGGTATAGGTAGCCGGATAGAGTTTTCTGAACATGATATAGGTGATGGAAATGGCTGTAAATGCAACGATGGCGTCAATGGTAGGAGCAAATCCTAATATTGCAAGTTTGGAGAAAAATGCGAAGGTGATGTCGAAAAAGATGCCTGCAAATACCCACTCCTTTAGTCTAAGAATGCGATTAGGAGTTAACAATACGGCTACGCCTAAAAGTTTAGCTACGCCTAAAATGTAAATGAAGTGTGGCGGATAACCCAGTTTTACGGTGATGTCCCAAACGATTGGGTTTTTAGTCAATTCAAAGAAACCGCTTGCGCCAAACCAAAGTGAGATAAAGATGGCACCTGACCAGTAAATTGTTTTTGATGTTTTTAAGTTCATGACGTTTTGTTTTTGATTGTTGACACAAAGTTGTGGCAAATCAAACCTCGCCATGAGCAGATAATGGTTCAAGCGGACATACTGAAACGCCAGTTAGACATTTACCGATCTGAGCTTAAGACATGGGTAAAAAAAGCCCTTACAAATGGAAAGGCTGCCGGATCTATTTGCATATTAATCTTCCTTTAAACGTTGCCTGTGTTCCTTACCCCATTTGATCATATGTAAAATTATATCAGCAAAGGAGTGGCAATAGTCGCTGGGCGAATACTCAACCGTTACCGGGCTGGTGGGTGTGACCGTACGTTTCAACAATTTATTAGCTTCCATATCTTTCAGTTCGCGCGATAACATGCGGGTAGTAATCCCTGGTATGCTTCTTTCAATCTCTCTGAAGCGCCTGTTTCCATTACATATCGAATTGATAATAGGCAGTTTCCACTTGCCGCCTATTACATAAATAGTGTCCTGCAAAGCCTGAATCTCCTCCTTCTGATTTCGGGGTTCCGATAGAACTTCTTTAACTAAATGCTCATCCATGTTGGTATACTCTGTGATACTGGTATCAATATTATACCAAACATAGTATACGTTTGCAGAAAAAATAAAAAATCATGAAAAATTTAGAAGGAAGGGTTGCTGTAGTAACCGGAGGCAATAGCGGTATCGGCTACGCTGCCGCAAAAGAATTAAAAGCACAAGGTGCTCAGGTGATCATCACCGGGCGCAGACAGGAAGCTGTTGAAACCGCTGCCCAACAATTAGGCGTTACCGGCTTAGTGGCCGATCAAGGTAACGTTCACGCGATCGGGCAGTTAGCTGCGACAGTCGGCGAGCAATACGGTAAGGTAGATATCCTGTTCATAAATGCAGGGATAGTTGGCGGTGCTTCTATTGAAACAGCTACCGAAGAAGTATTTGATCAGGTCATTAATATTAACTATAAGGGCGCTTACTTCACCCTAAGCAAATTGATTCCATTACTCAATGATGGCGCATCGGTGGTATTCTTGTCATCAAACACAGCCAGTATGCATGGTGGTAATGCATCGGTATATTCGTCAAGCAAGGCAGCATTGAACTCCGTAATGAAAGCTGCTGCTATTGAATTGGCCCCAAGGAAGATCAGGGTCAACTCCGTAAGTCCAGGGCCAACTCAGACAGAAATCTTGAATAAATTAGGTTTGGATGAAGAGGCAAGAAAAAACCTGGATACATGGATGCTGGAACGTGTTCCTTTAAAGCAGTTTGGTGAAGCGGATGACGTAGCTAAAATGGTTGCGTACTTTTCAAGCGATGCTGCTAAGTTCATTACCGGTGCAGAAATTGTGATGGACGGCGGGATGAGTCTTTAAATATCAGCAACTTTTTCATTCAACGGTTTCTCCGGTGCTGTGCTTACTTTAATGAGGTGCGACGGTAATTTAATACCGAACAATTTTATTCTTACACATCCCGGCCTTCGAGCCGGGTTTTTTATTGAACTAATTGGTGAAAAATTGCGCTTTAAAGGCCACTGGCGTAAGCGCAGTTTTGTTTTTAAACAGCTTATTAAAGGATTGCGGATATTCGAAGCCCAACTCATAAGCGATTTCTGCGACGGAAAGGTTGGTGTTCGTCAAATATTCTTTCGACTTGTCGATCACTTTTTGATGAATGTGTTGCTGCGCGCTTTGCCCTGTTAAAGACCGCAGCATATCGCTTAAGTAACGTGGTGATAGGTTAAGCTGATCTGCCAGATATTCTACGGTAGGCAAACCACTTTGCAAACCCTGACGGGTGTCCAGATAATGAGTAAGTATCGTTTCCAGTTTGGTAAGCAGATCATGATTAACAGCTTTGCGGGTAACAAATTGCCGTTTGTAAAACCGGTTGCCGTAATTCAGCAATACCTCTAAATAAGAAACGAGTAGGTCCTGGCTAAAATCGTCGATGTTATTGGTGAGTTCCTGTCCGATGTTTTCCAGCACCGATACAATAGTCTCCTTCTCTTTTTCCGATAAGTGCAGCGCTTCATTAGTATCGTAAGAGAAGAAACCATATTTACTGATACTGGTACCCAACTGATATCCGCGCAAAAAGTCAGGATGAATTAGCAGAGAAAGCCCATAGTATTCCGTATCCTTATCAATGGCTAAAAGCTGATGAGGTGCGGTAAAGATCATACCCCCCTCATCAAAGTCGTAATAGCCCTGCCCATAACCAATCCTGCCGTTCAGCGTTTGCTTGTAAGAGATCTTGTAGAAGTCCAGAATCAAGGTTTCCGGGAAACGTTCCCTCTCAATATTCAACTTTGTATTATCTACCAAACTGATCAGCGGATGGGCAGGACCGGGCAGGCCAACCAGCCGGTGTAGTTCCGTGATGCTATGGATCGTTACAGGTGGCTGATTAGACTTTTTCATGTTGCTAATTTAAAACTTTCCGTCGCCAAAGACCATGCTGCCAAGTTCCTTGCGAAAGGCTTCCGCGCCAATTGCATTTCTTCTTTCATACAACCGTTTAGCGTCTTCGCCAGCCACGTAGCGTATTTGGTCTTTACCGTCTGTTGCCGCTTCATAAACCACGCCAGCGATTTGCTCTGCCGGAGAAAGATTATCCTCTACGAATAAACCAAACACTTTTTGCATAGCTGCTTCATAAGCCGGATGAGTTACCGGATCAAGGGAACGGCCTATAAAGTCCGTTTTGATGCCACCCGGGGCTACGGTTTTAACCCCGATATTGAACAGGCCTAACTCGAATGACAAACTTTCACTCCAGCCTTCCAATGCCCATTTTGTGGCGTGATAAATTGAGTTTAAGGGAAAAGTTAAAAAGCCGCCCATAGAAGTGGTTGTGATAAAAAGGCCACTTTCCTTTTCCCTGAAGTAAGGAATGAAAGCCCTGGTCACCTGTATGACACCCAAAAGATTGGTATTTAGCTGACGAGCCAGTTGTTCATCGCTTACCGCTTCCAACGGGCCGACAAGCCCGTAACCGGCATTATTAAACACAACATCGATATCTTGCATGGCAATCGCTTTGCTCACGATATCGTTAATCTGCCCGGTATTGGTTACGTCCAGCGGAAGCAGCGTGACATTTTCCAGTTGGCGCAGTTCTGTATCGTTGTCCGGATTGCGCATGGTTGCGATAACATTCCAGCCCTCACTTTGAAAAAGTTTGGCGGTTACTTTACCTAATCCTGTTGAGGCGCCTGTGATAAAAATTGTTTTGCTCATTTTTTTTCTAATTTGATAAGACAAAGTTCAGCAGCAGAAACGCCATACATGTATCCGTATTGAGTTTGTAAGTATCCAAAATAACATATTGATGAAGCCATCCAACTCTCATGTTATATCACTGGATCAGGTTGTCTAAATTCACACTACCAAAACTGGTATATAGTAACTTTCACCTTCTAATTTTCGGGGTTGAGTATCAGTTGTGTCCGGTTCAGCCTTATTTCACTCGTCCCAGCCACTTTCTGCCCATAGTTTTGAATCAAATTAAAAAGATCAGAACTATGAAAATGATAAAACTTTCAGCCATGTGCGCCGCCATTGTGCTGTTGCTTACTTCGGCTGTGTATGTAAGCCGCCAGAATTCTAATAATAGCAAAGCTTTGAATTTTGATTCGAGCGAGGGTTTTGCCTTGTTAGAGTTGTTTACTTCCGAGGGCTGTTCAAGTTGTCCGCCGGCTGAAGAGCTTTTGGAACGCGTTCAAAAAGAAGCAGGCAACAAACCTGTTTATATTTTGACTTACCATGTAGATTATTGGAACCGGTTGGGCTGGAAAGACATATTCAGCAGACCTGATTTTTCAAAAAGGCAATACTGGTACCATAGCAAGTTCACCAGCCAGGTATATACACCCCAATTGATAGTGAATGGCAAGCAGGAGTTTGTAGGTTCAGATGAAAGAGCAATTAGAAATTCGTTATCTACTGCACTAAATGAAAAAGCAAGTACTGCGTTAAACTTAAAGGCGCTACAAAAGCCTCAAGGCATTAACATTCACTATCAGTTAGCCAGTCAGCCGACACAAGGTCAACTGGTTGTTGCCTTAGTACAAAAACATGCGGTAAACAAAATTAGAGCCGGTGAAAACGAAGGTCGAACCCTTAATCATGCTCAGATAGTACGGCAGTTACATACATTTTCTTTAGGCCCCCAACGACAAGGCGACGAGACAATAGCTTTGCCTAAGGAATTTGATTCACAAAATTGGGAGCTTATCGGCTTTATACAGAACCCGGATACAGGCGAAATATTAGCCGCTGCCATAACATCTGTTTCATCACCTTCTGCTAATCTATAACTCATGTTCAACTATTAAAACATTTATAAAATCATGAAAACATCAATTAAATCTTCAGAAAACCTCCGCTTTTTAGTTTTTACTATTCTGTTTATTGCAGCACTTGTAAGCTTAGGAACCCATGTAGCGAATGCACAACAAAAGAGGATAAAAAACATTGTATTAGTGCATGGTGCCTTTGCTGACGGCTCAGGCTGGAAACCGGTTTATGATATTCTCGTAAAAAAAGGATATAACGTAAGTATTGTACAAAATCCTTTAATCTCATTAAAAGCAGATGTTGATGCTACCAACAGCGTAATTGACCGTCAAGATGGAAAGGTGATTTTAGTGGGCCATTCCTGGGGTGGAACCGTAATCACAGAAGCCGGCGTAAATGAAAAGGTAGCTGCATTAGTATACGTTGCTGCTTTTATGCCCGATAAAGGAGAGACAACAGGAAAGTGGGTAGCCGCTGCACCTGCTTCACCTGATGCCGGTTTCACTACGCCTGATCAGTACGGTTATGTTTACTTCGATCCAGCTAAATTTCATGGGGGCTTTGCCGGTGACTTAACCAAAGCACAAAGCGACTTTATGAACGCTTCGCAAGTGCCCATTATCGGTAAATGCTTTGAAGAACCCGTGCATAATGTAGCCTGGAGAAGCAAGCCGAGTTATGGTATTATCGCGACACAGGATAAAGCTTTGAACCCATCCACAGAACGAGCAATGTATGAACGTGCTAAGGCTGAGATCACCGAAATTAAAGGCAGCCATGTAATTTTCATGTCGCAGCCTGAAGAAGTTGCAAAAATTATAGTAACCGCAACAGAAAGTTCACAATAAGGATAGCCGAATATGCACCCTGCATTTACTAATATGCCCCAAAAATAGGGGTGTTGTTTTAATGGCAAAAACTCTTTTAATTGTTATATTTGAATTAGTTCTTTCAAACTCAATCAAAACAGATCAAATTATTCGGTTACCTAATCGGTTACCTTTTAGTTTTAAGAAATATCAAGTTATTGATAATAAGGCCATTAAGGAAAAATAAGCGGACCCGTCCATTCCGCAAAATTAAAATTGAGCAAAACCCTTCAAATGATATCATTTGAAGGGTTTTTGTTGTAGAGCTTATTAAATTCTACATCTTATTTATATTTAAACGGCGTCATTCCCGGTCGTATGTCATGAAACCGTTTACTTCTCCTTCCACATCGGTTGTCTGCGTATACACTGCTGCTGAAAGGCCGAGTTTAATCAGCTCCTGCAGCCTGTCTGTAAACGTAATGTACCTTTTAAGCAGGTCTTCGCCGTTTTTAAAAGTCTGGTATCCCCAGTTTTTGTTCGCTTGCCAGTTATGGCCCTCTACCGGCCAACCCAAGCCTCCAACTATTAAAATTTTCATAAGTATTTTGCTATATTATTAAGTAATTGCAGCCTGTATAAAGGAGACCATCCAGACACCAGCTTGAATATTTGGGGTTTGACGCCTGGAGTTCAGAATCGCAAGTTCAAGCAACTCTCTTAAAAAAATTGCATATCCTATTCGGACTGGATATGTATAGATAATTTAGAGCTCAAGCCAAATTAGAATTGACAGGTTATGTTTCCAGGCACGTTCACTTAAATACTATATTTGAGTATGATTGATCTACTGAAGCAGCCCTGGCCCTGGTATATATCCGGGGCCATTATCGCAGGCCTTATGGTGATGCTACTCTATTTTGGAAAATCCTTTGGTTTTTCCTCTAACCTGCGAATGATCTGCACACTGATGGGCGCAGGTAAAAGGTCATCCTTTTTTAATTTTGACTTGAAAGCGCAAAAATGGAATTTGCTGTTTCTGCTTGGATCGGTAATAGGCGGGTTCATTGCACATACCTGGTTACGATCCGAACAGCCGCTGCGATTGTCGGCAGCAACGGTAACGGACCTTAAGGTTCTGGGGATCCATTTTGACGGACAGCTGGAACCCGGGCAGCTTTTTGCCATTCAAGCCTTATCCTTAAAAAACGCCAGCCTGATGCTTGCGGGCGGCCTGATGATCGGTTTCGGCTCGCGCTATGCGGGTGGCTGTACTTCTGGCCACGCCATCAGCGGACTTTCCAACCTGCAATTACCATCGCTGGTCGCGGTGATAGGTTTTTTTGTTGGAGGGTTGATCATGACCCACTTATTGTTCCCATTGCTGTTTTAAGAATGAAAGGACTCAAATATATTTTAGCCGGCATCGTATTTGGCATAGTGATGATCAAATCAGAAGCGGTAAGTTGGTACCGGATCCAGGAAATGTTCCGCTTTCAATCCTTCCATATGTATGGCATAATTGGTTCTGCGGTGATATTGGGCATAATCTCGGTTTACCTGATCAAAAAATTCAAATTGCGGGATATCAATGGGGCGCCGATCAGGCTGCCTGCAAAGGACAAGCAATGGAAAAAGTATGCGTTAGGTGGCCTCATCTTCGGGTTAGGCTGGGCGCTTACCGGCGCTTGTCCCGGGCCGATGTTCGTAAATATTGGCTACGGTTATTTCACAATGATCATTGTAATTTTCGGTGCACTCTTAGGAACATATCTGTACGGACTTTTACGGGACAGGCTTCCCCACTGAAAGTACGGCTTTGTCCATCGACTTCAAGTAATGCTCATCAGTAGTATTGGTGATGTTCGTCACTTGCCCGAAGTGAACCATTGTTTAATTTGGTCCTACCATCATTTCGTTCAAGATCATGCCGAAGGATAACTATGGAATACAGGGCTTAAGTGGCCAGGAAGTCCTGGCGGCAAGAGCCGCGTACGGAGCGAACCGGCTGTTCGGCAAAAGATCTAAGCGGCTGATAGACGCCCTGATCGGAATTGCAAAAGAACCGATGGTGGTGTTACTAATCGCACTCATTTACCTACGGCCATTGGCCATCTTCTTTAAATTAACAGCGCTTCGCCCGGGACAACTGATCGCCGGCCTGGCTATCGGCTTCGTTTCTGTTATCTGGTTCGAGGCGTTGAAATGGTGGGGAAGAAAAATATCTGTCAGAAAAACTAAAGTTTATTAATTTTTGCCCCTATCGTGATGTAAGGGTTGGTATTATTCTTCAGGGCCGCAGATGGCTTTGCAAACCTCGGCTGTGCGTTCATCCTGCCGTAATGGATGGTTAATAGCTTCTTTTTCTATTTGTTTTTTACCCCAATTGTGCAGGTGCGCTATAAATGGTATCAGTTCCCGCCCTGTTTCGCTAAGCGAATATTCTACTTTTGGCGGAACCTCGTGGTACATTTTCCGGATGATCAACTGATCATCTTCTAATTCGCGTAGTGTTTGGGTAAGCATTTTGGTTGTAATATCCGGTAGGGTCCTATTCAACTCGCCATAGCGCAAAACTTTCTTCATATCCAGATACCATAATATCCTTGCCTTATATTTTCCGCCAATGCGTTTAAAAGCGTAGTCAACGGCGCATAGCTGAGTTCCTTCCGTCAAATTTGATTCATTTTTCATAACTGAAATATCATAATAACTTGATAATCAAACATACATACTTTTTGGTACATAAGGTACAAAAAAGTACATACTTGCCATAAGTATTCAAATATTTTACTATTGCAGCACTTATTAGGTAACTCTACCAGGATTTATATATATATAATTTTAAAAGAAATGAAAACGATCGAAAATACACCTGAAAGGTCAATGAAAGCAGTAAGGCTGCACGAATTTGGTGGGCCGGAAGTTTTACAATATGAAGACGCCCCTATCCCAGAGCTCAAGCCCGGCGAAGTACTTGTTCGGGTTTATGCTGTTGGTATTAACCCTCCGGATTGGTATTTGCGCGATGGTTATCGGTCACTGCCTCCCGAATGGCGACCGGATGGCAAATTCCCGATGATCTTGGGTACAGATATTTCAGGCGTTGTGACAGCAGTTGCTGATGATGTTCAAAACTTTAGCATTGGCGACGAAGTTTATTCAATGGTGCGCTTTTTCAGCATTGGGGAGAGCAAAGCTTATGCTGAATATGTGAGTGTTCCTGTTACAGACCTGGCACTTAAACCTGCAGGCATTGATCATGTACACGCGGCAGGCGCGCCAATGTCTCTGCTTACCGCCTGGCAATTTCTTGTCGAGGTAGGGCACGATAACCCTAACCCTTTGCAGCCAAACAAACATATACCCGTACCGCTGAAAGGCAAAACAGTACTTGTGAATGGGGCGGCTGGCGGGGTAGGCCATTTTGCGGTTCAAATAGCAAAGCTGCAAGGCGCTCATGTAATTGCTGTTGGGTCTGGTAAACATGAAGCACTGCTTCGTAACCTTGGTGCTGACGATTATATTGATTATACAAAAACACCTGCTGAAGAGGTTGTCCATGACATTGATATTGTACTTGATACACTTGGCGGGCCAACTACCGGCCGCTTTTTGAAAACATTGAAGCAGGGGGGCGCCTTATTCCCGGTGTATCCTTTAGGTTTTGCTGATGCCGGTGAAGCTGAAAAGCTCGGCGTTACCGTCTCTACCTTACAGGTGCGTTCAAGCGGAACCCAGCTTGCACAACTGGCCGAGCTGCTTGATGAAGGAAAAATTCGTGTTGTGATAGATAGTACATACCCGCTTGCCAATACCCGCCAGGCTCATGAAAGGGCGGCCAAAGGCCACATACAGGGCAAGATAATTCTTACGGTAATTTAAACAAGCGTTACGATTTGTTGTGAGAATAAATGTTGGTGCATAACAGATAGGAATTTTGATTGGCTAAAAACCAAACACGTTTCACAGCTATTATAAACCATATATGGAAAACAAACAAATATTGCTTAAGGCGAACGCTTTTGTAACCCAGGGAGATAACGAAGGATTTTTATCTTTTTGCACTGATGATGTAGAATGGGATTTTATAGGCGATAGGAAGCTTACCGGGAAGGATGCCGTGCGGAAATATATGGACGAAGCGTATGCAGAGCCACCAAAATTTGATGTGGAAGAAATTATTGAAGGCGGAGATTTTGTTACAGCAATTGGCAAGATCAGTATGAAAGATGTGAACAGTAATGTACATAACTATGCATACTGTGATGTGTGGAGATTTCGCGATGGTAAGATGGCCGGATTAAAAGCTTTTGTTATTGAGACAGGAACCTATTAAAAGTTACTTAAAAGAATGCCGAGGCCCAGAAGGGGTAAAATGCTGATTTGATTTTAAGTAGTTACTGAAAGACTGCAAATGCTCAAAAAAGTATATTGGCTATTTCGTAACTGATTAATTTGTTGTGGTAAGTTTTCTTTTGCCAGTTCTATCAGCTTACTATGCAAGTGCTGCTGGTTATTTTAATTATACAAAGATGGGCTTGCGCAGCAGTAAGTTTATCCTAATCTGCGTTGGCTTGTCAAAATACTGTAATTGATATATAATACCCCATTTCGGGCTATTGAAATACCACTATTTACAAGGCTGATAAAGACCTTTTAGTTCCATTAAATGAAGTGATCGTAATATTAGATACATCAGGCCCTACAGCAAACGCGCGTGTTGACTGTGACAGGAATGATGACCCATAATAAAACTCCAAACGTTGTTTTAAGCCAGATTTATAAGTAACAATCGCATAAAAATCGTTGGGTTTAAGCTTTACCGTTTTTGTTGGAGCTTTGTTATCAACCTCTTTTTTGTATGCCTTTATACTATCCTGGTTTTGCGTGGCTACAAATAAACTGCCACCATTTGCCGATCCAATTTTGGCAAAGCCCTTGGCATCGCCTTTAATAAGCAGTCCGCTTTTGGCTAATCCTTCAGGAATAAAGTGACCCTTCCCGTCACCTTGTAAAAGCAAACCTGTAAAGGCATCGTGCCTGCCTGTAAAAGGTTCCATTCCAAAATCGTTTCCGGTTAATAATATATCCGTAAACCCATCTTTATTTACATCATCTGTTATTATACCATATACCGGTGCAGCCTGAGCGGCCAATGGTAACGGGTTGATATTAAAATGCCCGCTCCCTTTATTCATGATCAGGCTGGTGTTCATATCAGTAGCTTTAAAAGAAACGGCATTTTTGCGGTCGTCGGCAGTCCATAGGTCATCCATTGTAGCGTGGCCATAGCCTTTATAACTTAGATATTTTTTACGGATGCTTATCAGCTGGCTGATCAGGTCATCGCGCGTATGCATAGGGAAAGGCTTCTTAACACCGGTTTCATCTTTCATAAAGCAAAATATCATGGCATCAAATGACCCGTTATTGTCCAGATCTTTGCCTAAAATAGTCATAGGCTCTGAAAAGGATGCTTTGTAATTGGTGTTTTGCCCCAGGTTACCTGCAACATAATCTGTTTGGCCATCGCCGTTAAAATCGCCTGCAGCAATGCTGTTCCACCAGCCAATATGTTTTTCAATGCCTGTTGATGCAGTAACATTCTTAAAACCCTTGCCCGTATTTTTATAAAAGGTTATAGGCATCCACTCGCCAACCACTATGAGGTCTGGCCGGCCGTCATTGTCAAAATCCGACCATAGTGCATCTGTTATCATGCCACCCTGCATTAATTCCGGGCAAAGGGAGGCGGTTGCGTCTGTAAACTTACCGGCATCATTTAAAAAGATATGGCTAACAGGCGAAGATGGATAGGCCCCTGAAACAGACCTGGCCCCAACAAAAAGGTCCAGATCGCCATCGGCATCAATATCTGCCGCCCTCACGCATGATCCGTTATCATATTCTACAGGGATCGCCTGGTAATCGCGCTCAAATTTGCCTTTTTTGTTGTTGATATATAATCTATCCTGCGCCGAGGTATGCCCTTTAGCAAATTCGTAACTGCCACTAACTACATATAAATCTAAATAACCATCGTTATTGGCATCAAATAACAAAGCGCCCATGTCTTCCTCGTCCTTAAATTCTTCGTTTAAAAAGCGACTGGCATCTTTGGTAAACTTGCCATTAGCGCTTTGCATGAAAAAAACGCCTTTATTGCCAGCGGAGCCACCTATATAGAAATCGTCGAAGCCGTTGTTATCTATATCGCCTGCTGCAATGCAGGGGCCGTATTGGCTAAGCTTATGCGGAAGAGTCGCCTGTATATTATAATCAATGGCATCTTTCTCCTGATGCAAAAAGTTTATGCCCAATTGATTGTTCACAAGCTTAAAAATGGGTTTTATTTTTGGTTGCGCATCGGGGGAATATTTGCCGGAAGCATCTTGCTTTTTCAGGGTGATAGAACGGTTCGTCTTAATGTTAGTCAATAATTGTGTCGATCCATCGGGCCAACGTACCCTTAATGAATCTATCACGGTGATACTTCCCAGGCCAAAGTGTGCCCTTGCATCATGGGTACCCAGGTAACCCCTGCAAGGTTGCTGGTCATAAAATTGTTGCCCCCCTTTATAGTAAAGGCGAATGGTAGCACCAATACCACCAGGATTTTTTTGGTCCCCACTGAGTTCAGCCGTTAAATAATTGAAGGATTTGTTGGGTTGGCTTTTATTGTTAAGTGTGTTTTCATAAACAAAAGCATCATCATCTATATTATTGATCACCAGGTCAAGATCGCCGTCGTTATCCAGATCGGCATAAACACCACCGGTAGAAAAGGTTGGTTTAACAATGCCCCAGTCTTTTGACTGATCTTTAAACTCGTACCCGCCCTTGTTTTTAAAAGCATAGCTGGATATTTTTACAACCGGGAACGAGTCGGCTGCTGCTAAAGTAGTATTCTCTTTTACGGTACGGCCCTGGTCATTGGTGTAAAGTGCGTGATCCAGATCGGTTACATCGCGCGGATAGCCATTGGTTATTACCATGTCCCGGTAGCCGTCATTGTCAAAATCGGCTACAAGCGGTGTCCAGCTCCAATCGGTCTGGTAAATTCCGGCAAGATAGGCCACATCGCCAAACTGAACCTGCCCGCCTGGCAGTTGACCCTGATTAAGCTGCAGTACATTTCGTATATATTGATGCTCATAGTTATATTTAGCGTTATTAATATAGGTGATATAATTATCCCCTACGAGCATGGTTTTTTTACGCAGGTTTTGCTCCGGAAGCATTTCCAGCGAAATAAGATCCTGCAGGCCATCATTATTGATATCTACCATATCCGCACCCATTACAGACCAACCCGTATGCCTGAAATAATCTTTTGCATGGTTGGTAAACGTGCCGTTCTTGTTATTTATATACAAAACATCGTTAGATATAAAGTCGTTACCCACATAAATATCCGGCCAGCCGTCCTGGTTAAAGTCACTTACCGCTACAGAGTTGCCAAATCCTTCTATCGATATCCCCGCTTCTTTACTAACATTGGTGAATGTATTATTGCCATTGTTGCGGTACAGGCGGTCGGTATTTTCGGCGCTGCCGTCGCTTAGTTTAGGGCGATAGGCCACAGGTGTAGTTTTACCAAGCACATTGGTAAGCAGGTACATGTCTAAAAAGCCATCGTTGTTATAATCAAAAAAAATAGCCTGGGTGCTGTACCCGGTATCCTGCAGGCCAAATGCTTCGGCCGACTCTTTAAAAGTTGGTATCCCGTCCTTATTGTTTCCCTGGTTAATGTAAAGTAAGTTTTTTCGCTGTGCCGGATTGTTTTTGAATGATGTGCATATATAAATATCAAGCCAGCCATCGTTATTGATATCAATTACAGAAACGCCTGTACACCATCTTCCTTCGCTGCTCACCCCTGCAGATGCTGTAATATCTGTGAACTGTAACCCGCCTTTATTAAGGTATAATTTGCCGGGCACCATATTCCCGGCGAAGTAAACATCGGGCAGCGAGTCGTGGTTAAAGTCACCTATTCCTACCCCAGCGCCGTTATATAGGTAAGGGTGGTTTAAAATATTGATGCTGTCGCTCTCTGTAATGGTGTTTTTAAAGTTAATGCCGCTTTGTGACGGGCTAAGTAGCTTAAATAGCGTGGCCTGCTTATCATTATTTGAGCAGCGCGAGCAAATGATTGAAGCTACAATCAAAAAAAGCAATAACCTTTTATCCATTGTTTAAATGATTTAGGCAAAAAAGCGGTTGTACGATGCAAATTATGCAGGTTTATAAAGTTTGATGTACCACTGGTCAGGCAGTAAATCAATGTAAAGAAAACTAATTTAAAACTACAGTTTTCTTCAAATCTTATCAAAAGTTAGTCAAATCGTATCGGCTGAGAACGGACTGGGAAAGTTATATATATTTACTTTACATTATTAAATAATGGCATATCCTGCCAGCGGCCAATTAGTTTTTGACATCCTTTTTTTATGAAAAAATTTTATCCAATATACATTGTGATGGTGCTCCTGTTTTCATGCGCCGGGGCGCAAAAAGATTGGAAGGAAAAAGCAGAAAACCCTGCCTTTATTCATCGATCTGTAAGGCAGGTAACAGATGTAATGCTGCACGATATTTACTCGCCGCCGGTAGCCAGCAGGATTTATGCTTACATCACCGTGGCGGGTTATGAGGCGGCCATAAACGGGAACAAGGGTTATATTTCGCTTAGTAAGCAATTACATGGGTTAAGTGCTATGCCTAAACCGGAAAAAGGTAAGCAATATTGTTATTCGCTGGCTGCATCGCACGCTATTTTAACGGTTGGCAAGATACTGGTGATGTCTGAAGGGCGTATCGAGCGCTTTCATGATGAGCTGATGGATGAGTTCAGGCAAACCGGCATGCCCGACGAGGTTTATCAAAATTCAATAAATTACGGAAAGCTGATTGCCGACCGTATCATCAGGTGGGCGGGTGAAGATAATTACAAGCACACCCGATCGTTAGCCAGGTATGATGTGCAAACCGATGATGCCACCTGGAAGCCAACACCACCGGCGTACATGAAAGGCGTAGAGCCGCATTGGAATGAAATACGCCCATTCATCCTGGATTCGGCACAGCAGTTTAAACCCGCGCATGCAATGGCTTTTTCTGCCAAGCCGGCAAGCTTTTTTTATACCCTGGCCATGGATGTACGTAACACGGGACTAAATTTAACCGATGGACAAAAAGCAGTTGCCAATTTTTGGGATGATAACCCTTTTAAGGTAAATACCAATGGGCATACCATGTTCGCCATAAAAAAAATATCACCCGGGGGGCACTGGATAAATATAGCCGCCCAGGTATGCGCTAAAGCAAAGGCTGATTATGTACGTACAGCAGAAACCTACGCGTGCCTTGCTGTAGTAATTGCCGACAGCTTTATAAACTGCTGGGATGAAAAGTATAAAAGCAAGGTAATACGGCCAGAAACTTATATCAACACATACATTGATCAAAACTGGCAACCATTGCTGCAAACACCTCCGTTCCCCGAGTATACCAGCGGGCATAGTGTGGTTTCAAACGCCTCGGCAGTTGTTTTAACAAAAATGTTTGGTGACAATTTTTCTTTTTCAGATTCTACCGAAACAGCTTTTGATTTGCCCGTGCGTAAGTTCAAATCTTTTAAAGCGGCAGCAGCCGAGGCCTCAATAAGCCGGTTTTATGGCGGCATTCACTACATGCCTTCAGTTATAAACGGAATTGACGAGGGGAAAAGAATAGGCGAATTTGCCCTTACCAGGTTACATACCCGCAAAGCAAATTAAGCAGTTTTTACTTTTTGAGCTTTTTTAGCCTGCTGATACTCGGTAGGTGTGGTGCCAAACTGTTTTAAAAAGTTTCTGCCTAATTGTGATTGTGAGCTATAGCCCACCATTGCGGCCACCTCATAAATTTTATAATCGGCCTCCTCAAGCAATTGCGCGGCTGCCTTAAGGCGGGTAATATTAATCAGTTCGTTTATTGTAAGGTTAGATATGGCTTTAACTTTACGGTATAAAGTGGGTTTGCTCATATTCATGAGGCTGGCTACCTGTTCTACATTCAGTTCGGTATCCTGCATGTTTTTAAATATAACGGCATTAAGCTTATCCAGAAAACTCTCGTCGGGTGTTGAGTAAGCCATTGATTTGATTTGAGCCAGTGGCGAGCTTGCAAAGTATTCTTTGATTTTATTACGGTTAATAAGCAAATTGGCAATTTGTACCTGCAAATGTTCCGGAGAGAAGGGCTTTTCAATATAGGCATCAGCGCCAACCTCCAGGCCCTCCATTTTGCTTTGTAAGGTGTTTTTGGCGGTAAGCAGAATAATTGGGACATGGCTGTGATCAAAGTTTGTTTTAATAAGCCTGCATAGTTCAAAACCATCTATCCCGGGCATCATCACATCACTGATCACCAATTGTACGTTTTCTATCTCTATCATATCAAGCGCTTCCTGGCCATTGAGCGCCTTAACAACCGCATATTTCTCGCTTAATTCATCTGCAATGAAATCAAGTATTTCAGGGTTATCATCCACTAAAAGAATAATTGGTTTCATAAAGTCAAAGTTTTCTTCCCGGTTTAAAACATCGGTTTGCTCATAAACATCTGCTGTGTTATGCAAGTCAAACTCTTTTTCCTGATGTATAGGTAATGTAAGTGTGAATATATTAAAATCATTTATAGATTCGCTCAAAAAAAGAGTTCCTTTATGCAGTTCTGCCAAAGAGCGCGACAAAGACAATCCAATACCTGTACCCACCTGTTTAACCGATTCTTTCAGCCTGAAAAATGGCTCAAATATCCTTTCCCTTAATTCAAATGGAATTAGATGACCATCGTTTTTTATCACAACACAAAAAGTGTAGCCATTATCGTTAGGCGTTAACAATTCTACTTCGACATTTGACGTAGCATATTTAAGTGCATTACTTATAAGGTTGCTTATTATTTTGGTAAATGCTTCGGTATCAACAAAGGCATACAAGTGCTGGTCCTTTATTTTAAGCACATAATTAAGGTTGCGCTGTTCTGCCATAGCGTTAAATTGCAAATAAGTATCGGCCAGCAGGTCCGTTATATCGGCTTTAACAAAACTCAGGCTAAAACCATTGGTTTCTGTTTTTCTGAAATCAAGCAACTGGTTGGTAAGGTCAAGCAGCCGGTTGGTGTTCTTCTCCATAATTTTAAGGTTATTTTGAATTTCCGGAACATTTTCTGCTTTTTTTATCACCTTTTCCATCGGCCCTTTAATAAGCGTAAGCGGTGTTCTTATTTCATGCGCTACATTAGTAAAAAACTCAATTTTGGCGTTATAAATTTCTTTTTCCTTGTCGTTTTCAAGCTGATCAATAATGCGTTTATTTTTTTCGCGGGTCCTTCTGTGATATTCACGTAACAGCAGGTATCCGGCGGCAATAATAAGCACAGCATATATCATATAAGCCGTAGTCCCGGCCCAAAATGGCGGGGCGATGTTAATTTCCAGGCGGGTTGCCTTGGCTGTCCAGATGCCATTACTGCCGGCAGCTTTTACAACAAAAGTATAATGGCCCGGTGCAAGCTGTGTAAAGTATACCTTTCTGTTTGTGGTTAAAAAGGTCCAGCCTTTATCAAGCCCTTTCATCATGTATTTATACTGGCTCATCTCGGGCGATGAAAAACTTAAGGCGGAAAAATCAATACTGAATGAGGACTGATTATGGTTAAGGTTGATCTGCTTGGTACAAATTATGGATTGTTTTAGCAATGAATCGGGCCCGTTAACTAAGATCTCGTTATTGTGTACCTGAAAGCCGGTTATATAAACTGGTGCGATAAAATTGTTAGTTTTAAATTGAGATGGATTGAAACTGATAAGCCCTTTTACGCAGCCAAAATACATTGTACCATCGCTATCCTTAAAAGCCGAGTTGTAATTGAACTGGTCGCTCAAAAGTCCGTTTGCCTTTGTATAAACCTTAGTATAACCGGATGTTAAATTAAGGCTGACCAATCCCCTGGTAGTACTTACCCAAATGTTTTTATGGTCATCTTCCAGTATTTTAAATATATAATTACTTGGCAGGCCATTGTTTAATCCGTAAAACTTAAAGCTTTCATTGTTAGGGTTGTACCGCCAAAGGCCAAGGCCTTCGGTGGCAAACCACAAATGATGGTTACTATCTTCAAAAATTCCGTTAACGGTTGAGCTTTGCAGTGCATTAGGCACGTAGTAATCATACTTTAGTTTTTTGCTGGTATCTGATGCAGGGTCATAGCAGTAAATGCCATCCCTTACCGTGCCAATCCATATTATGCCTTTGTGATCCTCGATGATAGAATAAATAAAGTCGTTAGGAGGGATTTTTTTGATCTGGGTAAAGTTTTTATCCGTTTCGTTATAACGGTAAAGCCCTTTTGTTGTAGCGATAAAAATGGCGCCCGCCCTGGTTTTGCAAAAGCTGATAATGAAATTGCTTTTTAAACTGTTATCGCCGTTCCCGGCAACATAAAGCTGTTTTACTTTACCTGTAGCAATATCAAATACGTTAAGTCCGCGTTCAAAGGTGCCTATAAGCAATTCATCATTGCTGGCGAGCAAACCGTGTATGTTACTGTTAGACAGTCCGTTTTTTATACCGGGATAATAATGCGTCCATACGGTTTTATCCGGGCTTAGTTTATTTAAGCCGTTATCTTCTGTGCCAAGCCAGAGGTTTCCGTATTTGTCTTTACAAATCTCGCGAACAACATTACCCTTCAGCGTATTGTCATCAGTACCAGGATAATATTTATTAAATGTTGAGTACTGTTTAGGATAATAATTAATGCCGCCAAAATATGTGCCCGCCCACACCCCTCCTTCAGCATCTTTATATAAAGCGTAAACAGCGTTATCTGATAATGAATAATGATCGGTATAATTCTTTTTAAGGTTTGTAAACTGCCGCGTAACAATATTATAAATAAATATACCCGACTCGGTAGCTATCCAGTATTCTTTATCATTGTACTTAATAAAATCCCGCACATATATCTCTGTATGGTCCGGGTTATAGGTAAGTATATCCGTATAGGTGCCGGTTAGGCAGTCAAATTCTTTAAACCCCTGGTTTGCGGTACCTACAAATATTTTATCGTCGCAGGTGGCGTAGATCTTATCGATATAATTAGATGCTACAGCTTTTGAGTGAGAAAATACGCTGTAACTTTTAAAGGTGCCGTTGTCTGTGTTCAACTTTTCGAGCGTACCTTTAGTAGATGAAACCCAGATGTCTTTATTATTAATAGCTATCGACGTGGCTTCAAATTCATGACCGGTAAGGTAGTTTTTAATCTGTCCGGTATTTTTATTGTACATTAACAGCGAAGACCCTGATACAAACCAGCAGTTATTATCTGCATCATGTACAACACCCCTTACACCATCTTTTATGCTATTAATATGAGCAAAGTTTTCAGTTTTAAAATTAAACTTGTCTAACCCATCATCTGTGCCTATCCACAGGTCGCCCTGGTTGTCTATACTTAAAGAGTGGATGACATTACTGGAAATGCTGTGCTTATCTGCAGGAATATGCCTGAAAACCTTAAAGGAGTAACCATCAAAGCGGTTTAGGCCATCCTTGGTACCAAGCCACAAAAAGCCGCGCTTATCCTGTATGGCGCAGTAAACGGTATTGTGTGATAAGCCATGCTCAACCTGGTAATGTTTAAAATAATGGGTTTGTGCATAGCCGCTGCTTAAACACATCAGCAGCAGTAAAAAAAATGATAAAAATGGTTTCAAATCGGTGCTCTTAATCAAATATAACTATTATGTATAACCATTTTCCTGGTAAAATAAATTGATACTTTTCGACTAATAATTGATATGATTTGATTAATAGTTGGTAATTAAAATGCTTTTCCTTTACATAATGATTTAAAAAGCCCCTCTCCGGTACGCTTTATTAAATTAAACTTAACCAATTATTAAATTAAATCATCTATGAGGAAAACTTTACTACTAAGACAGGTAGGCAATCCCTTCCTGCGGTGGCTTTGGGACAAGTGGTATCAAAAAGCTGCGCTTATTGCATTCACTTTAACATGCCTGCTATTTTCCAATGCTTTATTGGCGCAAAACAATGTCAGGGTCAGTGGCACGGTAACCGATACTGCAGGCGTGGCACTACCAGGCGTAGCGGTAAGGCTGCAAGGTACACAAAGCGGCACCAGTACAGATGTAAATGGCCGGTTCAGTTTAAACGTTGCCAGTGGCACATCGGGTGTATTGGTGTTTAGTTATATTGGCTTTGTTAGCCAGGAAGTACCGCTTACAGGGCAACCCAGCATCAATGTACGCCTCAGGGCAAGCAATTCATCATTACAGGAAGTGGTTGTTACTGGTTTTGGTTCGCAAAGAAAAGAGTCCATAACCGGTTCAATTGCCAGCGTAACCAGTAAGGATATTGATAGGGTACACGCGGGTTCAACAGTAAGTACAAGCCTGGCCGGTAAAATTCCGGGCGTAACGTTCAGGCAGTCAGAAGGCCGCCCAGGCGCTACAGCCAATATTCAGATCAGGAACATGGGGCGCCCGTTGTTTGTAATTGACGGGGTGCAGCAGGATATCAGCCAGTTTAATAACCTGGCACCTAATGACATAGAAAGCATAAGCGTTCTAAAGGATGCATCAGCTGCCATTTATGGGGTACAGGCTGCCAACGGTGTTGTGGTAGTGACCACTAAGAAAGGCTCGGGAGAAACCCGCATTAATTTAGATGCCTTTCTTGGTTTTCAAAATTTCTATCGCTTCCCGGATGTGCTTACCAACTCATACGATTACATGAGATACCTGGCCGAGGCACAGGTAAACTCAAACGGCTCAACTAATATTATCCCAGCCGAACTTGAAAAATATAAAGCCGGTACCGAGCGCGGTTATCAAAGCTTTAACTGGCGCGACTACATTTTGAAGAGCAATAACAACGCGCCATTAAATTCGGTAAATGCTAATTTTACCGGCAGCAGCGACAGAGTTAACTATTATGTATCGGCAACCAATTTGTACCAGAATTCGCAATTGGGTAAAGAGTATGAATACAAGCGGTCAAACATACAATCAAACGTTGCTGTAAAGCTGGCTAACGGTTTAAGGGCCAATGTAAATATCAACGGCAGGATAGAAACCGTTGAGAACCCCGGTGTTCCGGGCCTTGACGATTACGGGCTTGCCAAATTTGCCGTATTAAGAAACACACCGTTGGAGCGGCCGTATGCCAATGATAACCCTGATTACCTGAATGACATCGGTCATACCGAATCAAATTACGCCTTTCTTAACAAAAAGCTTTCCGGTGTTTTTCATAGCGACAGGCGTGTATTACAGGCTAATTTCGGTGCTGAGTGGGATATACCCTGGATAAAAGGTTTAACATTAAAAGGTTTGTACTCTTATTATATAGAGGATTACCTGCTCAATAACCAGGAGTATACTTATAATGCTTATACTTATCGCCCGGCAACAGATACCTATGATGTTACCGGCGGAAGTACCAACCCCTGGAGGGAACGCGAGCAGATAAAGGAGTTTAACAAAACTTCGCAGTTGCAGTTAAATTATAACAACACATTTGGCAAAAGTACCATAGGCGCAACTTTTGTTGCAGAGCGTATAGAGTTAAGGCATTTACGCAACTGGATACACGCTTCGCCAATTTCAAATAATCTGCCTTTGATCTATTTCCCTACTGCCGACCAGTACCAGGACAGGGATGATACCGAAACAAGGCTTGGCTACATCGCCCGTATAGATTATAACTACGATAACAAGTATTACCTGCAGCTTTCTGGCAGGCGTGATGCCTCTTACCTATTTGCTCCCGATAAACGCGTGGGTTACTTCCCTGGCGTTTCGGCAGGATGGAGAATAACGCAGGAAGGCTTTATGAAAAACCTGCTGGGTACCAACAGTTTTATCAACGATCTGAAAATAAGGGGATCTTATGGTATATTGGGTGATGCCCGGGACCCTGGTAATCCGGCCAATCCAATTGTAGCGCCTTACGCCTATTTAACAGGTTATAACTATAATATGGGAACGGCCATAATAGATGGTAATGCCATTATCGTATCGCGCGATAAAGGAATACCGGTAACCCGTGTATCATGGCTTAAGAGCCGCATAAGTAACATCGGGTTGGATTTTACCTTGCTTAATAGTAAGCTGACGGGTTCGGTGGAATATTTTTACAGAAAGCGTACCGGTTTATTAGGAACACGTAATGATGTGGTTGTGCCATTTGAAATAGGTTACTCACTTCCGCTTGAGAACGCCAACAGCGATGCGCAGTATGGCGAGGAAATATCCCTATCATATAACTCGAGCATAGGAGATGTAAGGTATAACATAGGCGGTAACTTCTCATACAGCCGGCAAAAGAACTTGCAATCCTATAATCCTATCTTCTTCAATTCGTGGGATCAGTACCGTAACTCAAGCGAAAACCGGTATGCTCATATAGATTGGGGATACGAGGTAATTGGCCAGTTTTCGTCGCAGGAGCAAATAAATAATTATAAAATTAATAATGATGGTAAGGGTAACCGTACGCTCTTGCCGGGCGACCTGATGTACAAAGATCAGAATGGTGATGGCAAGATAGACCAGTATGACGAGCGGCCAATCGGCTTTGGTTATGGCACCCAGCCAAACATTAACTTTGGTTTTACTATCGGAGCGTCGTATAAAGGTTTTGACTTCCACGCCGATTTTTCAGGCGGATCGGGTTACACCTGGTTCCAGAATTATGAAACCCGCTGGGCATTTCAAAATAATGGCAACCTTAATACCATATTTGAGGATCGCTGGCACCTCTCAGACCCGTATGACGTCAACAGCTCCTGGATACCCGGAAAATACCCGGCAAACAGGGTTAACCCCGGCTTTGGGCATGCCGATTATGAGCTGAACGGTCAACGTAACTCAACCTTCTGGCTGCACAACGTAACTTATTTGAGGGCAAGGACCATTGAAATAGGGTATTCGTTATCGGCCAAGATCCTGGCTAAAGCAAAGATCAGAAAGGCCAGATTTTATGTGAATGGTTACAACCTGCTTTCTTTTGATAACCTTAAACAATACGGTGTCGATCCGGAAACTACCGACGACAACGGGTTGCAGGTGCCGCAAAGTAAGGTTGTAAACGTAGGTGTTAATTTATCGTTTTAATTAACCCTTAAGCTGAAAACTAATGAAAAAGATATTTTTAATAACCATAGTTGCCGCTCTGTTTGTTACGGAGTCGTGCAGAAAAGATAGTGACTTTTTAGATGTGCCTCCAAAGCAGGTTTTGCCTACCGAACTGGCATTTTCAGACCCGGCGCTGGTGCTGTCTATATTAGGCGACCTGTACAACAGGCAGCGCGATTTTTCGAGCCTGGATGGCTATCCAATTCCAAACACATCTGATACCGAACCCGGCTGGCGCACCTTTGCCGATTTCAGCGAGGCTTTCCCTTCAGAAAACGGAAGTTATTTTATTGTACAAAGAACAGGCTGGGGATATGGCGAGTGGGCTATTTGGGATTACGGCTACATTCGCGACCTGAATTTGTTTATTCAGCGCGCCACAGCCGCTACAAAGCTTACTGATGAAGATAAAAAACGCTTTATAGCCGAAGCAAGGTTTTTAAGGGCGAATTATTACTTTGAGCTGGTTAAAAGGATGGGTGGCGTGCCGCTTATTACCGAGCCGCTTGAGTACGATTACTCTGGTAACGTAACGCCACTGCAAAAACCCCGGGCTAAAGAGTCGGAAATATATGACTTTATTATCAGTGAAGCCGAAGCAATAAAAGGCGACTTGCCAAAGAATGCTAACGTTAAATCAAGGGCCAGTATGGCTGCCGCGTTGGCGATGGAAGCAAGGGCTGCTTTGTATGCCGGGTCAATAGCTAAATACGGCGTAACCACACCCCAGGTATCTTTGCCGGGGAACGAAGTGGGTATACCATCGGGCATGGCCGATAGTTACTATACCAAGGCACTTGCCGCTGCACAAGAGATAATTGACCAAACTGCCGGTAACTATCAGCTTTACCGGGTGTTGCCAAATCTGAGCGATAATTTCGCTGCTGTCTTTTTAGATAAAACCTCTGTTAATCAGGAGTCGATATTTATTGAAGACTTTAAAGCGAATGCCGGTAAAACACATGGTTTCACTACTAATAATCAACCTTTTTCAATATCAGATGAAGGCCTTGATGCAGGGCGTTTAAATCCCTCGCTCAACCTGGTGGAAGCCTTTGAAAAATTAGATAATACTTACGCGCCGTTGGCTACAAAAGATGCATCAGGCAACCCGGTTTATTATACAGACCAGCTGGATATATTTGCAGGCCGTGATGCAAGGCTTGCGGGTACTGTATTGTTGCCTAACGGGCAGTTTAAAGGCAAGCGTACCGAGATTTTTGCCGGATATGAGTTAGCTAACGGCAATATCATAACCAGTAATGATGCTACACAACTACAGGATGTGCCAGGGCTTGGTGAAAATATTCAGGTTGTAGGTAAAGACGGGCCGGTTAACGGCGCCGAATTCCGTTCGCAAACCGGGTTTTATATCCGTAAATACCTCGATCCGACAGAAGGTTCAGGCCGCCGGGGCAGGGGTAGCGATGTAGCATTTATCCGTTACCGCTATGGCGAAGTATTGCTTAACGCCGCCGAGGCCGCTTTTGAGTTAGGGCAAACCGCAATTGCTGCCGATTACATGAACCAGGTACGCGCACGCGCAGGTTTAACAACTCCGCTTAGCACCGGCGACATAACCTTTGACAGAATAGTGCATGAGCGCCGGGTTGAGCTTGCCTTTGAAGGGCATACCTTATTTGATATGAAACGCTGGCGCATTGCCCACATTGTTTGGGACGGCGACCCAACAAGTGTTGCGGACATAACTACTGATATTGGCAAGGCTAAAAAACACAACACCCAACCTTATGGATTGTGGCCATACAAATATTTTAACCCGAATAGCCCTAACAATAACAAATGGATATTTAAAGAGGTACTACCGGCGCCTGTTACCGGCAGGAACCGCTTCCAGTTTGGTAATTACTACTCGCAGATCGGTAATGATATATTATCGGCCAACCCTCAAATTGTAAAGCAACCCAATCAATAGCAAAATTTAAAACATGATCATGAAAATCAAATTTCATTATACAGTGATAATAGCACTACTGCTTGCGTCTGTTGGTTGCAAGAAGGATAATTATGATGCTCCGTCACAAAAGTTCAGCGGAAGGATTGTATACAACGGCGAACCCATAAACGTTGAGTACAACCAGGTGCCTTTTGAGCTCTATCAGCCGGGTTTTGGTAAAACCGGCGCTATAACCGGTACCTTTGATCAGGATGGAAATTTTTCTTCCCTTCTTTTTAACGGCAACTATAAATTTACCATCCCGCCAAACCAGGGGCCTTTCAGATGGAAGGAGCTTAGCGCTGGTAAGCGTGATACAATCGCGGTAGAAATAAGCGGGAGCAAGACGATGGATATAGACGTGGAACCTTACTACATGCTACGTAACGCGCAGTTTAATGCCGCGGGCGGAAGCTTAACAGCCACGTTTAATATTGAAAAGGTGATTACTGATGCAAATGCTAAAAATATAGATAGGGTAAGCTTATACATTAATAAAACACAATTTGTATCAGCGTCAGATAATGTTGCCACAAAGAGTATTGACGGCGCATCTATCACAAGCCTTAACAATATTTCCATGAGCGTAAGTATACCAGGCATCACTCCCGCTCAAAATTATGTATTTGCCCGTGTGGGAATTAAGATTAATGGGGTAGAGGATATGATTTTTTCACCGCTTGCAAAAATCACATTCTAAAGAAAAGGAGGCGTATATTGCGCCTCCATATTTTTAAATCAATATATATCACTAAATGAAAAGACTTAGCTTAAGCCTTTCCCTGCTATTTTTTGCACTTGCCGGCAATGCCCAACAAGGTAACTGGCATTTAATTAAAGACCGTATAGTTACCCCCTGGGCGGAAAAGGTAGACCCCAAAGCCCCGCTTCCTGAATATCCGCGCCCGCAAATGGTTAGGGGTAGCTGGCAAAATTTAAACGGACTTTGGGACTATGCCATCGTACAGAAAGCGAACGCCCAGCCGGCAAAATATGATGGAAAAATCTTGGTGCCCTTTGCCGTAGAATCTGCTTTATCCGGTGTGGGTAAAACGGTTGGTAAAGACAGCATGCTATGGTATAAAACATCTTTTAAAGTAAGCAAGGCGCTCAAAGGCAAAGATGTATTATTGCACTTTGGCGCTGTTGACTGGCGAACCGAAGTTTTTGTAAATGGTAAAAGTGTTGGCAAGCACGAAGGCGGCTTTGATCCTTTTTCATTTAATATTACCGGCGCCTTAAAAGGCAGCGGCAATCAGCAAATTATTGTGAGCGTTTGGGACCCTACAGATGATGGCCCGCAGCCACGCGGCAAGCAGGTGAAAAAACCTGAGGGTATTTGGTACACCCCTGTTACCGGTATATGGCAAACGGTTTGGTTAGAAGGTGTAGCCAAAACGCACATCGAATCGACCAGACAAACACCTGATATTGATAATAAAACGCTTACAGTATCTGCAGCTATTGCAGGCGCTCAACCTGCAGACAAGATACGTGTTACTGCCTATGATGGTAAAACCCGTGTTGATGAGAAAATTGTTGATGCCGGTGGAACCGCAGTGCTTAACATTAACAGCCCTAAATTATGGTCGCCGGAGCACCCTTTCCTATACGATTTGCAGATTGCCGTGCTACGCAACAATAAGCCGGTGGATGAGGTTAAAAGCTACTTTGCTATGCGTAAAATATCCCTTGGGCCTGATGCTAACGGCATACAGCGCATGTTGCTGAACAATAAATTCGTTTTTCAATATGGCCCGCTTGACCAGGGCTGGTGGCCGGATGGGTTATATACTCCGCCAACTTATGAGGCCATGGCCTATGATATTGATCAGCTTAAAGCAATGGGCTTTAACATGATCCGTAAACATATTAAAGTTGAGCCTGCCCGTTATTATACTTATTGCGATCAAAAGGGGATGCTGCTATGGCAGGATATGCCAAGCGGCGACCTGGGTAACGGCTGGGAAAACCGCCCGGGTGTTATTGACCGCGGTACTGATAAAGCACGTACCCCAAAATCTGAGGGATATTACCGTAAAGAATGGAATATCATTATGGATGCCCTTTACAACTACCCTTGTATAGTGGTTTGGACTCCCTTCAACGAAGCCTGGGGACAGTTTAAAACTGTTGAGATAACCGAGTGGACGATGAAAAAAGACCCGTCAAGACTGGTGAACAGCGCCAGCGGTGGTAACTTTTATACTACCGGGCACATTGTCGACCTGCATAACTATCCGCACCCCGCCATGCCCGATCCTGAATTGTTTGGTAAAACAAGGGCTGTTGTGCTAGGCGAGTTTGGTGGCTTGGGATGGCCTGTAGAAGGCCATAACTGGCAAGCGAACAAAAACTGGGGATACCAGACTTTTAAAAACGGGGAAGACCTGCTTAAAAGATACATTACGTTTACCGACAGGTTACAGGAGTTGATCAAGCTCGGCCTTTCAGCAGCAGTCTACACGCAGACAACCGATGTGGAAGGAGAGGTAAACGGTTTCCTGACATACGACCGCAAAGTGATCAAAATGCCTGTAGAGAGCCTTAACCGCGAAAACACGAAGCTTTATAACCCTTCATTAGTAAATTAACGTTATCACATATCATTTAGTAAGCCAGCGGTGTATACTGCTGGCTTAATTTTTTATAAGTGAGGTGTTGTTAACGGCCGTTTAAAATTGAAGATGGTATCACCGGCTTGTTCCCGCTCGGTTGTTTTTCGAACTTTCGTTTCAACGGGACGAAATCATTAAAGAAGCCGCAGTTCATCAAATAAAATCCATCCGCTTTAAGTCCGCCAGCATAATCTTTACGGTAATTTGCATTAGCGGTCGCGTCGCCGGTATAAATGATCTGATCAAGGCTTTTCCATTGCCCTTTGCTATTGGCAACCCATTGGTTTTTGTAGATAGCCATACGGGTTTTATCGCCGTTTTCGGGCTCGAAATTTTCAAGGAACGAATATAAATGGGAAAGATATTTAACTGTTTTGGGCCTGCTGAATGATGCGACCAGCTGCCATTTGCCTGTTGAGCCGTCTTTAAACCATGCTGTAAATGTTGTAGATGCAGTAGCGGAATCTGGCTTTGCATTGAGCAAAAACCCATATGTTCTTCCTGCCTGCCACATGTAATTCATATAACTTTGCCCGCCCGAGCCTTCATCTCCAAAAGCCTGGGCATGCACTGTTGAACCTTTTTTCAGTAACTTAATTTTCAGGCTGTCGGGTATGTTTTTCGGGTCGTCGGTTTCAAAGGGGCTCCACACAGAGAAGAGCACACGCCGTTCTTTCGCACTGTTTACCTGCATGCCAAAATAACCCTCGCCAAAGCCATCGGCCATAAAATACGAACCTACTATATCATTGCCTTTGGGTACGTTAATCTCGCTGTAAAACCATCGTACGTCATTTTTCATTTCGTCCGGTACTATATAGTTTAGATGTACCGAGGGGCCACGCCTGCCAAAGTGATAGGAGCTGCCTGGTCTTACATAGGTCAGGGTGCTATCAACAATATTACCTTTAATGATCAGATCTGAAATATCAGCATATACTGCCCCGGTTTTTGATAAGCCTTTAAGCGCTACTTTAACATGTTCGGCCTGGCTTACGGTTATCCTGCCAACGGCAATGGTGTCAAACCCAGTGTTATTGGCATTTATCCTGAACGTTTTGTTATTTACAACCACTGATATGGTGCTTTTACCACTGGTCACTTTTAACCGCAGGTAAAGGTCAAGGCTTTGCGGTTGGTTTACCTTAAAGTAAATGGCAGGTACAGATTGCGGAGATCTCCAGTTGGTTAAGCCATCATCGGTGATAACCGCCGGTGCATTGGACCAGGCATTTCCGCCCAGTGGGATAACAATGTCTGAGGCGATAAGCCTGAAAGTATTTAAAACGGCTAACAGAAACAGGGCTGCTGATTTTTTCATTACAAGTAAATATCCAACGCTAAACTATAAATTATTATTGAGTGATTTCACGGTATCAAACAGGTTAAAATACCTCGGTTAGGCTATTGTATATAAGCTCAATCGTTTTTTATCTTAGCCGTAAATACGATTTAATCTAAACCTTATCAAAATGAAAAAATTTTTAACTATTGCAGTTATTATACTGCTTGGCGGAGCAGTACAATCAAATGCCCAAAGCTTTAAAATGGGCCTTGGTATTGAGGGCGCCCTGCCTGTAGGTACTTTTAAAGAGGCTTACAATTTTGGCGGCGGCTTAACCCTTCGTGCCGGCTTTGGTATTAAACCTACCGGTATGGTTACGCTTACGGCAGGCGCTATCGGTTTTATTCCCAAAGATCTCGAAAGCGATTATGAAGACATTCAGGCCCAACTCAATATTCCGATCAAAGCAGGCTACAAGTATATGGTAACACCGCATTTTTATGTGATTGGTGAAGCCGGTGTAACTATTATCAAAACTTTTTATGAAGATGGCGAAGAAGAGGGGATAGGATCTGGCAGTACCTCAAAATTTACTTATGCGCCGGGCATAGGCGTTAAATTTGGCGCCATTGATTTAAGCGCGCGTTATGAAGGCTATGACCATGGCGGTTTTATGGGCCTGCGTTTGGGCTTTGGCCTTTAAAAGTACCCGGTTAACCGGCTTATTAATTACTTAGTGATTTATTTAACAAAGTTAAAGGCCCGCAAGGGGCCTTTACTTATATTTTAACATTTTCCATGCCGTACTGTTTTAGTACATCGGCAGGTACACCCATCCACTTATTTGGGGCATTTCCGGCGTAGCCAATGTCCTTGGTACCCATCTCGCTGCTCCAGAAACCGGATGCGGTAAGATCTCGCATGAGGTTGAAAAATTTCACACCTTGCGCCATCTCGGCTTTGGCAGTATAAGGGTAAGCGATCTGATCAAGCAGATCTGTTTGCTGTTTGGCAGTACATTTTATAAATGGGTTGCCATAATGATTCAGGCAGTAAAGATCTATCCATTTTAGGCCTCCACGCATAGGCAATTTATGTGATGGTATGTCTTTTACAATAAACTCGATAAACTCAGGCACTTTAGCATCTGATGCACTGCCAGAGTGTTCATCTTTCGGGATGATCAGATCGGCAAGTACGGTGATGGTAGCCATTTCGTGATCATCAAAGTACTTTTCGGCCTTTATTTTGTTCTCACGTTCAACTTCTTCAGGCATTCGTCCCGGAACGTCCTCCGTTTTTACCTCTGCGGTTTCGGGCGTTTTGTTATCACCTGTTTTACAGCCAACACCAACTAAAAAACCGGTGGTAAGGGTTCCTAAACCTATTGCTTTAAGGGAATCGCGTCTGTTCATGTGGCTTATACGTTTAGTTTTTTACGTTGTGATAAAATGTATTCTGCAGTACGCATGCTTAGCGCAAGTATTGTCCAGGTAGCGTTTTTATCGCCCTGCTGTACAAACGGCGCGGCATCAACAACAAAAAGGTTTTTGCAATCATGCGCCTGGCAGTATTTATTTAATGCAGATTTTTTAGGGTCATCGCCCATACGCACGGTACCCACTTCGTGGATGATCTTACCTGGCGCCTCTAAACCGTAATTGGTTTCTGGGCCCTGCATTTTGCCATAAATGGCGCCCATGTTATGCAGTATCTCTTCAAAGGTTTCCTGCATGTGCTTAGCCTGGTTAATTTCGTCGTTGGTCCATTTGTAATGGAAACGAAGTACCGGGATACCATATTTATCAACTACGCCATCAGGGTCAATCTCGCAATAGTTATCCGCACGGGCAATTGCGGTACCACGGCCGGCCATACCCACCTGCGTACCATAAAAACGGCGATAATCATCTTTTAAACCGGCACCATAGCCGCCGCCTGCCTTTTTGCTGCCATCGCGGCCGGGCACAGCGCCGTTCATGTCTTGTATGCCCCAGCCAAAACCGTATGACGGCATGTGCATACCGCCGCCATATTCAATATGATATCCTCGTGGGAAGTTCAGTTTCTTGTTATCCAGCCACCAAGGGGAATAGATGTGAACACTGCCTACACCATCTTCATTATAGCGCTTGCGGTCCATCAGTTGTGGTAAAAAACCACCCGCGCCAGAACCTGTACTATCATGGATATATTTACCAACCACGCCGCTGCTGTTAGCCAGCCCACCCGGATGCGCTGCAGATTTTGAGTTAAGCAGCAAACGTGCGCTTTCGCCGGCGCTTGCACCTATGATCACAATCTTAGCATTGGCCTGGTATTCCTGCAGGTCTTTGGTATTCACGTAAGATACACCGGTAGCCAATCCTTCTTTATCAGTAAGTACCTCACGTACCATGGCATTGGTAATTACTTTAAGGTTGCCTGTTTTAACGGCAGGTATCACCAGGCATGATGAGGCGGAAAAGTCGCCATAAACCTTACAGCTACGGCCGCACTGTCCGCAGAAGAAGCATGCGCCGCGATCTTTGTTATCCGGCAATGCTTCGGTTAACACCGAGCCACGGCCGGTGATTACCTTTACACCTGCTTTAGTAGCGCCCTGTTTAATGAAAAGTTCGTTGAGGCGGGGTTTGGGCGGCGGAAGGAAAATTCCATCCGGTTCGCTTTCGATATTTTCTACCGTTCCGTAAACGCCTATCATGCGGTCAACCTTATCATAAAAAGGTTTAAGATCATTATAGGTAATTGGCCATGGATCGGTAAGCCCGTCTTTTGGTTTAAAATCCTCGGGGCCCATGCGTAATGATATACGGCCCCAGTGATTGGTACGGCCGCCCAGCATACGTGCGCGGAACCATTCAAACTCGGTACCATCTTTTGTGGTATACGGCTCGCCATCTAACTGCCAGCCGCCGTAAGCCGCATCAAAATCGCCAAACGGCCTTGTAGTACCTGCGCCGCGGCGGGCCGACTCCCATGCCCACTTTAATTGGTGCGAATCTGTTTTAGGGTCAAAATAAGCACCGGCCTCAAGCATCAGTACTTTTAAACCGGCATGTGCCAGTACGTAACCGGCCATACCACCACCTGCACCAGAACCAACAACAATAGCGTCGTACACGGTGCCGGATTTTTTGATCTGTAGATCTTCCATTAAATTTTATATCGAACTGAAATAATTAATCGGGGTAATTAAAGTTGTTTGAGTTGTATGTTCTTGTAAGCTACAACTGCGCCATGAGATTGCAGGGCGATATGTCCTTTTGGATACTTTGCAAAATCTTTCCAGGTTTTGAACTTACTGTTGTTCAGTAATTCCTGCCACTCGGGGCTGCCCATCTGTACATTAATAACCTCCTGCCCGTTAAGCCAGAAAGTAAGGTGGCCGTTGTCTTTACGTAATTTTACCTTGTTCCATTGCCCGGCAGGTTTTGCCGCAGTGGCAGGAGCTGCTTTCATATCATACAATGAGCCGGCAAGGTGATTGGCCTTTTTGTTGTCCTCGGCTTTTTCATTGTCCAGAACCTGCATTTCTATGCCCGAAAGGTAGGTAGCACCCAAAGCAGGGTCTTCATGCACACCGAAAATGATACCGCTGTTACCGCCTTCGGCAATTTTCCAGTTTAAGGTAAGCTCATAGTTTTCATATTCGCCATCAGTAACCAGATCGGCCTGGCCGGGGGCTTTAGGGTCCAGCTGTAAGGCGCCGTCAACAACGCTCCATGGGCCTGCATCCTTTTTCAAGTAGGCATGCCATCCTGTTGTGGTTTTGCCGTCAAACAGTTTTGTGGTTTGAGCAAAAGAGGAGTACTGTAACGCTGCTACAGCCAGTGTACTTAAGATCAATTTTTTCATCTCATGTAGATTTAGCAGCATACATGGTGTTGCCGCGATTTATAGTGTCGTAAATGTAGTATTTATTTTGCTTGGTGCTATAAGAACGCGGTTTATCAATCAAAAATTTTACAGATGCGCATTTAAAATCTTCTTTCAACGCCTTCAGTCACATACCTTGCATCCGCTATAAACGCATTACTTACTGAATAAAAAATTCAATCCGGAGGCAATACCAAACTGCATATAAAAGTAACTATCCTCAAAGTAGATGTTATAATCGTCCTGCCCGCGGTAACCGGCGCCAAGTACAAAGGCCGCATTGTGCATAAACGGAAACTGATAATAGTATTTCAGGTTAACGTTGAAGCGTTTTTTTAAGTTGAGTGCATCGTAGCCATTGTACTTGTCGGCTATGTACGTAAAGTCCAGCTGTACCCGCTGCCAGTTCCTGAAATCAGATTTTTGCTGATCGATGTCGTCCTGGTAGCGTTTCGCCAGGTTAAGCGTATATCCGCCGTTAACGCGCACAAACCCATAGTGACCGGGTAACCCAAGGGCTGCACCCGCCCCGCCGAACAAGCCTTTATGAATCTCTACGCCAAGCATACCATACCGGTTAGTGATCAGATTAGGTTTATCGGTGCGCCTGCCTATCGTATAGTTTAGCGAATAAAAATCCGTACTGAATTTACCACTGTCGCGGTTAAAGCTTTTATCGGGGTTTAAAGTAGGGCCGCGTATGCCATTGGAGTGATGAGTGTATGATAGCTGCAGAAACTGAGGCTCAGAGGCGTTGTCATTCAGCCTGAAGTATAAGTTTCCGCTCGGCATATAACTGGGCGAGCGCACCGGCTCGCCATGTTCTTTTAGCAATCGGAGTTTCACCCTTGCAGAAACATCAAAAAAGAAGCGGGAGCGGGGCGAGTTCAATAAAATAAAATGCGCGTTAACATCACCTACAAGCAATGTTTTTAATGGTTGAAAAAGCTCCTGCCCAAAAAAAGCAGGGCGAAGGTTTTGGATGTAGATATTATTGAAATCCCTGTTTATTATTCTTGTTTTGATTTTGCCGCTGTCGGCTAACACCGTATCGGGCAGGGCGACAAACGCCCGGCTTTTAAAAGGGATCGCTATACATAAAGCAATTACAAGCAGCTTAATCAGAAAACGGAGAGGTTTAAGCATGTCCGGGGAAAAAAAAGTACACTATAAATAAACGGATATCAAAAATGTTTGGTTTGGGAAACATTGTTGATAACGCGCTCAAAAATATAGCTTAGCTTAAACATTAATGCGTTACGCACCGTAAAACCACAAAAATTACTACCTTGCAGACATACGTTTAACAATAGAGTGACATTTCAGGATTTTAATTTCGACGAACAACTGTTAGAAGGCATTTTAAGTATGGGGTATAATACGCCTACCCCAATACAGGCGCAGGCCATCCCGGTGATAATGAATGGCGATGATCTGATAGCCTGCGCCCAAACCGGCACCGGCAAAACTGCATCATACCTGTTACCGGTTATGGATTATATATGCAAAACGCATAAGCACCATACCACAACCCTGGTGCTTGCGCCAACGCGTGAGCTTGCCCAGCAGATAGACCAGCAGGTGGAAGGGCTTGCTTATTTTGCGGGCGTAAGCTCGCAGGCCGTATTTGGCGGGGGCGATGGCATGGCGTATGAGCAGCAGCGCCGCGGTATACAAAATAATGTAAACCTGCTTATTGCCACACCCGGGCGCCTGATTGCGCACCTTACATCGGGCGTACTTAAGCTAAATAATATTACCCACCTTGTATTGGATGAAGCCGACCGCATGCTTGATATGGGCTTTCATGACGATATCATGCGTATTGTAAGCTATCTCCCCAAAAAGCGGCAAACACTGCTATTCTCTGCAACTATGCCACAACGCATACGCAAGCTGGCCAATGCCATTTTGCATAAGCCGCAGCAGATAAATATTGCCATATCTCAACCGGCTGCCGGTATTGATCAGCAGATCTATCGCCTGCATGACCAGCAGAAAACACCGTTGTTGAAGCTTATCTTAAAAGAAGGTGGTTACCTAAGCTCCATTATATTCGCATCGCGTAAGGAGATCGTAAAATCGCTTTACAAGGAGTTAAAGGCCGCTCATGTTGATACTGCAGCATTCCACTCAGATCTGCAGCAAAACGAGCGCGAAGAAATACTGCTTCGGTTTAAGAACAAGCAATTACCTGTAATTATAGGTACAGATGCCCTTTCGCGGGGCATTGATGTGGAAGGTATTGATCTTGTGGTAAATTATGATGTGCCGCCAGATCCGGAAGATTACGTTCACCGCATTGGGCGTACAGCCCGCGCTGCTACTACTGGCACTGCCATTACTTTTGTTAACAACCGCGATTTGCGCAGGCTGAAAACTATTGAGGAACTGATTGAGCGGCCAATTACACAAAAGGAACTGCCGGAAAGCATCAAAAGTATTGAACCGGCCAAAGCCGACAGGCCTGATGCTGAAAGCAAGAAACCAAGAGGAAACCGGCGTAATAACCGGCGCTTTGGCAATAAGAAACCGCCAAAGCCGGCTGCAAATTAAACCTTGTAATATTTATTATGTCTATTTGTTTTGTATGCTCAATGTGTTAAATTTACACAAACCAATTAAACAAACCAGATAATGACATCAAGACGTTCGTTCCTTAAAAGCGGTGCAGTACTTTCTGCCGGCATGCTAATGGCTCCTGAGTTATTTGCAGCCAAAAAGAAAAATTATATAGGCGTGCAGTTGTATACCGTACGTGATGCAATGGCCAAAGACCCGGTTGGCACTTTGCAAAAAGTGGCTAAAGTTGGCTTTAACTCGGTGGAGGGGGCAACTTATACAGGTACCCAAACATTTTACGGAATGTCTCCGGCTGAGTTTAAAAAAGTACTGAGCGATAATGGCCTCATCATGCCAAGCGGGCACTTTATGCTGGGCGAAGGTATGCCTAACACAAAAGGTACCATTATTAACGACTGGCAGAAAGCCGTTGATGATGCGGCCGCCGTAGGATTAAAATACATGGTTTGCGCTTATTTGCTCGACAATGAACGCGGTACGCTTGATCATTATAAAGGAACCGCTGAAAAATTGAACAAGGCAGGCGAAATAACAAAAAAGGCAGGTATACAACTATGTTACCATAATCACGATTTCGAATTTGCATCCCAGGATGGTAAATATCCTTACGATGTTTTGCTTACCGCTACTGATGCCGACCTGGTTAAAATGGAAATGGATATCTACTGGATGTACCGCGCCAAGCAAGACCCAATAGCGATGTTCAAAAAACACCCGGGCCGTTTCCCGCTATGGCATGTAAAAGATATGGATAACACGCCAAAACAAATGTTTACCGAAGTGGGAAATGGCGTAATACCTTTCAAAGATATTTTTGCTCACTCAAAAACCGCAGGTCTTAAGTATTTCTTTAACGAGCAGGATATTTGCCCTGGCGATCCATTTGTAAGTATTACTAAGAGCTATAATTATATCAAGGCGAATAACTTTCATGTATAAGTTATAGATACATTAAACAGGCCATGCTAACCGCATGGCTTTTTTATTTATGGTTATTTGTAGTTGAAGTTACATTGCAATGAGGTATTTATTGCAATTCTTTGACTTTTAGTACAGTATAGTCAAAATTAATTTATTGTTAATCAATCGATTGAATAATCGTGACATTAAGATGAAAAATGATATGTTCTTTGATGCTTTACTTTGCGGCGTGCTAATTAAAAAAAGCACCATCTAAATTTAAAAGATCATGAAAAGAACATTAAAAATCGCAACATTAATTTTGGCTTTAGCAGGCTTTACCTATACTGCAAAAGCGCAAACAGCAACTACTACAACTAAAAGCGGTGTACGTTATAGCATTGGTGTAGAAACAGGTATCCCTGTAGGTAATTTCAATGACGTATCTAAATGGAACCTTGGTGGTTCGGTACAGGCAGATATCCCTGTTGCTAACCAGGTTTTTGTAACTGTAAACGCTGGTTACAACAATTTTTTTGGCGAAACCGTTGGCAACATCGAATATAACAATGTACAACTGTTGCCAGTAAAAGCTGGTGTAAAATATTTTCCTGTTCAGAACTTTTACATCCAGGGCGAAGCGGGTGCTGCATTCCTGTTGAACAAGGCAGATACTTTCAATGATAAATCAGCTGCATTTTTATGGGCTCCTCAAATAGGTGTTCAATTCCCTGTAAGCGCAAGCGGTAACTTCATTGATGCAGGTATCCGTTACGAGTCTACATCTAACTATATAAGTAATATAGATAGCAAAGTTCAGTTTGTAGGCCTGCGTTTAGCTTACGGGTTCTAAAATAACATCTACCTGTTAAAAACAAAAAAAGAGGCTTATGGCCTCTTTTTTTGTTTTTATACATCCGTTGGTTGTAAGCAGTTAAAATTATTCTGATTATTTAGCAATATTTGTACTTTAAGCATTGATAACATACATTTACCGGTAAACCGTAATTTGCTGATATGAAAAAAATACTCATCATTGATGATGAAGTGAACGTAGGGCTGTTATTGTCTAAGTTTCTTACCCGAAATGGCTTTGAGGTAAGTACTGCTGCAAACGGCAGTGCAGGGATGGAGTGTCTGAAAAAAGAAGAGTATAACCTTGTTCTGTGCGATTTTAGGCTGGAGGATACCGATGGCCGGGAAATGCTTAAAAATATCAAAAGCCTGTATCCCACAACCGGGGTTATCATTATTACAGGATACTCGGATATTAAAATGGCAGTAGAGCTTATAAAGATGGGTGCTTATGATTATATTACTAAGCCGCTTTATCCGGATGAGATTTTAAACACCATTAACAAAGCGATAGAAACGCAATATGCTTTACAGGAAAGCAGCACGAACGATTACGGCAATGCCAAACCTGCCGGCGCCAAAGAAATTAAAAAGCAGGTACTTACCGGCGAGTTTGTTGTGGGCACAAGCAAAGCCTCTAAAGAGCTTTACAGGCAGATAGAGTTAGTTGCGCCAACCAATTACAGCGTTATAATTTTGGGCGAAAGCGGCACGGGTAAAGAGTCGGTAGCCAAAAGCATACACATGAACAGTCCGCGCGCCAATCAACCCTTTGTAGCTATGGATTGCGGTTCGCTAACTAAAGAATTGGCCGCAAGCGAGTTTTTTGGCCACGAAAAAGGATCATTTACAGGTGCGCTGTATACCAAGATAGGCCACTTTGAAATGGCTAATGGCGGCACCTTGTTTTTGGATGAGGTGGGTAACCTGTCTTATGAAATACAGGCGGCGCTTTTACGTACCGTTCAGGAACGTAAGGTAAAACGTATCGGCAGTACAAAAGAGATAGACCTGGATGTACGAATTATTATTGCTACCAATGAGAACCTTCAGGATGGTATAACCAAGGGCCGTTTTCGTGAAGATCTGTACCATAGGTTTAATGAGTTTAGCATATATATGCCGCCCCTGCGTGATCGGGGCAATGATATTATAATGCTTGCCGAGCACTTCCTGAAGGTAGCTAACCAAGAACTGGACAGGAACGTTAGCAGCTTTGCGCCCGAAGTTATAGAATGCTTTACCAATTACCGCTGGCCGGGGAATATTCGCGAGCTGAAGAATGTTGTCCGCCGGGCGACTTTACTTAGCGAAGGCAACGAGGTTACTATGAAGTCGTTACCATTGGAAATCTCAAACTTCAGGGTTTCATCTTTTGAACCATCGGCCCAGCCGGTAGGTACAGATGCCAAAGAGCCAAAACACGACCTGAAAAACGCGGCACTTGGCGCCGAACACGAAACCATACTGCGTGTTTTACGCGAAGTTAATTTCAATAAAACCAAGGCGGCTGAAATACTGAATATCGACAGAAAGACCCTTTATAATAAAATGAAGGCCATTAACCTGAAATAAAATGGCAGCTGATAACATTTTTTCGATAACGGAAGATGACTTGTTTAAATTTAAACATGATATAAAAAACCAGCTATCCAACATACAACTTGCTTTAGAAGGCCTGAAATTTGAGTGTGAAGATACGAATGAAGACTTGCAGCTTTATATAAGCAGCCTGAGCGAATCGGCACGTAAAATTGATATTTTGATTGATAATTTTAAGTAGATAACTTATTAAGCGCTAAAACTTTTTGGCGCTTTTTTGTTTATACAGCATAAAGCCTTTACCCGGATAACGCATGTCCATTTTTAATTATAAGCAGCGTAACAATATCATACTTGTAAGTATTATTGTGTTAGGCTGCTTTTTACTTTATGCACTCAGCGAGCTTTTTAGTTCGATACTCGGAGCAATTGTATTGTTCACCATTTTCCGGCCCTTTTTTTTATGGATGGTGGAGCGGCGTAAATTTAACCGTGCGCTGGCGGCTGTAATTGTAATAGTGATATCACTTGTGGTTATCGTAATTCCGTTCCTTTCATTAAGTATTATGGTGATAGGTAAAATTGCCAGCATTAACCGCGATACGATCCCGATAGACAAGTGGACGCAAAAAATTGATGAGTTTACAGCAGCTAACATTGGGCAACCCCATTTTGCAGAAAGCACGCTTCAAAAGCTGGGCGCTTATGTAGCCGATCTTTTTCCGTCCATTTTAAGTGGCGCCGCTAATATTGTACTTACGCTGCTGGTAATGTACTTTTTGCTTTATTTTATGTTTGTACAGATGCGCGAGTTTGAGCTTGGTTTGCTTAAGTACGCTCCGTTTAGAGAGCAGCACGCGCTTAAATTTGCCACAGAGCTGCGCAACTCTACCTACTCAAATGTTTTAGGGCAGGGAATAATTGCATTAACACAGGGCGCACTGCTTGCCAATGGCTTCTGGATATTTCATATCCCTGACCCGATATTCTGGGGGGTGATAGGTGCTTTTATATCATTCTTACCGGTAGTGGGCGCCCCTACGCTTTGTATACCTGCAAGTATTGTTTTATATGCCAACGGCGACAGGATACAAGGGGTAATCCTCTTGCTTTATGGCATCCTGTTTATCGGGAACGTAGATAATGTATTGCGTATGCTTATTAACAGGCGTATTGGTAATACCCACCCCATAATTACCGTTATAGGAGTGTTTATAGGCTTACCGCTGTTTGGTATACTTGGTTTGGTTTTCGGGCCGGTGTTGCTTTCATATTTCTTATTATTGCTGGAAATTTATGAGACCAACCGCATGGCTGCAGATCGGCTTGAGCGCATCAGGACAGGGCCGGAGTTGCCTTAAATCGGCTCCTTTTTAGCTAATGTATTCAACTTATTTAATAATTAATAAAACAAATATTCAACTTAAAAATTAATACAATTATGAATGATAACACAAAAGTGGTAGTTGCGCTGCTGGCAGGAATAGCGGCTGGTGCAGCATTAGGAATATTATTTGCCCCTGATAAAGGTTCCGATACACGCGACAAATTATCAGAATCATTAAACAACCTTGGCGACAGCATCAAAGAAACAGCAGCAGCTGAAATTGATAAACTGGTAGGCTTAAAAGACAAGGTTGTTGAAAATATTAAAAATAAAGTGAAGGGTGCCGAAGAAGAATATCAGGACGACCTGGAACACGCGTAATTAACTGCCCTGCGGCTATCAGCTAACCCGGTGCTAAAAAATTAACATGGAACCAGAAAAACAACAAGAAACAGTACGACCGATAATAGATCAGCTTAAAGAGTATGCTGAAACGCGCTTTAAACTCATTAAATATGAAGTGATTGAGCGAGGCACATCCATTGTTGCTGATATTATAACTGATATCATTATAGTGATATGTGGAGTGCTGGCCTTTTTGTTCGCCAGTTTTACACTGGCGTTATGGCTGGGCGATGTGTTAAACTCATACTGGAAAGGCTTTGGATGTGTAACGGCATTTTATCTGCTTATCGCAATTGTGATAGCCGTTGCCAAGCGTGGTTTTGAAAGACCAATTATAAATATGATGATACGTAAGCTATTTAAATAATGATGGAAACACCAATCAGAAATATACACGAGCTGCAGGTGGAGATAGGCAGGCTTAAAAATCTGGAGCACGAACAGGCAGTTGCATTAAAGACCCGGTTTAGCGGGCCTTCGGCTATATTTTCTACAGTGCTTTCGTTGTTTCCAGGGTCGGCTACTGTTGATGGCATAAAAGGCGCCGGTTTTTTTAAACAGGATTTTTTAGGGATGCTTTCACGCTTTTTACTGCCTTTAACGCTTAATAAAACCTTGTTCCGTAAATCAAATTTCCTGGTGAAAACAGTGGTTGGTATCTTGTCGCAAAAGGCATCAGGTTATATCAGCGAAGACTCTGTATCCAGCGTTTGGGGCAAAGCCAAAGGGTTATATAACAGCATTTTTAAAAAGAAAGATAAAAAAGAAGCAGAGATAGAGATAGTGGTGAAAGAGTCGCCTGTTTATGCTCAGTCAAAAGTTTGACGGGTTCTGTTGAGAAACACAACCTTAAAGGGATATACCGAAATAGTATATCCCTTTTGTTTTGTATTTTTGCCCGGTTTATGGGAAAAGATAAATTAAGGCGCTTTGCCGAGATACAAACGTTTGATAACGTTTTACAATTAGATGCAGGTAAACCTTTAAAAGGTAACTGGGCGGCTGGCTTTTTTAAAAACAGCAATCCGGTGGTGTTAGAGCTGGCGTGCGGTAAGGGTGAATACACCGTCAACCTGGCGCGCATGTTTCCAGGCAAAAATTTTATAGGGATCGATTATAAAGGTAACCGCATCTGGAGAGGCGCAAAAACCGCTTTGGAAGATGGGGTAAGCAATGTAGGGTTTTTACGGATCCAGATAGAAAATCTTTTGGATTATTTCGCAGAGGGGGAAGTTGATGAAATATGGATTACTTTCCCGGACCCCCAGCCACAGTTGAGCCGTGAAAAAAAGCGCCTTACATCCCCACGGTTTTTAGAGAAATATAAAGTTGTACTTAAACCGGGCGGTTTTGTAAATTTAAAAACAGATAACGACGGGTTGCATGCTTACACAGCCGAAAAGGTAGAAGAACTGGGATTAAACCTGCATGTTAAAACCGAAGACCTGTATCATTCTGAGTATGCAGATGAGGTATTATCTATAAAAACCTACTACGAAAAAAAATACCTGGAGCATAACAAGAACATCAACTATATTAAATTCTCATTTTGAACCATGGCAGCGGACTACAACTTTTTTGATAACGTTTACGACGTAGTCCGCCAGATACCTAAAGGGAGGGTAACTTCTTATGGAGCTATAGCCGCTTACCTGGGGGCCAGGCGCTCATCAAGGGTTGTGGGCTACGCCATGATGGCTTGCGGAACAGTAAACCCTCCAGTGCCTGCGCACAGGGTTGTGAACCGCAACGGCCTGCTGACCGGTAAGTTTCATTTCGGTGGAGATACTATGCAACAACTACTGCAGAACGAAGGGGTAGAAGTGGTAGATAACCAGGTGAAAAATTTTAAAGCGCTTTTCTGGGATCCGTCTGTAGAGCTTGCCCTTTAACTTATCTGTTAATCTGCAGTAACTCCATGCGGTTGCCAAACGGATCTATAAATGCAAACCGGCGACGGCCCGGAATAACGGGCTCTTCAACTATTTCAACACCTGCCTTTTCAAGATGACGGCGTGCCGCATCAACATCTGTTACTTCAAGGGCGGTGTGGCGGATAGATCGGGGCAAAGCGTCTTCAACCCCAATGTGCAGCTGTACATCGCCAATATCAAACCAGTATCCTGCTGAGGAAAACAAATGATCGGGCCTGTCGATAAGCTTTAAACCTAATACGTCGGTATAAAATAGCTTTGCCTCTTCAAGCCGTTCAGGCGCAACGCAAACATGGAAATGATCCAGGCGTTTAAACGTGATCATAGTACATCGTTATTGAAATAAGTAAACTAAACCAGCTTGTATTCCAGGGATTTCGGCGCTCCAAAGCGTGTAATTAGTGATAGCTGTTGGAAGTATGTAGCCTCCATAGATCTGGAAATTTTTACCCATCTGAACACCTGCTTTTATCGGAATGGTGATATAGAAGCTTTCAAAATCTAAATTGTTTTCAGTCCTGGAAGATCCGTCTGCGTAATTACTTTGATAGTGCTGATTGTTAAATGAACTGAAATTCATATTTACACCCACATCAACATATATTTTAAACCTATCTGTTGAATAAAAATTATAAAGCATTTGCGGGGTAAGTGATACAAGAGTTTGCTTAAACTTAAGGCTTCTTATAACGATATTTTGATTAAAACTGTTCAATACCCGGCCTTCACTAAGGTTGAATGAACTTAGCGTTAAAGCCGCCTCTAATCTAAGCACCGTCTTTTCTGTTCGTTTATTAAATAAATAATCAATTCCGGCAGATAACATTGGCGATAATGAGGTTGCTGTTTTTCCGTTAGAGAACGGAGCATTATCGCCGCTAAATTTAAGACGGGCATTAGTGACCCCTGCGCCAACAAAATACCTTACGCTGGTATTGTCAACAACCGTCTGTGTATCCCAAGCATCACCATTTAACCTGATTATAATTGGACTTAGATACCTGATATTATAATTAGCATTTGCAATTAATTGTTTAAGTTTTGCATCATTTGGCTGATAGATAGCGGCCAAATTTAGCAACTGGGGGATATATTTGTTTGAGTTAACAATCATTCGGTTTTCTTCGTTCAAAAACAAATATTGCTTTAATGGAGTAATTGTTGCTTTTTGTTTTTCACCAATATAAAAAATTACCTTTTCAAACGTTTCCAGCTCATATAAGGTTAATTTACTCCCATTTACGCGCACCCTCAAAAAAACAGTATCGATAATTGCCGAAGTATCAACGCTTGCTGGCAAGCGAGATAAAGTTATAGGGCTGGTACTAACACTAACGACAGCTCTATCATAATACTCAATACCCGTGATTCCAAATCCGTTTGCTGTGTTAACAGTATATGTTTTGGCAGCTTGGTCAAGTGTAGGCTTAAAAGATATCTGTTTAGGATTTTTGTTCCATTCCCGGTAGTCAATATACCCTTTTATGGTGTCGTTTTTTGCATCTAAAATATAACCCTGTTTAAAATTGCTTTGAGCGGTAGCTAAGTGGCAGGTAAATAAAGTGATAAGCAGTGTGCAGTAAAAATATTTCATGTATAAAGTTTAGTGCCGCGAAGATAGTTTTTTCCGGACACTAAACCATTGCTATGCAAATATTACGACCCGTGCTCTGCAAAGGTTATAACGTAATTGTTATTATCAAGTATAGAAAACTCTGTCGCCCCGTAAAAGGTAGTTTCTAAACCTTTCAACACAGTCACCTGATCTTTTATCTTGTCAAAATAATCGTGGATATTTTTAAGACTGATATATAATAACAAAGAGCCGCCGTCAGTACGGCTGATTGCAGGTAAGTCGTCACCCAGGCTTTCCATTGTCTGGAACATAATGGTTACAGCGTTGTTGGTCATCATTGCCCATACCAGGTTGCTGCCATCCTCGGGTACTGTTGTTACGGTTTCAAAACCTAAGATTTTATAAAACCCGATAGTTGCATCCATGTCGCTGACAAAGATATTTGGTGATAAACTTTCCATAGTGATTGCTAATGATGTGGTAAATTTATGATTTATCCGCCTGCATCAAAACAAAACATTTATACCTTTAATCCCATAATTTAGTGTTACTGGTTGTGTGATTCAACAATAATTCACTAACTCAATCATGATAAGCCTATGGGACAATTAATAAACGATTTTGAAGCCTATCGTACTAAAATGAACGATAGGATTATGGAAACTGCCAACACCAATATTAAACGCTTTTTTGCGCTGGATACTACCACATATGCTGAAGGCGCCCTTGATGTGAAAACCAAAGAAATGCTTGGCCTTGTAGCATCAATGGTACTGCGCTGCGACGACTGTATTAAATACCATCTCGGCAAATGCCATGAGGCCGGGGTAAACCATGATGAAATGAACGAGGTATTCATGATCGCCAACCTGGTTGGCGGCTCGATAGTTATCCCTCATTATCGCCGGGCGGTGGAGTATTGGGATGAGCTGAATGGATTGTGAAAGTTTGTATAACATCTTATAGTATGCGTAAGCCTAATGCCAATATGTATGTGCCGATTGATCTGGCTGCTGTTTGCTCAGTAGCCTTTATATTATTGTTGCTTTACTTGAGCATGGCAAGATTTGAGTTACAAGACCCTGTAACAATAAACCTTCCTGAAACATCTGGGTATGAGTGTACTTTAAGTCCTATTGGTGATGCCATCATAACTATAGGGCAAGGAAAGATTTTCTTGACAATTCCTCCTGCTATTCGTAGGAACGTGCTTTTAAAACTTGGGAGCAAACATCATATTACTTTTACGCCCGGACAAATCAATCAGTTTCAAGGCATTCGATTTATCGGTATGTCCCTCGCAGATTTCGGCAGTGAAAACTTAACCAATAATAATAAGGGAATAAATATTTCAAACAACGAGTTGGCCGATTGGATACATTTTGCAGACAGAGAGTATCATAGAAATTTTGAAAGAAGAATGCAATTTGCAATTAAAGCTGATAAAACTACGCTTTATCCTGAGATCAAAAGAATTATGACGGCGTTGCGTAATCAAAAAATAAACAGAATATCCTTTATTATCGCTACAAAATTTACAGATAATGACTAACAACTTAACCCGCTGCTCCTGGTGCGGTACCGACCCGCTTTATATGGAATATCATGATAAAGAATGGGGTAAAACCACGCATGATGATAAAGTGCTTTTTGAGTTTTTAACGCTTGAGGCAGCACAGGCTGGCCTGAGCTGGATCACGATCCTTCGCCGGCGGGAAAATTACCGCAAGGCTTTTGCTGATTTTGATGTACAAAAAGTGGCCGCCTTTGATTATAGGGATAAGGAGCGCTTGCTGAACGATGTAGGCATTATCCGCAACAGGTTGAAAATTGATGCTGCCATACGCAATGCACAGCTGTTTATAGAGGTACAGAAGGAATTTGGTTCGTTTAACAACTATCTGTACAGCTTTATGCCTGATGGTAAGCCCATCACAACCTATAACGGCCCGCAGGTAAGCACCCCGGAGTCCGATGCGATAAGCAAGGATATGAAAAAGCGCGGATTTAAATTTTTCGGAACAACCATTTGTTATGCGCACATGCAGGCTACCGGCATGGTGAATGACCATATACCTGAGTGTTCGTTTAGATAAATAATATCGAATAATAAACATCAATTTTAGAATGATGAAGTGTCTCATCATTCAACATTCGGAGTTCAGCGTTCGATATTAACATCACGAAATTGTACTTTTGAGTGGCCGCTGTAATTACTAATTGCATCGGTGCAATCTTTTATTATTTATGAAAAAGCTATTCCTTTTAGATGGTATGGCCCTGATATACCGGGCTCATTTTGCTTTAAGTAAAAGTCCGCGTTTTACATCGGGCGGTTTAAATACCTCTGCGGTTATGGGTTTTACTAATACGCTGCTTGATGTATTAAGAAAGGAAAAGCCAACCCATATGGCGGTGGTGTTTGATACCGATGCACCCACCGAGCGCCATACCGATTATGAGCATTACAAAGCCCATCGCGAGGCCATGCCCGAGGATCTGTCAAAAGCCCTGCCTTATATATTTAAAGTAGTGCTTGGCTTTAACATCCCGTTGATTACTTCAGACGGATATGAGGCAGATGACATTATAGGCACCCTGGCAAAAAAAGCAGAGGCCAAAGGATACCAGGTGTATTGTATGACACCAGATAAGGATTTTGCACAGCTCGTGTCAGAAAACATCAAAATTTACAAACCTGCCCGTATGGGTAACGATATGGAGATACTGGGCGTTGAGGAGGTTTGTAAAAAGTGGGAGGTTGAGCGTGTAGAACAGGTGATAGATATACTTGGCCTTTGGGGCGATGCGGTAGATAATATTCCGGGCATTCCCGGCATTGGCGAAAAAACTGCTAAGGCACTCATCAAACAATACGGCTCTGTAGAAAATATCATTGCCAACAGCCATGAGTTAAAGGGCAAGCTTAAAGAGAACGTTGAAAAGTATGCCGAGCAGGGTTTGCTATCCAAAAAACTGGCCACCATTATGCTTAACGCACCGGTAGAGCTGGACGAAGCCGGGTTGGAGATGTGCGCGCCAAGCAAGGACCTGTTAGAGCCGCTTTTTGCTGAACTGGAGTTCAGGACCTTAGGGCGGCGTGTATTTGGCGACGACTTCAGCATTACCGAAACCCGCGCCGTATCTGTACAAACCGACTTGTTTGGTAACCCTGTTGCCGATGGCCGCACAACGCTGGAAGTTGAGGTACAGGACCTTTATGAGCCGCCTACCCCGGTTGAAGTTAAAAACATCAACACCGTTGAGCATGATTATATCCTTGCCGATAGTTTTGAAAAACGCGCCGAACTGATCAATGTACTTAAAGCGCAAAAGAACATTTGCTTTGATACCGAAACTACCGGTACAGATGCTAACTTTTGCGAACTGGTAGGCTTGTCATTCGCGGTAAAACACCACCAGGGCTGGTATGTGCCGGTGCCCGCTAATGAAGCTGAGGCTAAAAGCATTGTAGCTGAGTTTAAGCCGGTTTTTGAGGATGAAAGTATCACCAAGACAGGGCAGAACCTCAAATTTGATATCCTGATGCTGAAATGGTATGATATTGAAATGAAAGGTGACCTTTTTGATACCATGATGGCGCATTATGTTATCGACCCGGATACCCGCCACAACATGGATATCCTCTCAGAAAACTATCTGAACTATAAACCGGTTTCCATCACCGAGCTGATTGGCCCCAAAGGAAAAAACCAGGGCAACATGCGCGATGTAGAGATTGAGAAAATAAAAGATTACGCTGCCGAAGATGCTGATGTTACTTTACAATTGCGCACAGTATTCGAGCCAAAGATAAAAGAGGTGGAAGCCGAAAAATTGCTGCATGAAATAGAAAACCCGCTGATTTATGTTTTGGCGGATATTGAGCACGAAGGCGTGAAGATTGATGATAATACACTGCGTGAGTTTTCAAAGGAACTGGAAACCGATATAGCCAAACTGGAGAAAACGGTGTATGAAAAAGCAGGCGTGCGCTTCAATATCGCATCACCAAAGCAACTGGGCGAGGTGCTGTTTGAAAAACTAATGCTTGACCCAAAAGCGAAAAAAACCAAGACTGGCCAGTATCAAACGGGCGAGGATGTGCTGCTGTCTTTAGCTGCTAAAAGCGATATTGTAAGGGACATCCTCGATTTCCGTCAGCTGCAAAAGTTGAAATCTACTTACGTTGATGCGCTGCCAACAATGGTGAATGCCAAAACAGGCAGGGTACACACTTCGTACAATCAGGCAGTTGCAGCAACCGGGCGCTTAAGCTCTAACAACCCTAATCTGCAAAACATCCCCATCCGTACCGAGCGGGGCAGGGAAGTGCGTAAAGCATTTATTCCGAGGGATGAAAATCATATCATCGTATCTGCCGACTACTCACAAATTGAATTACGCATCATTGCCGAAATAAGCAAGGATCCTAATATGTGCCAGGCATTTACAGATAATGTAGATATCCATACCGCAACCGCAGCAAAAGTTTACGGTGTTGAGCTGGACGCCGTGGACAGCACCCAGCGCCGTAACGCCAAAGCGGTAAACTTTGGTATTATTTATGGGCAGTCGGCTTTTGGTTTATCACAAAACCTGGGCATCCCCCGCAAGGAAGCAGCCGAGATCATTGAACAATACTTTGCCCAATACCCGGGTATTAAACAGTATATGAGCGATACCATGAACTTTGCACGCGAGAATGGCTACGTGTATACCTTAATGGGCCGCCGCCGCTACCTGCGCGATATCAATTCGGCCAACGCAACCGTACGCGGTTTTGCTGAGCGAAATGCCATTAACGCGCCTATACAAGGCTCCGCCGCGGATATGATCAAGATAGCCATGATCAACATCCACCGGGAGTTTAAAGCAAAAAAAATGGCCTCAAAAATGACCATGCAGGTGCATGACGAGTTGGTGTTTGACGTAGTAAAGGAAGAACTGGAAATAGTAAAGCCCATTATTGTAGAGAATATGAAGAACGCCATTAAAACCGAAGTGCCTATAATGGTTGAGATAGGTACTGGCGCTAACTGGCTGGAGGCGCATTAATTATTCACTATTGTTATTAAAATAACTTGCTAAGGCAGAGCCGTCATTATTGATATGGGACTCTGCCTTCATTTTTCAATTGCTTTTTTTACTTATTACCCTCAACTTCGCAGTCCGGTATTTCAAATGCAATTAAGTAAAAGGAGCATTAATCATCGGTGCAACAACAAAACAATGGAATCATACAATATTAAAATAGCACAGGAACTTGCCGTTGGCAGCAAACAGGTGGCGGCAACAATTGCCTTGCTTGATGAAGGCGCAACCGTTCCGTTCATATCACGTTACCGTAAAGAGCTTACCGGCAGTTTAGATGAGGTGCAGGTGGCCGCCATCCGCGATCGGGTACAGCAACTGCGCGACCTGGATAAACGCCGCGAGGCCATATTGAAATCACTTAGCGATTTAGGCAAACTTACTGACGAGTTGCAGCAGCAAATCAACCTGGCTGAAACCATGGTAGCTTTAGAGGATATTTATTTGCCATACCGCCCTAAACGCAAAACCCGCGCAACCGCGGCCCGCGAAAAAGGTTTACAGCCATTGGCCGATGCCATACTCGCCCAAAAAACTTTTGATGTTGAGGACGAAGCCGCTAAATATATCGACCAAGAAAAAGGCGTAAAAGACAGTGCCGAAGCTTTGGCCGGTGCACGTGATATTATCGCGGAATACATCAGCGAAAACGCCGAAACACGTGCCTTGATGCGTAATTTGTTTACAGAGAAAGGTGTTTTTGAATCGAAAGTTATTCCCGGTAAAGAAGAAGAGGGGATTAAGTACAAAGATTATTTCGATTGGACGGAACCTGTTAAAACCGCACCCTCTCACCGCGTGCTGGCCATGCGCCGCGGCGAAAAGGAGGAGATCCTTTGGTTGGATATCAAGCCTGCCGAAGAAGATGCGATCGACCTGTTAGAACGTGAATTAGTAAGCGCCAATAACCAGGCTGCAACACAGGTTAAGTTAGCAATTGCAGATGGCTATAAGCGGCTGCTAAAACCATCTATGGAAACGGAGATACGCCTGCTTACCAAAAAGAACGCGGATGAAGAGGCGATCCGGGTATTTGCAGAGAACGCCCGCCAGCTTTTACTGAGCGCTCCGCTTGGCCAAAAGCGCATGATGGCTATCGACCCGGGTTTCCGTACAGGATGTAAGGTGGTCTGTTTAGATGAACAGGGCAAGCTGCTGGAGTATACAGCAATATTCCCGCATACCGGCGCAGGACAGGCCCGCGAAGCGGAAAAAACAGTTGAGCACTTATTTCAAAAATATAATATTGAGGCCATAGCCATTGGCAACGGCACTGCCGGTCGCGAAACAGAGGTGTTTGTTCGTAAACTTAATCTGCCTGGGGCTACCATTGTAATGGTGAATGAAAGTGGCGCTTCTATCTACTCGGCTTCAGATGTAGCCCGCGAGGAGTTTCCGGATCAGGATGTTACCGTACGCGGGGCAGTATCTATCGGCCGCCGCTTGATGGACCCGCTTGCGGAGCTGGTTAAGATCGACCCAAAATCAATAGGCGTTGGCCAGTACCAGCATGATGTGGATCAGAACAAATTGCAAGCCTCGCTGGATGACACGGTTATCAGTTGCGTAAACGCGGTTGGGGTTGAGTTGAACACGGCATCGAAACAAATATTGGCTTACATATCAGGCCTTGGTCCGCAGTTGGCCCAGAACATTGTTGATTACCGCAACCAGAACGGTGCGTTTAAAAGACGCGACCAGTTAAAAAAAGTGGCCCGCCTGGGAGACAAGGCGTTTGAGCAGGCCGCAGGCTTTTTACGTATCCGCGGGTCAGAAAATCCGCTTGATGAAAGCGCTGTACACCCCGAACGCTATGCTTTAGTGGAGCAAATGGCGGCCGATCTGAAATGCAGTGTACGCGACCTGATGCGCGACCAGAAGCTGCGTAGCTCTATCCCCTTACAGAAGTATATTTCTGATACCGTTGGATTGCCAACGCTTAACGATATCATAGCCGAGCTGGCAAAGCCCGGCCGCGACCCGCGTGAACAGTTTGAAGCATTTAGCTTTACCGAGGGCGTTAATGAGATTACCGACCTTAAAGTGGGCATGAAACTGCCGGGTATTGTAACCAACATTACCAACTTTGGCGCATTTGTAGACATCGGCGTTCATCAGGATGGCCTGGTACACTTAAGCCAGATAACCAACCGCTTTATTAAAGATGCTAACGAGGTGCTTAAGGTACATCAGAAGGTTGAGGTGACTGTTACCGAGGTTGATGTGAACCGCAAACGTATCTCGCTCAGCATGAAGGATAATGAGAAGCGCGAACCGGCCGCCAATCGCCCGCGTAATGATCGGCCGGGAAATAAACCATCTAATCAGCGGCAACCCTCAAGGCAGGAGCCTGAAACAGATATGGCGCTTAAATTAGCCGCATTGAAGAGTAAGTTTAAATAAAATGGAAAAGGGCCACTGTACGTGGCCCTTTTCTATTTTATTTCTTTACAACCGGCTCTTTAAGGTTGGTGCCCTCCGTTTTTTGCCGTTTTGCCCGCATTTTCAGGTTCAGCATTTCAACCAGTACAGAGAATGCCATGGCAAAATATATGTAGCCTTTAGGGATATGCTGTTCCAACGCTTCGGCTAATAAAGATACGCCGATAAGCAGCAGGAAGGAGAGGGCCAGCATTTTTACCGTCGGGTGTTTGTTCACAAAGCTGGCTACACCGGCAGATGCCCACACCATAATGCCTACGGCTATAACTACGGCCGCTATCATGATCTCTACATGCTGTGCCATACCCACAGCGGTAATTACCGAGTCGAGCGAAAAAACGATATCCAGCAGCATGATCTGGAAGATGGTAGCCCAGAAGGAGTGTGGCTTAACATTTTCATCGCCTTCTTCATCCCCCTCAATTTTATGGTGTATCTCTGCGGTACTTTTATATATCAGAAATAATCCTCCAATGAGAAGTATCAGGTCCCGGCCGGATATGGCCAGTTTTTCAACCCATTCAGGGTCTGTCGCGCCTACGATACCAGCAAGGTTGAACAGTGGGGTTGTAAGCTTCATTACCCAGCTAATGGCAAGCAATAATAATATCCGGGTAATCATGGCCATAGCCAGCCCAAGCTTTCTACCCTTATTTTGTTGATCTTTAGGTAATTTGTCTGATAAAATGGATATAAATATCACATTATCAATCCCTAAAACAATCTCTAAAAAAGTAAGCGTTATTAGGGATATCCACGCTTCCGGGTCGGTAAATATTTCCATTGAAGATGTAAAGTTTAGGGCTAAAATAGCAAAACCCCTGCCGTTGTAGCAAGGGTTTTACAATTAGCTTTATTTGAAGCCGGTTATTTGATCTTTATCTCTGCAAAACGGGCGTTCACTACTACATTAGGGCCACTGTTATTGCGGCCAACATAGCCCTTGTAATTCTTGGTTTGAGAAAAACCGCGTTCATCATCAGACGGCGACCTGGTAATTACTTTAACCTTATCATCGTTGTAATTGAAGCTGCCAAGCCTTGTAGTTACATCGAAGTTGAAATTAAGCGACTCATTGAAGTCCAGATCAACGCGGGTATTAGAAGCATTGATATTCACACTTTTTACCGATTTATCGATATTACCTATGCTTAAACCATCGCCAAACTTTATGCTGATATCTGCAGAGCTCTTTAGTTTATCAATGCTTACATCAGAAAAACTGAAGGATGCAACGCCGTTATCAATAGTGCCTGCCTTAAATTTACTGAACTCCACCTTTAGCCTCGCTCCATTAAAAAAAGCAATGGTTGATGGGTTATCCTGCGAGAATTTAATACTTACATCGTTTTGCGCATTGGTTAACTGCTGCGCAGTTAAAGCCCCAAATTGTACCCTTAGAGTTGCCTTGCCGCTGAGGCTGGGCAAAGTAACCGGCCCAAATTTGTTATCTATATCAAGCGCGTTGCCGGCCGGCATATAAACGTTATAGTCTATTGACATTTGCTGGCGGGTATCGCCGCCTTTGTGCTTATTGCTCCAGGTGCTGGTTCTGAAAGATACCACTGATCCGTTTTTACTATCAATTATGTTTGTACCATCAAACATTTCATCCACTATTGAGGCATTGTCTGAAGAAAACTTCATGGTAACATCTACCCTGAATTCGTTTTTGTTCCAGGTGTTAACTGTTATTTTGCCAAAGCGGTTGCTAATCTGTAAAACGTCATTGCCATCCACACTATAGCTCTTGCTATAAGTTTTTGTACGTTCAGTCAGTTCTCCATTGGCTAATTTTTCTTTGTACTCATCGGCAGACATGTTGCTGATACTGCAGTCCGAATTAAATGTCCCCTCAGGAATAACATCTGAAAAGCTGCCCGAAAAGTTTTTATTAAGGTCTTTTCCAAAATCCTTAAACTCGGCATTAAACTTTTTACTGAAATCTCTCATGTTGAGCGCTACCTGCTTGCTTTGCTCCACAGAAAGCTTAGCCATTTGCTTGCTCAGGCCGTCCATTTTTACTTTCAGGTCGGCCATGCTTTGCTTAAATTTTTCTTTATCAAAGGTTTGATCGTACTTATACCCTTTGGGAGGTAAGGGAGGTGTTGGCGGCACCACCTGTGCAGCGGCAGCCGCACAAAAGGCCATCAGCACCATTGCTGTAAATAAGGCCTTGTTAAATATCTTTTTCATTCTGTTGGTTTTTACTTTGATTGAATTGCTGTATCACGCTCAATTGCTGATTAAGCACTTCGGTTTGTAATTGCAGGTTGCGGATCATGGCCCTTAAAACACGTTCCTGGTTAGGGCTGGTTGCTAACTCTGTATTTAGCTTTTTGTAAATAGACTGCATCCTGATGATATCGCTGTTAAACTCCTGGTACAGCTGCGGGTCAAACTTGGCTATTTCCTTTAGTTCAGTCTTCTGTTCTTCTATTACCGATACCAGGTGCATTTGCTGTTTGGCATAGGCCGGATTAATATCGGCCAGGTCAACGCCGTTGTTAGATTTCTGGTTTTTAAGATAAAGCACAAACCCTAAACCCATAACAATGATTACCGATGCGGCAACTTTTATTACAAAACCCAGCGAGAACGTTTTGGCCTCACGTTTCTTTGGCTGCTGTTCCTGCTGTTTATCCCAGGCATCAAGTTCCATTGAAATGTTGTTCCAGATATCTTCGCGTGGTTCTAAATCGTCAAACTCCTCGCGGTTCCGGCTGATGAAATCTTCTAATCGCTTGCTCATTTCCTTATTCCTTTCTTTTTCAAAATTTCACTTAGTTTCCTTTTTGCTCTTAAAAACTGTGTCCTTGATGTGTTTTCGCTTATGTTCAATATTTGTCCTATTTCTTCGTGATCGTATCCCTCTATTAAATATAGCGATATTACCACACGGTAGCCTTCAGGTAGTTCCTTCATGGCTTCTTTGATCTGGGCTACCTGGTATTGTACATCCTCATCATCCCATGGCTCTTCATCGGGTACATTATCCAGTTGGCCGTCTTCAATTTCCACCAGTTCTAATCTTCTTTTGCGCAAAAGGTTGATAGAACGGTTAACTACAATCTGTTTAAGCCATAAACCAAAAGTGGTTTCCTGCCTGAAGTCTTTGAGCTTGGCAAAAGCGTCTACAAACGATTCCTGCAGCACATCTTCAGCTTCGCCGATATTGCCTACAATCCTGAAGGCCACATTCAGCATGGCTTTAGCATATAGCCGGTAAAGCTCGTAGCAGGCTTTTTTACTGCCCTGCTTACACTCCAGTACCAGATTGTAATGTTTGTCTACGTATACAGCTTCCAATTTTATGACAGGTTTCAGGTTAAATGACGCAGGCTATTTAACAACGTTGCACAAGAGGTGGGAAAAAAGTTGTCTGAATCAAAATTTACAGAGTCGTCTGAACTCGAATTTAAAGAATTAAAGAAGTAACAGAATCTTAACCGATAAAATTGCGGAATCGTCTGAACTTGAATTTAAATAATTGACAGATATTTAATTGATAAAGTTTGTGGAGAACAATCGGTTGGAATTAAAAGTTCAGGCAATTCTTTAATTCTTTAAATTCGAGTTCAAACATTTGATGAAATTCTTTAATTCTGTAAATTCTGATTCAGACAACCTTCAAATACTCCTCAATCGCCTCCACGGCCCGCTCATAGCGCTCTGGCCCGGTGCCGGAGATCACTTTGTAATTGGCGTTAAGTGCTTGCAGTTCTTTGTGCCAAACTTCCAAAAAATGTTCGCGCAGGTTGGGGAAGTCGCGCAAGGGGTCGTCCTGCCAGGGCAGGTCTATATCCAGTAACAGGTAAAGGTCATACTTATGTTTTGGCAACTCATCGATAACTTCCTGCGGGGAACGACCGAATATCTGGTCGCTCCATATTTTAACGGTAATAAAGGTAGTATCGCAAATAAGCAGCTTGTTGGCTTGTGGCAACAGTTCCTTTTCAAGGTCCAGCTGCCCGTAAAACATATTGATTTCATCCTGCCAGGTAGGCGGGGCTATAAGCTTTTCGCAATACCCACGGGCATACTCGGGCACCCAAACGGTATGGTAATGCCTGGCTAAAAATGCCGACATGGTTGATTTGCCTGTCGACTCGGGGCCTACTACAGCTATTTTTATAATATCAGGTGCCAAGATCTTTAATTTTTAATTGATGATAATTTATATTCCTTTTTCCAATCCAGGTAACCCATTGCGGCTATTACAACATAAACAGCATACATTGCTGCCGTTAAGTGTAAGCCCTTAACCAGGTAAACGCCAACATACACTACATCTACAAATACCCATATCAGCCAGTTTTGCAAAACCTTACGCGCCAGGAATACCTGTGCAACCAGGCTGCAGGCTGCTAAAAAGCTATCGAGGTAGGGAAAAGATGCAGGGGTGTATTTTAATACCGTACCCAGCAGGAATGTGCATGCGGTTATAGCAGCGGCTGATAACCAGATCTCTTTCAAAGTTATTTGCTTAACCGGTACCTTTACCTGCATAGATGCCCGGCTCCAATACCACCAGCCGTAAATATTCATGCATAAAAAGTAAACCTGTAAACCCATATCGGCAAACAGCCGGGCTTCAAAAAATATAAATAGGTAAAGGGATACGCTGATGATGGCGAATGGCCAGTTCCAGATGTTGTTTTTTGCGGCAAGATAAACGCATAACAAGCCGGTGACAACGGCAATTACTTCCAGCCAGTTTTGGTGCTGCCACCAGTTTTGCAATCCGTCTATTATCTGCACGCGGGTAAATATAATAAGCTTATTATAAAAAGTAATAGCACCCGTTAAGGTGCTATTACTTAATAATTATTTGTTACCATATTTTCACCCGCTTATCCGGATCTATCCACATTTTATCGCCTTTTTTTATGCCGAATGCCTGGTAAAATTCGGGCACATCGCTGAATGGGCCGTTCACGCGCAGAAAATCCGGAGAGTGTTCATTGGTGAGTATCTGGCTGGATAGCGATTCTTTCCTGCTTTGCCCCAACCAGCCCAGGGCGTAACCTAAAAAGTAACGCTGTAAAGGGGTAAGCCCGTTAATGGTTTTTCCTTCTTTATACTGATCTGTCTTCTTAAAAGCATCAAGCCCGATAACGATCCCGCCAAGGTCGGCAATATTTTCGCCAAGGGTGGCTTTTCCGTTAATGTGCAGGCCATAAACGGTATAATTGTTAAATTGCTTAACCAGCACATCCGCACGTTGGGCAAATTTTGCTGAGTCCTGCGGCTGCCACCATGGTTTAAGGTTACCCTTTGCATCAAACTGGCGCCCCTGATCGTCAAAGCCGTGCGTAATTTCATGGCCTATGGTTGATGCCGCTGCGTAGCCGTATACAACAGCATCGTCAATATCTTCGTCTTTAGCCCATGGTATCATAAACATGGCTGCCGGCAGTACAATCTCGTTATTGGATGGGTTGTAATAAGCGTTATAGGTTTGCGGCGTCATGCTCCATTCGGTACGGTCAACAGGTTTACCCAGTTTGTCGGCATTGCGTTTATGCCAGTAGCGGTTACCGTTCATTACATTGCTGGCGTACGACGAGCGGTCTATCTCCAGGCTCGAGAAATCCTTCCATTTGTCGGGGAAACCAACCTTAGGATATACTTTCGCCAGCTTTTCATAAGCGCGGTCCTTGGTTGGCTGGCTCATCCAATCCAGTTTCTCTATGTGTTCTTTAAACGATGTGCGCACGGCTTCAACCAGGTCTGCGTAGCGTTGCTTCGTTTTTTCGGGGAAGTATTCTTTTACAAATATCTGCCCTAAAACCTCGCCCATCAGGCCGCTCTCGGTATCAAGCACACGTTTCCAGCGCGGCAATTGTGCCTTGCGGCCGCTGATAACCGTTCCATAAAACCTAAAGTTTTCTTCGTCAAAAGGTTTGCTCAGATTATCGCTGTATGATTCAACTAAGTTCTTGCGCAGGTAATTTTTCCAGTCATCAATACTATAAGCCGTCAGTGCCTTGCTTACAGCACGATAATATTCCGGCTGCCCTACTATAACTGTGTCTACACCTTTGTAGTCCATTGCCTCAAAAGTCGCCTTCCAATCAATGCCCGGCGAAAGTTTGCTTAAATTTTCAACCGGCATTTTATTGTAGTTGCGATAAGGGTCGCGCAGGTCTTCCAGTTTACGCGAGCTGTCTGCCAAAGATTTTTCGAGCGCATAAGTTTTTTTGGTAGCGGCAAGTGCGGCCTCGGGCGATAGCCCGATCAGTTTAAATACTGTTGGCAGGTGCTTTTGCTGATAATCGTTACGTATAGCCGTACTGTGCTCATCAGTATTAAAATAATAATCGCGGTTAGGCATGCCAATGCCCGATTGATAAAGCTGCAGCAATATCTTTTCGCTGTTCCTGTCGTCCTGTCCGGCATAAGCGCCGATAGGTGTATTTACTCCTATGGTTTCCAGGTGAGCAAACTCGGCAATCAATCCATTTATATCCTTAACAGCGTCAATTTTTTCCAGTTCGGGCTTTAATGGCTCAATACCCTGCTTTTCTATTTTAAGGGTATCCATGCCGGTGTAGTAAAAATCACCGATCTTTTGTGTGTTGCTGCCTTTTGAAGCATTAGCCTTTAAGGCGTCTTCATTTATTTTTTTCAGTTTATCACGCAGGTCGTCGTTCACTACATTGCCAATACCCCAGTAAGAGTAAGCCGCTGGTATTGGATTTTCCTTTAGCCATTTGCCGTTCGCATATTTAAAGAAATCGTCGCCGGGCTTTACACTTTTGTCAATATGCCCTATCAGTACGTCATGCTCAGCATAAGTTTTATCCCTATTTTTACATGCGCCTAAAAGCTGGCTGAGTACTACTAACGATACCAGGACACGCGATGTGTTCAAAATTGAAGTCATTTTATTTATTTGTATTAAATACGGTACATGAAGTGTATGGAAAAACAGAATAATATTTATTCTTATACATCTTTATATTATAATTTTTTTATAAAAATGTATTTAAGTAACGGCTTATACAAATTCTTATAAAAATAAACCCAAAAATATTGTTGTTTTTAGCCGGTTTTTAAAAAGGTGGTTAAACTTATAAATATGGTTTAAGGTATTCATTATCAAGCCTTATATCAATTAGTTTTGATTTTGGGTTAATAGTCTGGTAATAAAATGGGGTATATGCCATCCTTTTTATTAAAGCCACTATCACTATTAAAATAAATTATGGCTTACGTTTTGTTAAACCTTAATCGGTCCTGCATACATCTTTGAAAAAATTTCATCTACCTGTGAAAAATATTCTTTGAGTGTCAGGCTTAATTAGAATTCTCAGGCGCCCAAGTTGAGATGATCATGTTCTTTTATTTTGGGTTTAATCAATAGTTTAAATTAATTAGGGGAAAAGGGAGCTTCACAAGAGCTCTCTTTTTTTGTTATAATATTTTTACTATGCACGCATAGTACTTATATTTACTTTATGCAATTTGAATTATCTGAAGAACAAATAATGATACGCCAGGCGGCGCGTGATTTTGCCCAAAATGAGCTTAAGCCCGGCGTTATTGAAAGAGATGAACATCAAAAGTTTCCGGCGGAACAAATAAAGAAACTTGGCGAATTAGGCTTTATGGGCATGATGGTGTCACCGCAATATGGTGGCAGCGGCATGGATGCCATTTCTTATTCGCTGGTAATGGAAGAGTTATCCAAAATAGATGCCTCTGCATCGGTTGTGGTATCTGTAAATAACTCTTTGGTTTGTTATGGATTGGAAAAATATGGCAGCGAAGAACAGAAACAAAAATACCTGGTACCATTAGCAACAGGCGAAGTGATAGGCGCTTTTTGCCTGAGTGAACCTGAAGCCGGATCTGACGCTACTTCTCAGCGGACTACCGCTGTAGACATGGGCGACCACTATTTACTTAATGGCACCAAAAACTGGATAACCAATGGCAGCACGGCATCTACCTACATAGTAATGGCACAAACAGATCCAGATAAAAAACATCGGGGTATCAACGCGTTGATCGTTGAAAAAGGGATGGAAGGTTTTACCATCGGGCCTAAAGAAAACAAGCTGGGCATACGCGGATCAGACACCCACTCATTGATGTTTACCGATGTTAAAGTGCCCAAAGAGAACCGCATTGGCGAGGAAGGGTTTGGTTTTAAGTTTGCCATGGCCACGCTTGAAGGTGGCCGGATAGGGATAGCCTCGCAAGCCCTGGGCATTGCCGCCGGTGCTTATGAACTTTCGGTGCAATATGCAAAGGAACGCCATGCGTTTGGCAAACCATTGGCCGACTTGCAGGCTATTCAGTTTAAACTTGCAGATATGGCTACCGAGATAGAAGCGGCACGTTTACTTTGCCATCGTGCAGCATGGCTTAAAGATAACGGCTTGCCTTATGCGCAAGCTGCTTCAATGGCAAAATTGTTTGCTTCTGAAACGGCTATGCGTACTACCATAGAGGCTGTGCAGATACATGGCGGCTATGGTTATGTAAAGGAATATCATGTAGAGCGCCTAATGCGTGACGCCAAGATCACCCAGATATATGAAGGAACGTCAGAAATTCAACGGATTGTAATTTCGCGCGAAGTATTGAAATAGTTTCACAGCTTTTGTTACTTTTGAAAAAGTATATAAAATTAGTCGACTATTTTTAAAATGATAAGAAAGACAATATTGAGCGCGGTACTGGTTGCTGCGCTATCTCACATAACATTAGCGCAAACCAAATTGCAAACGGGTGTTTGGCGGGGCGTTTTAAAAACGGCATCTGCTCAGGAGATCCCTTTTAACTTTGATGTGGTTAATGCTACCGGCAAGCAGGAGCTTTATGTAATTAACAGTACTGAACGTTTTAAGGTAACGGATATAAACGCTAAAGGCGACTCGGTATTTATAAAAATGCCTTTGTTTGACTCTGAGTTTCACCTAAAACATACCGGCAATACTTTAACCGGGCAATTTATAAAGCATCTTGGCGAAAAAGATGTGCCGATGGATTTTACTGCAACACCCGGCACCAACTGGCGTTTTTTTAAATCTCCGGCAAAAGGTAACCACAATGTCCAGGGGCGCTGGTCGGCTATATTTGGTGAAGGTGCCGAACGTGACACCACCGTTGGTGAATTTAAGCAAGCGGGGCAAAAGGTGACCGGCACGTTTTTAACTACTACCGGCGATTACCGTTTCCTGGAAGGTAGTATCAATGGCGACAGCCTCTACCTTTCATGCTTTGACGGTGGCCATGCTTTTTTATTTACAGCCGGGATAAGCGATAATAATACCCTGACTGATGGCAAATTTTATTCGGGGTTGACGGGTAAGGATGTATGGTCGGCTGTGCGCAATGAAAACGCCAGGCTGCCCGATGCCTACTCGCTGACGGCATTAAAGCCCGGCTATAAAAAGTTAGAATTTACCTTTAATGATCTTAACGGCAAACCGGTATCACTGGATGACGCGCGTTTTAAGAATAAAGTAGTTATTATTCAAATAATGGGTTCGTGGTGCCCTAATTGTATGGACGAAACCGCTTACATGGTAAAATACTATAAAAAGTATCAACCTAAAGGCGTTGAGGTGATCGGGCTGGCTTATGAGCGTACTACCGACTTTGCCAAATCCAAGCAAGCGGTTACCCAAGTTAAAAACAGGTTTAACATACCCTATCCTTTGCTGATAACCGGCTATACCAGCAATAAAGCGGAAACCGCTAAAAGTTTACCGGCGCTAACCAAAGTTGTAGGTTTCCCTACCACTATTATCATCGATAAAAAGGGTGATGTGCGTAAAATACATACAGGCTTCAGCGGCCCCGGTACCGGCGAGCACTATACCGAGTTTATCAGCGAGTTTGAAAAGCTGACAGATGATCTGCTGAAAGAAAAGTCGTAAAACTTGATAGCGGGGTAATTTAACTTAAGTATTTCGGTCATAGATGGTTACGGCTGTTTCAGCGTAGCTGACATGGTTGCGTCACCAGTATTTTAAAACATCTGATACATAGTGATTTATGTGTGTTCACGGTGTTCACCTGTGTGTTCGTGAACACTATGAATCGCATTTATTTTTACTACGGACTGTTGAAGAGATTGCTTCGTACCTCGCAATGGCGCAATTTTATATTTATGTCATTGCGAACGATAATGAAGCAATCTCACAGGACAAGCCACTCGTAAAGTTACGCGTTCAAAAACAAGTCCTTATCTATCGCCGGTATAATGCCTTTTTCAAGCGCAGTATCAAACATCAGCTTAATTGCTTTTTTACCTTCTTCACCTAAATCAACCGAAAATTTATTGACGTAAAGGTCAATATGCTTGTACATTACCTCTTCGCTCATTTCCTGCGCGTGGGAGCGGATGTATTCCAAGCCCGATTTAGGATTGGCAAACGCAAACTCCACCGACTTTTTCAGCACGCGATTGATCTTTTGCTGTACTTCTGCAGACAGGTTGCGGTTGGCCACTATACCACCTAACGGGATGGCGCAGCCAGTGCGTTTTTCCCAGTAATCGCCCAGATCTATTATCTTTTGCAAGCCTTTATCCTGGTAGGTAAAGCGGTTCTCGTGGATGATAAGCCCTACATCTGCACGGCCATCCAATACGGCGTTCTCGATGTCAGAAAAAACCAGTTCCTGTTTATTAATAGCATCCGGAAAGGCAAGTCCTAACAGGAAGTTGGCTGTAGTATACTTGCCGGGAATAGCGATTTTAAGCTGCGGGTTGCCGGCCTCAAGTTGCGACCGGAGCTCATCGGCATCGCCTTTACAAATCAAAAGCGGGCCGACACCAAAGCCCAAAGCACTGCCGGCATCAAGCAAAATATATTTATCTGCCGCGTAAGCGAAGGCATGGTAACTGAGTTTGGTTATATCCAACTCCCCACGGAAAGCCTTTTGGTTTAAGGTTTCTACATCATCGTAAAAGACCTCAAATTCTAAGCCCTCCGTATCAATTTTGTGGTGGATAAGCGCATCAAATATAAAGGTATCATTGGGGCATGGCGAAAAGCCGATGGTTAGTTTCATAGCAATATTAAAACTCAAATCAACGCTTTGTTAATGAAAGATGCCAGCCTTTGTTTTTCATTTTACATTAGCATGTAATTAAAACTCCAGTTCTAACAACACCGGGCAATGGTCGGAGTGTTTAGCTTCGGAAAGTATGGCGCAGCGCTTGATGTTATCCTCCAGTTCTTTGCTGGCGATGGCGTAATCGATACGCCAGCCTAAATTCTTGGCGCGTGAATTAGCCCGGAAACTCCACCAGGTATAATTATGCGGTTCCTTATTTACATGGCGGAAAGTATCAACAAAGCCCGACTCCAGAAAGTTTTCCATCCACTCACGCTCCTCAGGCAAAAAACCTGATGAATTAGCGTTTGATTTTGGGTTATGGATGTCGATAGGGCGATGGCAGATGTTGTAATCGCCGCAAATCACCAAGTTAGGGATGCTTGATTTAAGCAAGGTGAGGTATTTGCCAAATTCGTCAAGGAAACGAAATTTAAATATCTGCCGTTCATCGCCGCTCGATCCTGATGGAAAATAAACACTCATTACGGATACTTCATCAAAATCAACCCGGATGCAACGGCCTTCCCGGTCGAAATCAGGTATGCCGCAACCATATTCCACATGATTAGGTACGCGTTTAGTGAAAATGGCCGTACCACTATATCCTTTCTTTTCTGCCGGGAACCAAAAGTGGCGGTAGCCCATATCATCAACCAGGCCAAGGTCGGTCAGCACATCAGGTGTAGCCTTTATTTCCTGCAGGCAAACTACATCTGCATCGGTAGCCTGCAGCCAGGCCAGCCAGTTTTTATTGATGGCCGAGCGGATACCGTTAACATTATAAGTAACTATTTTCATTATTATTTAAGTGCCTTGTTCATTCTATAGTTATTCAACGCTATACCGTCTACAACTACTGTTTCTTCTGTAATTACTGTAAAGCCAAAATGTTCAAATACCGGGCGGGCGGTTTTGCTGGCATTAGTAGTCAGGTTTTGAAAGCCTTTTTCTATTGCGACTTTCTCAATTTCTGTAAGTAATTGTTTGGCGATGCCTTTGCCCTGATGATCTTTGTGCACAAATAGCATATCAACATGTCCGGTTTTGGTTAACGATGAAAAACCTGTTAGCTGGCCATCCTCTCTCATCAACAAAAAGTGTTGACTATTGATTTTATCAGTCCAACCCAGAGTATTAGTATACCTGCCTGACCATGCAGCAGTCTGCTCAGCTGTGTAATCCTTTGAATTAACCATTAGGATAGTATCCCGGTACAATAATGTTATCTCTTCAAGATCATCTAAAGTAGCCGGTTCTATTTCGCCTTCGGCCATAACAGTTCATCCAATTGTTTACATTCTTTTTTGCTAAGCAATTCAACAGTCATGGGCACATCCTGCAGTGGGCGGTCGCGCTCATCTCGTTTAACGGCGGCAATACGGTCAACCATATCAATACCGCTCACTACCTCCCCATAAACGGTATATCCCTGGTCCAGGTGCGGTGCACCGCCTACAGATGTGTAAATTTCGCGCTGCCATGCAGGAATCTTCCGCCCCTTTAACCGGGTATTTTCCAGCGTATCTAATTTGCCTGCAGTAAAGCGTCTGCCTTCTACAATGTAAAACTGGCAACCGCTTGAGGCCTTTGCTGGGTTATCATCGCGGGCGGCCGCCAAAACACCGCGCTTATGAAAAAGGCTGTCGCGAAACTCGGCCGGAACGGTATAGTTTACATCTCCGTTACCCAGTTCGGCGCCCGGCTTATTTTTGCTGGTATCGCGCGAATCAGGATCGCCACCCTGGATCATAAAGTTCTGGATCACGCGGTGAAATAAGGTGCCGTTATAAAAACCCTGTTTGGTGAGTTTTATAAAGTTATCACGATGCTTCGGAGTTTCGTTATACAAGCGGATGATAACGCTGCCATAGGTTGTACTGATGCGGACATACTGGTTTTTTGGTGGCTTGGCGAAAGTGGTGCTTACAGCCAGCGTAAGCAGTAAAAGGGTAAAAAGTTTCTTCATATATGTGATATTATAATTCCCAGTCGAGCTCGGTCTCAAAGTATGTGATCGCTAAGGATTTTAATAGCAATTCCTGTTCAAGCAGTGTGTAGTTGGGTATGGTTTTTACGAGTTTCCAATGCGGCCAGCCATCCTGGTCTAACCCTTCCAGTTCGTAAAACCCCATTTGGCTGAACAATTTGCAATTCGCAATATGCATCAGTTCCTCCTTTTGCCTCTTGCTAAATTTTCTCGGCCCCTGCCCAAGTTCCTGCACACCTATCAAAAACAGGATAACCTTCATGTCGGGCTTTTCATTGTCAAATTCCTCCGCTATCCGCTCTTGCAAAGCAGCCCATTTTATATTTATTTCAGCAGGTTTCATAAAGGCAAATATACTGATGTGTAGGAGTTAAATTCTTTATTTAATGATATACAATTAACAACATTGTTACTATTTGAACTTACGATTGCCATTTTAATGATTACTTTTGCATTGTTTTAATGAAAATGCTGTTTTGAAGAAATCCTTAAAACATATGATGTATGCATGGGCGTTACTGCTTTGTTTTGTGACAGGGCAGTATATGGTGTATGCGCATCAGCATAATATCATCAAGACAGCTCATAAAACTTCCTATGCCGATACGCACAATTCATCAAAGCAAGCTTTTAAAGAAAAATGCGAGATATGTGATAGTATGCACCATACGCACATGGAGCTGGTAAAGCCAAATTATGCTATCAGCTTTGTGAGTGTAAAACGTGTCTATGTTAGTCAGCGTTACAATTTTAAAAGTATTGGCCAGATACTCGCATCCGGCCGGGCCCCTCCTGTAGTTTCTTAATAATTACCATTTCTGTTTAAAGCCGCTTACCGTGGCATTTTTCCTGATTTTTTAATTTATTATTATGAAACTGAAGCTTTTATATTGCTTTCTATTTGTATTTATTCAATTTTCTGCATTTGCAGCCGATATTATAGACATTAAAGGAAAAGTTGTTGACGCCAAAACCAACGAGCCGCTTATCGGCGCTACGGTCAGCATCCCCGATCTGCATCTTGCCGCATCTACCAACGTTAATGGCGAGTTTACATTTAAATCGGTACCGCCACGCGGGCGTTTTGTAGTACAGGTGCAATACCTCAGCTACAAATCATTAACACAAACTGTTGACCTTTCATCTAACGCGCCACTGGTGTTTGCCCTGCAACCCAGCATAATAGAATCGCATGAAGTAGTTATTACAGGTACGCCGATTACTGCGGGTAGCCGGTACAACAGTACTTCGGCATCGGTAGTTACCAAGGAGCAGCTTCAGGGTTCATCAACCAATTTGATTGATGCCCTTGCTAAGCAAGTACCAGGTTTCAGCCAGATAACTACCAGCCAGGCTATATCAAAACCTGTGATACGCGGGTTAAGCTATAACAGGGTAGTAACATTAAATGATGGTGTTAAACAGCAGGGCCAGCAATGGGGCGACGAGCATGGTATTGAGATGGATCAGTTCTCTGCCGGCAGGGTAGAGGTTTTAAGAGGCGCCGCATCATTGCAATACGGCTCTGATGCATTGGGTGGTGTGATTAATGTTATCGACCCGCCAACGCCGGTCCAGGGAAATATCCAGGGCGAGTTTCTGACTAATTACTCAACCAATAACGGCTTAACCAATACTTCGGTGATGTTAAGCGGCAACCAGGATGGCTTTGTGTGGAGAGGCCGGGGTTCTTATCAGAATGCCTACTCTTACAACACTCCCGCAGGGCGTTACATCAACAGCGGCTTTAACCAAACCAATGTGAGCGGTATGCTGGGTGTAAATAAATCATGGGGATATTCACACCTTAACTTCTCTTATTTTAAAAATAACATAGGTTTTTATGATGCAGAGCCAGGCGACCCATTATACTATAACTCAACCGACAGGACTATAGATTACCCACGTCAGGATATCAGGCATTATAAAATAGCCTTAAACAATAACTTTTTGTTTGGCAACAGCTCTTCCCTGAAGCTCGATTTAGGTTATCAAAAAAATCAGCGCCGCGAGTTGGAAGAAACACCGGTGCCTAATTTATTTTTTAATCTGGATACTTACTCTTTGGATGCCAAATACTATCTGCCGGAAAGTAACGGCTGGCACCCTGTTGTAGGCTTAAGCAGTAGCCTTGGGCATAGTGTTAACCTTGGTGAAGAGTTACTGATTCCTGCTTATGACGAATTTAGCACAGGTGCCTTTATTTACCTGAAAAAAATGTGGGGACAAAACACATTTAGCGCCGGTGCAAGGTTTGATTATGTAAAGAACAAAGGTAAGGCGCAGAATGACGATGAAGGCAACCCGATATTCCAGGGCTTTGATAATAATTTTTCAAATGTTAGCGGTGCCCTTGGATATACCTATGTATTTAATGATAATTTTAATTTCAAGGCGAATGCCGGTTCAGCATTCAGGGCGCCTAACCCTGCGGAATTAGGCTCTAATGGGGTACACGAGGGTACAACACGATATGAAATAGGTGATGCCGATTTATCACCCGAACGCAGCTATCAGGCTGATGCTACCTTGGAGTATGGCTCAGGAATGATAACAGGCAGCATAGGTGTATATGAAAACTACATCCATAACTTTATCTATGCTTCAAATAACAATAACGAGCAAACTACCGTAGAGGATGAGGAAACCGGTGAGCTGCGTTCCTTTGATACCTACCGTTACGGGCAGGTAAATGCCAACCTGTATGGTTTTGAAGGTAACCTTACATTGCACCCTGTTTCATTTATTCACCTGGAAAATACATTTAGCTATACGCATGCTCAAAACACAACGTTCGACAGGCCGCTGGCATTGATACCAGCCGGTGTTTTACATAATACATTACGCTTTGAGCCAAAAATAAAGGGCCTTAACGACTTTTATTTTTACGCAGGCATCGACAACTATTTTAAGCAGAACAGGGTAGATGAGACTTTCGAGACACCCGCCCAGGGCTATACTTTACTGAATGCAGGTGTAGGCGCAACATTTAACATCGGCAAACAACCGTTTAAATTATATGTTAGCGGTACTAACCTTACCAATAAGGCATATTATGATGCTTTAAGCAGATTAAGGCCAGGGCGGTATAGCCAGGAAGACCCTAATTATGGTGTTTACAACATGGGCCGCAACATCACCTTTGGTGTTTACATCCCGTTTGGCACCAGTAAATAAAAAGAAAGTTAGTTAGTTTAGTTAGTAAGAAATGCCCCGCTGATAATACAAGCGGGGCTTTCTTTTTTATATGGATTGGATTGGTTCTGGCGTTATAAGATATTTCGTTGTTCCAGTTCAAACTTTAACTGGCCGGACGACTTGTAATGTATCGATTGAATGCCTACCTTCTCTGCTGCCAATACATTGCGAAGGTTATCATCAATAAATAAAGCTTCTTGTGCCTTTACATTATAGCGGGTCAAAAGCAACTCGTAAAATTCGGGGTTAGGTTTCCGCATTTTTTCTGTACCGGACACCACTATCCCGTCAAACCAGCTTAGAAATTCGTAACGCTCCAGGGCTATAGGAAAGGTCTCGGCCGACCAGTTGGTGAGCGCATATATTTTGTATTTGCCGCTTTCCTTTAGTTGTTTAAGTATGGCAACGGTATTTTCGAATGCGCCGCCAAGCATCTCTTGCCACCGGCCATAAAAAGCTCTGATGTTTGCTTCGTGCTCCGGAAACCGTTTGACCAGCAACTCGGTACCTTCCGCCAATGATCTGCCCGCATCCTGTTCCTCGTTCCAGTCAGATGTTGCAATGTTTGTTAAGAAGCTAAGCATTTGCTTTTCATCTTCGAACAAATTGCGGTAAAGGTAATGCGGATTCCAGTCGATAAGTACCGCCCCCAGGTCGAATATGATGGTGTTGATCACTTCTTTATTTCTTTTTTAGGATATTCTTTCTCCACTACTTTCACATCAGAGATCACCGAATCTTTTTTGTTCCACCAGAATACAAGGTTTTTGGTTTTAACGGTGTCAAGGACATTCATTTTTCTGATCAGCTCATAATGAAAGCTGGTGCTGTCATCACTGAAACGGTCGGGCTCATGAAGTAAACCTACTACGTTTTTATACTTCATACCTTTAAATTTGTATTTTTCCAGCAGGTCATCAACCATCAGGTTTCTTCTCGGAAAGTCAATCCCGTCGCCGTCATTCCATCCACGGCGATCAAAAGGCTGGTTGCTGGTACAAGCGGATATAGAAAGTAAAATAACAGATGCTACTAAGCCCAAACGGGCTTTTAAATAATTCATGTTGCTATGCATTATCCAGCAAATATCTTTTAAATTCTTCAAAATCTGTACTTAAACTTACTGCATGGCTTTCTTTCTTTTCCAGTTCGGCAACTTGTGATGGCACATCTATTTTTTCAGCTATCTCCGGTTTAAAAACATCCGGAAATTTACACGGGTGCGCGGTAGAAAGGAATATGCCGGCGGTGTCTTCTGGCGAATTTTGTTGCCGGTACTCTTTTAACGCTTTCCAGGCGATAGCTGTATGCGGGCAGGCAACGTAATTATCATTTTTTGATAATTGCTCAATAGCCTGTAAAGTTTCCTCGTCGGTATAAGCGTAACCTGTTATCAACTCTTTTAATGTATCAACATCCTGGTCAAACAAATCAGCAATGCGCACCCAATTGCTTGGATTGCCTACATCCATAGCGTTTGATAATGTAGCAACAGATGGCTTAGGCTCATAAACACCCGTTTTAAGAAATGCAGGAACCGTATCGTTTGCATTTGTAGCCGCTACAAAATGTACGACGGGCAGGCCCATTTTCCAGGCGAGCAGCCCTGCGCCAATATTGCCGAAATTACCGCTGGGTACACAAAACACTACTTTGTTAACGCCCTTGCGAAGCAACTGGGCATAAGCGTTGAAATAGTAAAATGTTTGTGGGATGAGCCTTGCTATGTTGATGGAATTAGCCGATGTTAACCGGAAGCTTTCATTTAGTTCAACATCGGTAAAGGCCTGCTTAACCAAAGCCTGGCAGTCATCAAAAGTTCCGTCAATTTCAAGCGCACGAATGTTTTGTCCGTTGGTTGTTAACTGCAGCTCCTGTATGTGGCTAACTTTGCCCTTAGGATACAAAATGGTTACCCTGGTATTGGGCACACCTAAAAAGCCTAATGCTACTGCGCCGCCTGTATCGCCGGAAGTAGCTACCAAAACGTCCAGTTGTTTTTCGCCTTCTTTAAGGAAATAGCTCATTACCCGGCTCATGAAGCGTGCGCCGAAATCCTTGAACGCGAGAGATGGCCCGTGGAAAAGCTCCAGCACGTACACATTTTTTTCCAGTTCAACTATTGGAGCGTAAAAGTTGATGGCATCATGGATGATCGCTTTTAAGTCGACGGCAGGTATGTCATCGCCTAACAGGTTTTGTGCCACATGGAAAGCAATTTCGGGTAGTGTGTATTGGTCAAGATTGTTCAGAAACTTATCATCCAAAACCGGTATGCTTTCGGGCATGTATAAACCCTTGTCCTGCGGCATACTATTAAAAACCGCGTCTTTGAAGTCAACCCTTAGATCTTTATTGTTTGTACTGTAGAATTTCATTGTTGTCTGAATCAGAATTTACAGAATTTGAGAATTATTAGAATTTTTACCTGAATCAGAATTGGAGAAATAATGATTAACTTAATACATTCTGTAAATCATTCAATTCTGTAAATTCTGATTCAGACAGTTAACACATCACTCTTGGCCCTGCATCATTAATAGTAGATACATAGCCATAAGAACCTATTTTAATACCTGTTAAATGGTTACGTAGTTTATTGGTAATAAGCTTTGCGGTTTCTTCATCGCGGGTGAACGCAAATACGGATGGCCCCGAGCCGGAGATGCCAAAACTTACCGCCCCCATATCCATCGCCATTTGGCGCATCTCATAAAAATCGGGTATTAACATACTGCGGACAGGTTCAACCAATATATCCTTCATACTACGGCCTATGAGATCAATATCCTGCATAAACAGGCCGCTCACCAGGCCGGCAATATTACCCCATTGCGTTACGGCATCCTTCATGTTTATTTTGTTGCGGATGATCTGCCGTGCCTCGCGGGTAGGCACATCTACGTCAGGAAAAACAATGGCGCACCATAAATTTTCAGGATGTGGTAAGCGCACTACATCCAGAGGTTCATAGCTGCGTATCAAAACAAAGCCGCCTAAGAGCGCAGGCGCCACATTATCTGCATGCCCATGTCCGCAGGCCATTTCTTCCCCTTTCATGGCAAATGGCAATAGGGTGGATGGGTCGGTATCATCGCCTAATAAAGTTTTTATAGCGAATAATCCTGCTACTGTACTTGCCGAACTGGAGCCCAGTCCGCTGCCTATAGGCATTTTTTTATGCAGCTCTATATCAACACCGATATCAGTACGGTCGATACTTTTAAGGTAATGTTCAACACTTACGCTTACTGTATTTTTTGCCGGGTTAAGCGGCAGTCTGCCTTCGTCGCCTGTAATCTTGCTGATGGTGATACCGGGCTTATTAGTAAGGCGCATAATCACCTCGTCGCCGGGTTCATTAACCGCAAAGCCTAATACATCAAAGCCGCAAACCACATTAGCTACTGTGGCAGGGGCGAAAACATGCACACTATCTGTAAGATGTTGAGGTTTAGTGGCCAAGGTATCTTTCACTTCCTGAATATCGTTCATATTATTTTCTTTAAAAATCCGCTTTCCGCCCTTTGTGAGTACAGAATTCCAATTATCTTTTATCCTGATCTTTATTCTTTTGATCTTAATCAGCTCCCACATTAATCAAATCCGCAAATACCCCTGCTGCTGTTACCTCGGCGCCGGCGCCAGGGCCTTTAACCACCAGCGGCCGCTCTTTGTAACGGTCGGTAGTAAAGGAGATGATGTTATCGCTACCGCTCAGCATATAAAAAGGGTGGTTTTCATCAACCATTTGCAGGGTGATGGAAGCTTTGCCGTTTTCCAGTTTGCCTATATAACGTAATACTTTCTTTTCTTTCAGGGCCCTGTCTTTAAGATCATTAAAGTAAGCATCCTCGGTTTTCAGCGCATTGTAGAAATCATCTACCGTTGCAGCTTCCAGGCAGGCTTTCGGGAGTACACTTTCAATCTCTACTTCAGCTTCTTCCATTTCATGGCCTGCATCTCGGGCAAGTATCAGTATTTTGCGCATAAAGTCGCGGCCGCTCAAGTCGTCGCGCGGATCAGGCTCCGTGTACCCTTTGTCCTGCGCTTCTTTCACTACGTCATGAAAGCTGACATCGCCTTTAAAGTGATTGAATATATAGGATATAGTGCCTGATAAAATTGCCTCGATGCACTGTATCCTGTCGCCGCTGCTCATCAGGTCTTTTAGGGTGCGTATGATGGGTAATCCCGCACCAACGTTGGTTTCATAAAAAAAGTCGACACCATGGCGGCGGGCAGTATCCCGAAACATTTTGTATTGTGAAAATGACGCCGAGTTGCCTATTTTATTACAGGTAACTACCGATATGTTTGATTTGAAAACTTCTTCATAAAATTCTATTGGTTTAGGGCTGGCGGTATTATCAATAAACACACAGTTCGGCAGGTTCATCTCTTTCATTTTTGCTATAAAAGCCGGCAGATCCGCAGTGTGTATAGATTCGGCAAGATCGTCTTTCCAGGTATCCAGCGATAAGCCGTCGCTGTTGAACATCATTTTACGGGTGTTACTGATACCGGCGATTTTTACCTGTATGCCATTATTCTTTTCAAGATACTCCTTATGCCCGTTTAGCTGGCTGAAAAGTGTCCGGCCGATATTGCCTGTGCCCAGGCAAAAGGCATGCAGGGTCTTAGTTAATTCAATAAAAAATGCATCGTGTACGGCGTTCAGCGCTTTAGATAGGTCGGCAGCAGATATTATTACCGATATATTGTACTCTGACGAACCTTGTGCAATTGCCCTTACGTTTACACCATTACGCCCAAGTGCATGAAATAGCTTACCGCTCATGCCCGGGGTTTGTTTCATGTTTTCGCCTACAATTGCCAGTATCGCCTGGCCGCGCTCTATTAAAACCGGTTCAAGTTTATTAGCTAACAACTCTAACTCGAACTCTTGCTCAATTAACCGCTGGGCCTTGCCTGCATCATCGGGCTGAACGGCAAAGGTGATGCTATGCTCTGAAGATGACTGGGTAATCAGTATAATATTGATCTGCTCGCGGGCCAGTAAAGAAAACAGCCTGCCGCTAAAGCCCGACTTCCCCACCATGCCGCTTCCCTGTAAATTAAGGATGCTAATATTGTTAATTGAAGATATACCCTTAATAGGAAGGGTAGACGATTTGCAATCATGGCGGATAACGGTACCCCGAAAAGCCGGCTCAAAAGTATTTTTTATTACGATTGGGATTTTTTTCAGGAACGCCGGTATCATAGTTGGCGGGTAAATAACTTTGGCACCAAAGTAGGATAGCTCCATAGCTTCCGTATAGGTAAGCTCTTCTAAAGGGAAGGCTTTTTTCACTATCCTGGGGTCGGCCGTCATCATACCGTTTACATCTGTCCATATTTGTATTTCTTCGGCGTTTAAAGCGGCCCCTAATATGGCTGCGGTGTAATCGCTGCCACCGCGGCCTAAGGTGGTTGTTTGCCCGGCTTCGTTCCCGGCAATAAATCCGGTTACAATCAGCAAGCTATCCTTATTTTCCTGGTAATAGTTTCTAATGAGCAGATCGGTAAGCTCATTGTTTACTTTGGCGTTACCGAAGCTGCTATCCGTTTTTATCAGCTCAGCTGCATCGGTAAACAGTACGTTACCGAAATGCTGAGCGGCTATCTTGCTTACCATTAATGCAGAGCAACGCTCGCCATAGCTAACTATCTGGTCTCGTGTTTTTGGGGTAAGTTCGCGCAGGGTAAGTACCCCCTGCAACAATTCTTCCAGTTGATTAAAATGGATTTTCAGGCGGGTAAAAGCCGGGTTTTGATTCTGAACATCAAGCAAGGCTTTAACTACATCAAAGTGGCGCTTTTCCAACTCGGCCAATTGGGCGGTAAATTCATGGCCTTCGGCAGCACCTTCTGCCATGGAGATCAGTAAATTGGTTACCCCACTCATGGCTGATAACACGACTACTGGCCGGCTACCTTGTTCATCTTCGGCTTTTAAAATTTCAAGCAGGGTTTTAATGCTGCCTACCGACCCTACAGATGTGCCACCGAATTTTAATACTTTCATTTTAAATGTAAATAAAAAAGCCTTCCCCGTTTCGGAGGAAGGCTTTCAGTTTGGTTTTGTTTATGTTTTACACCATACGATTATCTTCCTCCGAAATTTATCCCGGTGGTAATAATGGTAATAATTGTGGTCCTGTTAGTTATCATAACTTATAATGCCGGTAAAGTAAGTAGATTTTATATTAAATACCAAATGCAAATAGTTTTATTTTTTCAAACCTTTTAATCTTTTATAAATTGCGCACTTATGCAGGGATTAATTATAAAATCGACAGGGAGCTGGTACCAGGTAAAATCTGGTAATGATCTGTTCGATTGCCGTATAAAAGGGAAGTTCAGAATAAAAGGCATTACCACCACTAACCCTCTTGCAGTTGGCGATTTGGTTGATTTTGAAATGGAACCCGAGCAAGGCACAGGGGTAATTACTAACCTGCATCAGCGAAAGAATTACATTATCCGTAAATCGGTCAACCTTTCTAAACAGGCACAGATCATAGCGGCTAACCTTGATCAGGCATTTTTGATCGTAACGCTGGCATCGCCTAGGACATCTTTAGGATTTATCGATCGCTTTCTGGTGACTGCCGAGGCATACGATATCCCGGCTTCATTGGTATTCAATAAGCTTGACCTTTTCAGTGATGAAGGCCTGGAAGTGCTGGCCGAGTATAAGGATATTTATGAACAAATTGGTTATCCGTGCTATGAGGTATCGGCATTAGAAGGTACCAACGTTCAACAATTACAAGATCTGCTTAAGGATAAAGTCACCTTATTAACAGGGCATTCTGGCGTGGGTAAATCCAGCTTGATCAATCGCCTGCTGCCCGAACTTGATCTGAAAACACACATGATATCCGACTGGAGTGACAAAGGGATGCACACTACTACCTTTGCAGAAATGTTTGAACTGCCACAGGGCGGGCATATCATCGATACCCCCGGAATACGCGAATTAGGGGTCATTGATATTGAAAAACAGGAACTTGGGCACTTTTTCCCGGAAATGCGTGAGCGGATGAACAATTGCCGCTTTAACAACTGCCGCCACATCAATGAACCGGGGTGTGCTGTGCTGGAGGCCCTTGAGGAAGGTGAAATTTCAATTACCCGGTATGATAGTTACTTAAGTATTTATAATGGCAATGATACACGGTCTTAAAAGAGGCAAAATGTTAAGCAAAGGTCAGGATCAATTAATATCCTCAACGGTATATAACCTTGTTTCCTGAATCTAAAAATCCTGAATTCTAATTTTAAATATGCGTGCAGTAATACAACGGGTTTCAGAAGCGTCATGCAAGGTAGATGATAAAATAACCGGGCAAATAGATGCTGGTTTTATGATACTATTAGGTATCGAAGATGCCGATACCGATGAAGACCTGCAGTGGCTGGCCCAAAAAATAGTTGGCCTTCGGGTGTTTAGCGATGAAAATGGGCTGATGAACAAAGCCCTTGCTGATATCAGCGGTAACATTTTACTGATATCTCAATTTACGCTATTCGCGCAGACTAAAAAAGGCAACCGTCCGTCGTTTATACGCGCGGCCCGGCCAGATAAAGCCATACCACTTTATGAAAAAATGATAGCAACGCTTGAGAACCTAACCGGAAAAAAAGTTGCAACAGGTATTTTTGGTGCCGACATGAAGGTAAGCCTCATTAATGATGGCCCTGTAACTATTACCATCGACACAAAAGTTAAGGAATGATTTGAATTTAGAGGAGGTAGGACGGGACAATAACAACAAAAAAGGCTCGATCAATCAAGATCGAGCCTTTTTGTTCAATTAAATTATAGATTATTGAACATCAAATATGTTATTGAAGCTGCCTCCATCAGGGTAATAACCACTAATCATTAGTCGGCCATTTCGTAGGTTGGTGATCGCTTTATCAATGTCTTCTACGCTATTAACAGCTTGTTTATTGATAGAAGTGATTACCGACCCAACAGGTATTTCTGTATCATCAAATACTCCGCCCCTGCGAACCTGAGTAACCAGTACACCAGAGTTTACATGGAACTTAGCTTTTTGCGCAGCGCTTAACGGTTGAAAACTTGCGCCCAGTTTATTGTATAACTCGGTGGCAGATTTTGATACCGCGGCAGTTTTATTTGCGGGGGCATCAGCTTTAAGTGTTACAGTGAAGTTTTTCTCGCTGCCATTACGCAATACAGTCAGGTTAATTTTATCACCAGGCTGTAAACGTGCAACACGCTCCTGCAGGTCTGAAGATTCATAAACGGTGTTACCTTCAACTTTGGTAATAATATCACCTTCTTTTATACCTGCCTGTTCAGCGCCGCTGCCATCAACAATACTGGTAACATATAAGCCGTTAGTTTTATCGCTCTTAACTTGTTTAGCAGCATCAGGGTCGCTCAGATCGGCAAAGCCTATACCTACATAACCACGTTTAACGGCGCCATATTTTTTAATATCATTCAGCACCTTTTTAGCCAGGTTGATTGGGATGGCAAAACCATATCCTTCGTAAGAACCGGTGTGAGATGCAATAGCGGCGTTGATACCTATCAATTCGCCGTTAGTATTCACCAATGCACCACCACTGTTACCAGGGTTAATAGCGGCATCAGTTTGAATGAAAGATTCGATGCCTTTTCTTAAAGAAGGGGTTTCCTGCTGACGTACAGGGAACGGACTTTCTTCTTGTTCATCACGGCCGATAATACCAATACTACGGCCTTTAGCGCTAACTATACCGGCGGTAACGGTTGAGTTTAATTTGAAAGGGTTACCTACAGCCAATACCCATTCGCCAACACGTACCGCGTCAGAATTGCCCAATTTTACAATAGGGAGGTTGGTAGCGTTAACCTTTATCAACGCAAGATCGGTGTTCGGGTCGGTACCAATCACTTTAGCCTCGTAGCTATGGTGATCGTTGGTAACGATCTGAATTTTCTCGGCTTTAGCTACAACGTGGTTGTTGGTAACAATGTAACCATCAGGAGAAATTATCACACCCGAACCAGATGCCATTTGAGGGCCCTGAGGGCGCATGCGTTGCCCGAACATCTGCCCAAACATTTGCTCAAACGGATCTGAACCGCCATCAGATGAGTTGCTGGAGTAAGTTGTACGGATATACACCACGGCCGGGGTAACCTCTGCAGCAGCCTGCGTCAGATCAACAGATCCTGCAGATGAAACTACATTGCCGGCCTGCGGATTACTCGCAAAATATACCTTCTGTTTATCTTCTATGCTCATGTTTTGGTCATACTTGTTTTCGGCAAACTTGTATGCACCCAAAGCAAGAGCGCCGCCTGCAAAAGCGGTAAGTAATGTTAAACCAAATTTTTTCATATTATCTTCTTTCTTTTTGCTCTTTATATTTAAGAGAATTCAAATTTAATACCATATAGACGAAATAATCAATAATAAGGTATATGTAATAATGTTAAATATTGTTAAATTGTGAGTAATGTTCAATTATATTTGTTGCTTATCGAACTTAATATTAAACGTAAGCAAATAATTATAGTACTGTGCAGATAAATTTTTATAAATATCAAGGTGCCGGGAACGATTTCATTTTAATTGACAATCGGTTAAGCGTTTTGAAAGGGATTGATAAAGAGAGTGTTGCGCAGTTATGTGACAGAAGGTTCGGGATAGGCGGCGATGGTTTGATGTTGCTGGAAGATGAACCGGGTTACGACTTCAGGATGATATATTATAACGCCGATGGAAACGAAGGAAGCATGTGCGGTAATGGAGGCCGTTGCATTGTAGCGTTTGCCAAACACCTTGGTGTTATTGATGATGCGACAAAATTTCTTGCCACAGACGGTCTGCATCATGCCAAAATTTCAGAAGCTGGCGACTGGGTTAGTCTGCAAATGATAGATGTTACCCGGATTGACCAGGACGGGGAAGCATATGTGTTAAATACCGGTTCGCCCCATTATGTTAAATTGGCGAGCGATCTGGAAGTTAAAGACGTATACAACGAGGGTTACGCTATCCGTAATAATGCAACCTATAAACAGGAGGGTATCAACGTTAACTTTGTGCAAAAAGAAGGTGAAGGCTATTTTGTACGAACGTTTGAACGCGGTGTTGAAAATGAAACCTACGCCTGCGGAACAGGTGTAACTGCTGTAGCGTTAGCTATGGCAAAACATAACCATCAAAGCGGTATCATCAGCACACCTGTAAGGGTATTGGGCGGCAACCTCAACATCCGGTTTGATTATGACGGTGAAAAGTTCAGTAATATTTTTTTAGAAGGTCCTGCTGAATTAGTGTTTAAAGGAGTTATAAACCTTAATTCCTAACAACTTAGTATTCCTGCTTTTGCGAAAATATCCTTATTTCTTTCGGATAATAATTATTGATCCGGTTGGGTAAAAGTTTTGCCCAACCTAACGCATGGCCTTCATAGGCCATCAAACTCCAGCCTTTCCCTATAATCTCTATATCAATATTATCCCGGCGGAGGTATTGAATGGCCTGCTCTTTACTTAATTCTGTTGAAAGCACCGCATCTTTATTTATCATAAGGCTTAAGGCCAATTCATGGTCTGGTATCAGATCTCGCCCCGCGAGTTTACCTATTCTTACTCCCGACTTCTTTATATACAAATGCCTGTGCAGTGTGTTAAGGCTCTCCTTATGCTCGCGGTTTATCCCCAGCCAATCATCATTCACCTTTAATAAATACAGGTCGTCCGGTTCGTTGATATAGGTTTTTACAATGTCAATCTCTTTAGCAGGCAGCTTTTGTTGTGAATTGTTTTTGTAATTGCTCTGGCCACTGTTCTCCCGCTTACGCAGACAGGCCGCAAATAATCCTTCGCCCATAACCTTTCCAGGATAAAAACGGTAACCCCAGGCCTTGGCCATGGGCGACTCGCTCTCAACAATACCCCAGTCGCTGCTGATGGGCATGCGGATGCTTTCCATATCAAAGGTTTGGCAAAGCCAATCTAAAATGTCTTCATTTTCCTGGTGCGAGTAAGAGCAGGTACTATATATAAGGTAACCGTCCTCTGCAATGGCCGGATAAATATCGGCCAGTATACGTTCCTGCCGCTGATGGCAAAGTTCAACGTTAGCTTCGCTCCACTCATTCATGGCTTCTGTGTCTTTACGAAACATACCCGAGCCCGAGCAGGGGGCATCAACCAGTACGATATCAAAAAAGTTTCTTAAAGGCGCAAAGTCGCGCGGGTCGTTATTAGTAACTATAGTGTTTGATGTTCCCCAGCGGTTAAGGTTATCTGTCAATACAGGTACACGCGTTTTAATGATCTCGTTGGCAACAAGCAGATCGGTAGGCTCAAGTGCCGAATTAAGTAACGTGCTTTTACCGCCAGGGGCAGCGCAAAGGTCAAGTACCTTTATAGGGTCTGCCTTATCTGGCCTTATACTATATAATATATGATGTATAAACATGGATGATGCCTCTTGTACATAATAGGCGCCCGCATGAAAAAGCGGGTCAAAAGTAAACGAGGGGCGGCTGTTCAGATAAAAACCATTCGGACACCACGGCACCTGGCTGTCCGTTTTTATGTTTGATGGCTTAAAAGGGTTTAATCGTACAGACGTTATTTGAGTGTCTGATTCATGAGCATTAACAAAACTATGCTTGTCAAAGCCTGGTTCGGTAGCCAGATTCTCTAAAAACTTGTCCGGAAAAGCGTGATTGATCATATATATTATCAAAAGTACAGAAAAATTTTAGGGCTTTTCCCGTTAAGTTTGACGCAATTTGGCGTTCAAAATGTCCTTTTTACGCGTTTTTTTGGACGATTCACGCATTTATCACTATGTTGTTTTAATGTGAACAGGTGGTAAATTGATGGTTAATAATGGGGTTTATACTTAGCTTTCAATGGGTTATAAATTGTTTTAATTTTTTTAAAATTTCTTTGGCAGCAAGTGGTGTTTCGTTGTACATTTGTATCCGCTCTTAATCGAAAGGGCGTTGTTTTTTGAGATTGTGCAAAGGAAAAAAAGTGAAATTAACACTTGGAAGATAAGCTAAAAATTTGCACCTTTGCAGCCCGCCTGAGGGTTGGGGGAGTGAAGGAAGGAAGGGTGTTTGAGGGGTTTAAAAAGGGCCCTGAAAAAAGTTAAAAAAAGGCTTG